>JASGEY010000073.1:0-22436 GCA_047605925.1 Microbacterium sp.
CCCGCGTCGTGAGGGTGGCGCCCCGCGTCGTGAGGGTGGCGCCCCGCGTCGTGACGGTGGCGCCCTGCGTCGTGACGGTGGCGCCCCGCGTCGCGATGGTGGATACGCGCGCTCAGACCGCGCACCGAGTCGCGTCGGCGACGGTGACCGGAACCGTCGCTCCTTCCCGCAGCGCGGGGGTTCCGGTCGTGAGCGCTCCTTCACCTCCGGCGGAGATCGCCCGCGTCACAACGACCCACACGTGCCCGACGAGGTCACGGCCAGGGACCTGCATGCGTCTGCCCGAAACGAGCTGAAGACGCTGAGCAAAGAGAACGCTGACCGAGTGGCCCGCCACCTCGCGATGGCGTCGCGGCTGATTGATGAGAACCCGGCGCTTGCACATGAGCATGCCCTCGCGGCATCCCGCAGCGCAGGTCGTATCGCGATCGTCCGTGAAACGCTGGGCATCACCGCCTATGCGACGGGCGATTTCGCCCTCGCGTTGCGTGAACTGCGTACCTACCGTCGTATCTCAGGCAAAGACGACCAGATCGCGCTCATGGTCGACAGTGAGCGCGGCGTCGGTCGCCCCGATCGCGCCTTGGAATCGGGCCGCGCGGTTGACAAGTCGACGCTGCCCACCGCCGTGCGTGTGGCTCTCGCTATCGCGATGTCGGGCGCTCGTCTCGACCAGGGTGATCTCGAACTCGCTCTCGGTGAGTTGGAGATTCCCGAGCTCGATCCTGACCTCGCATTCGAGTGGAGTCCCGCGCTGTTCGCCGCGCGTGCTGCCGTGCTCGAGGATCTCGGACGCACCGAGGAAGCTGAGTTCTGGGCGGGTCGAGCTGATGTCGCGGCCGCAGCCCTCGGCATCGACGAGGCGGGCGATGAAGAGATTTTCGTTGAAGACGGTCTCCTCGAGGACGAGCCCGCAGCCTCTGAGGGGGAGTGATGGGGATCTTCTCCAAGAAGACCCAGTCGCCCACACCGCTCGACGGCATCGACACTGTCCTGGCCGACCTTGACGGTGTGGTGTATGCGGGGCCCGGTGCATTGCCCTATGCGATCGAGAGCCTGAACGCGGCCGCGAAGACGGCCCGCGTCGGGTACATCACCAACAACGCCTCCCGAACCGATGCCTCCGTGGCGGAGCACCTCACCAGCCTCGGACTCAGCGTTGCAGCATCCGATGTTGTCACCAGCCCCCAAGCGGCAATGCGCCTGCTTGCACAACTCGTACCAGCCCCCGCGACGATCCTCGTGGTCGGTGGTGCCGGCTTGGTCGATGAGTTGCACAAGGCCGGGTACACGCCGACGCGCAGCGCTGAGGATTCGCCGGCTGCAGTGGTCCAGGGCTTTGCACCAGAGGTGGCGTGGACGGATCTCGCAGAGGCGGCATTCGCGCTGAAGCTCCCCGAAGACGAAGGCGGGATTCCCTGGATCGCGACCAACACCGACTGGACGATCCCGCGCGAACGCGGAGTCGCCCCAGGAAACGGCACCCTTGTCTCTGCTGTGCACACGGCGATCGGCCGACTGGCTACCGTTGCAGGTAAGCCAGAGGTGCCGATCTTCGAGGAGGCAAAGGCGCGTTTCGATGCGAAGAGGGCGCTGTTCATCGGCGACCGTCTTGACACAGACATCCTCGGAGCCGTGCGCTCAGGTATTGAGTCCGCGCTCGTCCTGACGGGTATCGACCGCCCAAAGCACGTGCTCGCCGCGCCTGAGGGCTCTCGGCCGACCTACATTCTCAGCGATCTGCGCGATTTGCACGAGCCGTACCCTGCAGCGAGTCAGAAAGACGGCACGTACTGGGTGAACCGAGCCGGCGTCCGCGTCGTCGGCGGCGACGTCGAGATCGTCGCTGAGGGACACTCGCAGATCGATCTGCTTCGCGCGGGTGCGGCAGCGATCTGGGCGTCGGGGACGCCAGTGTTCGTCCTTCGCGTTCCCGAGCGCCTGTACGAAGATCCTTTCCACAGGCCGTGACGTGGCGGACACGAGCACGTCAGCGACCGCGCGTACAGTAGTCGTGTGAGCGAAGAGACGACGAACGCGCCGACCGACGGCCTGTGGAGCCGCCTGCGCCTGATCGAGAGTCAGCCTCTCGCTGATCGGGCTGCGGCCTATTCGGCTCTGCACGATGAGCTTTCCCGCCGTCTGGAAAGCGGTGCCAGGCTTGAACAACGCGAGTCCGCGGCGTCGCGATGACGCGTCTCGACGCCGCACTCGCAGCGCGAGGTCTCGCGCGCTCGCGCTCTCATGCGACCACTCTCATCGCTGAAGGACTCGTCAGCGTTAACGGTCGCCCGGCGGTGAAGGCATCGACGCCGATCGACGACTCCACCGAGATCACAGTCGCCGGAGCCGACCACTATGTCGGACGAGCGGCGCACAAGCTCATCGCTGCTCTCGATGGCTTCGGTATTTCCGTCCAAGGTCGCCTCGCCCTCGACATGGGGGTTTCCACTGGTGGATTCACGCAAGTGCTGCGCGAACGAGGTGCCCGTAAGGTTCTCGCGGTCGATGTTGGTCATGGGCAGCTGGCTGACGCTGTCGCCCTCGACCAGGGGGTGGTGGCTGTCGAAGGCTACAACGTTCGTCATATGACCCCCGAGAACCTCGAAGCCGCGACGGGGGAGCCCGCTCAGCCCGATCTCGTCGTCGGGGACCTCTCGTTCATCTCGCTCGAACTCGTCCTGCCCGCGATTGCAGCCGTCGCTGCATCCTGCGCTGACGTCGTACTGCTCGTGAAACCGCAGTTCGAAGTCGGGCGCACTGCGGTCCGAGGCGGTCTCGTGACGGATCCCGCGACCAGAGCGGATGCTGTGTCCCGCACCGTCTGGAGCGCCTGGGACGCGGGTCTGGGGATGCTCGGCATCCTTCCATCGCCCATCCTGGGTACGCACGGTAACGCCGAGTATCTCGTCCATATCGCGCCCGGGCGCGGCAGCGATCCGTCAGAATGGTCGGATCGCATCAACGCACTGGCAGGGAGCCGATGAACGAGCGCAACATCCTGGTCGTCGCCCATGCGGGCCGTGAAGACACCGTCTGGGCTGCTCACCGTGTGGTCGAAGCACTTCGTGGGGCGGGCGCTCACCCGGTGCTCCCCGCGGAGGACAGCGTCGACTTGACCGCCGTAGATCCGCTGTTCGCCGATGTCGACGTGCTCGGGGAGAACATCAGGCAGGCAGAACTAGAGCTCGCCGTGGTGCTCGGCGGGGACGGCACGATTCTCCGCGCCGCCGAGCTCGTTCGAGGCTGCGATGCGCCAGTGCTCGGCATCAATATGGGTCATGTGGGGTTTCTCGCTGAAATCGATCGTGACGATATGGACGATGCCATGCGACGCGTCATCGCCCGTGACTATGGGGTCGAAGAGCGGCTCGCCCTGTCGGTGCGTGTCAAGGACGCCGAAGGTGCGGTTATTTACGAGACGTGGGCGCTCAACGAGGCCACCGTCGAGAAGGCGAGCCGGGAACGCATGATCGAAGTCGTGCTGGAGATCGACGGTCTGCCGTTATCGAGTTTCGGATGCGACGGCATGGTGGTGTCAACGCCCACTGGCTCGACTGCCTACAACTTCTCTGCGGGAGGACCGGTGATCTGGCCCGGTGTTGAGGCGATCTCTGTCGTCCCACTATCTGCGCATGCACTGTTCGCGAAGCCGCTCGTCGTCAGTCCCGATGCGGCGGTGGCAATCGAAATGCTTGAGGGGACGTCCGGTTCTGGCATTCTTTGGTGCGACGGGCGCCGCTCGCATGATCTGCCACCCGGCGCGCGCGTCGTGGTGCGGCGATCCTCGCGTCCGGTACGTCTCGCGCGCCTTCATCAGGCGGAGTTCACGAATCGGCTGGTACGGAAATTCCAGCTGCCTGTTGCCGGATGGCGTGGTCAGACCGAGGGCTCGCAGTCGTGATCGAAGAGATGCGGATGCAGCAGCTCGGCGTCATCGCCGACGCTGTTCTGCCGCTCGGGCCGGGGTTCACCGCCATCACCGGCGAGACGGGCGCGGGCAAGACGATGGTGGTCACGGGTCTCGGACTTCTGCTCGGTCAGCGCGCCGACTCCGGCGCCGTTCGTGCGGGTGCCTCGCAGGCATCGGTGGCCGGGGTCTGGATAGTTCCCGAGCAGGGAGCGGTGGCCGAGATCGTTGCGGATGCCGGAGGAGACCTTGAGCCGGCGGGAGCCGGAACCGCTGAGCTGTATGTCTCGCGCACGCTCAGCGCCGAAGGGCGCAGCCGGGCGAGCGTCGGCGGGAGGGCGGCGCCGGCCAGTGTTCTGTCGGCCCTCGCCGACGAGCTCGTCGTCGTGCACGGTCAGTCTGAGCAGTTGCGGCTGAAGTCGGCAGCGGCGCAGCGCGACGCGCTCGACCGCTTTGGTGGCGCGCCGATCGCCACGGCACTGGCGGCATATTCTGAGGCGTTCGCGCGCTGGCGGGCGCTCGACGCCGAGATTTCTGACATCAGCGAGAACCGGGATCGGCGCGCGGATGAGGCCTCGCGTCTGCGAGAGGCGCTGGCGTTGATCGAGGCTACGTCGCCCCACGCAGGAGAAGACGACGAGCTCGCGGTTCGCGCCGAGCGGCTTGCGAACGCCGAAGAGCTGCGGCTCGCGGCATCCGTCGCTCATGCCGCTCTGTCGAATGACGACGGGGAGCCCGACGTGTCGGGTCTGATCGGGGAGGCGCGCCGGGTATTGGAGAGGATCGCCGACGCCGAGCTCGCAGAGATCGCCCAGGCACTTGCCGATATCGGTTATCGGGTCGCCGACATCGCCGGTCGCTTATCGGGTTATCTCGCTGATCTCGACGAGTCAGGTCCGAATGAGCTTGCCGCAGTCGAAGAGCGGAGGGCAGCGCTTGCTGTGCTGGTGCGCGCTCACGGCTCACTCGATGATGCGCTGGAGCTGTGGCAGAACGGAGCCCTGAGGCTTGCGGAGTTGGACGACGACGATGAACGGCTTGAGCGACTCGAGCGAGAGCGCGAAGCGGCGAGGACTGCGCTCGATGCGCGGGCCGCGACGCTGACTACGGTTCGAATTGAGGCAGCAGCCCGCCTCGGAGCGGCTGTCACCGAGGAACTTCGAGCGTTGGCGATGCCTGAGGCGAGGCTTGAGGTCATCGTCACGGCAGGCGCCGAGAGCGCGTGCGGACGAGACGATGTGGCGATCCTGCTCGCTCCGCACCCAGGGGTCGACCCCCGTCCGGTTGCGAAAGGCGCGTCTGGCGGCGAGCTTTCGCGCGTGATGCTCGCGATCGAGGTGGTCATCGCTGGAATGGATGCCGTGCCGACTTTCGTTTTCGACGAGGTGGATGCCGGTATCGGCGGAGCTGCGGCGATCGAGGTCGGGCGGCGGCTGGCGCGGCTCGCCGAGACCTCCCAGGTGATCGCGGTCACCCACCTCGCTCAGGTGGCGGCTTTCGCCAACAACCATCTCACTGTCGTGAAGGCCAGCGACGGCGCGGTCACAGCCTCCAGCGTGCGGCGCCTGGACGGGGCTGAGCGTGAGGCGGAGATGGCGCGTCTGCTGTCCGGGCTGCCCGATTCCGAAGCCGCCCTCAGTCATGCCAGGGAGCTCCTCGCGCTGACGTGAGCGCTTCCCACTTCGTAAGCCTCCGACTCTCAGCGGGCGGCGATCGACTCCCGCACGATGAGGGGCATCGGCACGAGCTCGTGAGCAAAGTCACGCACGCCGAGGAGCATCTCCACGCCGATTCGCGCCATCTGCTCGTACGGAAGGCGCGCGGTAGTGAGGCCGGGGCGCACCAGCGAGGCGAGCTCCTCGTCGTCGAAGGAAACGACGGAGATGTCGTCTGGAACCCGCAATCCGCGCTCGGCGATCGCTTGGTAGATGCCGAAGGCGACGCCATCTGTTGCAGCGATGAACGCGGTGAGACCGGGGTCGGCATCCAACATTCGATTCACCGTTGCAAAGCCGATGGCTGGGTGCCAGTCCTCAACCTCGGACTCGTTCAGCCGCAGGTCGCGTCGGGAGAACTCGTCCCGGATGCCGGCAAGGCGCCGTGAGATCGTGACCGACTGCCGCGGGTCCGCAGCGACCTTCGGGAGGTCGCCGACGAAGCCGATGCGGGTGTGCCCTGCATCGAGCAGCGAGGCAGCCACGCGGTGGCCTGCGGCGTATTCGTCCGGCAGCACGCTGGGGAGAGCATTCGGAGTGCTGCCGTTGACGATCACAACGGGAATCCCGGGTGGTGTGGGAGGGACGTCGACCATCCGTGCCGCCATGAGCCCCACGATCACACCGTCGACCCGTCGATGGATCAGCTCGTCGAACGCCTCGGTCAGTGGTGCGGCGATGTCCCCGGTCTCGGCGATGAGCACGGTGTGCCCTCGATTCCGCGCAGCTTGGAGCGTCCCGCGAATCATCGCGGATGCGAATCGAGTGATCGTCACCTGATCGGAGATGAAGCCGATCGAGCGGGTCTTCCCCAGTCGTAGGCTTTGCGCGGCCGGGTTCGGTCGATACCCGATCTGCGCTGCCGCGGCGCGTACCTTTTCGACCGCTCCGGCGGACAGACGAGACCCCGGGCGATCGTTGAGGATCATGCTCACTGCCGACTTCGACATGCCTGAGAGGGCGGCGACATCGGCAAGGGTCGGCCGCTTGGACGAGCCTGCGGAGCCTTCGCGCGCGCTCATGATCGTCTCCTTCGCTTCTGCCCGGTGACTCCAACATAGCGATCTTCGGCTGAATTGATTCAGCTTTGTCTTGCGCTTGTGCTCATCGACTCGTTATCTTTGACAGTGCTGAATCAATTCAGCATCCGACCAAAGGAGGTCATCCATGGCAACCAACGCCTCATTCTTCAAGAACGGTGCCTACTGGCAGAGCTCGACGACGCTGTTCGTGTTCTTCGCCTCGTGGGGCATCTGGTGGTCGTTCTTCTCCACCTGGCTCGACAAGAGCCTGGGTCTCAGCGGAGAACAGATCGGCACCGTCTACTCGGTCAACTCGCTCACCACCATCGCGGTGATGATCCTGTACGGGCTGCTTCAAGACCGACTCGTGCTCAAGCGCCATCTCGTGATCCTGTCGTCAGCGGTCATGGCCGCACTTGCGCCCTTCGCGATCCTCGTCTACGAACCCCTGCTGAAGAACTCGTTCGGTCTGGGCGTTCTCGTCGGTGCGATCTATCTCCCCTTCGGATACACCGCAGCGGTGGGTCTGCTCGAGGCGTTCTCCGAGCGCATGAGCCGCACTTACGGGTTCGAATACGGACAGGCCCGCGGGTGGGGGTCTCTCGGCTATGGCATCGCGGCGTTGTTCACGGGCTTCATGTTCACGGTGAATCCCCACATCAACTTCTACATCGGCTCGATTCTCGGCGCGACGTGTCTGTTGATCCAGCTGTTCTGGAAGACCAACAAGGTTCCGATGGCCGCAGGCCACGTGCAGCACCCGACCGCTCCCACGCTTCGCGAGATGGCGTCGGTGCTCAAGCTCAAGAACCTGTGGATCGTCATCGGCTTCGTGATCTTCAGCTGGACGTTCTACAACCTCTATGACAACCAGATGTTCCCGAACTTCTATCGCGGACTGTTCCCGAACGAGGACATCGGCTTGCACACCTACGGCGTCCTGAACTCGATCCAGGTGTTCGCCGAGGCAATGTGCATGATGCTGGTGCCGATCATCATGCGCCGTGTCGGCGTACGCAATGTGCTGCTCCTCGGTGTCGCGGTGATGGCATTCCGCATTCTCGGCTCCGCCGTGTTCACGGACCCCGTCGTCGTCTCGTGTGTGAAGATGCTGCACGCCATCGAGGTGCCGTTGTTCATCCTCGGCATCTTCCGCTACCTCACGCTGCACTTCAAGGCGGCGCTGTCGGCTACGCTGTATCTCGTCGGTTTCGAAGTGTCGGCGCAGGTCGGCAACACTCTCTTCGCAATCCCCTTCGGTGCGATTCGCGATCACCTGGGGTTCCAGCCGACCTTCTACATCATCGCCGGGGTGGTGGCGTGCGCCGGTATCTGGGCGTTCTTCGCGCTGAAGAAGGATGATGAAGATGTCGATGGCGATCCATTCATCCGCCGTTCAGGGCGCTCAGGAGTCACCGAGGTGGTGAAGACGATTTCGCGACCCGAGTAGACGCACTAAGGAGAACCGTTCGATGCATTTCGCACCGGCCAGGAACTGGCTCAACGACCCCAACGGGCTCGTGTTCCATAACGGCCGCTATCATCTCTTCTTCCAGCACAACCCGCAGGGCGCAACGCACGCCCACATCGGTTGGGGGCACGCCACGAGCGTCGACCTCGTCTCATGGGAAGAACAGCCGATGGCTCTGGAATGCACCGAGGACTACCAGGTTTACTCTGGCTCTGTCGTCTTCGACGAGCACAATACGAGCAGCTTGGGAGTCGCCGGGCTGGCACCGCTGATCGCGGTGTTCACACTCGACGACTCCCACTGCGCTCATCAGACGCAGGCCATCGCTTCCAGCGTCGACGGCGGGTTCACCTGGGCAATGTATGAGGGCAATCCTGTCCTCGATCGGCACAGCCCTGATTTTCGTGATCCGAAGGTGTTCCGCTACGCGGGCGAGGCCGGCGAGTACTGGGTGATGGTCGCCGTGGAGGCGCTGCAGCGCAAAGTGGTGCTTTACCGTTCGGATGACCTGAAGGCGTGGTCGCTCCTCTCCGAGTACGGCCCGCGGGGCGCCAGTGAGGGCGTCTGGGAGTGCCCAGACCTTTTTCCCCTCGCTGTCGACGATGATCCGGACGATGTGCGCTGGGTGCTGTTGATCAGCATGAACCCGGGGGGAATTGCCGGAGGCTCCGGCACGATGTACGTCGTTGGCAGCTTCGACGGCGTCACTTTTACGCCTGATGAGCCACAGCCTCGCGTGGGAACACCGGGGCGGATGCTGTCACGGGACGAGCTCGATCGTGAGCTGTGGCTCGACTACGGGCGGGACTGCTACGCCGGGGTGACATTTTCGGGGCTGCCTGATGAGGAACGCACACTCATCGCCTGGATGAGCAACTGGGACTATGCGCGCAGACTACCTGTGGAGCCTGGGCGCGAACAGCGTGGACGCATGACTCTCGCCCGGAGGCTGTCGCTCACAGTCATCGAGGGGCGCGCGCAGCTGCGCCAGCATCCGATCGGGCCCGCTCTTGCTCCGGCTGTCGCACAAGAAGCCCGAGCTGTGCGTGATCCGCTCGAACTTCCAGAGCTGCCCGAAGCCGGGCGCATCATGATCGAGGTCGAATTCGCTCGGGCCCGCGGCTTCGAGCTTCGATTGGGCGATGATCCTCCGATCGTGCTGAGTGTCGATGCCGTTCTCGGCGAGTTGTGCGTCGATCGCACAGCCGCAGCTGTCGGATTTCCTGATTCCTTCGCGAGCATCGAGCGGATGCCGGTGATCGGCCGTACCCGATGCGAGATCGTGATCTGGCGCGATCAGGGATCTCTAGAAGTCTTCGTCGACGGCGGTGCGCGGGTTCTCACCGACCTCACCGGCTCATCGCGCGGCGTCTCGGCGTCTATCAGAGGAATAGACGGCGAGATCGGGGTGCTTCGCTATGAGGCAGCGCCAATCGCGTCCGATCGAGCGGGAGACTGATAGGATAAAAGCCCGTGATGACCTCTTCTGCTGCGGGACCCGAGAACGGCACGACCAAGCACATCTTCGTGACAGGTGGTGTCGTTTCGTCTTTGGGTAAGGGCCTCACGGCCGCGAGCCTCGGCAATCTGCTCACCGCTCGCGGACTGCGCGTGGTGATGCAGAAACTTGATCCGTATCTGAACGTCGATCCGGGCACGATGAACCCGTTCCAGCATGGCGAAGTATTCGTCACCGACGACGGCGCCGAGACCGATCTCGACATCGGCCACTACGAGCGCTTCCTCGACATCAACCTGTCGCAGGCGGCCAACGTCACCACGGGGCAGATCTACTCGCAGGTGATCGCGCGTGAGCGTCGAGGGGAGTACCTCGGCGACACCGTGCAGGTGATTCCGCACATCACCGATGAGATCAAGCGACGTATGCGGCTGCAGGCGACGGAGACCCCGCGACCAGACGTCATCATCACTGAGGTCGGCGGAACGGTTGGAGACATTGAGTCGCAGCCTTTCCTGGAGGCCGCCCGTCAGTTACGCCATGAACTCGGCCGTGACAACGTGTTCTTCGTGCATGTCTCGCTGGTGCCGTTCATGGGCGCCTCAGGCGAACAGAAGACCAAGCCGACGCAGCATTCGGTCGCGGCATTGCGCCAGCTCGGCATCCAGCCTGATGCCCTCGTGCTGCGCAGCGACCGGCCGGTCAGTGAGAGCAACCGCAGCAAGATCGCGCTCATGTGCGATGTGGATGCGGATGGCGTGGTCAACACGGTCGACCTGCCGAGCATCTACGACATCCCGTCGACACTCAACGAGCAGGGGCTCGATTCGTACATCGTTCGACGCCTCGGCCTGGCGGACAAAGCCGCCGACGTCGACTGGACGCGCTGGAACAAGGTGCTGCACGCCGTGCACAACCCCAAGCACGAAGTGACGATCGGTCTGGTCGGCAAGTACATCGATCTGCCCGACGCGTACCTTTCGGTCACAGAGGCCATCAAAGCTGGTGGCTTCGCCCAAGAGACCAAGGTCAACATCCGCTGGATTCCCTCGGACCTGTGTGAGACGCACGAGGGTGCCGTCGAACAGCTGTCCCTTCTCGATGGCATCTGCATCCCCGGCGGCTTCGGCATCCGGGGCATCGAAGGAAAGCTCGGTGCGCTGAAGTTCGCGCGCGAGCAGGGCATCCCCACGCTCGGACTGTGCCTCGGCCTGCAGTGCATGGTGATCGAGTACGCGCGCGATGTGGCCGGCATCGAGGGGGCATCCTCGAGCGAGTTCGACCCAGAGACCACCGAGCCAGTGATCGCGACCATGGCCGAACAGGTCGAGATCCTCGACGGCGGCGACCTCGGCGGCACGATGCGTCTCGGTCTCTACCAGGCGGCGCTTGCTGAGGGATCGCTTGCGCGCGAGCTGTACGGCGAGCCTGTCGCATCTGAGCGCCACCGCCACCGCTACGAGGTCAACAACGCCTACCGTGCACGTCTCGCCGAGGCTGGGCTCGTCTTCTCTGGACTCAACCCAGAGCTCGATCTCGTAGAGTACGTCGAGCTGCCGCGTGAGGTGCACCCGTATTACATCGCCACCCAGGCGCACCCCGAGCTGCGTTCGCGTCCGACCGCCCCGCACCCGCTGTTCCGGGGGCTGGTTGGCGCTGCGATCGAGAGGCACCGTGCCAGCGAACTGTTCAGCGAAGATGACTGACCAAGCAGCGTTGCGCGACGAGGCTTTCGAGCCGGAAGTGCTCCAGAGCGACCTCGTCTACAGCGGGCGGGTGTGGGACGTGCGCTCTGACCGAGTGGCGTACGGTGACGGTGAGATCATCCGCCAATACGTCAACCACACCGGCGCCGTGGCGATCGTAGCGATCGATGAGCAGGAGCGTGTCGTACTGATTCAGCAGTACCGGCATCCGATCCGTCATCGCGATTGGGAGCTTCCTGCCGGGCTGCTCGATATTCCTGGGGAGGACCCGCTGATCGCTGCGCAGCGGGAGCTCGCCGAGGAAGCCGATCTGGTCGCCGAGGAGTGGATGCCTCTAATCTCGGTGTGGACGACGCCCGGCGGCAACGACGAGCTGATCCAGATCTTCTTGGCGACCGGCATCCGGCGGGCTGCGCACGCTCACGCCAGAGCAGAGGAAGAAGCCGACATCCGCCTCGAGTGGGTGCCGGTGGCGGATGCCGTCGACGCCGTGCTGGAGGGACGGATGCGCAACGGCATCCTCGCAACCGGCGTTCTCGCGGCCGCACGGCGCCGCGCGAAGGTGTAGTTCGTGCGGATCGACCGGGCGATCGACGCGTACCTCCGTCACGTCACGATCGAACGCGGACTCAGCACGCACACGATTGCGGCGTACCGGCGTGATCTCAGCGGATATGTCGACTGGTTGACCGGTCAAGGAATCGACGATACGGCACAGATCACGCAGGCGCTGGTCGGGCAATTCATCGCCGAAAGGTCTTCGGCGACACCGCGACCTGCGGCGACGAGTATCGCCCGGCTGCAGTCTTCGGTGCGCGGCTGGCACCGATTTCTCGCTCGTGAGGGCGTCGAAGCGGACGATCCGAGTCGACGGTTGCGTCCACCCAAAGCGCCGAGGCGCCTTCCGAATGCGCTGACGATCGATCAAATAGAGCGGCTGCTCGCCGCCCCGTCGGCTGATGAGGCCATCGGAATCCGGGATCGGGCACTGCTCGAACTCATGTACGCGACGGGCGCGCGGGTGTCCGAAGCAGTCGGACTCGACGTCGACGACCTCGCCCATGGCGACGTGCTGCGGCTTCGCGGTAAAGGCTCGAAGGAGCGCATCGTGCCGATCGGGTCGTACGCGCGGGCGGCTGTGGACGCCTATCTGACTCGCGTGCGGCCGGTGTTGGCTGCAAAGGGCCGCGCATCGGCGAAGCTCTTTCTCGGGGCGCGGGGCGCGCCGCTATCGCGGCAGAGTGCGTGGCTGGTGATCCGGGCAGCGGCAGCACGTGCGCAGTTGACGGCGGAGATCTCGCCGCACACGTTGCGGCATTCGTTCGCAACCCACCTGCTGCAGGGGGGCGCTGACGTGCGTGTCGTCCAGGAGTTGCTGGGGCACGCGTCAGTGGCGACAACGCAGATCTACACGCACGTTTCGGTCGACACCCTCCGTGACATCTACGCAACCTCTCACCCGCGGGCTCGATGATCGAGGATCGCCGGGCGTCTCCGGGGATTGCCGCTCACCTGCCGCTACAATCGAGCAAGCACGAAGGAGCAGGAGAACCGGTGGCTGAGAAAGCGGCAACGTCCAGGGCGAAGGCGAAGAAAGCCGTTGATACACCCATCGGACCCACCGGCCGGCCGTATCAGGGTTTCCCGACGCCTGAACCGTTGACGTCTCACGGGCCTGCGCGCATCATCGCACTGTGCAACCAGAAGGGTGGCGTCGGCAAGACGACGACCTCGATCAACTTGGCCGCGTCTCTCGCCGCATATGGGCGCAAGGTGCTTGCGGTCGATTTCGACCCGCAGGGTGCCCTCTCTGCAGGGCTCGGCATCCCCACCCACGACGTATCCACGGTGTATGACCTGCTGCTGGACACGAAACGCGATGCGCACGACGCGATCGTGCACTCAGCGGTCGATGGGCTCGACGTGCTGCCGGCGAACATCGACCTGTCGGCTGCGGAAGTGCACCTCGTGAACGAAGTGGCGCGCGAGACGATCCTCGCGCGTGTGCTTCGCCAGGTCTCGGGCGAGTACGACGTGATTCTCATCGATTGTCAACCGTCGCTCGGCTTGCTCACCGTCAACGCATTGACGGCAGCGCACGGTGTCCTGATCCCTCTGGAGTGCGAGTTCTTCGCCCTTCGCGGAGTGGCCTTGCTCATCGAGACGATCGACAAAGTGCGCGATCGGCTGAACCCTTCGATCACGCTGGATGGATTGCTTGCGACCATGTACGACCCGCGCACTCTGCACTCCCGTGAGGTGCTCGAGCGCGTGGTGGAGGCTTTTGGCGACGACGTGTTGGAGACCGTGATCGGCCGCACAGTGAAGTTCCCCGACGCTTCAGTGTCTGGTGTGCCCATCACCGAGTTCGCCCCCGAGCACGCGGCCGCCCAGGCGTACCTGCGGCTGGCCCGAGAGCTGGTCGCGCGCGGTGCCGTCGCGTAGCGACGGCACCCCGCCGGAGGCGGCAGTGGATGCTGTGCCGTTTGAGGGTTCCGGCGTAGCCGGGGCCCGATTGTCGCGTAGCGACGGCACCCCGCCGGAGGCGGCAGAGGATGCTGTGCCGGATACAAGTGAGGGGTTCCGGGTTTCGCTGTCGAACTTCGATGGTCCCTTCGACCTGCTGTTGACGCTCATCTCCAAGCATGAGATGGACATCACAGAGGTGTCTCTCAGCGCAGTGACGAACGAGTTCATCGCCTATCTCAAAGAGCTTGACGGACAGTCGGAGCTGGATCAGGCATCCGAGTTCCTTGTGGTAGCTGCGACCTTGCTCGATATGAAGGTGGCTGGTCTGCTGCCGCAGGGTGAGTTGGTGGATGCCGAGGCGGTCGCGCTGCTTGAGGCGCGTGACCTTCTTTTTGCCCGGCTGCTGCAGTACCGTGCGTTCAAAGAAGTGTCTGCGTGGTTTGCTCGGTGTCTGCAGCGTGAGGATCGGCGTCACGCCCGAGCGGTGCGGCTGGATGAGAGGCACCGAGCGAAGACACCTGAGCTGGTGTGGTCGCTGACGGCATCCGATTTCGCTGCTCTTGCGATGATCGCTTTCGCTCCGAAGGAGATCCCGCACGTCGGCCTCGATCACTTGCATGCGCCTCTTGTCAGCATCCGGGAGCAGGCGGCGATCGTCGTCACGTTGTTGCGCGGTGCCGAGTCACTGAGCTTCCGTGAGCTTGTCGCTGGGATCACGGAGCCGGGAATCGTGGTGGCGCGTTTCCTCTCGGTGCTTGAGCTCTACCGGCACGCTGCACTCTCTTTCGAACAGCTCGAACCGCTTGGCGAACTGACGCTGCGCTGGTCAGCCGACCACTGGTCGGATGAATCACTCGCGACCCTGGGGGCCGACTATGACCGATGAATCCGCACCTGCACCCGAGGTGTCTCTCTCTGAAAAGGTCGAGGCGATTCTGCTCGTGATCGACGAGCCGATCGGACTCGTTGCGCTCGCCGCGGCGGTCAGCGCACCTGTCGCCGCGGTCAGGCAGACGTTGGAGGCGCTGGTCGCCGACTATGACGGCGATGGGAGGGGGCCTCGTCGCGGCTTTGAGTTGCGCGAGGTCGGCGGAGGCTGGCGGCTGTACGTGCGTGAGAACCACGACGATCTGGTCGCTGAGTTCATTGGAGGGCAGGCGCCTGCCAGGCTCTCCCAAGCAGCGTTGGAGACTCTTGCTGTGATCGCGTACAAGCAGCCAGTCACCCGCGGTCAGGTTGCGTCGATTCGGGCGGTGAACGTCGATTCTGTCGTGCGTACCCTGCTCGCGCGCGGACTGATCACCGAGCTGTTCGCTGACTCGGAGACCGGGGCGATCAACTACGGCACGACGGATGCTCTGCTAGTGCATCTTGGCATCAACTCGATCGACGAGCTGCCGCCGATATCGCCACTCCTCGACGATGGCGCCGATGGGTTCGACGAAGGGGTTGTGCGATGACCAGCAGTGCTGAAGCTCAGGGTTCCGTCGAGGGTGTTCGTTTGCAGAAGGTGCTCGCGGCGGCCGGAGTCGCCTCGCGTCGCGTCATTGAGAACTACATCGTCGAAGGTCGTATTCGAGTCAACGGACGGGTCGTCACCGAGCTCGGCACCCGTATCGATCCGGAGAAAGACCTCGTCGATGTCAACGGCACCGCTGTGCAACTCGACGTATCAAAGCGCTATGTGATGCTCAACAAACCCACAGGAGTCGTCAGCACCATGCGCGACGAGAGCGGACGCCCTGATCTGCGCCGGTTCACCAAGGACTATGACGAGCGCTTGTACAACGTGGGGCGCCTGGATGCCGAGACGAGCGGGCTGTTGATTCTCACGAACGACGGTGACCTCGCTCACGTGCTCGCGCATCCCTCGTTCGGCGTCACCAAGGTGTACATCGCGAAGGTCGAGGGCACTGTCACGGCGCAGACCATGTCGAAGCTGACGAAGGGGATTGAACTTGAAGATGGTCTGATCGCGGCCGACAAGGCGCGACTGCTGGATGCCACTGCGGGCTCGGCGCCAGGGGGCAGGCGTTCGAGCCTGGTCGAGCTGACGCTTCACTCCGGTCGCAATCGCATTGTTCGGCGGATGATGGCGGCTGTTGGCCATCCGGTCGTCGAGCTCGTGCGGCGCCAGTTCGGCCCGCTGCACCTGGGAACCCTCCCGGCGGGCAAGAGCAGGGAGCTGACTAAAATCGAACTGGGTGCGTTGCTTACTCTCGCGCGCCAGGATTCCGGTGTCGCCGCGGCGCCAGGCGAGCAGCAGGAGAACCAGTGACAGATACGACGGGTGTGCCTGGGGCTGACCGTGCCTCCGGTGTCGTCGCGCGAATCGCTGGCACCGTGCGCATCGTGGGCGCAGGACTCCTTGGTTCCAGCATCGGCCATGCACTGCGCGCGAAGGGCGTCGACGTGGTGCTGTCAGACACCTCGCCTGCCCAGCAACGACTCGCGATCGACTACGGAGCCGGTCGTGCCGCGG
Source organism: Microbacterium sp. (assembly GCA_047605925.1). Taxonomy (GTDB): domain Bacteria; phylum Actinomycetota; class Actinomycetes; order Actinomycetales; family Microbacteriaceae; genus Microbacterium. The sequence goes on from JASGEY010000073.1 coordinate 16,235, forward strand.
CAGCAGATGACGCTCCTGCGTTGATTGTTGTCGCCGTCCCGCCGGACGTCACAGCTGACGTGGTGCAGGCCGAGCTGGAGCGCTTCCCGGACGCCGTTGTCACGGATGTCGCCAGTGTGAAACTTGAGCCGTTCCGTGTGCTCACCGAGCGTGGTGTCGAGACGCGCCGCTACATTGGGTCGCATCCGCTCGCTGGGCGCGAGCGCGGGGGTGCGATTTCGGCGCGGGCAGACCTGTTCATCGGCCGCCCCTGGGTGGTGTGCCGCGACGAATACACTTCTGCGGCCGATCTTGCGCTTGTCGAGGCGCTCGCCCTTGACGTGGGGGCGATGCCGCTGGAGATGACGCCTGAAGAGCACGACCGTGCGGTCGCGCTCACCTCGCATGTTCCCCAGGTGGTGGCGAGCCTTCTCGCCGGTCGGCTCGCGGATGCCGAGGAGGGTGCGCTCCGACTGGCGGGCCAGGGGGTGCGCGATACAACGCGCATCGCGGCATCCGCTCCTGAACTGTGGGTGCAGATTCTCGGGGCCAACGCTGCGCCCGTGGTTGAAGTGCTCGATTCACTCGCCGCCGACCTGCGAAAGGTGTCCGATGCGCTGCGCGCCCCGGAGGCCCCCGGCTCGCGCCGCGCCGTTGCCGAGACGATCCGGCACGGCAACGACGGGGTTGAGCGGCTGCCAGGCAAGCACGGCCAGAACCGGCGCTTCGAGACTCTCATTGTGATGGTGGACGATACGGCCGGTCAGCTGGGACGGCTGTTCGGGGAACTCGGAGACCTCGGCGTCAACGTCGAGGACCTGCGTCTCGAACACTCGCCCGGTGCGCAGTTCGGCCTGGCTGAGATCAGTGTCGACCCTGCCGCGCTGCACGCGGCGATCACCGGACTGACCGAACGTGGATGGCGGATTGCGGGGAACACCAATGACTGACTCGTGGGCCGGAGCACAGGCGGCTGCCCCGCAAGGGGATGCGCTGAAGTTCATCGCGATCGACGGACCGGCAGGATCCGGTAAGTCCAGTGTTTCCAAGGCCGTTGCTCGCAAGCTCGGTTTCGGGTATCTCGACACAGGATCGGCATATCGAGCTCTGGCTTGGCATGTGCTCGGCAGCGGTGCGGACACAGCGGATGCCGATGCGGTCCTCGCTGCGGCATCCGATTTCCCCGTGCGTCTGGGCCTGGATCCCGACGACCGTACTGTGCGCGTTGGCGACGTCGATGTCACCGAGGCCATCCGTGAGCCCCGCGTGTCTGGCGCCGTCAGTGGTGTGGCTCGGGTGCCCGAGGTGCGGGAGCAGGTGAATGTGCTCTTTCGCACCCTGGTGGCTGAGGCTCCCTATGATGCCGTGGTTGTGGAGGGTCGTGACATCACGACAGTGGTGGCCCCTGATGCTCCCGTCCGTATCCTGTTGACCGCCGCTCCCGAGGTGCGCGCTGCCCGTCGTGCCGACGAGCTGTCAGGAGAGAATGCCGCGGCCGTCGCCGCTGCTTTACACAAGCGGGATGCCTCTGACAGTGCTGTTGTCGACTTTTTGAACGCAGCAGAGGGCGTCGAGGTCGTTGACTCCACCGAACTCGACTTCCCCCAGACCATCGATGCCGTGCTCGCGGTGATCGAACGACTCCGAGGAGCACACCGTGGTTGACGACGAATATGACCCTTCGACAGGCTCAGGGACCGGTGTCGATCGGCTCGCGCAGAAGTTGGAGTCTCTTGATGAGAAGCTCGCCGAGCAACGCGCCGAGACTCTGCGCGCTGGTCTCGCCGACTACGAGCTGGATGACGAGGATGCGGCGCTCCTGGCCGGGGTCACCTTGGGCGAAGACGGCATTCAGTTCATGCCCGCGCTCCCTGTGGTGGCGATCGTCGGGCGGCCGAACGTCGGGAAGTCTGCACTGGTGAACCGCATTCTGGGCCGCCGCGAAGCGGTCGTCGAGGACACACCCGGTGTTACTCGGGACCGCGTCACCTACAAGGCTGAGTGGAACGACCGCCGTTTCACGCTTGTGGATACCGGGGGCTGGGAGCCGGACGCGAGGGGCATCGACCGCTCGGTGGCCGCCCAGGCCGAAGTCGCGATCGACCTGTCTGACGTCGTCCTTTTCGTTGTCGATGCGATGGTTGGCGCCACATCCACCGATGAACACGTCGTGAAGCTGCTGCGCAAGAGCGGTAAGCCGGTGTTCCTTGTCGCGAACAAGATCGACGATGCGCGTCAAGAGCCCGAGGCTGCAGCACTGTGGAATCTGGGTCTCGGCGAGCCGCACCCGGTCTCGGCGATCCATGGGCGTGGCGTCGCGGATCTGCTTGACGCCGTGTTGAAGACGCTGCCCGAAATCTCGGCCGTGGCGAAGCAGGAGATCGGCGGGCCGCGCCGCGTCGCGATCCTTGGCCGCCCGAACGTGGGGAAGTCTTCTCTACTGAACAAGGCTGCAGGCGAGGAGAGGGTGGTCGTCAATGACCTCGCTGGTACCACGCGTGATCCTGTGGACGAAATCGTCGAGCTCGGCGGTCGGATGTGGCGGTTCGTCGACACCGCCGGCATCCGTCGCCGCGTGCACATGGCGCAGGGCGCAGATTTCTACGCCTCGCTGCGCACCTCAGCGGCGCTGGAGAAAGCCGAGGTCGCTGTTGTGGTGCTCGATGTCTCCGAGTCGATCAGCGAGCAGGACGTGCGCATTATCGACCTGGTGCTGGAGTCGGGTCGTGCGCTCGTCCTCGCGTTCAACAAATGGGATCGCCTGAATGATGACGACCTGGAGAATCAAGATCGCCGTAAGTATCTCGAGCGTGAGATCGAACAGGATCTCGCGCATGTCGCGTGGGCTCCGCGCGTGAACATCTCGGCGAAGACTGGCCGTCACCTCGACAAGCTGGTTCCCGCTCTGGAGACCGCATTGGACAACTGGGATCGACGCATCCCCACCGGCAAGTTCAACGCGTTCCTCGCCGAACTCGTCGCCGAGCATCCGCACCCGCTGCGCGGAGGCAAGCAGCCGCGCATCCTGTTCGGTACGCAGGCGTCGACGCGCCCGCCGACGTTTGTGCTGTTCACGACGGGCTTCCTTGACCCCGGTTATCGGCGGTTCATTCAGCGTCGTCTGCGGGAGCTCTATGATTTCGAGGGCACGCCGATCGTGATCAATATGCGCGTGCGCGAGAAGCGCCAGCGCTGAGTTTCTGTGCTGTGTGCTCTGTGCTGTGTGCCGAATCCGATGACGTGCGGCGGATGCTGTGACAGGCTGAAGGGGTGAGAGTCGTACCTCCTGCCCCTGGCGATCCGCGTCGCCCTCATGGGTCGCGAAATCCTGGCGATGCCTGGGTGGTTGCGGAGTCGGGGCAGAAGTACTGGGGTCGATACGGTGCTGCGGGGCTGCTCGCCTACGACATCGTACGCGGCGTGCTGCTGCAGCACCGGGTCGAATGGAGTCATTTTGGGGGTACCTGGGGGCTCCCCGGTGGTGCACTGCACGAGGGGGAGACTGCTCTGGTTGGCGCGCTGCGCGAGGCACAGGAAGAGGCGGGGATTCCCGACGGCGCAGTGCGGGCGCGGTTCACGAGTGTGCTGGATCTTTCGATCTGGTCGTACACGACTGTCGTTGCCGATGTCGTCGCGCCGTTCGAACCGGTGATCAGCGACCCAGAGAGCGTGGCTCTGGAGTGGATTCCGGTTGATGAGGTCGGCGAGCTGCCGCTGCATCCGGGGTTCGCTGCCGCGTGGCCGACGCTTCGCCCTCTGCTCGAGGTGCGGCCCGCGCTCGTGATCGATGCGGCCAACGTCGTCGGATCGGTCCCCGATGGGTGGTGGAAAGACCGTGCAGGGGCGGCGGGGCGATTGCGGGAGAGCCTTTCGGGGTTTTCGCTGCTGGGACCTGATCTGGGACTCGCTGCGACGCGCTGGTTTCCCGAGGTGTCGCTCGTCGTCGAGGGTCAGGCGCGGGCGTTGACGGATGCCGAAGGCGATGTGACGGTCGTGAAGGCGGATGCCGCGGGAGACGATGCAATCGTCGAGGCGGTTTCGCGTGCGGCTGGCGGCGGGCGACTTGTCCTCGCGGTGACGAGCGATCGTGAGCTCGGCACGCGGGTGGTGGATGCCGGAGCGTCGCGCGTGGTGTCGGCAGGATGGCTTCGGGAGCGGCTCGCTGCTCGGTCGGTGTCCTGAGCGCGCGAGTGTCGACGGGAACGCCTGTTGTCGAGTGGGCGTGGTGCTGCGTTGTCCGACGATTATCAGCTGTTGTCGTCGCGCCCGCGGAGTCGGTCGATATCGCGGCGTTCTCGCTTGGTTGGTCGCCCTGCGCCGCGATCGCGCACGCCGAGAGCTGCTTGTGGTTCGCGCTCTGGCGTGCGGTCTTCGTAGGCGAGGGCGGCGAGCGGGGCGCCGACACGTTTGACGATGATCTGACGGACGATGAGGATGCGGTCGAATCCTGCGATGCGGATGCGCACCTCGTCGCCGATGCGCACCTGCTGCGCGGCCTTGATCTTGTCGCCGTTCAGACGTATATGCCCGGCACGGCATGCGGTGGTTGCAGCAGAGCGCGTTTTGTAGACGCGCACCGCCCAGAGCCAGCTGTCCACACGTGCGGCGTCCATCAGCGGGAAAGATCGAGCGCGACCAAGGCCCTACCAGGTTTCAATTCGGCCCGCTTCTCGAAGCCTGCGGCCTCGAAGGTGCTGAGCGCGCCGTGGAAGAGGTCGTTCGCTCGTACCTTCTCGCCGCCTGTGTCGACAGGATAGGCCTCTATCACGCGGGCGCCCGATGCTCTGGCATAGTCGACAGCCGCGTCAAGGAGTATGCGGTTGAGCCCTTGTCCGCGGTGCTCGCGGCGCACGACGAAACAGGTGATCGCCCACGCTAAGTCTTCGTCGAAGGGTTCTGTCGTTGCGGAGGCAATCATGCGCGTCCTGCTGAGTCGCGCCTGGGCTGTGCGTGGGCCGATGCGGATCCAGCCGGCCGCCTCGCCGTCGACGTAGGCGATGATGCCCGGCGCGGGGCCTTGATCGATCTCGGTGCGGAGCATCGCAGTGCGTTGCTCTTTCGTGCTCGCTTTCCAGTCCGTGTTGTTCAGGACTGGCCACATGCACTGACAGCTCGCCCCGTCACCGCCTCCGGTGAGCGCATGCTGCACGTCGTCCCATGTGGCGGTTGTTGCCGCTTCGGTCGTGATCGTCGCCATGCGAGCCACGCTACGCCCGGCCTCAGACGGTCGCAACGCGTCGCGGTTGGCTGTCATCGGTCGGTTCGCGGGGGACCCGCGCGCAGGATAGGATGGGGGAGTTGCCTGCGCGTGAGCGGGGAAAACGGGATGTGGCGCAGCTTGGTAGCGCACCTGACTGGGGGTCAGGGGGTCGCAGGTTCAAATCCTGTCATCCCGACCGAGAAGCCCTGATGAGAACCCATATTCTCGTCAGGGCTTCTGTCATTTCTGGTGACCTCGGGAGCCTTCGGTTCGAGAGTTGCAATCGAGCTGGATCGCTGGCCTCGACTCGAGCTGCTTGGCCGCTCGAGACGGATCTAGTGGGCCAAAATGGTGGAGATCTAGTGTCGCGTTTCTGAAGTTGGTTGACGGTTGGCTTTCTTGAGGATTTCGTCGGTGGTCTTGGTCCAGATGAAGGGGGTCTGCTGAGCCCTCTCAATCGGACACTCATGGCCGCTGCCCACCGGCAACGCGCCTGTCTGCTGCGTCACGCAAATCCTCGAAGCATCCCTGACATCGCAGGTAAGCCCGCACACGCAGCCCCGCGGACCCGTGTCATCCGCAACTGGCCGATCCTGATCGACGAACTCGCGCTCCCGTGAGTGGGCATCACCGCACGCCCCACTTCTTCGGTTCGCCTGCGTAACCGTCGGCAACCCGCGAAAGGGCGGGAGCGACAAGAGCTTCCTCCCTTTCGTGCCCCGAATTTTATTCCGAGGTGCAACACTGATCGGTTTGTTCTAATCGTAGGTGTTCTTGGAAGCCGGGACTGTACGGTTTTCGGTGTAACTCCGATCGAGGAGGAGCACGGTGGGTATGCAGGTTGAGACGACCGCTGGGGTGGTCGTGGAGCGGGAGCTGGATGTGGTGCTTGCAGCGTCGATAGCCCCGGTGGTGGATCGGGGGCTGGTGGAGCGGCTCGTTTCGGGGGCACGTGACCGGGGGGTCGCGATCGACGGGGAGGGTGGGTTGCTTGCTCATTTGACCAAGCTCGTCGTCGAGTCA
>JASGEY010000074.1:0-34482 GCA_047605925.1 Microbacterium sp.
CGGGCGAGGCAGAGCACGATGAACCCAACGATGGAAAGGCGCCCTCAACGCCTTCGACATCACCTTCAACGGCCGGCTGTCCGCCCACAGCCACTGACACGAGTCACACCGTTTGCTTGACAGACCCTCCACCGGCACTTCGCCGCCGCGTTCGCCCTCGGCCAGGGCACCATCCCCGCCAAAGACAAAGAGACCGCCCCGAAGGGCGGTCTCTTTGCTGACAACTCAACAGTCGCGACAACGGCCTGGAGGTCACTCTTCACCGGCTCTGCAGCAGGTGCCGTTTCGAGTAAGCCTCCTATGGTGGAGCTGGGGGGAATCGAACCCCCGTCCAACGCTGAGTCTCCACGTCTTCTCCGGGCGCAGTCTGTGAAGACGTTCTACTCGGCTCCGACCTTTGTCACAGACACCTAAGTCGACAAGCCCAGCCTGGGAAGAGTCCTGCGTGACGTCCAGACGCCGTCACACAGCAAGATTCCTAGATGACGCCAGGATCCGTATCGGAATCACATACGGTCTGACGGACTATCGGGCTCGCTCAGGCGGCGAGGGCGAAGTCAGTGCGCTTGGATTCGGCACTTATTGTTGTGCAGGGAGCGTTCACGAGATAACCCTGCATCCTCGGCCCGCTTCTCGTGGATTCACAGGCGCTGTCGAAACCGATCAGCCCCGTGGTCCTTCTCGCGAAGGAGCCGCTGTCGCACTGTGGAATTATCAGATCGGATGCTGCGCACCCGAGCCCCTCAGAATACAACGTTTCTTCCCCGATCGCTATTCAACGTTAGCGGGCATCATGACGTCAGGCACGACATTCAACACTCGCCGTTCGAATCCAGCACGCAGGCGTAGAGTCACGGACATGACCGAAGTCACCATCACCGTCCGCGGCGAGCACGAAGCGCGCGTCGCACCGGAGCGGGCCACCGTCAGCATCACCGTCCGCGCGGAAGGACCCGAGCGCGCCTCGGTCGTCGACAGCGTTCTCCGACTCGCTGCTCCGGTGCGCGCGAGCATCACAGACCGCAAGGACTCCGGCAGCGTGCTCGAGTGGACAAGCACAAACTTGTCGCTTCGCGCCGAACGGCCCTGGAACTCCGAAGGGAAGCGCCTCGCCCCGATCTTTTACGCGAACGTCGACTTCACCGCCACGTTCAGCGAAGCATCCGAACTGTCTGTGTGGGTCTCAGACATCTCCCCGTTGGAGGGCGTGGAGATCGGGTGGGTGCACTGGCACCTCACCAGTCAGACCAGCACCGATCTGGAGCGAGAGGTGGCGTCGGCGGCTGTGGGTGTTGCGGTGACCCGCGCCCGTACCTATGCAGAAGCACTCGGGTTCACCGAGGTCACGCCCCTAGAGATCGCCGACACCGGACTGATCACCACGGGGCAGCCGGCGCCTGTTCCCATGCTGAAGGCACGCGGTGCGGGGACATTCGCCTCGGACGTGGCTCCTGTTATGCAGTACGAACCAGAGGAGATCGTCATCTCCGCGACCGTCGAGGCGCGTTTCCTCGCCCGCTGAGCATTGCAGTAACCGCCAAGTGCACCGACTGAGAGCGTCGAAGCCTGCCAGCGCCAGCAGCCAGGAGTGCCTCGGCGTCCTGTCCGGCTGAACGCACCTGCTATTCGACGGCGAAAGCGGCGAGATCAGCGGCGAGCCGCTCTGATACCCGCGCATGCACGACTGTGCCCTCTTCACGGTGCTCGACCGAAAGAAGCATGCCACTCGCGTGAATTGCCGCCACCAGGTCGCCACGATCGTACGGGATCACCGCGTGCACCTCGGCCGCAGGCTTCGGCAGTGCGTCTTCGATCGCTGCGCGCAGCTCGGAGACGCCTTCGCCAGACCGGGAGGATACAAAGTGTGCCTTCGGCTCCAGGCCGCGCAGCACAAGCCTCTCGTCATCATCGATGAGATCGGCCTTATTGAAAACGACAATCTCCGGCATATCCCGAACACCCACGTCACCCATCACGTCGCGCACAGTCTGCAGCTGCCCTGCAGGATCAGGGTGAGACCCGTCGACGACATGCAGCACGACATCGGCGTCGCCGACCTCTTCGAGAGTCGAGCGGAACGCCTCAACCAGCTGGTGCGGCAGATTCCGGACGAATCCCACCGTGTCGGTGAGCGTGTACACACGCCCATCGCTCGTCTCCGAGCGGCGCACGGTCGCATCGAGCGTCGCGAAAAGTGCATTCTCGACGAGCACTCCGGCGCTCGTCAGTGCGTTGAGCAGGCTCGACTTCCCAGCGTTGGTGTAACCGGCGATCGCGACCGAGGGGATCGTGTTGCGCTTACGCTCTGCGCGTTTGGCCTCGCGCGCCGGTGCAAAGTCGCGAATCTGCTTGCGCAGCAGCGCCATCTTCGTGCGGATGCGACGGCGATCGAGCTCGATCTTGGTCTCACCCGGTCCACGGGAGCCCATACCGGCACCGCCTGCGCCGACCTGCCCACCGGCCTGTCGGCTCATCGACTCGCCCCAACCGCGCAGCCGTGGTAGCAAGTACTCGAGCTGGGCGAGCTCGACCTGAGCTTTGCCTTCGCGGCTCTTGGCGTGCTGGCTGAAGATGTCGAGGATGACTGTGGTGCGGTCGATGACCTTCACCTTGACAACATCCTCCAACGCGCGGCGCTGGCTCGGCGCGAGCTCGGTGTCGGCGATTACGGTGTCGGCGCCCGTGGCCGCCACGATGTCCTTGAGCTCCTGCGCCTTGCCGCGTCCAATGTAGGTGGCGGCATCCGGATGCGGGCGACGCTGCAGCACGCCGTCGAGTACGACGGCACCAGCGGTCTCGGCGAGGGCAGCGAGCTCGCGCAGCGAGTTTTCGGCATCCTCTTGTGCGCCCTGCGGATATACCCCAACAAGAACCACGTTCTCCAGGCGCAGCTGACGGTACTCGACCTCAGTGACGTCTTCGAGCTCGGTGGAGAGACCGGCCACGCGTCGCAGCGCGTGCCTGTCCTCCAGGTCCCACTGGTCACCGTCACGAGAGCCGTGACCGGCGGTGGCTGCGTCTTGCAGTGCCTGCGCCGCTCCGAACACGTGCACCTGCGTGCGCTTCTGCACGCTCGCGAGAACGCGGTCCACTGCTGCATCGCCGGCGGAGGGTGTCGTGGTCTCGGTCATCCGATCCTTATCTCTGTTCACTCGGAGCCTTAACCTTAGCCCGGACTCTCCGGTACGCTCACGGTATGGGGACCGATCACTACTTCACTGCGGCCCCGGCAAGCCCCGAGAACCTGCGCACGATCCGCGTGTCGCTGGCAGGTCGCGAGCTCGATGTCACCACCGCCAGTGGGGTCTTCAGCCCGGATCGGTTGGATGCCGGCACCGCAGTCCTACTCGCCAACATGCCACCGGTACCGCCTGGTGGCAACCTGCTCGACCTCGGTAGCGGGTGGGGGCCGATCGCCCTCTCCATGGCGCTAGCCTCGCCGCACGCAACGGTCTGGGCGGTCGATGTCAACGAGCGCGCGCTCGACCTCGTTCGCCGCAACGCCACGGCTCTCGGGCTGACCAATGTGATCGCGGCGCTGCCGGAAGAGGTTCCCGAGGAGATCCCTTTTCGCACGATCCGCTCGAACCCGCCAATCAGGGTGGGCAAGAACGAGCTGCACGGTCTGCTGGAACGCTGGATCCCGCGGCTGGATGAACGCAGCGATGCGTGGCTTGTGGTGCAGCGCAATCTCGGCGCCGACTCGTTGCAACGCTGGATCGGCGCGACGTTCCACCCCGGCTACAGCGTGTTCCGCACGGCAACAGGCAAGGGCTACCGCGTGCTGAAAGTGCGTCGGCATGGCACACCACAAACGGAGCCGATCTCGCTCGGTTGACCTGTACGGTCGGCGAATCTGTCGCTCAGGTCGTCTACTCAGAGCAGATCGACTTCGCCACGAAAGACGAGAGTCGCAGGTCCCGAGAGTGCGACATGCTCGCCGTCTTCAGCGGGGAACATCCGCACCCCGAGTGTGCCCCCGGGAACCTCGACGCGCCAGCTGCTCGGCGCCTTTTCCCCGGCCCAGTATCGGACAGCGAGAGCGGTCGCGGCCACCCCGGTGCCACAGCTGAGCGTCTCGCCGACGCCCCGCTCCGACACCCGCATCTTCACGTGCCCCACTCCGTCGCGCACCAGCGGATCGCCCGGCACCACGAACTCGACGTTCGCCCCGGCAGGCAGCGTTGGTTCGAGAATCGGGGTGCGGTGCAGATCCAGCGATGCCAGCTCAGCCTCTGAGGCGAGTGCGACGACCACATGCGGGTTACCGACGTCGATGCCGAGGCCTGGGCGCGTGACAGCGAGCCCATCGGCGGTGACCAACGGGTCGTTTCCCGACAGCTTCCACAGTCCAAGGTCCACCTGATATCCGGTCTCGCTGCGGGTGACATCGCGAACTCCTGCACGCGTGCCGATGGGCAGGGTGGATCCCGGCTCGATGACGGCGAGGCCCGAGCGGACGAGGTAGTGCGCGAATACCCGGATGCCGTTGCCGCACATCTCTGCGACGGAGCCGTCGGCGTTGCGGTAGTCCATGAACCACTCTGCCTCGGGTTCCTCGGCAAGCGTCGCAGCGCCATCGGCGATTGCGCGGGAACGCACAACGCGGAGGATGCCGTCGGCTCCGATGCCGAAGTGACGATCGCACACCGCAGCGACCTGCTCGGAGGTCAACTCGATCACACCATCAGGGTCGGCGATGATGATGAAGTCATTGCCCGTGCCGTGCCCCTTGGTGAATGCGACCATGTGCCCCAGTCTATGCACGCCCGATGATTGCTCCGGCATCCGACATCGGGGCGACCCGCTCCAATCCTGGGTAGCGTTTGAACCACGAGACCTGCCGACGCGCGTACCTGCGGGTCAATGCCTGGGTCTCGGCGATCGCCTCGGGCTCTGTGAGACGCCCGTCGAGCTGTCCGAGTGCCTGCGCGTAGCCGATCGCCCGACTCGCGGTGACGCCCTGCTCCAGACCCTGCTCACGCAGAGCCGCGACTTCGTCGACGAGGCCCACGTGCCACATCCGCTCGACGCGCCGGTCGAGGCGCTGCACGAGTTCTGCGCGCTCCATGTGCAGACCGAGCAGTCTGGTCGACGGATGCCACAGCACCGGCGCCTCAGGAAGGGCCGCGCCATGAGTGCCGCTCCCCTGCTCAATGACTTCGAGGGCTCGGACGATCCGGCGCGCGTTGTGCGGATCGATACGTGCCGCGGCGATGGGATCTGCACGGCGGAGCCGCTCACGCAGCGCAGCGGCTCCGTCGGACTCGAGCTCCTGCTCCAAGCGGGCTCTGACCTCCGGATCTCGCGGCGGGAAGCGGAAGTCGAAGATCACGCTGGAGACGTACAGCCCCGATCCGCCGACAAGTATCGCGTCGCCGCCGCGCGCATGGATGCTCTCGATCGCCGCGCGTGCCAGCGGCTGATACCAGGCGACCGCGGCCTCATCTGTGACCTCGCGCACGTCGAACAGATGATGCGGCACGCCGCGACGCTCGTCGATTGTGAGCTTCGCTGTACCGATGTCCATACCGCGGTACAGCTGCATCGCGTCAGCGTTGACGATCTCTGCCGGGTTGCCCCTAGCGCGCAATTCCTCGGCGAGGGCGATGGCGAGGTCGCTTTTGCCCGCCCCGGTTGCACCGACGACCACCCAGAGGAGCCTGTCGTCGGTCACCGAGACCCCGCCTTCGCAGCGAAACCCCCCGCTACCGACGTCGGGAAGACGGGGTGTCGCCGATAACCGGGGGTCTCGGGCATCGGGCCTGCTCACACCCCCACGCGTAGGGTCGGCAGCCCGAGCGAGACGGGGCGCGCAGCGCCGAGCTCGGATGCTGGCGCCGGAACACCGCAGGCCTCGGCCTGTGCGCGATCCCACGCGTCACCACCGCGGGTGCGACGGATTCGCAGCGGCTGTCCGGTCGGATCGTCGGCAAGCAGGTAGAACGGCGCTGCGTGCGTGATCGTCACGGTCACGGCATCGCCTGGACGCGGAAGCTCAGACCCCGGCGTGACCTCGAAGTGCACGAGGCGATTGTCCTTCGCGCGACCGGTCAGACGGTGCGTCGCGGCATCCTTCTTTCCCTCGCCCACCGATACCAGCAGCTCGACCTCTCGGCCTACCTGCTTCTGGTTCTCTTCTAGCGAAATGCGCTCCTGCAGCGCGATCAGTCGGTCGTAACGCTCCTGGACGACGTCCTTCGGAATCTGGTTCTCCATTGTCGCCGCAGGCGTGCCTTCGCGGATCGAGTACTGGAACGTGAAGGCCCCGGAGAAGCGCGACTGTTCAACCACACGCATCGTGTCTTCAAAGTCGTCGTCGGTCTCGCCAGGGAACCCCACGATGATGTCGGTGGTGATCGAGGCATCCGGGATCCGCTCGCGCACGCGCTCGATGATTCCGAGGAAGCGCTCACTGCGGTAGGAACGACGCATGGCCTTCAGGATGCTGTCGCTGCCCGACTGAAGCGGCATGTGCAGCTGCGGCATGACGTTGGGGGTCTCAGCCATCGCGTCGATCACGTCGTCCGTGAACGCGGCCGGATGCGGGCTCGTGAAGCGAATACGTTCTAGACCCGCGATCTCGCCGACTGCCCTCAGGAGCTTGGCAAAGGCCTGCCGGTCGCCGAACTCAACACCATAGGAGTTCACGTTCTGCCCAAGCAGGGTTACCTCGATAGCGCCGTCCTCGACGAGCAAGCGGATCTCGTTGAGAATGTCACCGGGACGACGGTCTTTTTCTTTGCCGCGCAGGTGCGGCACGATGCAGAACGTGCAGGTGTTGTTGCACCCCACAGAGATCGACACCCAGGCGCTGTGCGCGGAGTCCCGCTTGGTGGGAAGAGTCGACGGGAACACTTCGAGAGATTCGAGGATCTCGAGCTCTGCCTCGCCGTTGTGACGCGCACGCTCGAGCAGTCCGGGAAGCGACCCCATGTTGTGTGTGCCGAAAACGACGTCGACCCATGGAGCCTTGTCGAGCACGGCCTGCTTGTCCATCTGCGCCAAGCATCCCCCGACGGCGATCTGCATGCCCTGTTTGCGGCGTTTCACGGATGCGAGTTGCCCGAGAGTGCCGTAGAGCTTGCCCGCGGCATTATCACGAACTGCGCAGGTGTTGATGATCACGACATCTGCTTCGGCTCCAACTTCGGCACGCACGTAACCGGCACTTTCCAGCGAGCCGGAAAGGCGCTCTGAGTCGTGCACGTTCATCTGGCACCCGAAGGTGCGCACTTCGTACGAACGCTGCCGCCCATCATCGCCGACCGATGCCGGGGACGAAGCGATGATCGTCGGTTCACTGCGAGGGATAGTCATGATCTCTCGATTCTACTTTCGAGACCGCAAGTTAGTCGCGTGCACGGCCGAGCTGACAACGTCGATCATTCGAACCTGACGCCGGATGAGCCGGAGTAGCGCTGTTCTTCCATCACGGTGCGCAGCACGGTGGAGATCACCCCACCCGAGTATCCGCGTCTGGCGAGCTGGCCGGATAGGCGTCGCTTCGCAGCTTCCTGGTCGAGTCGGGTGAGCGAGCCCATCTTCGCCCGAGCGTATTGAAGCGCGCGCTCCACATCGTCGTCGGGAAGCTCAGCGAGTGCGGCATCGATCACATCCCGGGCGATGCCGCGCTGAGCGAGGGATCGCGCGAGCGCCACGCGTCCATGCCCCTTGCGCTCCACTCCCGAGGTGACCAAATGTTCTGCGAGGTTCGCATCGTCGAGATAACCACGGCGACAGAAGTCTTCGATCACGTCATCGATCTGCGCTGCATCCAGTCGCTGCGTCGTCTGCTCACAGCCCCTGAGCACTGCGCGCGCCTCGGTGACCGACAGCGACCGAGTTCTGAGCCTGCGCACAAGCACTTCTTCGGCTGACCGCCTCAGAGCCGCGGCATCTGCCTCCGCCTCCGCCTCGACCGGATCGGTAGCCGGAACTGGCGTGTTCCGGCTACCTCCGCAGCCGTTCCGGGTGACTCCGAAGAGCGGAATGATCTCGGCTGTCGATCCCGCCTCACCGGTCACAACTCACCCCGGTTGCTGAGCGACGTCGAAGTACGGTTGCTGAGCGACGTCGAAGTACGGTTGCTGAGCGACGTCGAAGTACGGTTGCTGAGCGACACTGGCACATCAGGCCGGGCGGCGCTCGGCGAGCTCATCGACAGCAGACGGAGCCTGCACGCCGATACCCAGCTTCTGCTTGATCTGCGTCTCGATCGCCAGCGCGACGTCGGGGTTCTTGATGAGGAACGACCTGGCGTTCTCCTTACCCTGACCAAGCTGATCGCCGTCATAGGTGTACCAGGAACCCGATTTCTTCACGATGCCGTGGTCTACCCCGAAATCGATCAGACTGCCCTCGCGGGAGATTCCGACGCCGTACAGGATGTCGAACTCGGCCTGCTTGAACGGCGGAGCCATCTTGTTCTTCACAACCTTCACCCGCGTACGGTTGCCAACCGCCTCGGTGCCGTCTTTCAGCGTCTCGATCCGACGGATGTCCAGACGAACCGATGCATAGAACTTCAGCGCCTTGCCGCCGGCTGTGGTCTCGGGTGAGCCGAAGAAGACACCGATCTTCTCGCGCAGCTGGTTGATGAAGATCGCGGTGGTCTTGGTCTGGTTCAGCCCACCGGTGAGCTTTCGCAGAGCCTGGGACATCAGTCGTGCTTGCAGACCGACGTGCGAGTCTCCCATGTCTCCCTCGATCTCAGCACGGGGCACGAGGGCCGCAACAGAGTCGATGACGACAAGATCGATCGCACCCGAGCGGATCAGCATGTCGGCGATCTCCAGCGCCTGCTCCCCTGTGTCTGGCTGCGAGACAAGCAACTGGTCGATGTCGACGCCGAGCTTCGCGGCGTAGTCGGGGTCGAGTGCATGCTCAGCATCGACGAAGGCTGCGATGCCTCCGGCGCGCTGGACGTTCGCGATGGCGTGCAGAGTCAGCGTCGTCTTACCCGACGACTCCGGGCCGTAGATTTCGACGATGCGGCCACGCGGGAGCCCGCCGACACCGAGTGCGACGTCGAGAGCAATGGAACCGGTCGGGATGACCTCCACCGGTGCGCGCTCGTCGCTGCCGAGGCGCATGACCGAGCCCTTTCCGAACTGGCGGTCGATCTGGGCGAGAGCCGTTTCGAGGGCTTTCTCGCGGTCTGCGGGTGATGGCATGATGTGTGTTCCTTCTGCTCGCGTGGTGCCGCCTGCAGGCTGTCGCGGCCTCCCCGGTTGGGGTGGACTCTCCGACAAGGCGTATGGCTCGGTGCCACGACTTCACAGTACGAGGGGGCTCCGACATTGCATCGGCCGGATCCCACGAACTGTGGAGAACTCAAACATCGAACCACTTGTGCAGAACACTACGCCGCATCGAACACATCTTCGAGCAGGCGGCGTATGCGGCGTGTCGGAATACGGAAGACTCGAACGGTCGAAGCCCCTCAGCGCCTACGAGGTTCGAGACGCCCGACGCCGTGGCGGCGTTCGACAGGCACATCGGTCTCCACGCACAGCGCCAGCCAGATCTCGCGAGGAGGCACACCGGCATCCAAGGAGACTGCAGCCGTCCGCCCGTCGAGCTGATTCAGCACGAGATCATTGATCAGAAACGACGCGCGTGCGCCGAACTCTTCTTCAACGGCGCGAAGAAACTCGCTACGGCGCATGAACGAGGTCGCGACGATCAGCTCAGCGAGAGCTGCGGCTCGATCGAGGCAACAAGATCGTCAGGAACGACATCGGGGAAAACCTGCATGCCTTCGAGCACAGAGATGCGATCGCCGACCTCACGCATGATCGTCGAGATGGGGACATCGAGGGCCTCAGCAACCGACGCGAGGATCTCGCTCGATGCCTCTTTCTGCCCACGCTCCACCTCGCTGAGATAGCCGAGAGCGACGGATGCTTTGCTCGCGACCTGCCGGAGCGTGCGCCCCTTTTGCAGCCGGAAGTCCCTCAGCACATCGCCGATTTCCTGTCGTACAAGAATCATCGGAACCTCCTCCCGTTTGTCGAGGTGCCCCTCGAAGAGATCGCCAGTCTAGCCCCACTGGGCTGTTCAGAATCTACCCTGTCATGCTGTGGTTTGAATGTGAGCACACTCGTATCAACTTTCATCTGCATCCGGGCATTCCCGAATTGCGTCACACAGCAGGGACATCGCCGCCTGCACAGTCTGCGCTCTGATCTGCGCGCGGGTTCCGTGGAACAGGAAGGCCTCTGTCTTCTGCGCGAGCGGTGTCACAACTCCGATGTGCACTGTTCCCACGGGTTGCCCGTCCGGAGAATCGGGACCAGCGATACCGGTCGTCGAGAGTCCGACATCCGCTCTACATCCATCCACCGCCACGACCGATCGCACTCCATCGGCCATCTGCAACGCCACCTGCGGATGCACAGGCCCGTGTTCTGACAGCAGCGCGTCGTCCACGCCGAGCACGGTGTGCTTCACCGGCGTCGCGTAGGAGATCACCCCGCCCAAGAAGACGGCTGATACTCCGGGCGCACCGACGAGTTCTGCCGCGACCGAGCCTCCCGTGAGCGATTCGGCAATCCCGAGAGTCCAGCCGCGCGAGCGAAGCTCGTCAAAGGCATCGGATGCTGCGCTCATCGGTGACCGCCTGCACCTCTCACCTGAGCGATCACGTAGTCGATGCCGCTGGCAACGGTGAGCACCAGCACGACAAACATGAGCACAGTCGTCACGGCAACCCAAGAACCGAGTCCGACGACCACGTGCAGCGGCAGCAACGCCCAGCCGAGTGCCACTGCCTGAACCGCAGTCTTCACCTTGCCCATCCACGCCGCTGCAACCACGTGCTCGTTGACGATCATGAGCCGATGCGCGGTAATACCCCACTCACGCACCAGGATGATTCCCACGATCCACCAATTCACCTCGCCGAGCAGAGCGAGGCCGAGGAACCCAGCCCCGGTGAGGAGCTTGTCCGCAATCGGATCCCACAGTTTGCCGAAGTCGCTGACGATGTCGTATCGACGCGCGAGGTAGCCATCAACCCAGTCGGTGGAGATCGCGAAAATGAACAGCGCACCGGCAACCCAGCGCAGCGCCATGTCGGTGTCGCCGTAGACGCCGCCGAACATCAGCACCACGAAGAAGACGACGGCAAGTGGGATACGTGCCACCGTGATCGCATTCGGGAGATGCCGAGGGATCGCCATCACTCGCGACCCGTCAGGCCCCAGGCGTCCTCATCGCTCTCCGGTTCGACAACAGGAAGACCTTCGAACTGCGCGTCAACGGAGTCGACCGCACGCTGCGAGGAATACTGCCCCACAGAAGCAGGCGGTGCTGCGGAAACAGGAGACGGAGCATCCTCACCTCGAAGTTTCGCGAGCACCTGCGGAAGCTGCTCGGCGGTGGCCAGCACGTCGCGAGCCTTGGAGCCCTCAGATGGCCCGACGATCTCACGGGATTCGAGCAGGTCCATCAGTCGACCGGCCTTGGCGAAGCCGACGCGCAGCTTGCGCTGCAGCATCGACGTCGACCCGAACTGAGAAGACACGATGAGCTCAGCGGCCGCGAGGAGCAACTCGAGGTCATCACCGATGTCCTCATCGACCTCCTTCTTCTTGGCCGGATCCATCGCCTCCTGCACGTCGGACCGGTACTCCGGGCGTGCCTGGCGGGTGACGTGCTTGACGACCGCGTCGATCTCCTTCTCATCGACCCAGGCTCCCTGCAAGCGGAAAGGCTTCGACGAGCCCATCGGGGAGAACAGTGCGTCACCCTGACCGATGAGTTTGTCGGCGCCAGGGCTGTCGAGAATGACACGGCTATCGGTGACGCTGGTTACGGCGAAGGCAAGGCGCGATGGCACGTTGGCTTTGATCAGACCGGTCACGACATCGACGCTGGGTCGCTGCGTTGCCAGCACGAGATGGATGCCGGACGCACGAGCGAGCTGGGTGATACGGACGATCGAGTCCTCGACATCGCGCGGAGCGACCATCATGAGATCCGCGAGCTCATCGACGACGACGAGAAGGTATGGGTACGGCTTGAGCACCCGCTCACTGCCGACGGGGACTTCGACCTCACCGGCACGAACAGCGCGATTGAAGTCGTCGATGTGGCGGAACCCGAACGATGCCAGATCGTCGTACCGCATGTCCATCTCTTTGACGACCCACTGCAGCGCCTCTGCGGCCTTCTTCGGATTCGTGATGATGGGTGTGATCAGGTGCGGCACGCCTGCATAGCTCGTCAGCTCGACGCGCTTGGGGTCGATGAGCACCATTCGGACATCGGTGGGACGCGCTCGCATCAGCAGGCTCGTGATCATCGAGTTCACAAAGCTGGACTTTCCCGAGCCTGTGGAACCGGCCACCAACAGGTGCGGCATCTTCGCGAGGTTCGCGACGACGAAGTTTCCGCCCACGTCTTTACCCACACCGATCGTCAACGGGTGGGTGCTCTTCAATGCGGCCTGAGAGCGCAACACGTCTCCGAGCGCGACCGTCTCGCGGTCGGTGTTCGGTATCTCGATGCCGATCGCGCTCTTTCCGGGGATCGGCGACAGGATTCGCACGTCATTGGAGGCGACCGCGTAGGCGAAGTTGTTGCTCAGCTGCAGGATCTTCTCGACCTTGACGCCGTGCCCGACCTCGACCTCGTACTGCGTGACCGTCGGTCCGCGCGAGAAACCGGTCACTCTGGCATCAACGTTGAACTGCGACAGAACACTCGTGATCTGCTCGACGATTCGATCGTTCGCCTCAGAGCGTGCAACGGAGGGAGGGCCCTCGGCAAGAATTCCCGGAGAAGGCAGAATGTACGGGGCGATAGGGGCCTGTGGGCCGCCCTCCCCCGGTCCATCGGTACCGAACCCATCCAGCCCGGGCAGCTCAGGCACCTCACCGGTTCCGGAATCATCAAGAAGCGCTGTCGTCTGGCGCTCGGCGAGGTGATCGGTGACCGAGCGCACGTCGGACAGCACCTCGGTCGCCGCATCGTAGGGGGTGGCGACCGTGATGGCCTGGTCATAGGCCGGGGTTGCCTCCGCAGGACTCAGTAGTGCGGTGATGTCCCCCGAGCCGAGGCCACCCTCGTCAGGGTCCTCCTCGCGGCCGGTCTTGTTGCGGCGCCACCACGGGAGAACGTCAGGGTCGTCGACCTTGTCGGCCTCGTCGATGGATGCCGCGGCTTTCTGCGGGCGTTCGACGCGCTCTGCATCGAACATCCAAGCGTAGAGGTCACCGAGGCGCTGGCCGATCCTGTTCGGCGGAGTCTTGGTGAGAATGAGCACGCTCAGCACCGCGAGCATGCCCAGCACAATGTATGCGGGGATCGTCGTCAAATAGGTCAGCGGTTGACCAACCATCCACCCGAATAGACCCCCAGCGGCGCTGAGCGCGATCATGCCCTCGCGGGGCTGAGGCGTCTCACCGGCGAGGTGACAGAACCCGGCTAGCGAAATCATGAGGAGACCGAACCCGATCCCTATGCGTCCGTTGTCGTTGACAGAAGACGGATGCCGGAAGAGCCACCCAGCCAGCAATAGGAGAAACACCGGGAAAAGGAAGGCCATACGACCAATCAGAAGGCCCACCGAATATGCGCTGACGGTGGTCGCGACCTCGTTACCGATGAAAAACCACTCGTTCACCGCCCCCGCTATCGCGAGCAGCACGAGCAGGAATGGGAAGCCGTCGCGCCGGTCGTCTTTCTCGAGAGTCTCCGGACCGAAGGCACGAAACATCCCGCCAACACCGTGGGCGATCCCATTCCATGCGCGCACGGCAACTGGAGGCTTGTCCGCCTCGTTGATGTACTTCTTCGGGGCAGCCTGGGCTTTCGGGGCGCTCTGCCGCTTCGCCCTTGGCGTTGCGCTCTCTGATGCACGCTCGGACTTCGTGGTGCTCCTGGCCATGTCATCAACGTTACGGGCAGGGTGCGACGTAGCCCCGTAATGACGCGGCTCTCCGGAAATCCTGAGCTCAGGCGAATCGACGCACCATCGTGTCGCGATCGCCGTCTTCATGCGTGACAACGAAGCCCTCTGAGCGGTAGAGGTTCCTCGCGAAGTTGCCGCGCTCGACACTCAAGCTGAGTCGGCGATACCCCTGTTCGCTGGCGTGGGCGACAAGTCGGTGCAGAAGGGCTCGTCCGACACCGTGTGCGCGCCAGATCGGCTGCACACCAATGATGAGCTCGGGCACAGCGGTGTCGACGAAGCCGAAACCGGGATCGTTTCGCGGCAGCATCCGGTACCACGCTGCCCCAATGGGGACCCCCTCCTGGTCCACGGCGACGAAGCCGGCGTCGGCCGGGCGCATCCATCCGGCGATGTAGCGCCGATGCTCGGAAGAGGTGAGAATCTCATGCCGTGCGCGCACTGCTCGGCCATGCCAGTTCGCAGCCTCCACCACCATGTCGCCGAGGAAGGTTCCGTCGCTCTGGACGGCAGGGCGCAGCGCAAAGGACTCGGGCATGCCGAGAGCATAGAGCCCGGCCATTACGGCAAGATGACGCGCTCCTGGGAATCGGTGCCGTGACTACGCCTCGATGACCAGTGGCACGATCATCGGCCGACGGCGCAGTTTCTGATTGACCCAGCGTCCGATGGTGCGGCGAACGACCTGCGAGAGGGCATGCGGGTCGCGTACGCCGTTACCCGCTGCATCCTTGAGTGCCGCAACGATCTTCGGCACGACGTCATCGAACACGGCGTCGTCCTCGGCGATGCCGCGAGCGTGGATCTCAGGCCCTGAGATGATACGGCCCGTGCCGGCATCCACCACCACGATGACCGACACGAAGCCTTCCTCCCCCAGGATTCGGCGGTCCTTGAGGTCAGCATCGGTGATCTCGCCGACCGTCGAACCGTCGACGTAGACAAAACCGAGGTCGAGTTGCCCGACCACCCGGGCTTCGCCGTCTTTGAGGTCGATCACGGTGCCGTTCGAGGCGATGATCGTGCGCCGTGCATCGATGCCGGTGTCCTGTGCGAGCTTGGCGTTGGCCATCAGGTGTCGGTACTCGCCGTGCACCGGCAGCACGTTCTTCGGTTTCAGGATGTTGTAGCAGTACAGCAGTTCGCCGGCTGCGGCATGTCCCGACACGTGCACACGCGCGTTCGCCTTGTGCACGACGTTCGCGCCCAGTTTGGTCAGGCCATCGATCACCCGGTACACCGCGTTCTCGTTTCCGGGGATCAGACTTGAGGCGAGGATGACGGTATCCCCTTCGCTGATCTCGATCGCATGGTCCAGGTTCGCCATCCGGCTGAGCACGGCCATCGGCTCCCCCTGGGAGCCCGTAGACATGTACACCACCTGCTCGTCGGGCAGATCGCGTGCCTTCTTGAAGTCGATCAGCACGCCCTCTGGCACCTTCAGGTATCCCAGCTGCTCCGCGATGGTCATATTGCGCACCATCGAGCGGCCGAGGAAGGCGACCCTGCGTCCGTGTGCGTGCGCCGCATCGATGACCTGCTGCACACGATGCACGTGGCTGGAGAAGCTGGCGACGATCACCCGGCGAGGCGCTTTGCCGATCACCTGGTCGAGCACGGGTCCGATTGAGCGCTCTGTCGGCGTGAACCCTGGCACATCGGCGTTCGTCGAGTCGACGAGGAAAAGGTCGACTCCCTCCTCGCCCAGCCGCGAGAACGCACGAAGATCGGTGATCCTCCCGTCGAGCGGAAGCTGGTCCATCTTGAAGTCGCCGGTCGCGAGCACGAGGCCAGCCGGTGTGCGGATCGCAATCGCGAGCGCATCGGGAATCGAGTGGTTCACTGCGACGAACTCGAGGTCGAAAGGTCCGACCCGCTCCTTCTGCCCTTCCGTGACCGTGAGGCTGAACGCCTTGATCCTGTGCTCTTTGAGCTTCGCCTCGACGAGCGCGAGGGTGAGACCTGAGCCGATCAGCGGGATGTCGTCCTTCAACCGCAACAGATATGGCACGGCGCCGATGTGATCTTCGTGTCCGTGCGTGAGAACGACGCCGACAATGTCCTCGAGGCGATTCTTGATCGGCTCAAAGTCGGGCAGGATCAAATCGACACCTGGCTGGTGCTCCTCGGGGAAGAGCACACCGCAGTCGACGATCAGGAGCTTGCCGGCGTACTCGAACACGGTCATATTGCGACCGACCTCGCCGAGGCCGCCGACGGGGGTGATGCGCAGGGTTCCTTCGTCGAGGGCTGCAGGATCTGCAATGGGGATGGACATGTGTCTCCTCAGTCGGACACTCCGCGCGTCCGTTCGTTCATAAAGGCGCGTGTCAGCGCGTCGTGCCGTGCACCTTCGGCAGTGCGCCGCCCGCAGCCGCGTTGCGGTCAGGACGGAAATTCGAGAAATCGGCACCCGGGACGTCTGCGACCAGGGCGAGCTCATCCTCGATGAGCGCGGCCTCCCACTCCTCCGGGCCCACCAGTGGCAGACGAACTCGGGGGCTCGAGATCCGCCCGAGTCCATGCAAGATGTACTTGGCTGCGACGGTACCAGGAACGTGCGTCATGACAGCGCGCACGAGCGGCTCAAGGCGCTTGTGCTCGGCGGTGGCCGTGGCAAGGTCACCGCGATTCACGGCGTCGACGATCGTGCGATACGGGGTGGCTGCGATGTTCGCGGTGACACCGATGAGGCCAGTCGCGCCGATCGCGAGGTGCGGCAGCACGTTCGCGTCATCGCCGGAGAAGTACATCAGGTCGGTCTGGTTGAGCACTCGGCTCACCTCGGAGAAATCACCCTTGGCGTCTTTCACCGCAAGGATGTTCGGATGCTTGGCCAGCCGCAGAATGGTTTCGTACTTGATCGGCACACCGGTGCGACCTGGGATGTCGTAGAGAATCACCGGCAGATCGGTAGCATCGGCAACGAGGCGGAAATGCGTGAGGATGCCGGCCTGAGTCGGCTTGTTGTAATAGGGCGTGACGATCATGATGCCGTCGGCTCCGGCCTTCTCGCTGGCCTTGTAGAGCTCGATGGCGTGCGCGGTCTCGTTCGATCCGCCGCCGGTGATGATCTTGGCTCGTCCGGAAGACACGGACTTGCCGACATCGACGAGTCTGAGCTTTTCCGGGTCTGTCAAGGTCGAGGTCTCGCCCGTCGTGCCCGTCACGACGATCCCGTCTGCGCCGGCGGTGATGACATCGTCTATGTGCTTCTCGACGGCGGGCCAGTCGACTTCGCCGTCCGCCGTCATCGGAGTGACCAGCGCGACGAGAACCTGTCCGAAGGGATTGCCCGAGTGCGTCATGCTCCCAGCGTATCGGGTCAAGCCGAGGCGGCGGTGACTCGCGATGTCCGAGAATCCCGCACGATGCCCCATAGGCTCCTGTCATGACATGGCTCACCCGTAGCTCCGAGACGAAGTACGAGAACGCGTGGATCCACGTCCGCGAGGACCAGGTCACCGGCCCCGCCGGAGACGGCATCTACGGCGTCGTGCGGATGCAGCATCCGGCGGTCTTCATCATCGCTCTCGATGACGCCGATCGTATCTGCCTGGTGACCCTGGACCGCTACACCGTTGGAGCGAGCGTCGAGGTACCGGCCGGCGGCACCGACGGTGAAGATCCGCTCGTTGCGGCACGACGTGAACTGCTCGAAGAGACCGGATTCGAGGCGGAGAGTTGGACGCCGCTTGGCACGATGCACGCTCTGAACGGAATCGCGGATGCCGTCGAGGTCGTGTACCTGGCAAGGCGCCTGCGCTCTGCGGATGCCGGAGCCGCGCGATCCCAAGCAGAGGAGGGAATCGATGCGGTGACCTGGGTGCCGTTCGGCGAGGTCATCACGATGATCAGCGACGGCCGCATCACGGACGGCGAGACGATCGCTGCGATCGCCTATGCCGGCATCCATCTGGGCCGTTTTCGCTGATCGGGCGCTCCTCCGCGTCCGCTCACACGCGGCCGCGACGGGCGACTGCTGCGGTAAGCCTCTGCGGCAGAAAGCGGCTCACCACAACGATGATCCGATAACGAAGCGAGGGGATCGAGACTCCCCTGCCACGCGCGACGTCTCTCAGGCACTCGCGGACAACAGCGGGAGCATCGAGCCACATGAGGGCGGGGACGCCTTCTCTGCCCGGCGCGAGCCCCATCCGCTCGTGAAAGGTGGTATGCACGAAACCAGGGCAGAGTGCGGTCACCGTGACGCCGTCACTGGCGTACTCCGCGTTCGCCCAGCGGCTGAAGCCGATGAGCCAGCCCTTGCACGCTGAGTAGGTGGAGCGGGAGATGAAGCCGGCGACGGATGCGACGTTCACGATCCGCCCGCCCCGGCCGCGCATGACCTGCAGTGCCGCATGCATGAACCGCATCGGCGCCTCGACATGCACGCGCAAGTGACGAATCTCGTCTTCGACGTCGTTGTCGGCAAAGTGCAGCGGAAGGCCGAAACCGGCGTTATTCACGAGCAGGTCGACGGGGTCGCCCGCATCACGCAAGCGAGCAGCAATGCGCTCGACGTCCTCAGCCACCGACAGGTCAGCGGGCATCACCTCGACGGCGACACCGTGCGTGCTGCGTAGTTCGGCGGCGAGTTCTTCGAGTGCGGCCTCAGAGCGAGCAACGAGTATCAGGTCGGCGCGACGGCGCGCGAGCTGGCGGGCGAACTCGGCACCGAGTCCTGCGCTCGCTCCGGTGATCAGCGCGGTGGGCATATCAGCGCTCGTATCCGAGGAAGCGGTAGCGGATGCCGGTACTGCTCACCTGCCACTCCCCCTCGTCGACCAAGCGCCACCCTGCGGTTGAGGGAGCGAACGCGTCGCCGGGAACCTCCAGGTCGATCTCAGTGACCTCGATGCGATCGGCATCCGCTATCACCTGACGGAAGATCTCGGCACCACCGATGACCCAGGCTCTCTCCTGACCCCTGACCGCCTCGGCGACCGTCGGGGCGCATCTGGCACCGTCTGCGGCCCAGTCCTGCTGCCGCGTGATGACGACGTTCTCGCGACCAGGAAGCGGTCGGAATCTCGCCGGGAGGGAGTCCCAGGTTTTGCGCCCCATCACGACCGGCTCCCCGAGAGTGACGTCCTTGAAGTGAGCGAGGTCCTCTGGCACATGCCACGGCATCCCGCCCTCCGCGCCGATGACGCCTCCGTGCGCCTCTGCCCAGATCAGACCCAGCCAGGTCATACCGCCACCGCCGCACGGATCGCTGCGTGGTGCTGGTAATTCTCGACGATGAAATCCTCGAAGCGGTAGTCGAGAATCGACTCCGGCCTGCGCGCGAAGCGCAGCTGGGGGTACGGGTAAGCCTCACGGCTCAGCTGCTCGGTCACCTGCGCCAGATGGTTGTCGTAGATGTGGCAGTCCCCGCCTGTCCAGACGAAATCGCCTGGTTCGAGGCCAACCTGCTGAGCGACCATGAGAGTGAGCAGCGCATAGGAGGCGATGTTGAACGGTACGCCGAGGAACAGATCGGCGCTGCGCTGATAGAGCTGGCAGGAGAGTCTGCCGTCGGCGACGTAGAACTGGAAAAGCGCGTGGCAGGGCGCGAGCGCCATATCCGGAATGTCGGCAGGATTCCAGGCCGACACGATCAGGCGGCGCGAGTCGGGGTTCACACGGATCTGTTCGATCACCTCCGACAACTGGTCGATACTCTCGCCATCAGGAGTCGGCCATGACCGCCACTGCACCCCGTACACCGGGCCGAGATCGCCATCGGCATCCGCCCATTCGTCCCAGATCGTGACCCCGTTCTCCTGCAGCCAGCGCACATTGGAGTCGCCTCGGAGAAACCAGAGCAACTCGTAGGCGATCGACTTGAAGTGCACACGTTTGGTTGTGATCAGCGGGAAGCCGTTCGACAGGTCGAAGCGGATCTGCCTTCCGAAGACGCTTGTGGTTCCTGTGCCTGTGCGATCGGACTTGTGCGTTCCGGTGTCAAGCACATCGCGCAACAGGTCTTCGTACGGAGTCGGCACGGCTTCGCTCATGAGTGCCAGACTACCTTCCCGCACACGAGCGGGATCCGGTCGTCTTAATGCGAAACACCGACGAAGGCGACGGCATCGTCGGCGTAGCCTCGTGTCATGTCGCCGCTGCTCGCCCTCGTCGCAGTCGGCATGCTGCTCGTGCTCGCATCCGCGGTCGGCGTGGTGCTGCGAGTTCAGGATGGTCGCCGCCGGGGTGGCGGCGACCTGCGTTTCGATCCCGCCGACGCCGAGGTCGAATTGGGCTCCCTCGCCACCTTCGTGCAATTCAGCACCGAAATGTGCACGCGATGCCCGCAGGTGCGACGGATCCTCGACACCATCGCCTCAGCCGACGACCGCCTCGCACACATCGAGGTGGATCTGACGCATCGCCCCGATCTCTCCCAGCGCTACAAAGTGCTACAGACCCCCACGACGTTCCTCGTGGATGCCGCTGGCAACGTGCGAGCACGGTTCAACGGAGTCCCTGACCGCCACGCCCTCACCGAAGCACTCGCCGCCGTCTGAGGCGCAAAGACAGGAGCCGAACATGAGCACCCCGCCGGGATTGACCCTCGTGGACCACGATTCGCTGCCACGATCACTGCGCTGCTACTGCTGATCGCGACGTTCCTCGGACTCGTCGGCGTCGCGACCGCTGAGATCGAAGCAGCCTCCCTTGCCCGGCGCGCCCTGGATCCGGCTTTCCTGCTGACCCTCGTGATCGCTGGGCTATTCCTGTGGGGCGTCGCCTCGCCGCAGACCGCGCCGTGGGGCGTCGTGTTCCGAAGCGCCGTCCGACCGCGTCTCGCCCCGCCCACTGAACTCGAAGACCCTCGTCCCCCGCGCTTCGCCCAGGGTGTCGGCCTTTTCGTGGTCACCGTCGGGCTTCTGCTGCACCTGCTCGGCGTGCCTTGGGCACTGCCGATCGCTGCGGCCGCCGCGTTCATCGCCGCATTCCTGAACGCCGCGTTCGGATTCTGTCTCGGCTGCCAGCTGTATCTGCTGTTGCAGCGTGCTGGGCTGAGTGGACGCTCGGCATCCAGCTGAGACGGCGTAGCGACTCACGTCGAGGTGTCCGCGAAATGTCGGACGGTTTCCTCAGGCCCGCACGATCGATAGGCTGGCGAGGATGCGACGCCGCCGCCCTGGCGGCGCGAGAACCGGAGGTCATCATGCCCGTAACCAGCGAAGCCACCAGCACCTGGACCGGATCGCTCCTCGAAGGTTCGGGGACGGTCGCCTTCGCATCGTCGAACCTCGGCACATTCGCTGTCGATTGGAAAGCGCGCAGCGAGGGCAGTGACACCACGACAACTCCCGAAGAGTTGATCGCGGCCGCGCACGCCTCATGCTTCAGCATGGCGCTCTCACATGCGCTCACCGAGAACGGCACCCCGCCTGAGCGCGTGAACACGAGCGCATCGGTCACGTTCAAACCGGGCACTGGCATCACCGGGAGCCACTTGAACGTGAATGCGGTGGTTCCTGGCCTCACTCCTGAGAAGTTCCAGGAGATCGCCGAAGGAGCCAAGACCGGATGCCCCGTGTCTCAGGCTCTTGCTGGCATCGAGATCACCCTCGAGGCCACACTCGCCTGAGGCTTCAGCTCAGGTGCGCTCTAGGCGGATCGCCTCACGGATGCTGGCTCGGGCGTCGCGACGTCGCCCGGCAGCATCCTGGACCACCCCGAGACGATACCGCGCGCGCCAATCGGCTGGTGCCGCCTCGACTGCTGCGGTGTACTTCGCGACCATCGGCTCGACGTCCGCCTGAACGATCCGACCCGAGGCTGTGAGCTCGCCTTCGGCCTCCGGCATCCCACCCTCCGCATCCAAGGTTCGGCCGAGTCGATCGGCCGAGAATCCAAAGCGGATCTCCCGGTACAGCGCCCAAGCGCCGATGATCGGCATCACGATCAGTGCGGCTCCGATGAGGATCGCGATCGGCTCCCCTGTTGTCAGCATGATGATCGCCCGCTGCCCTACGACGACGATGTAGAGAGCGAGACAGACCGCCATCACCCCGACGCCGATACGGCTCATCATGAGGCGATGCCGAAGCCGATATCGATCATGCTTTCGAGCCCGACGACGATGCCGGTCGCCTGGGCAGCGAACGGCACGGCCAGGCGGATGCCAGGGGCATAGGCCTTCGCCGGATCGACCGTGTCGTGGGTGAACGTGAGCGACTCGCCAGGTCCCGAAAGAATGACCTCCTGTTTCGCGACCACTCCTGGCCTCCGCAGCGAGTGAATTGGCACGCTGCCGACCTGTTGGCCTCGGGCCCGCTGATCGGCATGCGGAGCGCTGACGGGTCCTTGCTCGGCCCGCGCCGCAGCGATGAGTTCAGCCGTGCGAACCGCTGTTCCACTCGGCGAATCGATTTTCGACTCGTGATGGGCTTCGATGATCTCCGCCGAACCGAAGAACGGAGCCGCAGCGGCGGCGAGTGCTGAGCCCAGCACAGAGCCGAACGAGAAGTTCGGGATGAACACCGCGCCGGTACCAGCGGCTTCGACGAGCGGCCGCACCAGGGCGATTCTCTCCGCCGACCAACCCGACGTGGCAACAAGCACATTGATGCCCCGTTCCACCGCAGCGCGAACCACGTCCACACTGATCTGCGGAGTGGAGGCGTCGATCACAAGGTCTGCACCATCGATCTCGGAGATCGAGCTGGAGGACGTGAGTACCCGGCCGACTTCGAACCCATCGAGCTCATCAATCACTGCTCGGATGATCGTCCCAAGCTTCCCGGTCCCGCCAACGATGGCAATGCGCGTGCTCATGGTTCCAGTGTATTCAGCACGGCCCGTCACCCGCCGTCGGCTCGCGCTCAGACGGGCAGTGCGTCTGGCACACCTGTACGCAGTTCGACAGGAAGGTGACCTGTGTCGTTATGTGTGAGCAGGGTCCACGGCCTGCCCTGCTTCTGCGCGACCACTGTCAGAGCGCAATGCGCCTGGTTGAGCGTCATCCACCGCCACTCGGGGGCACCAAGCACTTCGCGCACGAACCAGGAGATGACGAAGTTGTGGGTGATCAGCACCTCGTGTACCTCGCCGGTCTTGCGAACGAGAAACTCATTGACAGCATCCGCCATCTGCGCGCGCCCTGCCTCGATCTCCGCTTCCGTCACTGACCCGAAAAAGGGCTCGAAGGCCGTCGGTGTCTGTTCGGTCATACCGGTTGGCACGCAGTCGAAGAGCAGGGCTGTCGGCTCAGGATCAACGGCCGGCAAGCGCGCTGCGATCGCTCTGGCCGTCTCGTTCGCCCGGAGCAGCGGAGAATGCCAAACTGCGTCCAGAGGGAGCCCTGAGAGCCGATCGGCGATCAATTCTGCTTGGCGCCTGCCGCGAGGAGAGAGGGGTCCATCGGCGAGGCCGTGCTCGGCATCCTGATGTTCGCCGTGTCTGACCAGATATATGTAGTGCGTCACAACTCGCTCGCTTCATCGCCGGTGTTGACCGGGCTTTCCTTCAGCCTATGCCAGGTGTGTGACGGCAATGTGACGCAGTTCACACCCCTGCTCGGGTGAGGTCTGCGAGCTGAGCGCGCGACAGGGAGATACCCGCTCCCTGCATCAGCTCGTCGACATGGCCCGTCGCGAACGCGTTCACGATGGGGGCAGTGACGGTGCGCTGCGCGAGAAGCCAGGCGATGGATACCGCAGCAACGGGCACCGCGAGTTCGGCCGCGACCTGATCTAGTGCTCTGAGGATCTTGATGCCTCGCCGGTTCAGATGGCTGCGCAGCTGCTGGCCGCGCACTCCCTGCGATGTCAGCGCCTTGTTGCGATGGCGCCCGGAAAGAAAACCGTGCTCTAGAGCATGCGACGGTGTCACAGCAAGCCCCTGTGCGCCGGCGACCAGGCGCAGATCACCTTCGAACGGCTGACGCCGGATGAGGTTGTATGGGGCGTCGATGACCTCGATGCGCGGGTAGCCAGCCGAAGCGAGGATGCGGGCTTCGACGAGGCGCTCGGCAGTGAAGCCGAAGGCGCCGACAGCCGCGATCTTGCCCGCCTCGATCAACCATTCCACTGTCGCCAGGGTGTCTTCGAGGTGGGTGTGCGCATCGAGCGTCGCGTCAAGATACATCACATCGATCCGGTCGATGTCGAGTCGGGTCAGCGAACCCTCGACCGCGCGCACAAGGTTGACCGAACCGAGTCCTGGATTGTCGGCGTGCGCCCCGACCCGCACGCTCACCAGTGCGTGATCGCGCGTGCCGCGCGATCGCAGCCACTGACCAATGATGTGCTCGCTTCTTCCACCGGAGAATCCGTCTGCGGTATAGATCGCGTTGCCGCCGAACTCCGTGTATCGGTCGAGGATGGCGTGGCTGGTTTCAAGGTCGACATTCCAACCGAACTCAGCAGCGCCCAGCATGAGCGGGAAGGTGTCGAATCCGGTTTCACCCAGAGACACCCTGATGCCCTCGCCGACACCGGGACCGACGACTGGGATGGGCGCAGACGGATGCTCGGCGGCAGCATGGTGCGCGCGTTCGGCTGACGCTCCTGCTCCTGCGCTGAACAACCGCATTTCCTCACCCCCGCATCGAACGGTGTATTCCGATCTGGCGTCACTGCAACCAGGGCACCCCCTGTGCGTACTTCGAGGGTATGCGACAACGGCGAATCCGCTGACCGATCAGGGAAACGGAAGAGTAACGTCGTGTAACGGTTTGGTCACATCAGATACGACAGGACCCGGGCCCGCACTGCGGCGAGACCCGGGTCCTGCGTGTTGTACGACGCGTTGTACGCAGCGTTACTCGGCGGCGCTCTCAGCAGGCGCTGCGGTGGGGGCGTCATCGAGCACCGGCTCAAGCGACAGCTTGCCGCGGTCGTCGATCTTCGTGATCTTCACGAGGATCTTCTGACCGACCGAAAGAACGTCCTCGACGTTCTCTACGCGCTTGCCGCCGGCGAGCTTGCGCACCTCGGACACGTGCAGCAGTCCGTCCTTGCCTGGAAGCAGCGAGACGAAGGCACCGAAAGAAGCGATCTTCACGACGGTGCCGAGGAACTGCTCGCCCGGCTCAGGGTTCGTGGGGTTGGCGATCGCGTTCACCTGAGCGCGAGCTGCCTCAGCCGACGGGCCGTCGATTGCGCCGATGTAGACGGTGCCGTCCTCCTCGATGGAGATCTGCGCTCCGGTCTCGTCCTGGATCGCATTGATCGTCTTGCCCTTGGGTCCGATCAGCTCGCCGATCTTGTCGACAGGGATCTGCACGCTGATGACGCGCGGTGCAGTCGGCGCCATCTCATCAGGAGCGTCGATGGCCTCGTTCAGCACATTCAAGATGCTCAGACGTGCGTCGCGAGCCTGGGTCAGCGCGCCAGCGAGCACGGAGGACGGGATGCCGTCGAGCTTCGTGTCGAGCTGAATAGCCGTGACGAACTCACTGGTACCTGCGACCTTGAAGTCCATGTCACCGAGGGCGTCTTCGGCACCGAGGATGTCGGTGAGCGCCGCATAGCGCGTTTCACCGTCGACCTCGTCGGAAACGAGGCCCATGGCGATGCCGGCGACAGGTGCACGCAGCGGCACACCGGCGTTCAGCAGCGACAGCGTCGATGCGCAGACCGACCCCATCGAGGTCGAGCCGTTGGAGCCGAGCGCCTCAGATACCTGACGGATCGCGTAAGGGAACTCCTCGCGGCTCGGCAACACCGGCACGAGCGCGCGCTCGGCGAGGAAGCCGTGCCCGATCTCGCGACGCTTCGGCGAGCCGACGCGGCCGGTCTCCCCGGTCGAGTAGGGCGGGAAGTTGTAGTGGTGCATGTAGCGCTTGCTCGTCGTAGGCGACAGCGAGTCGATCTGCTGCTCCATCTTGAGCATGTTCAGCGTGGTGACGCCGAGGATCTGGGTCTCTCCACGCTGGAAGATCGCCGAGCCGTGCACGCGAGGGATGACCTGGACTTCGGCGTCGAGCGGGCGGATGTCCGCCAGTCCCCGTCCGTCGATGCGGGCACCTTCGGTGAGGATGCGTCCTCGGACGATCTTCTTCGTCACTGACTTGTAGGCAGCGGAGAACTCGCTCAGCGCGGATTCGGGCAACGTACCCGCCTCGACCGCAGCGGCGAGCTCGCCCTTGACGCGCTCCTTGATCGCATCGTCGGCGTTCTGGCGCTCGACCTTGTCGGCGATCTGGTAGACACCGACGAGCTCATCGTAGGAGCGGCCGGCGACGAAGTCGTAGGTCTCCTGTGTGTAGGGCAGGAACACCGGGTACACGCCGGGCTCCTTCGACGCGGTGGCTGCGAGGTCGGCCTGAGCCTTCACCAGCTGCGCGATGAACGGCTTGGCCGCTTCGAGTCCCTGGGCGACGATGTCTTCGCTGGGCTTGGTGGCGCCAGCCTTGATGAGGTTCCAACTGCCCTCAGTCGCCTCAGCCTCCACCATCATGATCGCGACGTCCTCGGTGCCGTCGCCCTTGGTCACCACACGACCGGCGACGACGAGGTCGAAGACGGCCTGCCCGACCTGCTCTTCGTTCGGGAACGCGACCCACTGGTCGGCGTGCTCGCCATGGCCGGGGACGAACGCCAGGCGCACACCCGCGATCGGTCCTGAGAATGGCAGGCCAGAGATCTGCGTCGATGCGGATGCTGCGTTGATCGCGAGCGCGTCATAGAACTCGCCAGGAGCGATCGAGAGCACAGTGATGACGATCTGAACCTCGTTGCGCAAGCCATCGACGAACGACGGACGCAGAGGGCGGTCGATCAATCGGCAGACGAGGATGGCCTCGGTGGATGGACGGCCTTCACGACGGAAAAACGATCCGGGGATCTTGCCCGCAGCGTATGAGCGCTCTTCGACGTCGACGGTCAGCGGGAAGAAGTCAAAGCCTTCACGCGGGCTTTTGCTCGCGCTAGTGGCGGACAGCAGCATGGTGTCACCGTCGAGGTACGCGGCGACAGCGCCTTGAGCCTGCTGCGCAAGGCGGCCGGTCTCGAAGCGGATAGTGCGGGTGCCGAAGCGGCCGTTGTCGAGAACGGCCTCGGTGGCGGTGATTTCAGGACCTTCCAAGAGGTCTCTCCTTCTTTGTTTAGGCTCGCGTGTCCGTGTGACGTGCGAGCGTATTCATGAAGGAGCAGCACGGCAGGGTTTTGGGCGCGCGGGCATTCCCGCGAATCACGCCTACGCTGGCCACCAGTAGAAAGTCACCCGACAGCGCCGAGGAACCCACCACAGGGGACCAGCTTCTCCGCCGATCGCTCCGTGAGTCGATATTCGGTTGTACGGGTTGACACAGGTCAACCTGGATCAGCCTATCAGTGACCCCCGAGAATCGGTGGCCCGCACCGCTCTGGGATCGGATGCCGGCGCTCACTCCCCCGCCAGACCGCCCAACATGTCACCAAAAGAGCGCCCAGCGCCGAGGTAGGTTGCGGGATCGTACGGGTCTGCAACAGTGACGACGCTGCGCGTCGCGATGGCTTCGGCGAGCTCAGCAGCACCCTTCTGCACCCGCTCGGCAAGCGGCGCCACGTCGTCACCCGCCTCGCCCCAGTCGGTGGATGCTGCGAACACACCCGTGGAGACGGCATCCGCATGGAGATAGGCGAAGAGGGGACGAATCGCGTAATCGATCGCGAGCGAGTGCCGGGCGGTTCCGGCGTTCGCGCCGATCAGAACGGGCTTGCCTGTAAGCGCGTCGGGGGCGAGCACATCGATGAAGGACTTGAACAATCCGGAATAGCTTGTCGAGAAAATCGGCGTGACGGCGATCAGTGCGTCGGCGCTGGTGACCGCGCTGATCGCCTTCTCCAGTGCAGGCGGAGCGAAACCCGTAAGCATGGCGTTCGTTATGTCGTGCGCGTAGTCGCGCAGTTCGATCAGGTCGGCGCGTGCTTCGACGGAGCGGGCCGCCAACGCCGTCACCGTCGCAGCAGCCAACCGATCAGCGAGCATCCGAGTCGACGACGGTGTGGACAGCCCGGCCGACACCACGGCTATCTGGCGAGCGGTCATGTCACGCACCCCCCGCGCCCGTGTGATCAGCAGTGTCTTGGTATGGAGAGCCGCCGGTCAGGTTATCGCCACGGTTGGCGCCGGGGCGGGCCTGACGGGTGGGGCCGTCGCCGTACACCGCTTTCACGCGGGCGCCGTGCGTGGGGGCATCCGGCACCGTCGCTGGTCGGTTCTTTGCGAGTTCCTTACGCAAAACGGGGACGACATCGGCACCGAGAATGTCGAGCTGTTCGAGCACGGTCTTCAGTGGAAGCCCCGCGTGATCGATGAGAAACAGCTGTCGCTGGAAGTCGCCGAAGTGCTCGCGCATCGCGGCGTACCGGTCGATTACCTGCTGCGGCGACCCCACGGTCAACGGTGTCATCTCGGTGAAATCTTCCAGGCTTGGGCCGTGGCCGTACACTGGCGCGTTGTCGAAATAGGGACGGAATTGCGCGACCGCATCCTGAGATTTCGCCGCCATGAAGACCTGCCCGCCGAGACCGACAATCGCCTGCTCTGGAGTGCCGTGGCCGTAGTGGGCGAAGCGCTGGCGGTACAGCTCGATGAGGCGCTGGTAGTGCTCCTTGGGCCAGAAGATGTTGTTCGCGAAGAATCCGTCTCCGTAGTACGCCGCCTGCTCTGCGATCTCCGGCGTGCGAATTGAGCCGTGCCAGACGAACGGAGGGATGCCGTCGAGCGGGCGCGGTGTCGAAGTGAAACCCTGCAGAGGGGTGCGGAACTTGCCTTCCCAGTCGACGACGTCCTTGCGCCACAGCGCGTGCAGAAGTGCGTAATTCTCGATGGCCAGAGGCAGACCCTGGCGAATGTCTTTGCCGAACCAGGGGTACACCGGGCCCGTGTTGCCACGGCCGAGCATGAGATCCATGCGCCCGTCCGAGAGGTGCTGCAGCATCGCGTACTCCTCCGCGACGCGCACCGGATCATTCGTGGTGATCAACGTCGTCGAGGTCGACACGATCAGGCGCGTGGTCTGCGCAGCGATGGCAGCGAGGAAGGTGGTGGGGCTGGAAGACCAGAACGGCGGATTGTGATGCTCGCCGATTGCAAAGACGTCAAGGCCGACCTCTTCCGCATGCGTCGCGATGGTCAGTGTCGCCTTGATGCGCTCCTGCTCGCTGGGTGTGATTCCGGTCGTCGGATCGCGGGTGACGTCGCTGACCGACATGATGCCAAACTGGCACCCCGGCATAGCTGACTGCTCGCTCATGAATCTCCGTGCTCTCCTGATGTGGACGCGTCAACGCGAGTATCCATGCATATGAATACAGCTGTTTCAACGTGACCGCACCCACCTTATTCCCAGGGGTAGCCTCGAAGCATGACCAGCGCAGGATCGGATGCCGCACTCCCCCGCACGGGTTCGATTCCGCGCCCTCGACGGCGAGTGCCATTCTGGGACAACGCGCGGTACATCTGCATCGTGCTCGTTGTGCTCGGTCACGCGATCCAGCGCCTCATTTACGACTCCGATATCGCGCTGGCGTTCTACCTCGCCCTGTACGCCTTCCACATGCCCGCGTTCGCGATCATCTCCGGCTACTTCTCGAAATCCGGCTCTCCGACCAGAGTGCAGATGGCACGCATCATCACGGACATCCTTGTGCCGTACTTCGCCTTCGAGCTTCTGTGGACGCTCACGAAGTGGCTCGTCGAAGGCCAGGCCAACCCGAACCTCACCACACCATCGTGGACGCTCTGGTTCCTGCTTGCCCTCGGTATCTTCCGCCTTGTACTCCCCTACCTGGCACTGCTTCGTTGGCCGCTGCTGTGGACCGTCATGGTCTCGATCGGCGTCGGCTATCTCCCCAATGTCGACAGCACCTTCTCACTCTCACGCACGCTCGGGCTGCTGCCGTTCTTCGCTCTCGGCTGGTGGTTGCGTGAGCACGACATCGTGAACCGCTTCGGCCTGCTCGCCCGTCGGCCGTGGTGGAGCCGCATCCTCGCCGGTTCGATCCTCGCTGGCGCTGGCCTCGCCGCCTGGTACTGGCTGGACCTGTGGAAGTCGATCGATCTACGGCACTGGTTGTTCTACGAGGACTCCTACGCCGAACTCGGCGGAGAGTACTGGTGGGCTGGCGGCATCCGCCTGGCCCTGATGATCGGTGCGGTGATCCTGAGCGCCGCATTCTTCACCCTCATTCCGCGAGGCCAGTACTGGTGGACGACATTCGGCCAATACACGATGTACGTGTTCCTGCTGCACTCGTTCGTGCTCTACCCCTTCCGAGAGACCGGCATCCTGCGCAATGCCGAGCCCACCTGGCTCTGGCTGCCGTTGGTCACTGTGTCATCCGTGCTGCTCGCCCTCGCCCTTGCGACCCGGCCAGTGCGCCGCCTCGTTCGCCCGCTCGTCGAGCCACGTCCCACTTGGCTCTTCACCGATCCCCTGCTCGCACCGAGTCAGGGGCATCGCAGCGACCCGACCGGCTCGCGCAGACCGCGTGAGACATCGACGGGGAGCCCGAACGGATGAATCGCGCTGACCTTCTCCTCGACCGACTCGTGCGCGAGGCAGACGCGACCGGCTTCTCCGCTCACGGCATGCACGTACTGGTCGGCGATGATGTTGCAGAACACCGTTGGACCGCAGATCTCCGTGAGGAGATCCAGTCCGTCGCGAAAGGCGTGTGCGTCATCGCTGCGGCAATGGCTGTGGACGAGGGATTCATCACGTTCGACGACCCCATCGCATCCCTGCTCCCCGAGTTCGAACTGGGCTCCGGGGTCGATCAGGTCACTATGCGACACTTGCTGACGATGACCAGCGGTATTGACCTTCCCTGGTCGCCGACGTTGATGGCTGATTGGCCAGACCTCGCTCGAGAGTTCCTGCGGCGCCCATCTGCCGGACGCGCCTTCCAGTACAGCGACGCCAGCACCTATACGGCGATGACGGCACTGGCCGAGCGCGTCGGCGACGTTCTCGAGTTTGTGCGCCCTCGTTTGTTCGAGCCGCTCGGCCTCGGCGACCTCGATTGGCGACGATGCCCGAACGAACGCATCCTCGGGGGAAGCGGCATCGCGCTGCGCACAGAGGAGCTGGCCCGCCTTGGCCGCCTCATCCGAGACCGAGGCCGCTGGCAGGGTCGACAGCTCGTCTCGCCCGAATGGATCGACGCCATGCACTCCAGCTGGGTGGAGACCGGGGATTCTCCCGGTTATGACCGCTACGCCCTTGCCGGTTGGGCGGGCCCTGGTTCGGCCTGGCGCTTGCACGGCGCCGGAGGGCAATTGCTGCTGTTCTCAGGATCTGCGGTGATCACGATCACGGCAGACGACCACTTCGGCGCCGACGCAATGGCGGCCTTCGCCGTGGACGCTGCCGCTGAAGCGATCTGACCGAAGGTCTGTCGGCGATAGACCTGTCTTTGTAGCATGAGCGCATGCTCAGCACGGAACGACACCTCCTCTTCACGATCATCCTGCTGGTCGTGTCGGTGGCAGCGCTGGCCATCGGGCTTGCCCTCATGGCGCCGGTGCTGCGTAGCGGCATCGAGTCCTGGCGAGCCGGGCGCCGCTATCGAACGGTCGTGGCGCGGTGCGAAGTCCCGCCTGAACTACCACCTCTGATCGCAGGGCCGCTCCTCGGCATCCGACACAGCGTCATCGCCGCGCAGCTCGTCCATCTCGCAGTGATCGGCGCGATCCGCATCGAAGACGGCAAGAAGCGCCATGACGGCAAACCCGGATGGGAGCCTGACGAAGAACCCGCGCTTCGGCTCGTGAACCCTCGTCGCGCAACGGACGGAGCGGACGCGTACATCGTGAACGCTGTGTTCTGGCCGACCGAACCAGGACAGACAGTGCGCATGACGAAGGGATCGAGATTGTTGGTCAGCCATCTGCGCGATTCCCGCCGCCACGGCGCGCACGAAGCGGTCGGCCGGGGATATCAGGTCGAGATTCGCACGCCGCTGAGACAGAACTTGGACCGGGCGAACCTTCGCAACGTCCTGCTCCAGGTGGCCGCGATCGTCCTCGGAGTTGCGTTCAGCGGTCTCCTGATCCTTATGCTCCTGGAGGCACCGGCGCAGGCGGTGTTCCCGGCGATCGCCGCAGGGGTGGCGCTGCTGCTCTGGATTCTCGCTTCAATTCCATGGAAATTCTGGACGGAGCGCGGACATGAGGCACGCAGCCATCTGCGCGGAGTGGAGGAGTTCCTCCGAAGCGACGAACGAGATCGCCTACGGATGCTGCAGAGCTACCACGGTGCGAGACGGAAACCTGACGGGACAGTTTCGGTCATCGAGCTTTACGAACACCTGTTGCCCTACGCGATCCTTTTCCGGATGCAGCGAGACTGGTCACGCGTGCTCGACGTACGCTACCGCGAGAACTCGTCGAAGCCGACCTGGATCCGAGGGCGCAACGACTCCGCGGAATCGGGCGTCTACTTCGACGATGACGGCGGCGATGATTGGTACCGATCGATCGACTCCTTGGAAGGGACGCTCGGCGACGTCACCGCCGCGTTTGACGGCACCGACTCAGGAGGCGGTGACTCGGGCGGCGGCGACGGAGGCGGTGGCGACGGAGGCGGAGGAGGAGACGGCGGCGGCGGATGACGCTGAGACGGCGGCAGCGGTTGAGCCCGAGACGGCGGTTGAGCCGAAAACTGCGCTGTGAGCGCCCCCCTGTGCTAGCTGAACAGCCCGGCAGCCACGTAGGAGCCGGGAGCAGCCCCCGGTGGGATCGCCCAGACTCCGGAGCCGACGTGCGTGATGTACTCGCTCATCAGATCGGTGGACAGCTGCCTCTGCAGAGTGATGAATTGCGCTGGATCGCGCTGGTAGGACAGAAAGAACAGCCCAGCAGCGAGGCGACCGAGTTCGTTGTTTCCGTCGACGTAGTTGTATCCGCGCCGCAGGATGCGGATGCCGTCGTTCTGATCGGGATGAGCCAAGCTCACATGCGAGTTCGCGTCGATGTCAGTGCCGTCGAAAACCGGTTCGGTGAACTCGTCTCCACCTGAGAGCGGTGCGCCCGACCCCTTCTCTCGGCCGATGATTGTGTTCTGCTCACCCAGACGCACCCGGTCCCAGGTCTCGATGAGCATCGCGATCTTGCGTGCGACTAGGTAAGAGCCGCCGACCATCCAGGCGGGGTCGTCAGAGCCGCCGACCCAGACGTGCGCAGCGAGAGCTTCGGCGTCATCGGCGAGGATATTTGCCGTGCCGTCTTTGAAGCCGAACAGGTTGCGAGGTGTGGCCTGAACGGATGTCGTGCGGGATGTTTTACCGAAGCCGAGCTGTGACCAGCGCAGGCGCGCACGCCCGAAGGCGATGCGGCTGAGGTTGCGGATCGCGTGCACAGCGACCTGCGGATCATCAGCACACGCCTGGATGCACAGATCCCCGTGCGACTGCGTCGGGTCGAGGTCGTCGCCGAGGAACGCGGGCAGTCGCTGGAGGATAGCAGGGCGCAGAGCGGCTATCCCGTAGCGGTCGCCTTCCTCGTCGTGCTCGAAGAGGCTGGGTCCCAGCCCAAAAGTGATCGTGAGCCCCGACGGTGGCAACCCCTGCGCCTCGCCGGTGTCATCAGGCGGCTCTTCTGCGTCACCGCCCACCGATCCGGTCGCGCTCACTTCGAGCCCTTGGCTGATGCGCGACGCCGCGTAGGACCAGTCTTGGAGCAACGAGATCAGATCGTCTCGATCGGTACGAGGCATCATGTCGAAGGATGCGAAGTGCAGATGCTCCTGAACTGGCGTCGTGATTCCAGCCTGATGTTCGCCGAAGAACTCGTACACCTTCGCCGCGTCATCCGCCGCCTGCGCCCTGCCGAGCGCGACACCGCCAGCGACACCGGCTCCCCCACCGAGAGCGAGCCCGACGACGCCTCCACCCAGGGCGAGTCCGAGAAGACCTCGCCGGCTCAACCCCTGCGATGCGGATGCCGCGACCCCCGCATCGTCATCCGATGCGGGGGCCGGGGCATCCATCGTGCTTTCGCTCACTCCGGGATCGTACCTGTTCCGGCGCTCAGTCCAGGACGGTGCCGGTGAGCTGCGACAGCGGCTCTGCCAGAGCGTTGATGAGATCAGTGAACTCGCGCTTGTCGTCATCGGTGAGTTCTGAATAGTTCACGAATCCATCGGCCAGCGAGCCGTGCTTCGCAAGCGCAGCCTCCAGAGCTGCGTAGCCGTCTTCGATCTCCGCGACCAGCGCCGCGCCCTCATCGCCCTTCGACGTAGCGAAGTCCTGCACCAGCGAGAACGCCATCTTGGAGCCCTCTACGTTGGCAGCGAAGTCGTACAGGTCGGTGCCAGACCACCAGTCCTCCTCGCCGGAGATCTTGCCGGTGGCGACCTCGTCGAGCAGAGCGATCGCGCCGTTCGAGATACCGCCGATGCCTTGGTCGTTCAGTGCGCTCGTGAAATCGTCGGAGTGCACGTAGTCGTAAAGCTCCTGCACATCGGCGATCAGCTGGTCGCCGAACCCGGCGCGCTCCTCTGGTGTTGACGGCGCCCAGTCCTGCCAGGCCGGCGTCTCACCATCGGCGTTCAGCGCATCTTCGGCGGGGACCCAGAGATCCTTCTCGATGCGGTGGAAGCCGGTCCAGTCCAGCCCCTCAGCGACCGCGTC
>JASGEY010000075.1:0-6280 GCA_047605925.1 Microbacterium sp.
CGTTGGCGAAGGGCGCTCGACCGCGACTCTGGAGCTGTTCGGCGGACAGAACGCCCTGCTCGATGCGCTCGCCGCCACCGGAAAGC
This sequence comes from Microbacterium sp., assembly GCA_047605925.1. Classification (GTDB taxonomy): domain Bacteria; phylum Actinomycetota; class Actinomycetes; order Actinomycetales; family Microbacteriaceae; genus Microbacterium. The sequence continues at coordinate 87 of JASGEY010000075.1, forward strand.
CGCTGATCGTGGTGCTGCTCGCCTCCAAGCCGCTGGTGCTGCCGGCATCCGCCCGCCGGGCCTCCGCAGTCATCTGGGCTGCCAATCCGGGCATGCAGGGCGGCAGGGCCGTGGCGGAACTGCTTCTCGGACTGATCGAACCCTCTGGTCGCCTGCCGATCTCGTTTGCAGCCCACGTCGGCCAACAACCGACGTACTACAACCAGATCCGCGGACAGCACGGCGACCGCTATGCCGACCTCACGCAGGATCCAGTCTGGGCCTTCGGTGAGGGGCTGTCATACACCTGGATCGAGTACGAAGACCTCGTGCTCGACGAGGAATCGGTGTCTGCCGACGGCGTCATCGCTGCGGAGATCACTCTGCGCAACGTCGGCGAGCGCCCAGCCCGCGAAACGGTGCAGGTGTACGTCAGTGACCTGGTGACCTCAGTCAGTTGGGCGGAGCAGGAGCTCAAGGCGTACCGTCAGGTGTGGGTGGCGCCTGGGGAGTCCGTACGGGTGCGCATCGAGATACCGGTGGCACAGCTGACGATCGTCGACGCCTCGGGTGTGCGATCCGTCGAGCCGGGGGAGTTCGAGTTGCGCGTCGGCAGGTCCAGCAGAGACCCGTGGCTGCAGCGCGCGGTGTTCCGCGTCACCGGGTGAAGGGCACCCTGGTTCACGCCTCGGCGGTGCGTCCGCCCGACAGCGCGGCGATGCCATTCCACATGGCTCTCAGGCGCCCGACCATGTCGATCGAGCGATCGAGCAGCCACTGCTGCTGAAGCCCGTCGGCCGTGGCGAGAATGATATCGGCAACCACATTCGCATCGACGTTCGGGCCGAACTCGCCGCTCTCCTGGGCCGCGAGAACCGACTGCTTCGACAGTTCACGCACCCATTGGTAGCGCTCGATGAAGAACTCGTGCGCCGGATGCCTGCCGATGCTCGCCTCGGCCGAGAACTCGACGTACAACTGCACGAGACCGGGCACTCTGGTGTTGTGCTCGATGACCTGGAGGAACCCCCCGAAGTTCGGGCTGCCGACCCAGTACGTGTCATAATCGCGCTCGTCTCGTGCGCGCAGCACCGCCATGTAGAGCTCTTCGCGCGAGCCGAAGTAGTGCATCAACCCTGGCTGCGTGAGTCCGACTCGACGAGCGATCTCACGGTTGGACGCGCTGCGAACTCCGAACTCCGCCACCACATCGAGCGCGACGGCGAGGATCTCCTCCCGTTTCGCGGCGCCCTTCGCGTATTGCCCCCGACGATTCATCGCTCCAAGCCTATGGGATACACCAGATTGTCATCAGAACGCTCCCCCTCGTGCACCCCGCAGTGCCGATGGGGCGGCTGGATGCGAGAGCATCCAGCCGCCCCATCCTTGCGTCAGCTCGTCACTTGACCTTCTTGATCGGGAAGATCACGAGCGCGCCTACCAAACATGCGACGGTGCAGGCCGTGAACCAGACGAAGTAGTCGTCTCCGTTGGGGCCTCCGGTGGCTGCGAGGACAAGACCGCCGATCAGCGGAGCCAGGGTCTGCGGCAGCGCGTTCGCGATGTTGAGCACACCCAGATCCTTTCCGGCGTCGTCCGGGTTAGGCAGCACGTCGACTACCAGCGCGAGGTCGACACCCACGTAGATGCCGTATGCCGCACCGAGGAATAACTCCAGAACGTAGTACGACGGGACGTCCTGAATGAAGATCAGAGCGAACGTACCAATGGCGAACAGCGCCGTCGACGTCCAGACGAAGACCTTGCGCTTGCCGATCTTGTCGGAGAGCATGCCCGCCAACCACGCCGTGACCACCAGAGCTCCGGTGAATACCAGCGTGGTGTTCGCGATGAGCGAGCCGATCTCCGCTTCGGTGACATCGAGGTGGTTGATCAGGTATCCGAATCGGAAGGCCGTGAAGCCGAACGATGCGAACGTGATCAGGAAGCGCGACCACCAGGCCAGGGCGAAGTCGGGCTCCTTGACCGGGCTGACCCAGATCGTCTGGATGACTTCGGCGAACGTCATGCGCGGCGGCTTGACCGGAAGCTGCTTGTCAGGCAGCACGAAGGCGAAGATGATCATGGTGGCGATCGCGAGGATCGACGGGATCACGAACACGATGAAGAGGCTGAACGAGAACCAGTTGGCGACGTACACGCCGCCGACGACGCCCGCGTTCTGCGCGATACCCAGCGCCGCCGTGATCTTTCCGCGCTGGAACTTCGGCACCTGATCGGCGATCGTCGCGATGAATGGCGCGAGCGTCATGTTCGCGCCGAGCTGCGCGATAGCCCAGCCGACGGTGGCGACGAGCAGAGTGGTACCCAGCGCCATGAAGACGAACCCGATGGTCATGATGACCGTGCCGAGCACGATCCAGACCCGGCGGCGACCCCACCGGCTCGTGCTGCGGTCGGAGACCCGGCCGAACACGACGTTCGCGATGGTCGCGAACAGCGCGCCCACACCGCCCAGGATCGCCTGTGCGGTGTTCAATCCCTGCCCCGTGTCCTCCACCGCACCCGTGTGCTGAAGCTCCAGGATCTTCATGCCGATGCCGACGATCGCAGGCCCCAGCAGTGCCACGAAGAACACGAATTGGGCGATGATGAGCCACGTGACGTAACTCTTTTTCGCTGGCTCCGTGGGCTCTTTGAACCAGTGATGCTCGCGCGCAACGGTCGTCGCGACCGTCAATCCTGAGGGTTTGCCCGCAGCAGAACCGCTGACTGACGACATACCTGCCTCCTTTGGCTGGTGTTCACTCTGAGGCCCCGCGACGACTCCTATGCCGACGCGTGTTGACCCTTGTCGATGAAAACCTAGACCGCTAAAGTTTCCAGCACAAGAGGAAATTTCAGAACTTTCCCAGCTTCAAGATCAAGGACGATCAATGGACGATCTCACAAACCTCCGTGCAGCAGACCTCTCGCTCGAGGAGCGAGCATCGCTGACAAGTGGCGCAGACTTCTGGACGACGAAGGCGGTGGATCGCGTCGGCATCCCCTCGGTCATGGTGACCGACGGTCCGCACGGCCTGCGCAAGCAGGGCGGCGCATCCGACCACCTGGGTCTCGCCGACAGCATCCCTGCCACCTGCTTCCCTCCTGCGGTCGGCATCGCTGCGAGCTTCGACCCCGAGCTGGCAGAGCGCGTCGGTGTCGCCCTCGGCGTCGAATCCGCCATCGAAGATGTCGCCGTCATCCTCGGCCCCGGCATCAACATCAAGCGCTCGCCGCTGTGCGGACGCAACTTCGAGTACATGTCCGAAGACCCGATCGTGTCGGGCGTGATGGGTTCAGGCCTCGTGCGCGGCATCCAGTCGCAGGGCGTCGGTTCGTCGCTGAAGCACTTCGCCGCGAACAACCAGGAGACCGACCGCGTGCGTGTTTCAGCCGATATCGACCCGCGCACACTGCGCGAGATCTACCTGCGCGGCTTCGAGCGCGTCGTCAAAGACACCCAGCCGTGGACCGTGATGTGCTCGTACAACCGCCTCAATGGCGTGTACACCTCCGAAGACCCATGGCTGCTGACCTCGGTGCTGCGCGACGACTGGGGCTTCGAGGGACTCGTCGTCTCGGACTGGGGAGCCGTCAACGACCGGGTCGCCGGCGTCGCTGCCGGACTCGACCTGGAAATGCCCTCAAGCAACGGGCGAACGGATGCCGAGCTGGTCGCCGCCGTCCGCGAAGGCCGACTGGCCGAAGACGCACTCAACGCGGTCGCCGACCGCGTGATCGACCTGGTCCGCAAGTCGCTGGCCCGACCTGCAGCATCCGGTCCGCTCGATGTCGAAGCGCACCACGCGCTTGCCCGCGAGGCGGCCGCCCGGTCGATCATCCTGCTGAAGAACGGGGGAGGCATCCTGCCGCTGACATCGTCCTCCTCGGTCGCTGTGATCGGCGCTTTCGCCGAAACCCCCCGCTACCAGGGCGCCGGGTCGTCGCAGATCAACCCGACACGCCTGGACAAGGGGATCGACGCGATCCGCGAGGCGGCCGGCAGCGAAGTCGCCTTCGCGCCGGGCTTCACGATCGACGGCTCCGGGGATGCTGCCGCGCTTCGCGCCGAGGCAGCGGCCGCCGCGTCCGGAGCAGACGTCGCCGTCGTCTTCCTCGGCGTCCCAGCCGCAGAAGAGTCCGAAGGATTCGACCGAACGCACATCGACCTACCGCAGAACCAACTCGAGCTGCTCGATGCGGTGATCGACGCGAACCCGAACGTCGTAGTGGTGCTCTCGCACGGCGGTGTTGTCGCCCTGCCGTTCGCCGACCGTGTACCGGCGATCCTCGATGCTTCGCTGCTCGGCCAGGCCGGCGGCTCTGGGACGGCCGACGTGCTGTACGGCGCGGTCAACCCGTCCGCGCGTCTCGCCGAAACGATTCCGTTCCGGATCGAGGACACCCCAGCATTTGGCAACTTCCCCGGCGAGCACGGTCACGTGCTCTACGGCGAAGGTCTGCTGGTCGGTTACCGCTGGTATGACGCGAAGAAGCTCGACGTGCAGTTCCCGTTCGGTCACGGCCTGTCGTACACCACGTTCTCCTACGGCCAGGCGAGCGCCTCGGTCGGCTCTGACGGAGACATCCACGTCACCGTGCCGGTCACGAACACCGGTGCGGTCGACGGCCGCGAGGTCGTGCAGGTGTACACCTCGCTGCCAGGCTCGTCGGTGACTCGTCCACCGCGTGAGCTCAAGGGATTCGCCTCGGCGGCGATCGCGGCCGGTGAGACGGTGGACGTCGACGTAGTGCTCCGCCGAGCGGAGCTGGCCTACTGGGACATCCGGGTCGACGGGTGGATCGTGGAGGGCGGCGAATACGTCGTCGAAGTCGGGGCGTCCAGTCGCGACCTGCGCACCAGCACGACCGTTGCCGTCGAGGGCGACACCCTCCGCCTGCCGATCAGCATGAACTCCTCATTCGAGGAGCTGCTGGCTGACCCGGTGATCGGCAAGGAGGTGCGCGCAGCGCTCGATGCGAGCAACGTTGAACCAGCACTGCTGGAGCTGATGGGAAACTTCCCCGTTGGCCGCATCGATGGGATGCCGTTGCCTCGCGAGCAGACGATCGCCCTGGTCGAGAAGGCTCAGCGCGGCTGAGCGCTGGTCTGAGCATCCACTCGATCAGCCTCTGGCGGTGCGCTCTGCCTCCTTGGCAGCGACGATCTTGCGCAGACCCGAGCTGGAGAAGCGGTGGTCGCGGCGGTTGTAGTACAGCTCGATCCCCGCTTCTTCACAGTATTCGCGACCGGTGAAATCGCGGTTCTCGTATTCGTCGCCGACGATGCGCACGTCGAGCTTGAAAGAGCGGAGGATGTCTTCCAGATCCTGCTCGGTCGAGTACGGCACGATCTCATCGACGTACTCGCAGCCGCGAAGTTGAATGTAGCGCTCGACGACAGTCTGGGTCGGTGCGTTCTTCTCGGGGCGGTCGAGGGTCGGATCCATCTGCAGGCCGCAGATCAGGTAGTCGCACTGCCGCTTCGCCTCGGCGAGCATCATGATGTGCCCCGCGTGCAGCAGGTCGAAGGTCGAGAATGTGATCCCGACCCGGGGACCCGGATTGTAGTCCTGATGTTTCTTCACAGCTGTGTCTCCCCTCGACACCCGCCCCCCATGGACGGGTTCATGACTTCAGCACTCTATCCAACCCAAGCTGAGAACGGCCGACGGGGTCGTCGAGCAGCGCGTCAGTCGGGCAGCATCCGCTTTGTGATCGCCTGCACGTCGGCATCGAGGCCGTCGAGTCTGCGCTCAACGCGGTCCAGACGCCGATCGACCTGCTCGAACCGCCGATCAACCTGCTCGAAGCGGCGATCGACCTCTTCGAAGCGCCGGTCGACGTTGTCGAAGCGGATCATCATCTCGGTGCGCAGGCCGTCGATCTTCTCGTTCACGGTGCCGAACTGTGCAGAGATCGTGCGCATCATCAGCTGCGTAGTCACAGCGATCATGCCCGTGAGCGCTGCGGCGAGAATGCCGAGCGCCGTCCAGACTTGCGGTTCGTTCACGGGAAGCACCCTTTCATCATCTAACGGATGCGTCCAGATTGCCAGCATCCCGCGACCGGAGAATGCCTGCTGGGTGAGTCCCGTAGCGTGGTGTCATTTCCCGCGGCTGGCTTTCGTCGTCGTAGACGTTGAGGGGCCATCGTGGGATGACCTAGTTGTTTCCGCCAAGAAGCAAGAAGAGAGCCCACGATGACCC
>JASGEY010000076.1:0-4006 GCA_047605925.1 Microbacterium sp.
AGATTCTCCGCCGAATACAGACGGCGAATCTCCGCCCAATCTTCCACTTCAATCACTCTCCCAAGAGTGCTGAAAGGGTCAAGATTCAAACAGCACCAGAGGGTGAGTATTCACCCGGCAGCGACACATAGGTCTCGTCGAGATCGATCGTTGCACCGAGGAACCTCCGGGAGTTGAGAGCGTACAGCTCGCGGCCGACGGCATCCACATCGCTTGCTGCGGGTGCGAGCTCCTCGATGAGGAACCGTCGCAGCTCGTCGTAAGCGACCCGTGCTGCTGCAGCGTTGTCCGAGAGCGTGCGCGCGAGTGAGGCCGGTAAGTTGCCGGCCGCTGGCCCACCGTTTGCCACGAATTCCGCGAAGAAGCCATCATCAGCGGTGTACCGCACTATCTGACCTGCCACCTCAGCGACCTGCCTGCGTGCGGGGGTCACGTCGCGCGCAATACCAGTGCGCAAGGTCTGCGCGTAGCCACGAAGTGCCTCAGGCACTGCTGCGAGACGAGCGGCGATCACCTCCCAGTCCTCGGTGGTCGCAGTGGGCATCAGGTCGAAAGCGCTGCGCACATCCTGCGCAGCCGAGGCAATCACGTTGAGGTCCCGTAGATGCCACTGCGCTTCGTGCAGCTCAAGATCGAGGCTGAGCTCGGAGGTCAGATCGGCCTTGGTGACCTCGTCGACTGCGTCGACCGGCTCAAGAGCCTGAAGTCTCGCAAGGGTCGTCCGTGTCGCCGCTGCAATCTCTTCATGCCCTTCTGGGCTGAGATCGCCAAAGCCGTCGTTGACCTCGGTTCGGCCGATGTAGGTACCGAGAGTCGGGACGAGAGCGGCGATCGTATCGACCCACTCATCGGCGACCGCGTCGATTGCTGACGGGATGCGGTGTGCGACTGTCATCCGTTCAGACTAACCCTCGATATCCCGTCACAGTGGGCTTCTTGCACTGCGCATACCGCACACCGCACTCAGTGCGCCGCCTCGTTCCAGTCCCGCCCACGGCCGACCTGGACATCGAGCGGAACCGTGAGGTCGGCAGCATCCGCCATCCGTGCGCGCACGATGCTCTCCACCGCGTCCCACTCCCCCGGAGCGACCTCCACGACAAGCTCGTCGTGAATCTGCAGGAGTACACGGGAGGAGAGGCTCGCGGCGCGCAAACCAGCGTGAATGTGGACGAGAGCGATCTTCATGATGTCTGCGGCACTCCCCTGGATCGGGGCGTTGAGCGCCGCGCGCTCTGCGTTCTCGCGCAGGAGACGGTTCGGACTGGACAGATCAGGGAAGGGCCTGCGTCGACCGAAGATCGTCTCTGTGTAACCGACTTCCTTCGCCCGCAGAACCGAGGCGCGAAGATAGTCGCGCACAGCGCCGAATCGTGCGAAGTACTCGACCATGAGCTGCTTCGCCTCAGACTGCTCGATGCGCAATTGTTTGGACAGCCCGAATGCGCTCAGTCCGTACACCAGGCCGTACGACATGGCCTTAACTTTTGTGCGCATCGCGGCGGTGACCTCCGAAGGGTCGACACCGAAAACGCGCGCGCCGACGAACCGGTGTAAATCTTCGCCGCTGTTGAAAGCCTCGATCAGCCCGGCGTCTCCGGACAGGTGCGCCATGATCCGCATCTCGATCTGCGAATAGTCTGCAGTGAGCAGGGACTCGTACCCCTCGCCGACCTGGAATGCACTGCGGATGCGACGCGATTCATCCGTGCGTACAGGGATGTTCTGCAGGTTCGGGTCGGTGCTCGACAGTCGGCCCGTCTGGCTCCCGGTCTGCACGTAAGTCGTGTGAATGCGCTGGTCCGCGCCAATGGCCGTGTCGAGCGATTCGATGATCTGGCGCAACTTGGTCGCCTCACGGTGCTGCAGAAGCAGCCCGAGGAAAGGATGCGGATTGCTCTCCTGCAGATCGGCGAGCACGGCGGCGTCGGTCGAATATCCGGTCTTCGTCTTGCGCGTCTTCGGCAGTTGCAAATCCTCGAACAGCACCTCTTGCAGTTGCTTGGTGGAAGCGAGGTTGAACTCGCGCCCGACCAGCGTAAAAGCCTCAGCTGCCACGGCATCCGCGCGGCTGGCGAGCTCACCGGAGAACCCGGAAAGCACGTCATGCGATACCGCGACACCGGCGATCTCCATATCGGCAAGGGCGAGCAGAGTCGGCAGTTCGATGTCTGCGAGCACCGCAGAAACAGACCCAGGCAGATCATCGCGAAGTGCGGCAGCCACGCGTGCCGTGAACCATGCTTCCTGCGCGGGTGTTGCGCCTTCTGCCTCAGGAATGAGCTGCGAAGGATCGGCCTGTGGCAGCTTTTCTCCGAGGTAGCGTTCCACCAGGTCGCCAAGGGTCTTGTCAGGAAAACTCGGTCGCGCTAGCCACCCGGCGAGGCTGGTGTCGTAGGCGAGCCCCCCGAGCCGAATGCCTGAACGCAGCAGCGCTTTCACCTGCGGCTTGGCATCGTGCAGCACCTTCGGAGTATCGGACTCCAACCAGGCGCGCAGCACGTCGGCGGCTTCTTCGCTCCAGTCCAGCTCGTGTAGCTCATCGCCCGCCGCGACGCCAAGTCGTGCAGGGACGCCGGCGTCGATGGTTATCCGAAGAGCCACCTCGGATGTGTTCGCAAGCAGCCAGGAGGCGACGTCGGCAGCAGAAAGCTCAACGGGGTCGGGGAGTACGATTTGGGATGCCGGGCCAGTCGACTCGTCACTGACGCCGACGGCGTCGAAGACGCGTGACAACAGTGTGCGGAACTCCAGCCGCGCAAAAATGTCGCGCACGGCCTGGGTGTCGATCGGCCTTGCAGCGAGGTCTGCAGGGCCAACGGGCAACTCGACGTCGGTAAGAAGACGGTTCAGCCTGCGATTACGACGCACATCTTCGATATGGTCACGAAGGTTGCCTCCGACAACTCCCTTGATCTCCCCCGCGCGATCGAGCAGCTCATCGAGAGAACCGAACTGGGTGAGCCACTTCACAGCCGTCTTCTCCCCCACCTTCGGGACGCCTGGGAGGTTGTCGCTGGTCTCGCCGACCAGGGCAGCAATGTCGGGATACTGCTCTGGGCGCACCCCGTAACGCTCCTGCACGGCGAAAGGATCGTAGCGCTTGAGCTGTGAGACGCCCTGCACCGAGGGATAGAGCAGGGTCACATCGTCAGTGACGAGCTGGATCGTGTCGCGATCTCCTGAAACGACAAGGACGTCGAAGCCTTGCCGCGCACCCTGCGATGCGAGGGTCGCTAGTATGTCGTCGGCCTCGATGCCCTCTTTCGCCAGAACGGTGATTGACATTGCTCTGAGGCAGTCCTGCAGCAGAGGGATCTGTCCACGAAACTCCTGCGGGGTTTCGGAGCGTGTGGCCTTGTACTCGGGATACTGCTCAGTGCGGAACGAGTGCCGCGACGTGTCGAATGCAACGGCTACGTGCGTTGGCTGCTCAGCCTTGATGAGGTTGACGAACATCGACAGGAACCCGTAAATGGCGTTCGTGTGCTGGTTGTCTTTCGTCGTGAAGTTTTCGACCGGAAGGGCGAAGAATGCACGGTAGGCGAGCGAGTGGCCATCGACGACCATGAGAGTAGGCTTTGCGGAGTCCGTCACCCTGTCAGCCTAACGATGACGACAGACACCCCCAATATTGTGCTGAGGAGGATTCATGAGTGATCGCGCCATGAGCGAAGGACTCGAATGGGCGACAGCGCGGGGCATGGGAGTCCTCGCCGAGAAGATGGGCATCGAGTTCACCGAGTTCTCGATCGAACGCTCGGTCGCCACAATGCCCGTCGAAGGCAACACCCAGCCCGTCGGCCTCGTGCATGGGGGCGCTTATGTGGTGCTTGGCGAATCGCTGGGCTCTATGGCTGCGAATCTGCACGCCGGCCCTGGGCGTCTGGCCGTCGGCGTCGACATCAACGCGACCCACACGCGATCCGCGACCCATTGGTCAGTTAGGTTGGTCTTCTTGTAGTTAAAGATTGTGAGTTGATTTAAGTAGTTTGATATTGTGTTC
>JASGEY010000077.1:0-35014 GCA_047605925.1 Microbacterium sp.
CGGGCGAGGCAGAGCACGATGAACCCAACGATGGAAAGGCGCCCTCAACGCCTTCGACATCACCTTCAACGGCCGGCTGTCCGCCCACAGCCACTGACACGAGTCACACCGTTTGCTTGACAGACCCCGCCCTCACCGATGCACAGACGGCTCGGATGCTCGACCTGACTGCGGCTACTCCGCACGGACAACGCAACCTCGCTGCTCTCGTCTACTCGGGTATGCGCTTGGGTGAAGCGGTGGGTCTCCGGTGGGAAGACCTCGATCTCACCGCACGAACGTTCACCGTTCGTCGCACGATCTCCCCAAACGGTTCCGGGAAGCTCGAGTCTCCACCGACCAAGTCCGGGCGCACCCGTGAGGTGCCGATCCTCGATGACCTGATCCCGTTCCTCGATCCCCCGGATGGGGTTCGACACCTTCACATCTTCACAGGGCGCAACGGTGCGCCCTTCGACAGCGGGAACCTCGCTCGGGCTACCCGCTGGCTCGAAATCCGCGATCAGATTCGTACGTTCCCCGAAGGCGAGTCCCCGCTACGGTTCCACGACCTCCGGCACACGTTCCTCACGCGCATGTCGCGTCTCGGTGCGCTCCCCCAACGACTGCAATCCGTTGCCGGTCATGCGTCGGTGACGACCACAGAACTCTACGCGCGTACGTCATCGCACGAAGCCGCGCGGGCTATCGGGAACGTCGCGAATCGTGAGGTCGCACTTCCGAACGGAGGTGATGGGGGAAATATCGTCCCCATCAGGGCTTTCTAGTTGTAGCAGGAGCGGGGCTTGAACCCGCGACCTCACGATTATGAGTCGTGCGCTCTCACCAACTGAGCTACCCTGCCGCACTGCATCCGCATCGCAGATACGAACACCGCGAGCCCCGAGTCAGGATTGAACTGACGACCCCTTCCTTACCATGGAAGTGCTCTGCCACTGAGCTATCGGGGCGTGCTGCACCTGTCGGAGCAACCAGATGAGCCTACCATCCTCGAGCGGGCGTCACGAAATCGGGATAATCCTGCTTGCTCAGTCGAGCGAGTCGCGTCCGGCGTTAGCGCGCAGCCACGGCAGCGGGTCAATGGTCGATCCGTTGACGATGAGCTCGAAGTGCAGGTGAGCGCCGAAAGAGTGGCCCGTGTTACCCGTGAGACCGATGATGTCGCCGACCTTGACGGTATCGCCGGCCGCGACGCGCAATGATCCGTACTGCATATGCGCGTAGTGACTGGTGATGACCTGGCCGTCGATGACGTGGTCGATATAGACCGTTACGCCGTATCCGCCGCCCTGCTCGGTGGCGATGCGCACGGTGCCGTCGGCGATGGCCTGGATCGGCGCGCCCTCGCCTGGAGTGAAGTCGATGCCCTCGTGCATCGTGCCCCAGCGCGGCCCATACCCGGAGCTCATGCTGACGCCGACGAGGAACGGCCACTGGATGGCCGCGTCAGGGTCGTTCGTGAACACAGAATCAGAGAACTCGATGCCCTGCTCTGAAGCGAGATCGACGAGCGAAATGGTCGAGAAGTCCTCGGCCCGGGCAAGCGGGTCGTTCTGCACATCTGAGGACGTGACAAACGCCTGAATCTGGTCTTCGCCCTCTTCAGCGACAGTGGAGGCCGCTACGAGTGATACTCCTGCGGTGTCGACCGATCCGGCTGCAGCAACCGCTTCGGCAGGCATCGTCATCGACACGGCGATGAGCCCAGCAACACCCATCACGCCGACAGTGGCGCCCAGAGCAACCACCCGGCGAAGGATCGGACGGCGCCGAGCGACAAGGGCGGCGACGGGCTCTGCGGACTCTGCGGACTCGGAAACAGCGTCATCGGACGGCGCGTCTGCAGGAGCAGCCGAGTCGGATGTCACTGCATTGGTGACCGCGCGGAACGCGAGCGATGCCTGAATGAACGGGTCGGCGCAAGCGTCGGTCACGGCGGGAGTCTCCTCCGTCGCCGTCTGCCGCGCAGAACGAGCCGCGCTGTCAGCCGTAACGCTCTGACGGACAGTGCGGCGAGAGAGTGGCACTGCCGCTGCGGCGCTATCAGGGGATACGACTGCCGCTCCGTCCGCAGTGGCCTCGAAGGCTCCCGTGCGGGAACGGCTGGATCGGCGCGTTGGCGCAGCGCCAGCCTCGGGTGTGTCGAAGGGCAAGGGTGTTCTCTCGGGTCAGACGTCAAGCGGAAAGGATCAATGCAACCCTCATCGATTCGGGCGATGAAAGTAACGATCAGATAAACCCTATCGTGCCGTCCCTGTGAATGCCATGTACCGCGGCGGAGACTCCGTCACCCAGTACCGATGCGAGGCGCGCGTGGACCTCACGGCCCCCTGCGATCAGCATTGGACGAGCGGATGCCTCCTCGAAACGCGATACACGGCCTCCCGCCTCGGTGACGAGGAGAGCGCCGGCTGCGAAATCCCATGGTTTAAGACCACGCTCGAAAAATCCGTCGAGACGCCCTGCTGCGACATATGCGAGATCGAGTGCGGCTGAACCGGATCGCCGCAGGTCACGTGCCATGGGCATGACTCGTCGGACGGTCTCGAGGTCGCCATCGTGGGTCGACGGGTCGTACCCGAATCCCGTGGCAAGCAGGGCCCCAGCAGGAGTCTCGGCTGTCACAGCGAGCTGCTGCGCCCCGCAGCGAGCCCCGTGACCGAGAGCGGCCGAGAACAGCTCATCGTGCGCTGGGGCGAAAACCGCTGCCGCAAGCGCCTCCCATTTGCCCGGCACGGCATCGCCGCGCACAGCGGCGATGCTGACGCTGTACGCGGGGATGCCGTATGCGTAATTCACGGTTCCGTCGATGGGATCCACGACCCAGGTGATCCCGGTTGTGCCGGCATCGGCATCCGATTCCTCACCGAGGAATCCATCTCCCGGCCGCGCCGCACTCAGCCGATCGCGAATGAGCTGCTCGACCTCGCGATCCGCCTCTGTGACGATGTCCGCAAGGCTCGACTTCGTCGCGGCGAGTCGCACGCCCTGTTCACGACGCTGGCGTGCCAGGCCGCCCGCTTCTGCTGCAACGTCGGCGGCGAGCTCGCCGAGCTCGATCTCAGGGTTCACTGCGGCGGCAGCGGTGGAACCGGCGGATATGCCTGAGGCACCTGAGGCACCGAGGGCACCTGAGGCGCCGAGGGCGCCTGCGCCGCCTGCGGAATCTGCGCTACCTGGGAAGCCTGCGGAACCTGCGGCACCTGAACCGCCTGAGATACCTGCGCTGTCTGAGGAACCTGCGCTGTCTGAGGAACCTGCGGCTGCACTATCGTGGGCACTCCCGTGTAATAGGCGTTCCAGTCAGGGGCTCCGTCTGGCATGACCGGCAACGGCGTTGCTCCATCGGCGTAGGTGGGCCAACCGGTCTGCGCGACGGGGACCGGGGCGTACGCGACCGGGGCATGCGCACGCTGCCGGGCAGTCTTCGGCGCGAAGAGCGCGTTCAGCAGGGGGATCAGTGTCGTTCCGACTGCCGTGAGGATCGTCAGCGCCACGACAATGCGGCCATAGAGGTCGCCATATTCGAAGTTGTAGGTGAACGTCAGATAGAACACGAGCAGACCAACGAGAGCACCCAGGAGCACGATCGTCGCGATGTAGATCACGCGCGTGAAAGCCGTGCGATAGCGCTGAGCTGCGGGGGTGAACAGCCGGACGTGCACGAGTGCCAGCTGCAGGATGCCGATGACGAGCAGCAGCTGGAAGAAGCGCTCTCCCGCGCTGAAGTAACCGCCGTCCTCCGGGAGCCAGATCTTGAACGCTCCGACGATGAGCACGATGATCCACGAGACCATGCTCGCGAGGGCGAGCCAGTCCGGGCGGTTCGGAGCGAGCCCCGCCTCAAGGATCGCGATCCCCGCGAAGCTCGCCAACAGCAGGATCGTGAGGAACGCGCGACCGATCAGTCCGTCCTGGTCGCCGATCAGAACCCAGACGACGCAGACGAGCGCGGCGGCAACAAGGGCGCCGATCGCAATCCAGATCGACCCTCTGATCAAAAGCGACATGTTTTTCGGCTCAGGAGCCGCGGTGGCGGGTTGAGACATGGCTGTCCTCTCGACGAGTAGCTACGTCCTCATCCTCCCACGGGGTTCGGACATGTGCGGGGCCGATGGCGAATTCTGTGGAAAGCTCAGTCGGCGTTCTTCGCCGAAGCCCTCGCGAACGCGGAAACACGGGTTCGAGCATCCGCCGTCTCCAATGCCTGGCCGATCGAGCGGGCCTCTTCGATCAACTGCTCGGCGAAAGTCCGCTCAGAACGCGAACGGAGAAGGCGCTTGGCATGCCCGTATGCCGCGGCAGCACCAGCAAGCCAGAAGCGGGCGACCCCCTCCGCGCGCGCACGCACGTCATCGGCCTCCGCCGCAGCATCCGCCCCAGCCACCGCCTCCGCGACAAGACCCCATTCGATCGCCTCGGATGCCGAGAGCAGGCGGTCCTGCAAAACGAGCTGCAGCGCGCGGCGCTGACCGACAGCCTGCGCGAGTTGGGCGGATACCGACAGATCAGGGGTGAGGCCGATGTTCGCGTATAGGCTGCCGAGTTTGGAGCGTGATCCGACCACCGCGTAGTCACTGCTGAGAAGGATGCCGAGCCCGCCCCCTGCCGTGGTGCCGTGCGCTGCCGCAACGACAGGGATCGCGGATTCGACCAGCGAACGGATGCCGACATTGATCACCTCTGCGAGCGCCGTGATCTCCGAACCCGAACCCATCGTCGTTGCCATCTCGATGACGTCGCCTCCGGCGCAGAATGCCGGTCCTGCCGCATCGATCATGATCGCCCCGACATCCGCTCTGCCCGTGGCCTCGGCGGTCGCGTCTCGCCATGCGTAGGCGAGGTCGGAATTGAAGGCGTTCAGCCTCGCCGGACGGTTCAGCGTGATGCGAGCCAGCCCCTCATCGACCGAGAAAAGGACCGCGTCGCTCATAGCTTCTCCTTCGAACACAGAACGTGTGTGTCCAGCGTAATCTGCATCAGACCCGTTCCCAGACGCGCTCGATGAAGAGCTCCATACGCCGACGCGTACCGTCGAGCCGGAAGTCAGCCTGCCCGGCGGCACGCACCTCGTTGGGCGCGAGCGGATGCGCCAGGCGCACATTCTCATGGCAGGAGAGGTCGGCGCACATGTACGTGCCGACCGAGTCGCCGCGCTCCCCCGGCGTGCCAGCGCATCGCGCCGAGAACAGGGCTACCTGGTTGCCCGGTTGCATGGTGTGGCAGATATTGCACATGCCCGAACGGGCGCGCCCAGGTTCAGACACCCTCAGCACAACGCCGCGAATTTCACCATCGCGCTGGATCAGAACGTAGCCGCGTCTGCTCGCTCCCGGGTCTCGCCACGCGAAGAAGTCGAGGTAGTCCCAATCGACGAGCAGGAAATCGTGCGGCAACTGCATGATTCGCAGATCGTCGGCATCCGCGTTGACGAACGAGGAGCGGACGTCAGCCTCCGTGAGCGCGCGCATCGCCCCAGTCTAAGCAGAGGCTCGTAGCTCGGGCGCGCCAGCGACTACCTGCTGACTCCTGCTGAGCGTCTCGTCAGCTATGGAAACTCGCGAGTTCGGCACGGCGCAGCGACCGGAGCAGATCCCTGGGCAGGCGTGGCCCCTCGAGGGAGGACGGGAGTAGCACGGCGGCGACACCGGCTACCGTCGGGTACACACTGTGCCCGTCCCTGCGCACAAGGTTCAATTCGGCGAGAGCATCGATCCTGCGTCGGCACACGGATGCACCGAACAGTCGACGGGGCCGGAGCCGGTCGACGAGGTCATCCTCGGCAAGCGGCTCCTCGTGGGCGAGCTGATGCTCCACCACCACCGCGAGCGCCGTTCGTAGCGGCGCGTCGAGGGAGTTACCCCGCAGGTCGCCCCGAACGATCTCGTCGTCGATGCTGAGATCGAGCAGAGTACGACGTCGCAGCCACGTGGCCGCGTGTGCGGTGGGCGCTGCGGATTCCCGGGACAGCGAAGGCTCGACCATGCTCATAACCATGAGATGCACGGCAGCGCCATTTCATTACGCGAATTGCGCGCTCGATCTCGTATACTCCCCGGCGAGTGAGGGACTCTGTCGCTCGCCTGCGGCTCCTCCCCGAATCCCGCTCGGCTCGATAAACGACTGAAGGCCCCACTTCGCGGAGCCTTCAGTCGTTTGGTGGCGAGTGAGGGATTCGAACCCCCGAAGTCGAAGACGGCTGATTTACAGTCAGATCCCTTTGGCCGCTTGGGTAACTCGCCATTGCGCACCCGCCCGACTTCCTCAGCCAACCGGGGGCACGAGTGTCAATCATACCCGTCCGTCACGAGCAGGAGAAATCCAGACCGACGCCCCTGTTGGGCTGCGACGCCCCTGTTCAGCAACGTCGCTCATCAGGGGCCTCGCAGCCCAGCAGGGGCGTCGGCAGGCGCGGACAGGGACTCCGGCGTGCGCAACAGCCCACCCTCTGCGCGGCAAGTTGCCGCTGCCACGTCCATGGCGCGCTGCAGCAGCGCCCGAATGTCCTGCTCACCCGCGACGAGTCCGGCTGCCACGGCGGCCAGAGTCGCATCGCCAGCACCGACCGTATCGACGAGCTTTCCGGGAAGCGTCGATATCGGTGCCGTCACTACACCCGAATCCGACTCGAGTACGGCTCCGCCCGCACCAGCGGTGGCGAGCACAGCATCCGCCCCGAGCGCACGTAACCGCGCTCGCAGAGCGTCGAGCCCTCCCCCATACAGCAGATCAGCGTCATCCGAACCCACCTTCACAATCGCAGCATGCCGAGCCACCCGCTCGAAGCCCCGAACGAACTCGTCACGGTCCCTCAGCATGCCCGCTCGCGGGTTCGGATCGACCGCCAAGCGAGCGTCACCCACGGCATCGACAAACGCATCGACCTCGTCCGGCACATCGAAAGGGAAACAGCTCACCACCACCAGGTTCGCATCAGCGATCGCCTTCCTTGCGTCATCGGAATAGCGGATGCTGCGCCGCTGCGCCGCCTCATTGAACTCGTACTGCGGCTCACCGCTGTCAGACCACGTCACGATCGCGCGCGACGAACCCCGAGTACCCTCGCTCCCGACGACGCTGACGTCGTGAACGGCGAGGTACTCACGGATGGTGGCGCCTGCCTCGTCATCACCGATCATCGCGATAAGCGTCGTCGGTACACCGAGCCTTCGTAGCCCGACGGCCACGTTCAGTCCGGCACCTCCAACCAGTTCCCTGACGCCATCGGCATCCCGAATCTCATCAATCAGCGCGTCGCCGATAACGACGGCACGGCCCGCTCCTGCAGAATCATCGCTCATCTTGCCGACAGTAGCGTAGGTATACGGTTTGCCCGACACGCGTTTTTCGCTATGCCAAGACGATTCCGAGGCGATACGGTGTGCCCATGAACGCACGACTCGCCGCAGTTGCCACCGCAGTGGTGATCGCCGCTGTTCTCACCGGCTGCACCCCGACCGAGCCGAACGTCGGCTCGGAGGCATCCACAAAGTCCACCGAGTCGAGCACACAGACCGCATCGCCTGAAGCATCCGCTTCTCCGACCCCCTCCGTATCCCCCACTGCCAAGACGATCGCGCTTCCCACCGACTGCCGCGCAATCCTGTCTGCAGACGTTCTCTCTCAGCTGGGCGACACTCCGCTGAACGACGCCGCGTTCGGGCCGTCGGGAGTTGGCGCCGACGGAACCCTCACCTGCATTTGGGGCAGCCCTGAGGCCGACACCACCAGCCTCGTCACCACCATCTCAAGGATGAACCGGGGCCCGGCTCTCGACATGCTCAATACGCTCGTCGCAGACGAAGGGTTCACGTGCTTCACGCCCGACGGCGGAACCCGCTGTGAGAAGACCTGGCAGAACAAGCAGTATCCCGTCACAGACGGGCGAACGCTCTTCTGGCGCGACAGCATTCTCATCGACACCCGCTACTCGAATCTCGCCCCCACCGGATACACCTCAAGCATCGTCGAGAGCCTGTTCGGCTAAGAAAGATCACCGCACACAAAGTGGGCCCCGGGCAACAGCCCGGGGCCCACTCAGTCACTCACCTGAATCAGTTGTGTCGCGACTTCGTCGCTCGACAACCTCAATCGGCTCGGTCGGATGAGCACGCTCACCGACACTCCCCTCAATCAGTTGTACGTACCAGGAGTGATGTCGTCTGTCGAGAACGCGTCGAAATCGACATAACCGAAGTCGCCGTCAGCGTACGCGCCGTCGGATGCGAAGATCCGGTTCGGGTAGCGCTCGCTCTTGGCCTCTTCCGTAGCTTCAACCGTGACGTTGCGGTACTTCGAGAGACCGGTTCCGGCGGGGATGAGCTTACCGATGATGACGTTCTCCTTGAGACCGACCAGCGGGTCGCGCTTGCCCTCCATGGCGGCCTGCGTGAGCACGCGGGTCGTCTCCTGGAAGGACGCAGCCGACAGCCACGACTCGGTCGCAAGCGACGCCTTCGTGATACCCATCAGCTCCGGGCGCCCCGACGCCGGGCGCTTGCCCTCGGCGACAGCCTCGCGGTTGATCTGCTGGTAGCGCTTCAGGTCGACCATCTCACCCGGCAGCAGCGACGTGTCGGCGTGGTCGACGACCGTCACCTTGCGCAGCATCTGTCGGACGATGACCTCGATGTGCTTGTCGTGG
Source organism: Microbacterium sp. (assembly GCA_047605925.1). GTDB lineage: Bacteria > Actinomycetota > Actinomycetes > Actinomycetales > Microbacteriaceae > Microbacterium. The sequence goes on from JASGEY010000077.1 coordinate 8,645, forward strand.
ATCGGCACACCCTGGGAGCGGTACACGCCCTGCACGCCGCCGACGAGGTACTTCTGCACCTCGCGGGCACCCATGACACGCATGACCTCCTTGGGGTCGAGCGTGCCGACCTGCAGCGGCTGACCCACCGTCACGTGCTGACCGTCCTCGACGAGGAGCGTCGCGCGCTTGAGCACAGGGTAGACGACCGGCTCGTCGCCGTTGTCCGGCGTGAGGATGACCTTCTTGGCCTTGTCCGTCTCTTCGATCGTGATACGACCGTCGGCCTCTGCGATGGGCGACGCACCCTTGGGGGTGCGAGCCTCGAAGAGCTCCTGGACACGGGGCAGACCCTGGGTGATGTCATCCGCCGATGCGGAACCACCGGTGTGGAAGGTACGCATCGTCAGCTGGGTTCCTGGCTCACCGATCGACTGGGCCGCGATGATGCCGACAGCCTCACCGATGTCAACCGTCTTACCGGTTGCGAGCGAGCGACCGTAGCACTGCGCGCACACACCGATGGCGGAGTCACAGGTCAGCACCGAGCGCACCTTGATGGTCTCGACGCCTGCAGCCACCAGCTTGTCGATGAGCACGTCACCCACGTCGTCGCCCGCAGCAGCGAGAACCTCGCCGCTGGCGTCGACCACATCGGCGGCGAGCGTACGGGCGAACACCGAGTTCTCCACGTTGGCATCGCGCACGAGCTCGCCCTGCGAGTTCGGAGCGGCGATCGGAAGCTCCAGGCCCTTCGACGTACCGCAGTCCTCCTCGCGGATGATGACGTCCTGCGACACGTCAACCAGACGACGGGTCAGGTACCCGGAGTCCGCGGTGCGCAGAGCGGTGTCGGCGAGACCCTTACGGGTACCGTGCGTCGCGATGAAGTACTCCGCCACCGACAGACCCTCACGGTACGAGGAGATGATCGGACGCGGGATGATCTCACCCTTGGGGTTGTTCACCAGGCCTCGCATACCCGCGATGTTGCGGATCTGCAGCCAGTTTCCACGGGCGCCAGAGGACACCATGCGGTTGATGGTGTTGTCCTCAGGGAAGTGCGCCTTCATCGCGGCCTGCACCTCGTCGGTCGCCTCAGTCCAGATCTTGATGAGCTCCTGACGACGCTCGGAGTCGGTCGTGAGACCCTTCTCGTACTGCGACTGAACCTTCGCGGCCTGCTTCTCGTAGCCAGCGACGATCTCGGCCTTGTTCGGCGGGGTGAGGATGTCGCTGAGCGCCACGGTCACACCGGAACGAGTGGCCCAGTAGAAGCCGGCATCCTTGATGCGGTCCAGCGCTGCAGCCGTCTCGACCTTCGGGTACTCCTCGGCCAGCTTGTTGACGATCTGCGACAACTTGCCCTTGTCGGCGACCTCCCGCACGAAGGGGTAGCCCTTCGGCAGCGTGTCGTTGAAGATCGCCTGACCAAGCGAGGCGTCGACGAGACCGTGACGCTCGTAGCCCTCCGGGGCTTCGCCCTCGAGGAAGGTCAGACCTGGGATGCGGATGCGGATCTTCGCCTGCAGGTCGAGGGTGCCCTCATCCTTGGCCAGGATCGCCTCGCCGACGGAGCCGAATGCACGACCCTCACCGAGCGCGCCCTCTTTGACCGTTGTGAGGTGGTGGAGGCCAATGATCATGTCCTGCGAAGGCAGGGTGACCGGGCGTCCGTCAGAGGGCTTCAGGATGTTGTTCGATGCGAGCATGAGCACGCGTGCCTCGGCCTGAGCCTCGACAGACAACGGCAGGTGCACAGCCATCTGGTCACCGTCGAAGTCAGCGTTGAATGCCGCGCAGACGAGGGGGTGCAGCTGGATGGCCTTGCCCTCGACGAGCTGAGGCTCGAAGGCCTGGATGCCGAGACGGTGCAGTGTCGGTGCACGGTTCAACAGCACTGGACGCTCGCGGATGATCTCCTCGAGCACGTCCCAGACCTCGGGGCGGGTGCGCTCGACCGCACGCTTGGCGGATTTGATGTTCTGCGAGTGTCCGAGGTCGATCAGGCGCTTGATCACGAACGGCTTGAAGAGCTCCAGTGCCATCTGCTTGGGCAGACCGCACTGGTGCAGCTTCAGCTGCGGGCCGACGATGATGACCGAACGGCCAGAGTAGTCGACGCGCTTACCGAGCAGGTTCTGGCGGAAACGACCCTGCTTTCCCTTCAGCATGTCGCTGAGGGACTTCAGGGCGCGGTTGCCGGTACCCGTCACTGGGCGACCGCGGCGACCGTTGTCGAACAGTGCGTCGACGGCCTCCTGCAGCATCCGCTTCTCGTTGTTGACGATGATCTCGGGGGCACCGAGGTCGATCAGGCGACGAAGACGGTTGTTGCGGTTGATCACGCGGCGGTAAAGGTCGTTCAAGTCGCTGGTCGCGAACCGACCACCGTCGAGCTGAACCATCGGACGCAGCTCCGGCGGGATCACCGGCACGACGTCGAGAACCATAGCCGCCGGGGTCATGCCCGTTTCAAGGAAGGAGTTGACGACCTTGAGGCGCTTGATCGCACGGATCTTGCGCTGACCCTTGCCCTCGGAAATCTGCAGGTGCAGGCTTTCGGCCTCGCCAGCAAGGTCGAAAGCAGCCAGGCGACGCTGGATCGCCTCGGCGCCCATGTATGCCTCGAAGTACTGTCCGAAACGGTCCTGAAGCTCGTGGAAGACATCGTCCTCGGGGCGCAGTGCGCCGACCTCGAGCGTGCGGAAGTCCTCCCACACGCGCTCGAGCTTGGCGATCGCCTCGTCGGCACCCTTGCGGATGAGCGACATCTCCTTCTCGGCGGCGTCCTTGACCTTCTTCTTCTGGTCGGCCTTGGCACCCTCGGCCTCAAGAGCAGCGAGCTCCTCCTCCAGCTTGGCCAGGCGCTCAGCGATCTTGGCGTCGCGGCGGTCTCCGAGCGTCTTCAGCTCGAGACGGATGTTGTTCTCCTGCATGCCAAGGTCGCGGTGACGCGCATCCTCGTCGACCGAGATGACCATGTAGGCGGCGAAGTAGATGACCTTTTCAAGATCCTTCGGCGCCATGTCGAGCAGGTAGCCCAGACGAGAGGGCACACCCTTGAAGTACCAGATGTGGGTGACGGGGGCAGCGAGCTCGATGTGGCCCATGCGCTCGCGGCGGACGGAGCTCTTGGTGACCTCCACGCCGCAGCGCTCGCAGACGATGCCTTTGAAGCGCACGCGCTTGTACTTGCCGCAGGCGCACTCCCAGTCGCGGGACGGGCCGAAGATCTGCTCTCCGAAGAGACCATCCTTCTCGGGCTTGAGGGTTCGGTAGTTGATGGTCTCAGGCTTCTTGACCTCACCGTACGACCACGCGCGGATGTGGTCAGCCGTGGCCAGGCCGATGCGAAGCTCATCGAAGGTTGTTGCGTCGAGCACTAGTTCTCCTGTGTCGGAATTCTTTGTGAGAAATCGGGGAGGCGGGCCGCCTGCACGAAGCTGGGCGGCCCAGACCTCAGATCTCGTCGATCGAGGCGGCCTCGAAGCGGCTGGAGATGTTGATGCCGAGCTCTTCCGCTGCGCGGAAGGCCTCGTCGTCAGTGTCACGCAGGTTGACAGCCGTGCCGTCGGCCGAGAGGACCTCGACGTTCAGGCAAAGCGACTGCATCTCCTTCATGAGCACCTTGAAGGACTCGGGGATGCCGGGCTCCTGAATGTTCTCGCCCTTGACGATCGCCTCGTAGACCTTGACTCGGCCGAGGATGTCGTCGGACTTGATCGTGAGGAGCTCCTGCAGCGCGTACGCTGCGCCGTAGGCCTCGAGTGCCCACACCTCCATCTCACCGAAGCGCTGACCGCCGAACTGCGCCTTACCACCGAGCGGCTGCTGGGTGATCATCGAGTACGGGCCCGTCGAACGCGCGTGGATCTTGTCGTCGACCAGGTGGTGCAGCTTCAGGATGTACATGTAGCCCACCGAGATCGGCGCAGGGAACGGCTCGCCGGAGCGACCGTCGAACAGCTGCGTCTTGCCGGAGGAGTCGATCAGGCGCACACCGTCGCGAGTCGGAAGAGTCGAGTCGAGCAGACCAGCGATCTCTTCCTCGCTCGCACCGTCGAACACGGGGGTGGCGACCTTGGTGCCTGGCGCAGCCTCGAAAGCGTCCTTCGGCAGGCGCGCAGCCCACTCCGGGGTGCCCTCGACCTTCCAGCCCTGCTTGGCGATCCACCCGAGATGGGTTTCGAGCACCTGGCCGAAGTTCATTCGACCGGGGATGCCGAGCGGGTTCAGGACGATGTCGACAGGGGTTCCGTCCGCGAGGAACGGCATGTCCTCGACCGGGAGGATCTTCGCGATGACACCCTTGTTGCCGTGACGACCGGCGAGCTTGTCGCCCTCGGTGATCTTGCGCTTCTGGGCGATGTAGACCACGACGCGACGGTTCACTCCGGAGCCGAGCTCGTCGTCACCCTCTTCGGCGTTGAACTCCTTGACGGCGATGATGGTGCCCTCTTCACCGTGCGGCACCTTCAAGGAGGTGTCGCGAACCTCGCGGCTCTTCTCGTTGAAGATCGCGCGCAGCAGGCGCTCCTCTGCGCTGAGCTCGGTTTCGCCCTTCGGCGTGACCTTGCCGACGAGGATGTCGCCTGGGCGCACCTCGGCACCGATGCGGATGATGCCGCGCTCGTCGAGATCCTTCAGCAGTTCGGGGCTGACGTTGGGGAGGTCACGGGTGATCTCCTCCTTGCCGAGCTTGGTGTCGCGCGCGTCGACCTCGTACTCCTCGATGTGGATCGAGGAGAGTGTGTCGTCCTTCACCAGGTCCTGGCTGAGGATGATCGCATCCTCGAAGTTGTAGCCCTCCCACGTCATGAACGCGACGAGGAGATTCTTACCGAGAGCCAGCTCGCCGTTCTCGGTGGCTGGGCCATCGGCGATGACCTCGCCGGCCTCGACACGCTCGCCAGCGTTGACGATGACACGCTGGTTGTAGGACGTGCCCTGGTTGGAGCGGTCGAACTTGCGCAGGTGGTATTCCTGCGTGCCGCCCTCGTCGAGCAGGACGACGACACGGTCGGCGGAGACCTCGGTGACGACACCGGGGTTGTCAGCGGTGATCACGTCACCGGCGTCGATCGCGGTGAAGCCCTCCATACCGGTTCCGACCAGCGGCGAGTCGCTGCGCAGCAGCGGCACGGCCTGGCGCTGCATGTTGGCACCCATGAGTGCGCGCTGCGCGTCGTCGTGCTCGAGGAATGGCACGAGCGAGGTCGCGACCGACACCATCTGGCGCGGCGAGACGTCGATGTAGCCGATCTCTTCCGGGAGGAACAGGTCGACCTCGCCACTGCCGCCCTTCGGGCGGGCGAGCACGTGGCTCTCCTTGAAGCGGCTGTTCTTGTCGAGCGGGGCGTTGGCCTGCGCGATGTTGAACTCGACCTCTTCGGATGCCGTGAGGTAGTCGATCTGGTCGGTCACAACACCGTCGACCACCTTGCGGTACGGGGTCTCGATGAAGCCGAAGGAGTTGATCCGCGCGAAGGTCGCGAGAGCACCGATCAGACCAATGTTCGGGCCTTCAGGGGTCTCGATCGGGCACATGCGGCCGTAGTGCGACGGGTGCACGTCACGAACCTCGACACCGGCTCGGTCACGGCTCAGACCACCGGGACCGAGTGCGGAGAGGCGGCGCTTGTTGGTCAGACCAGCCAGCGGGTTGTTCTGGTCCATGAACTGCGACAGCTGCGAGGTTCCGAAGAACTCCTTGATCGCGGCGACGACGGGACGCACGTTGATCAAGGTCTGCGGGGTGATCGCTTCGATGTCCTGCGTGGTCATGCGCTCGCGCACGACGCGCTCCATGCGCGACAGGCCAGTGCGAACCTGGTTCTGGATCAGCTCGCCTACCGCGCGAATGCGACGGTTGCCGAAGTTGTCGATGTCGTCGGTGGCGATGCGGATCTCAGTCTTCTTGCCGCCACGGATGCCTTCGAATGTCTCGATGCCGGCGTGGATGCGCACCAGGTACTTGATTGTTGCCACGATGTCGGCGACGGTCAGCACCGAGTCGGTGAGGGGCGCATCGAGACCGAGCTTGTGGTTGATCTTGTAGCGGCCGACCTTTGCGAGGTCGTAGCGCTTCGGGTTGAAGTAGAAGTTGTCCAGCAGCGCGCGGGCCGCCTCTGCCGCAACCTGCTCGCCCGGGCGAAGCTTGCGGTAAATGTCGCGGAGCGCGTCTTCCTTGGTGACGATGGTGTCTTTCGCCAACGTCTCCTCGATGGAAGGGAAGCCGGCGAACTCAGCGAGGATCTCCTCGCTCGTCAGGCCGAGGGCCTTGAGGAACACGGTGACGGACTGCTTGCGCTTGCGGTCGATGCGCACGCCCACCTGGTCGCGCTTGTCGATCTCGAACTCGAGCCAAGCACCGCGGCTCGGGATGACGCGCGCCGACACGATGTCCTTGTCGCTGGTTTTGTCCGGTGTCTTGTCGAAGTAGACGCCGGGCGAGCGCACGAGCTGTGAGACGACGACGCGCTCTGAGCCGTTGATGATGAACGTTCCCCTGTCGGTCTGCAGGGGGAAGTCGCCCATGAAGACCGTCTGAGTCTTGATCTCACCAGTGAGGTGGTTCATGAACTCGGCCTCGACGTAGAGCGGGGCGGCGTAGGTCTTACCGCGTTCCTTGCACTCCTCGATGGAGTACTTCTCCGGCTCAAGGTACGGGTTCGTGAAGGAGAGCTGCATCGTCTCGCCGAGGTCCTCGATCGGGGAGATCTCTTCGAAGATCTCGCCGAGACCGGAGATTTCGTTGACGTCGGTGCGGCCTTCAGCCTTGGCCGCGGCGACGCGGGCCTTCCAGGCGTCGTTGCCGACGAGCCAGCCGAACGACTCGGTCTGCAGTGCAAGAAGGTCGGGGACCGTCAGCGTGTCGGAGATCTTGGCGAACGAGAGGCGGGATGCTCCGCGTCCGTTCTTGATGGTGGTGGGGGTGGATGCGTTGCGAGCAGCAGCCAAGGGAATAACCTCCGTGGGCCCGGCAGGGCGTGTCGATTCCTTTGTCGTCAGGTGGAGCTGCGCTCAAAGCTCAACGGATGCCGACCACCATATGAGGGCATGGAGAAACGAGCGCAACTACCAACTATATATGGGAATGAACGGCATGGCAAATCAAATCCTTGACCAATATCGGATGCTGAGGTACAAGCATCCGCGCCGCACAGTGCCCAGTAGCCAGTACTCAACACGTAGTCTCGGATTATGGGCAGAACCCGCGCGCGCGACACCGAGTACCCCCAGGCTCGTCTCGACAACGGCGGCATCGCGCGCGTCGTGCCGAGCGAGTTCACCAGCGGCTTCGAGCTCATCGTCGACGACACCCCGCAGTCTCATGTCGATCTCGACGACCCCACGCACCTGCACTTCGAGTACATCGTGCGGATGGGGGCGGTCATCGACCAGCTGCCACCAGGTCCGTTGACCGCCGTGCACCTCGGCGCTGGTGCGATGACGCTCCCGCGTTATGTGGAGGCCACCCGTCAAGGATCACGGCAGCAGGTGATCGAACTCGAGGCACCACTCGCCGCTCTCGTGCACGAACACCTGCCGTTGCCGCGAGGGGCTGCGATCCGCGTGCGCATCGGAGACGCCCGCGCAGGGGTGCGCAAGCTCCCTCCCGCTCTTCTCAGCACCTGTGATCTGATCATCTCCGATGTCTACTCCGGGGCTCAGACACCGGCCCACGTGACCTCCGTCGAGTTCTACCGAGAGCTTCGCGCGCTACTGAAGCCGATGGGCGTACTCCTGGTCAACGTCGCAGACGGACCGGGATTGGCATTCGCTCGGCGTCAAGCCGCCACGATCGCCGAAGTGCTGCCGGAGATCGGTATCCTCGCCGACACCCAGGTGCTCAAGGGGCGCCGCTTCGGAAACCTCGTGATCGCAGCATCCGCCTCTCCTCTACCGACCGAATGGCTTCCGCGGATGCTCGCAGCGGGCCCGCACCCCGCCAAAATCGCTCAGGGCTCCGAGGTCACATCGTTCATCCAGGGCGCCAGGGTGGTCACCGATGCGGATGCCACGGCATCCCCTCGTCCCGACGCCTCGCTGTTCCTGCGGTGACCCGTCACGCCCGCAGTCCGAGGCAAGATGCTGGGTCGATGGGTATCCGGCGTGTTCCCTGGCGTGCGGGAGAGCTCAAATGCAGACTGGAAGACGGGATGCTGCGAGAGGAGAGCCGAGAACAATGAGTTTCATCCGGGGCTACGATCAGGACACCCTGCGCGAAGTGGTCGATCTCGATGAATGCGCCCGGCGTCTGACCGAGATCGAGAACCAGCGCAGCCTTCCCGCCCTGATGGAACGCGTCTGGCTGCTGAAGGTTCTCGGGCGCCTCGACGAGGCGCTCGATCTCGCCGATGAGACCGTGCGCCAGGCGCGCATGGCCGGCACCCGCAAAGACGTGCTGCGTGCGCGCGTGCTGCACGCGACTGTTCTGCAGTACCGCGGCGCGTTCGCCGCCGCTGAACACGAGCTCGCGACCTGCGCTGCCGAAGCGGAGGGTCAGGGGTGGGGGTCGATCGCGGCATTCGCCCATCAGCACCACGGCAAGAACGCTTATGAGGCAGGCGATTTCGAGGTGGCGCGCGACAGCTTCAAGCGCTCTCTGTTCCTCCGCCGGGAGGCCGGGGCGGAAGATCGCGAGCTTGAGGCCGCGCTGCTGGCGATCGAGGCCGCTGACAGACGCCGTCCTGCGCAGCTCGTCGCCGGCTGAGAAGGAGGCTCCACGATGCAATGCCGCACGACCGCCCGATGTCGGCGAGGTGCCTTAGCCTGAGCGCATGGCGGAACTCAACCGTGTGCGCAGATGGGGCGAAGCGCTCATCAAGCTGCACCTCGACGACAGCTGGTCGTTCGGCTTCGACAACGCGAAGCGCCGTGCCGGCCAGTGCAATTACACGACGAAGCGCATCACCGTGTCGCGGTACCTCGCGGCACGCTTCGACGACGACGAGATACACCAGGTGCTGCTGCACGAGGTCGCACATGCGCTGGCCGGCCACAAAGCCGCGCACGGGCCGATGTGGAAGCGCATCGCCACAGAGCTCGGCTATGACGGCGGCGTGACCCATCATGGCGAGACTGCAGTAGAGCTTGCGCCGTGGGTGGGGACCTGCCCCGCCGGGCACGTCACCTATCGGCACCGCCGCCCGAGCCGAGCGACGTCATGCGCGAAGTGCTCGCGCAGCTACGACGCGCGGTTCGAGTTCATCTGGACACGCCGCGAGATCACGGCGTCTGCCCGGCGTGAGGCGCAGCTGGCACGCTGAGTCAGCTCGTCGTGACCTCGTCGTCGTCGATCGTCCGGGCTTCGATGTCGGCAGAATCGGATGCCGCGGCATCCGCTCCTGTGCCCTTCTGACGCTTGCGGATGGCAGCTGCCAGAGCGCGCCACCCGACGAGAAACACGCCGAGCACGATTGTCGCGACAATGATGAACGCGACCTGCGCGGTGTCTCCGGTGATGATGCGCAGCAGCATTCCGCCGGCGACCGTGACCACCCACACGGTCGCTCCCCACCCCACCGACCAGGGTCTCCGCGGCCGGGATGACACCAGCGCCGCGAGTGCATAACCGACGATGAGGGCGACGAGGAACGGCCACGCGGTGAGGAGGAAGCCGCCAGCGTCCTCCTGATGCGACACGCGCCCGATCACGGCGAAGATCAGCACGAACACGGCATCGACGATGAGAGCGGGGAGGTATCTCATGCCACGACGATACGACCGTCGAACGGGAATCGGCGGCGAGCGCGCGGCCTGTTGGCGAGTACGGGCCCCAGCCCCCGTCCCCGCCCGGAATAGCGCTGGAGTCGACGACGAGCCAGGCTCGGGAGATGGGGCGAAACACCTTTCCACGCTATGAGCCGTCGCCCACCGCCGCATCTGCCTGCAGATGTATCCGCGCGCCGGGGCGCAGCGAGCGAGGCTGCTCAGGCGCGAGCGATGATCTCGCCGTGGGGCACGAGGAACCAGCCATCGCCGTCGGCGGCCCACCGCCTCCAGGCCGCGCTGATCTCCTCGAGCTCGACGCGAGCCGCCATGCCACTGTCGAGCAGCTGGCGGGTGAGGGCGGACTCGAGGATGCGGTCGGCCCACATGCCGCCCCACCAGGAGCGCTCGCCGGGCGTCGCGTAGCACCAGCTGGACGCGGTGACCGTGATGTCCTCGAACCCCGCGGCCCTCGCCCACGACAGCAGGCGGCGGCCGGCATCCGGTTCCCCGCCGTTCGCCCGCGCCGCCCGGCGGTACAGATCGAGCCAGCGGTCGAGCTCCGGGAGCACGGGGAACCAGATGAATCCCGCGTAGTCCGCGTCGCGGGCGGCGACGACGCCGCCCGGCACGGCGACCCGGCGCATCTCGCGGAGCGCCTGCACCGGGTCGCCGACGTGCTGCAGCACCTGATGGGCGTGCACGACGTCGAAGCTGTCGTCGGCGAAGCTCAGCGCATGCACATCGTCGACGGAGAACGCGATGTTCGTCACCCCGCGGGATTCGGCCAGCCCGCGGGACAGCGACAGCGCGTTCTCGTCGATCTCGGTAGCCGTGACCTGCGCGACCAGGCTCGCGAAGTCGACGGTGATCGACCCGGGTCCGGCGCCGACGTCGAGCAGTCGCGTCGATGCTGTGAGGTGCGGGCGGAGGTATTCGGCGGAGTTCGAGACGTCGCGGACGTTGTGCGAGCGGAGGACGGATTCGTGGTGTCCGTGCGTGTACGAGGCCATGCTCCATCCTGGCACAGCGCGCTCGACCGGATGCCGCGCCCGTCTCAGTGCAGCCCGTCTCAGTGCAGCTCGGCCGCCGCTCGGCGGATCGCCTCACGGTCGGGCTTGCCTGACGGCAGGGCCATAAGCTCGTCGACGAGGATGAGCCGCGCGGGGCGGGCATGCTTGCCCAGCTCTGCCGCCACGGCATCCCTCGCGTGGGCGAGCTGCTCGGACTCGCTGCGGCGCAGCGCGGGCAAGCGAGGCGCGACAATGACCGGGGCCTCCCCCCAGCGCTCGTCGGCCACACCGACCACCACTGCGCCGCTGAGACCGGGGATGCCCCGGACGATCCGCTCGATGCGATCGAGGGAGACGTTGATCCCCCCAGAGACGATCACGTTATCGACGCGCCCGTGCACCCGAACGATCCCGTCCTCGACGACGCCCAGGTCGCCGGTGCGGTACCAGCGGATGCCGTGCTCATCGCGGGTGAACGTGCGCGAGGTGAGCTCGTCGTCGCCGAGATATCCGTCGGCGAGCATGGGACCGGCGATGCGCAATTCCCCGTCGACCGCGCGCACGGCGACGGTATCGAGCGGTACACCGTTGTATACACAACCGCCGCTCGTCTCGGTGGCGCCATAGGTGCGCACCAGGCGCGCACCGAGGGCGGTAGCACGATCACGCAGCGGCTCCGGCAGCGCCTGTCCGCCGATCAGGATCGCACGATATGCCTGCAGCGCGGCGCGAACCGGAGTGCTGTCTGCCGCCTCAACCAAGGTGGCGAGCTGGGCGGGCACGAGGGACGTGTAGAGGTTCGGGATGCCGGTCCCCGGCGCTCCGACGGGGCGCAGCATCGACAGGGTCGACTCGGCGAAGGCGTTCGCCGAGAACCGCCCCGCAAGCACAGCAGGTGCGGTACCGGCAATGACAGACCGAACGAGCACCTGGAGCCCGGCGACATAGGTTGCGGGCAGCGCGAGCAGCCACCGTCCACTGCCGATCCGCGCGGCCGTCGCCTCGGCGCTGGCGCGCAACGCCTCACCGCTGAGCACGACCTGTTTCGAGATCCCGCTCGATCCCGACGTCGCGATCACCGCGGCCGTGCCATCCGGCACACGCTCGGGGGCGCCGCCGAGCATCCCGAATCCGAGTGCCGGACCGTCGCCCAGTGCCCGCACCAGCGCCTCGCGCAGCGCCGCCGGGTCGGCCGCGTCCGTCACCATCAGCTCGCGAGACTTCACAGATGTCATCTTTCACCCTCGACAGCTCGACATCCGTGAAGTCTCGCGAGTCGTGTCGACGGATCAGTAGTGGTATGGAAACGCCGACCAGTCGGGGGCACGCTTCTCGAGGAACGAGTCGCGCCCCTCGACTGCCTCGTCGGTGCCGTAGGCGAGGCGGGTGGCCTCGCCGGCGAACACCTGCTGGCCGACGAGACCGTCGTCGACAGCATTGAAGGCGAACTTCAGCATCCGAATCGCCGTGGGCGACTTCGTGAGCACCGTGCGCGCCATCGTCAACGCCTCGCGCTCAAGCTCCTCGTGCGCCACAACACGGTTCACCGCGCCCACCTCATAAGCTCGCTGCGCCGAATACTCCTCCGCGAGGAAGAACACCTCCCGCGCGAACTTCTGCCCGGTCTGGCGGGCCATATACGCCGAGCCGTAGCCAGCGTCGAAGCTGCCGACGTCGGCATCCGTCTGCTTGAAACGCCCATGCTCGGCCGAAGCGATCGAAAGATCGCACACCACGTGCAAGGAATGGCCTCCCCCGGCCGCCCATCCGGGAATCACAGCGATGACGACCTTGGGCATGAAACGAATGAGTCGCTGCACCTCGAGAATGTGCAGACGACCGGCGCGGGCGGGGCCTCCGACCTCCGTGGCGGAGTCCGAGTACTGGTAACCATCGCGCCCGCGGATGCGCTGGTCGCCACCCGAGCAGAACGCCCAACCGCCGTCCTTCGGGCTCGGCCCGTTACCGGTGAGCAGCACAGCGCCGATGCGCGGATCCTGCCGGGCGATGTCGAGTGCACGATACAGCTCGTCGACGGTGTGGGGCCGGAAGGCATTGCGCACCTCGGGTCGATCGAACGCGATGCGGGCGACGCCGCCGTCGCGCGTGACGTGCGCCGTGATGTCGGTGTAGCCCTCGGCACCGGGCGCGAGAACCCATTCGGCGGGATCGAACAGATCGGAGACGGGTGCTGTGGTCACGGCATCCAGCCTATTCCTGCGTCGCCGGACTTGAGGATGCCGCGGCATCCGCACTTCGAAGGCGTCCGGGGTCAGAATGGGGGCATGCTCCCCGCACTCGCTGACCTGATCGACTCGACCCGCGTCGTCGCCCTGCCGATGGCCACGCGCTTTCGCGGCGTCGGCACCAGGGAGGCTCTGCTCTTCGAAGGCACCGAAGGCTGGGCGGAGTTCTCGCCGTTCATCGAATACGCGGATGCCGAGGCGGCGATCTGGCTGACAGCGGCGATCGACTTCGCGTTCCGCGCTCAACCGGCGCCGGTGCGCGACCGCATCCCGGTGAACGCCACGGTGGCAGCGGTGACGGCCGAGGAGGTTCCCGAGCTCCTTTCCCGGTTCACCGGATGCCGGACAGCCAAAGTCAAGGTCGCAGAACCGGGACAGACACTGGCGGATGACGTGGCGCGCGTGCGCGCGGTGCGCGAGATCATGGGACCGGAGGGGCGGATCCGCGTCGACGCCAACGGACTGTGGAACCTCGACGAGGCCGAGCACGCCGTGCACGCGCTGAACGAGTTCGACCTCGAGTACATCGAGCAACCCTGCGCGAGCGTCGACGAACTCGCAGAGCTGCGTCGCCGAGTCAAGTACCTGGGCATCCCCCTGGCCGCCGATGAGAGCGTGCGCAAGTCATCCGATCCTCTTGCCGTTGCACGGGCGAAAGCTGCGGACCTGCTCGTCGTCAAGGCCCAGCCGCTCGGCGGCGTCACCCGCTCCCTGCAGATCGTGACCGCCGCCGGGCTCCCCGTGGTGGTCTCCAGCGCGCTGGACACGGCGGTGGGGCTCTCGCAGGGCGCGACCCTGGCCGCGGCGCTCCCCACCCTGGAGTTCGACTGCGGGCTGGGCACCTCATCGCTGTTCCTCGACGACGTCGCGGACCTTCGACCCATCGAGGGATCGATCGCCGTCGGCCGCGTGACACCCGACGCCGCGGCTCTCGATCGCCTCGCCGCTCCCCCGGACCGTCACGACTGGTGGCTCAACCGGCTCACTCGCTGCCACGAGATCCTCGCCTCCGCCGCGACGGACGACGAGGCAAGATCGGGCAGCTGAGCCCTATTCCTCGATGAGGAGCTGAACCAGTCTCCCGAGCTCGGCACCGCCCGTGCGACGCAACTGTGCGGCATCCTGTCCATCCAACGCTGCGCGCACCGTCACACCCTCCCATGCAATCATCAGCATTCGCGCTGCGGGCTCCGCAGGGAGGCGGAGCTTCAGCAATCCGGCCGAGGCGATGTCCGTGATGATCTGCGCGATGCTCGCCACCATCTCGCGCTCCTGGTTCAGAAAGGCAGCTCCGAAGGCGGCGTCACGCAGAGCTCGGATACGAATCTCGCTCATCAGCATCACTCCGAGGCGATCGTCGTCCCCCGAGTCCATGACCTCACGAACGAGCTCGATCGGGTCACACCCTTCGGTGAGCGCTCCCGCTGCCGCCATCTCGGCGACGCGAGCGCGCACGGCATTGACCCGCGCCTCCCCGACGCGAGCGGCGAGAGTGAGAAACAGCTCGTCCTTCGATTCGAAGTTCGAGTAGAACGCACCTCGGGTGAAGCCCGCACGCTCGCACACGGCCTCAACGGAGGCGCCGTCGAGGCCGACCTCAGCGAAGACCAGGGCTGCGGCATCGAGCAGCCGCGCCGTGGTGTTCTCGCGACGGCGAGTGGCGGGTATCGTCACTGGTTCATTCTCCTCTGTCTCTGTCCTTCGTCTCGCTGCGCTCGCTCAGGAACCGAGAGCCCCGAGACGAAGGGTTCACACCCCGCACTCAGAAACTGGGGCAACACGCCCCATACGATACAACTATGTATCGGATACATCTGTGTATCCAACCCGAGCATCCCGAAGGAGCCTCGTGTCCACACTGCTGTCTTCGCTCGGCCGATGGTCGTTCCGGCATCCCTGGCGCGTGCTCGTCTCTTGGCTCATCGTCCTGAGCATCGCCGGAGCCGGCGCCGCCGTGCTCGGCGAGGGCACCGACAACACCTTCACGATCCCCGGCACCGAATCTCAGGCAGGACTCGAGCAGCTCTCGCGCTCCTTCCCCCAGGTCAGCGGCACGAACGCCCAGTTCATCGTCGTGGCGGCTGACGGTGATCGCGTCACGAACGACGACTACCGCGCCGACATCGAGGATGCAGTCGATGAACTCTCCGATCTCGATGGAGTGCTCGCGGTCAGCTCGCCCTACGACGACACCGTCAAAGGCATGATCAACGACGACTCCTCCGCAGCCATCGTTCGCCTGCAGTTCGACGGCCAGTCCACATCGGTCAGCCCCGAGACGAAACAGTCGCTCAGCGACATCGTCGATGATCTCGCAGCATCCCTCCCCGAAGGATCCCAGGCCGCTCTCGGCGGCGACCTGTTCGCGATGTCGATCCCCGGCGTGACGCTCACCGAAGCTGTCGGCCTGCTGATCGCGCTTCTCGTGCTGATCGTCACCTTCCGCTCGTTCGTCGTCGCCGGGCTCCCCCTGCTCACAGCGGTGCTCGACGTCGGCATCTCGATCGCGGGCATCTTCGCCGCAACCGCTTTCGCGACGGTCTCCTCGACCACCCCGCTGCTCGCCCTTATGCTCGGCCTTGCGGTGGGCATCGACTATGCGCTGTTCATCATGGCGCGACATCAAGACCAGGTCAGAGACGGCGTGGAACCGGAGGAGTCCGCCTCTCGCGCCGTTGGCACCGCAGGCTCCGCCGTGGTGTTCGCGGGCGTCACCGTGCTGATCGCCCTGATCGGGCTGAGCTTCGCCGGCATCCCGTTCCTCACGACCATGGGCGTGGCGGCATCCGTCGCCGTCGCCGTCGCCGTGGCGATCGCCGTCACCCTCACCCCCGCCGTCCTCGGCTTCCTGAAGGGCCGGGTCGTCGGGTGGGCGCAGCCAAAAGCGCGTGCCAAGGCGATGCAGACCACCCCCAGCCGGCGCTCCGCGCCACGCCGCACGTTCAGTCAGCGCTGGGTGGGCGGGGTCACGAAGCGCCCGGTGCTCGTCACCATCGCCGTCGTGCTCGGCCTGGGCATCGTCGCCGTCCCGGCGCTCAGCCTGAACCTCGCGCTGCCGAACGCCGGCGTGCTCCCCAAAGACTCACAAGCACGGACGACCTATGACCTCATCGGCGAGCAATTCGGCCCCGGGTTCAACGGGCCCCTGATCCTCACTGGAACGATCGTCACCTCGACTGATCCGCTCGGTCTCATGCAAGATCTCGGCGACGCAGTGGCGAACATCGACGGCGTCACCGAGGTCGCCCTCGCAACCCCGAACGAGACGGCCGACACGGGAATCGTGCAGATCGTCCCCGAGACCGCCCCTGACGACCCTGCGACCGCCGAACTCGTCCGCGAGCTGCGCGCGCACCACAACGAATGGCTGGACGAGTTTGGCATCGATCTGAAGGTCACCGGCTTCACCGCCGTCGCCATCGACATATCCGATCAGCTCGGCAATGCCCTGCTGCCTTTCGGGGTGTTCGTCATCGGGCTGTCACTCATCCTGCTGACGATCGTCTTCCGCTCGATCTGGGTACCCGTCACGGCCGCACTCGGCTACCTGCTGTCGATCGTCGCCGCCTTCGGCATCGTCGGAGCGGTGTTCGAATGGGGCTGGTTCGCCGACCTGCTGCACGTCGCGAAGGTCGGGCCGATCATCAGCTTCATGCCGATCATCCTGATGGGCGTGCTGTTCGGCCTCGCCATGGACTACCAGGTCTTCCTGGTCTCGCGCATGCGCGAGGAGTTCGTGCACGACAAGGACTCCCGCAGCCCCGATCGCGCGCTGCGCTGCGCCGCCGCCCTCCGCGCGGTGAAGAGCGGATTCACCGGTTCGGCGAAGGTCGTCACCGCAGCGGGACTCATCATGTTCGCCGTGTTCGTGGCATTCGTGCCTGAAGGCGACTCCTCGCTCAAGCCGATCGCCCTCGGCCTCGCGGCCGGAATCGCGATCGACGCGTTCCTGGTGCGGATGACGCTGATCCCCGCGCTCATGGCGATCCTCGGCGAGCGCGCCTGGGAGATCCCGGTGTGGCTACAGAAAATCCTCCCCCACGTCGACATCGAAGGAGAAGCCGTCGAACGCGAGCGCCACCTCGCAGACTGGCCCGGCGATAACTCGGTCGTCGCCGCCGACGACCTCTCCATTGCGGATGCCGAAATAAGTGGCCTCCATCTGCGGATAGCCCCGGGCGGTGCGGCGGTGCTCACCGGCGCAGCCGCAGGCTCCCTCCGCACGCTCGCGCTCGCACTCGCCGGACGCCTGACCCCCGACGCCGGGCTCCTGCGCGTCGCCGGGCACCTGCTCCCAGGGCGCGCGGCCTGGGTGCGACGGCATGTCGGCGTGGTGATCGTGACGGATGCCGGAGCGGCAGCATCCGATATCTCCGAGGCTCTGCGAGGGAGACCCGCACTCGTCGTGATCGACGGCGCTGACCGCCTCAGCCCAGCCGAACGCGACCAGCTCGCCGCTCGGCTGCGCGACGCAGACGCACACACGGCTGTGGTGCTCACAGCGGCGGCCGCGGCATCCGCCCTGAACGTCCTCGAATCCGCCGGACACGGCACCCCCGAAATCATCCGCGTCGATGCCGCGCCTACCCGAACACCCTCCAGAGCGACCTCCGAGGTGACCGCATGACCCTCTCCATCGAGCGCGCACGCTCCCGCGCACCCATCACGTGGCTGACGATCCTCGGCGTACTGCTGCTTCCTGCGGCCGTCGGCGGCATCCTCGTCGCGGCTCTGCAGAACCCGACCGAGCGACTCGACTCGATGACCGCGGCGATCGTCAACCTCGACGAGCCCGTCACGATCAACGGCCAGCTCACCCCGCTCGGGAGGCAGCTGGCCGCAGGGCTCGTTGAGGGACCTTCGAATTCAGACCCTGAGCTCAAAGGGTCGAACCTGACCTGGGTCATCTCCAACGAAGAGGATGCCGAAGCCGGTCTCGCCGACGGCACCTACCAGGCGGTCATCACGATCCCCGAGAACTTCTCGGAAGCAGCGACCTCGGCAGGCATCGCGATCGCAGACGGCGGCGGCTCGGCATCCGACGACGTCGAGAAAGCCACGATCGAAGTCGCCACTGCCCCTGACGGGCTCGTCGCCGACGACCTCATCACGAACCAGATCGCCACGGTCGCAGCATCTCGCCTTGGTTCGATGCTCAGCGAAGCGACCATGCAGAACGTCCTCGTCGGGTTCACGAGCCTCGGCGACCAGCTGGGCGACGCTGCGGACGGAGCCGATCAGCTCACTTCCGGAGCCAAGGATGCTGCCACAGGAGCGGCGGCGGTCCCTGACGGAGCCACTGGGCTCGCCACCGGTGCCACAGGGCTCAGTACCGGCGCATCGGAGCTGTCGACCGGCCTCACGACGATGGCGGGCACCACACGTGAGATTGCGGGTGGGGCGAGTGAGCTGGGCACCGGTTTGCTCGATGGTGCGACGACTCTGGAGGAGTCCGGCCTCGTCCCGGCAGAGCTCACCCAGGGTGTCGCCTCACTGCAAGCGGGCATCCAGCAGTACGCCGACACCTGCGATCCCCTCGTATTCGGCGCCGAGTACTGCGACGGTCTGAAGAGTCTTGCGGCCGGTGCGGCGGGAACCCAGAGCGGTCTTGCAGCATTCGACACTGCCGCGACACACAACGTCGCCACGCAGCTGCGCGAAGCGGGCACCGGAGCCTCCTCGATTGCTGCCGGCCTGAACCAACTCGCCACCGACGGTCTCGACACATCGGCGTCGGGCGCGAGCGAGCTCGCCGACGGTGCAGCGCAGCTCGCCGATGGGGCGACCGAGCTCGCCGACGGTGCAGACGAGCTTGCGAGCGGCCTCGACACCCTCTCTACGGGGCTCGGTGATCTTGCGAGCGGGCTGCACACGGCATCCGACTCGCTGCCGTCATTCACCGATAGCGAAGCGACATCCCTCGCGACCGTCATGTCTGACCCCGTGACGACGAACGCGCACACGGACACGATCTTCGGTCCGACTGCTATCCCGCTGCTCGCGGCCGTCGCGCTCTGGTTCGGCGCTCTTGCCTCGTTCGTGGTGATCCGCGCGCACACCGAGCGCACGCTGACGTCGCGCCGCTCCTCTGCCGCGCTCGCTCTGCGCGCCTTCGCCCCCGCTGCGGCGATCGGGGCAGGCCAGGGCCTGCTGGTCGCGCTCATCGTGCAGATAATGGCGGACTATGACGCCGGCACGTGGTGGACTTTCGCCGGCATGGCGGTGCTCGCGGGGGTCGTGTTCGCTGCGGTGAATCAGGCGCTGATTGCCCTGTTCGGCGGGGCCGGGCGATGGGTCAGTGCGCTCGTCGGCGTCCTTGCCGTCGCCACTGGCCTCATCTCGACCGTGCCCGGCTGGCTCGCTTCGATCGGCGCATCCCTACCCACGGCTCCCGCTTTCGACGGGCTCATCGAGGCGAACGGCGCCGCCACTGCTGCGCTGATCGTCTGGGGTGTGCTGTCGCAGATCACGACCACTCTCGTGATCGCCCTGCGTCGCACCGCATCGCCTCAGGCTGTGCTGGCCTCGGCCTAGCATCCGAGACTTCGCGAGACTGACACTCAGCTCAAGCCGGAATATGCGTGCAGGCCCTTGAAGAACACGTTCACGATCGTGAAGTTGAACATCACTGCGGTGAAGCCGACGATCGACAGCCACGCCGAAGGATTCCCGCGCCAGCCGCGCGTGGCACGGGCGTGGATGTACCCGGCGTAGATGACCCAGATCACGAAGGTCCAGGTCTCCTTCACGTCGAAGCCCCAGAAACGGCTCCAGGCGTAGTACGCCCAGATGGAGCCAGCGATCAGAGTGAACGTCCACAGGATGAACCCGATGATTGCGAAGCGATAGGACAGGCTCTCCAGCCGCTCGGCAGACGGGAAGGTCGCCAGGAATCGTGGTCCCGTCTTCTCGGTTCCTTCTGCCAGCAGTCGCTCGCGTCGAGACTGCATGAGCTGGGTGACCGACAGGGCGAAGGACAGCGCGAAGAAGGCGGTTCCGAGCGAGGCGACGAACACGTGGATGATGAGCCAGATGCTCTTGAGCGGATCCATGAGCGGCGTGACATCGACGTAGAAATTCGTTGCGGCCAGCCCCAGCAGAATAACGACGAGTCCGGTCATGAAGGTGCCGAGGTAGCGCAAATCGATGCGGAACAGCACAATGACGAACACGGAGACGATCAGCAGTGTGCCGATCATCGCGAACTCATACAGATTCGCCCACGGCACGCGGCCAGCCGCGATTCCGCGGGTCACTGCGGCCGCGAGGTGAAACACCCAGGCGAGCACCGTCAGCGATGTGCCGATGCGCGCCATCACGAACCGCTTCGGCGTCGCATCCGAGGCGGCTCCCGAAGCGGGGAGCGTCGTCGAAGCGGCTCCGGTTCCGGCTCCAACCAGCTCAGCCACCCGCACTGTTCTGGCATCGGCCGTCGCCTGCGATCGCTGGGCGAGATCGATCGAGTACGCCACGAAGGCTGCCGCGTAAATCGCGATCGCCGTCCAGAGCAGCACAGGCGAGATCACGCTGAGATCGAACATGCTCTCAGTCTACTTTCGAGGAGTCGGATGCTGGCAGGTCGGGTTCGTGCGCGACGGTCACGCCGGCCGCGTCAAGAAGGCGTGCGTGCCCTTTCACAATGTCGTCGACGGCTGCAGCGAGCGTCGGATCATCTCCCCGCGCCAGCGCCGCATACTCGAGAGCGATTGAGTCGCCGGAGGCGGTTGCCTTGACCCATGCGCGACGCCGAGGGACGAACAAGGCGAGCATGAGACCGCCGAGGGCCAGGAGGGCGAAGCCGAGGACGAAAGGGCCTGAGGCGTCGCGATGGATCTGCAGGGAGGCGAACCTCTTGACTGACTGCGAGAGGTCAGTGGCCCCCGCGGGCGACTCGTCTTCAAAGGTGACGGTGCCAAGGCCGTTCGGAAGGTCTGCGGTCTCGCCCGGTCCGAGCTCGATCGACTCCGTGCCGACCGCGCGCCCGTTGAGCTGGGTCAGCTCCGTGGTGTCGAGGACGTACACCGACTTCGGCTCGCCGCCGTCGATGCCAAGGTCACCCTCGAACACATCAAGAGTCAGCGTCGGATTCACGAGCGCGGGATATGCCGAGAAGAAAGCCCCAGACTCGAGAATTCCAGCGGTGGGGTAGAACAGTCCGCGCAGGCCCAGCTGCTCCGGCATCCCGTCGGTGACCTTGACGATTCCGACCGAGAACAGGTTGTTGTCCTGTGGCAGGAAGGGCACGCTGCCGGTGAAAACCACCTCGCCTGCGGCGTTGCGAACCGTGATCGTTGGTGCGTAGCCGTTACCGAGGAGGAAGACGTTGTCGTCGGCGATCGCGAGGGGCTGGTTGACCTTGACCGACCCAGTGCGCTCTTCGCCGTTCTCGTTGACCGTCATGTTCGCCGAGAAGTCGCCGGCCTGGCCCGCCCCAGGCTCGCCGAACGGCTGGTAGGTCACCTGGAACGAGTCCAGGCGCATCGAGTAGGGCGCAAGCGCGTCGTCGCCCACGAACCGCCCGCGGTTCATCGAGTCGTAGTCAAGCAGTGTGTTCGCGAAGGTCTCACCCTCCACGAGCACGCGCTGCCCTGTGTAGGCGAAACCGCCGCCGACGCCGACCGTGATGAGCACTCCGACGAGGGCGATGTGAAAGACGAGGTTGCCCGTCTCTCGCCAGTATCCGCGCTCTGCCGAGACCGAGACCGAGCGCGTGTCGTCGTAGCGCTCAACGCGGTAGCCGAGGGCCCTCAGTTGCTTGTGCGCGATGTCGATCGTCGCCGACGCGTCGGCAGCAGCATCCGCCCCGGCATCCGTGCTCGTCCTGGAGACCTCGCGGAAGTCAGCAAGCCTGTTCAGTCGCGCTGGCGTCTTGGGCGGGCGCGCCCTCAGCGCCTTCGCATGGTGACCAATGCGGGGAATCACACAGCCAACAAGCGAGGTGAACAGCAGCAGGTAGATCGCCGAGAACCACGGCGACAGGTACACGTCGAACAACTTCAGCGCGTCGAGCACCGGGAAGAGGTCGGGGTGTTCGCGCTCCCACTGCGTCACGCCGTTCGGGTCGGCCATGCGCTGCGGGAAGATCGATCCAGGGATGGCAGCGATCGCGAGCGCGAGCAGCAGAATCAGCGCTGTGCGCATCGAGGTCAGCTGACGCCACGCCCACCTCAGCCACCCGACGGCGCCGAGCTTCGGCTGGGAGATCGCATCGTCGCCGTCGATGTGATCGGACGGGCGCAGCGGGTCTGTGTCCACGGTGCCTTCCTGGTCGGGGCGGACGTTCTGGTCGGGTCGGGAATCAGAGCGGGAGGACGACACTGCCGATCACCGCCGTCAGTCGGGACATGAAGTCGGTCCACAGCCCGGTCACCATGAGGATGCCGAGGAGGATCAGCAGCACGCCTCCGATGATATTGACGACGCGGATGTGCCGGCGCAGGAACCCGATCGTCTTCGTGGCCCAGCCGAATCCGAGGGCGACGAGCAGGAATGGGATGCCGAGGCCCAGCGAGTACGCGAAGCCCAAGAAGGCCGCGCGCCCCGGGTCGCCTGCGTTGAAAGCGAGCGCGACGATCGCGCTGAGCGTTGGCCCCATACAGGGAGCCCAGCCGATGCCGAGGGCGATACCCAGAAGAGGAGCGCCGATGATGCCTGACTTCGCGTCGACGTGGAACCGCAGCTCTCGCTGCGCGAAGCCGAACACACCGAGGAAGACGAGTCCCATGAGGATGATCGCGACGCCGAGGATTCGCGTGATCACATCGCCCCAGCGCAGCAGGAATACGCCGATGGTGCCGCTGAGCGCGGTGATGCCGACGAAGACGATGCTGAAGCCGAGTATGAACAGCAGCACCCCGGCGACGAGCCGACCCCGCCCCGGCGCGACCTCCCCGGTCGCGGAGCGCCCTTCGTCTCGTCGCTTCGCTCCGCGCTCAGGAACCGCGCAGCGAGCCGAAGCGCCCACCGCTCCCCCGAGAAACCCGAGATACCCCGGCACGAGAGGCAGCACGCACGGTGAGAGGAAGGAGATCAGGCCAGCCAGCATAGCCATGGGGATAGCGAGCCAGAGGGTGCCCGAGCCGATGATCGCCTCGGGGTTCACGAGGTCTCCGCGAGGGCGTCCTTGACGAGCGTCGACAGGATCGAAGGGCTGTCGATGGGGCCGATGATGCGCGCTGCGACGCGGCCCTGCTTGTCAAGCACGAGTGTGGTCGGCGTCGCCTGAATGGGCACCGCCTCTGCGAAGGCGAGCTTGGCCTCTGCTGTGTCGACGTCGATGAGGCTGGGGTAGGTGACGGCGTAGTCCACAGCGAACGCCTTGGCGGTATCGGCCTGGTCGCGCGTATTGATGCCGATGAAGGTCACACCCTGGTCTTCGAACTTCTGCCAGGTGGCTTCCAGATGCTCGGCCTCGCCGCGGCACGGGGCGCAGCCTGCGTACCAAAAGTTGACGACGACGACCTGGCCGGCGATATCAGCGCTGGAGAACTGCTCGCCGCCTTCGGTGACACCGCCGAAGACGACCGGCTCTCCACGATCTGCGGCGGGGATCTCGACGACGGCGCCGTCTGCGGCGACATAGCCGGTGTTGTCTCCGCTGAGGAATGAGTCGCTGACCGGATCGGAAGCGCAGCCGCTCACACCGGCGACGACGACAGCGGCGAGCGCGGCTCCGAGCGCACTGCGAACAAGGCGGATGCGGGAGCGGCGGCCGCTACGGATCGGGGTCACCACAGGCGCGACAGGCACAATTCCCAGTCTACGCACGGGTTGCTATGCGCCGGCCGGATGCTGCGGACAGCTGTCACGGATGCTTGTCGGTTCACGGCTCAGCATCAGGGCTGACGTGCAGCGCATTGAGTCGCACCAATCCCTTGCGGCACTTTCAGGTCCGGGCTCGCGCTCACACCGCGCCGAGGTCGATGCCGGATACCGCGGGCTCTGCATACTCGACCTCGCGCCACACGTCGCCGACGCGCTCGAACGACGTCACGCTCGACAGTGCACAGCGCCGCGTGCGCGGATCGTGCCGTAAAGGGAGACCCGCGATCCGCAGGTGGGTGATCCAGATCGGCGCCTGATGCGACACGATCACGCTGTCACCCTCGGCTGTGCCATCGCCCCACGCAGAGTTCATGGCATCCAGCATCCGCTCGGCGATCGACGTGTAGGGCTCACCCCAACTCGGAACCGATGGCCTACGAAGGTGCCACCAGTTGAGCGGATTCATCAGCGAGCGCCGCATCCGAGTGCCCTCGAACACGTTCGCCGGCTCGATAACACGCTCATCGAGAACCGGCGCGAGCCCGAAGATCTCGGCGAACGGCTCGGCCGACTCCTGAGTGCGCTGCAGCGGCGAACAGATGAGCGCACGCACGGGCCGGTCGAGATCGCGCACGTACTCGGCCGCAGCCCGCGTCATCCGCCGGCCCTCGTCGCTGAGCCGGTAGCCGGGGAGCCTCCCGTACAGCACCCGCCCGGGATTGTGCACTTCGCCGTGACGAACCAGATGCAGTCGTGAGGAGGTCATGACGGCCTTTCGAGCGACAGAGAGCGGATGCTGCGCTGGCGAGTCTACTGAAATGACCCCCGGTAGACTGGGAGGGTTCGCCTTTTTCCAGATCAGAAGGAATCCTCCGTGCTTCGCACTCACAACTCCGGTTCCCTGCGCGCAGAGAACATCGGTCAGACCGTCACCCTCACTGGCTGGGTCGACCGTCGTCGTGATCACGGAGGAGTCGCGTTCATCGATCTGCGGGATGCGTCGGGCATCGCCCAGGTCGTCATCCGTGACGAAGAGGTGGCACGCCCCCTGCGCAGCGAGTTCGTGCTCAAGGTGACCGGCGAGGTCTCCCGCCGCCCCGACGGCAACGAGAACCCGAACCTGCCCACGGGCGAGATCGAGCTCATCGCGACCGACGTCGTGGTGCTGAACGAGTCAGCCCCGCTGCCGTTCCAGGTGTCGACGGCGCTCGCCGACACCGAAACCGTCGGCGAAGAGGCCCGCCTCAAGTATCGCTATCTCGACCTGCGGCGCCCGCAGACGGCATCCGCTCTTCGCCTCCGCTCCGACGTATACAAGGCGATCCGCGATGTGCTGCACGCCGACGGCTTCACCGAGGTCGAGACCCCGACCCTGACTCGTTCGACCCCCGAGGGCGCCCGCGACTTCGTCGTGCCCGCTCGCCTTCACCCTGGGAGCTGGTACGCCCTGCCGCAGTCACCGCAGCTGTTCAAGCAGCTGCTCATGGTGGGCGGGGTGGAGAAGTACTTCCAGATCGCGCGCTGCTACCGCGACGAGGACTTCCGCGCCGACCGCCAGCCGGAGTTCACGCAGCTCGACATCGAGATGAGCTTCGTCGACCAGGAGGACGTCATCGCCCTCATGGAGCAGCTCATCGTCGCGATGTGGAAGACGATCGGCGTCGAGGTGCAGACCCCGCTGCCGCGTCTGACCTACGCCGATGCGATGGCGAAGTACGGCTCCGACAAGCCCGACCTGCGCTTCGGTCTCGAGCTGGTGGAGGCGACCGAGTACTTCGCGAACACGCCGTTCCGTGTGTTCCAGGCCGAGTACGTCGGAGCTGTGCGGATGCCGGGAGGAGCCTCCCAGCCCCGCAAGACGCTCGACGCGTGGCAGGACTGGGCCAAGCAGCGCGGGGCCAGGGGCCTGGCATACGTGCTGTTCAACGAGGACGGAACTCTCGGCGGCCCCGCCGCGAAGAACCTCTCAGAGTCCGAGCAGGCAGGTCTCGCCGAGCTCGTCGGCGCCGAGCCCGGCGACTGTGTGTTCTTCGCTGCGGGCTCGGCGAAAGAGAGCCGCGCCCTCCTCGGCGCCGCGCGCGTTGAGATCGGGCGCCGGCTCGGCTATCTGAACCCCGACGAGTTCGCCTTCACCTGGGTGGTCGATGCTCCGATGTTCGAGCCTGCGGCGGATGCCGTCGCCTCCGGCGATGTCGCGGTTGGCGCCGGTGCCTGGACCGCCGTGCACCACGCGTTCACGGGTCCCAAGCCCGAGTTCGAGGAGACCTTCGCCACCGACCCCGGCTCGGCTCTCGCCTACGCCTACGACATCGTGTGCAACGGCTCCGAGCTCGGCGGCGGCTCTATCCGCATCCACCGCGAAGACGTGCAGAAGCGCGTGTTCGAGGTCATGGGCATCAGCGAGTCGGTCGCCGACGAGCAGTTCGGTTTCCTGCTCGACGCCTTCAAGTTCGGCGCTCCGCCGCACGGCGGCATTGCGCTGGGCATGGACCGCGTGCTGCAGCACCTGTCGAAGACGGAGTCGATCCGCGATGTGATCGCCTTCCCGAAGTCGGGCGGCGGGTTCGATCCGCTGACCTCCGCACCCGCCCCGATCACCGCCGTCCAGCGCAAAGAGGCCGGCGTCGACATCCCCCCCGACGAGCTCTGAC
>JASGEY010000078.1:0-11707 GCA_047605925.1 Microbacterium sp.
CTCGCGGCGCACCTCCCCATACCCCTGCACCACCACACCGCGAGCGGCCCCCGCCGCGCGAGCGGCCCGCGCCGCGCGAGCGGCAACCGACGACATCCGCTGCAGCACGAACGAAGACGCCACCACCACAGCACCACCTGCCCACACCAGCAGCTGCGCCCCGGTAGCAACGAGTTGCCACACACCCAAGCCGACCATCACGAGCCCCGCGAGCAAGGCGATCGTCGCCGTCAGCCGCACGCGCCGCCGAGCTCGAGCCTGCCGCACCACCGGATCAGCCTTCACCGCTGCCAGCTGCTCACGCAGCAGCACCAACTCGGCCGCCTCCTTTTCAGCCTGCAGCCGCTTCGCGAGCCTCTGCTGCGCGAGAGCGGTACGCGCATTCAGCTCAAGATGCACTTCGGCTGGAGTCTCACTCGTCTCGGCGAGCACGCGAAGAGCCTGATTCAGCCGCACCGCGTTGCGTTCAGCCGCGTTGTACTGGAAGCGCCCGCTCCACGACGGCAGCAAATACAGCATCCACAAGAGCACAGCGACAAGGACGATCACGCCCCCGCTCAGCACCGGCCCATCCATACCCACAACGCTAAGGGCACAGCACCGTCGTCACCGCACAGCATCCGCGTGTGTCGCGATCGGATCGCGCACAATCCGGGCCAGACGCGCACTCCGAGACAGATGAGCCCCTGCGCGAAGATCCTCAGTCCAAGAAGATGTCCGGGAACAGGCGGTCGTCGGGAGTGCCAGGGACAGCCGCATACTTCGCGAAGTCGGTGACTCCTTCTGCCTCGAGGACATCCTCAACGATCAGCGTCTGGCCGGTGTACTCGCGTGCTGGCTTCGTGAGCACCGAGTATGCGGCGTCGGCATAGATGTCGGTCGTGCGACTCGCCGCCATCACCCTGTCGCCGCCGAGCAGGTTCTGCACGGCCGCCGTTGCGATGGTCGTGCGCGGCCACAGCGTGTTGGCGGCGATCCCGTCGGCGGCGAACTCGGCGGCGAGACCCAGCGTAACCATCGTCATACCGTATTTCGCGAGCGTGTAACCGGTATGCGCACCGAGCCACTTCGGCGTCAGGTTCAGCGGCGGCGACAGCGACAGAATGTGCGGGTTGTCGGCATCCTTCAGAATCGGCACCGCCGCGCGCGAGAGCATGAACGTCCCTCGCACGTTGACGTCCTGCATCAGGTCGTACTTCTTCGCGCTCAGATCCAATGAGCGCGACAGATCGACCACGCTGGCGTTGTTGAGGACGATGTCGATGCCGCCGAACTCGCCCTGCGTCTTGAGCACGGCCTCGGTGATGTCGTCATCGTTGCGCACATCGCCGACGATCGGCAGCGCCTGGCCTCCGGCCGCGCGGATCTGCTCGGCAGCCGTGTGGATCGTTCCTTCAAGCTTCGGATGCGGGGTGTCGGTCTTCGCGAGCATGGCGATGTTCGCCCCGTCAGCGGCCGCGCGAAGCGCGATCGCGAGCCCGATGCCGCGACTGCCGCCCGACATCAGGATGGTTTTTCCTGCCAGTGACATGGTCTTCTCCTCTTCTTCGCTCACTTCGGTGCCATGCGAATCGCACCGTCGAGGCGGATCGTCTCACCGTTGAGATACGAGTTCTCAATGATCTGCTGCGCGAGGGCGGCATACTCCTCAGGGCGGCCAAGCCGCGAGGGGAACGGCACCTGCTGACCTAGAGAGTCCTGCGCGGCCTGCGGCAACCCCAACAGCATGGGCGTCTCCATGATTCCCGGCGCGATGGTGCACACGCGGATGCCGTAACGGGCGAGTTCACGGGCCACCGGGAGAGTCATGGCGTGCACCCCACCCTTCGAGGCGGAGTATGCGGGCTGGCCGATCTGTCCGTCGAACGCGGCGACGCTGGCGGTGTTGATGATCACGCCTCGGTCGCCGGACTCGGTTGGGTCGTTCTTCGCGATAACGGCGGATGCTTGGGAGAGCACGTTGAAGGTGCCGACAAGGTTGATGCGGATGATCCGCTCGAAGTCGGCGAGCACCGCAGGGTTGCCCTCCCGATCGAGCACCTTCGCGGGCGGCGCGATTCCGGCGCAGTTCACGACGATGCGCAGTGGAGCTGCCGCCTGAGCGGAAGCGACTGCAGTCTGCACGTCATCGACGCTCGTCACATCGGCGGCGACGAATCGCCCGCCGAGCTCATCCGCGAACTCGGCGCCCTTCGATGCGGCGAGGTCGACGATCGTGACGTGCCCGCCTGCGGCCGCGATCCGACGAGCTGTTGCGAGTCCGAGTCCTGAGGCGCCGCCGGTGATGAGAGCGCCCTGTCCGGTGATCTGCATCGTGAGTTCTCCTTCGAACGTCTCGCGTGGGTAGTGCTTGAAACCAAGTCTCAGCATACGTGGTTCGGAGTGCCAGAGGGGCAACCCTGTAGCGTAGGAAGTCGCCTGGTATTCCCGTCTGGGCTGACATGGAGTACCGACTTGAGGATCGAATCAACTATGGGCGCTAAGCATCGCTTTCTCGCTTACCTGCTTCTGGTCGGCACCGTAGCTCTCGCGAGCTGCGGAACTCCACAGGCAGCACGCACCGAGATCCCCCACGATGCCACTGAAGGCGGTCAGACCAAAGCCGAAATGCGGGCGCATATTGAATCCATCCCCGGCATCCGCGTGACGAACATCGTCGGCGGTGGACCTCCCAACATCAAAGGCAACACCGGTTATTGGATCTCTCTCGAACTCTCCGAGGGGTACGAAATCCAAGACGGGCCAGGCCTGGTGACTTTTGTCGCGGAATCGATCTGGTCGATACGGGAAGGATATATGCCAAACACAGAAATAGACATCGATCTCAGGATGCCAGAGGGCCAGGTGTTCAACATGACGGCAGCTGCCGTTGACGGTGGATGGGTCGCTGAAGAACCGGGCGTAACGGATGAGTACAGCATCGCATCGATCACGGTGCAAGAATCGGATGAGCAAGGCATGGCCAACCTCGAACGTCTCGGCACGTGGCCTGGAGCTGTGCCCGAGGCGCCTGCCGACATAACCGCCGCGGTGAGCCCCGGGCGCTGAGCCGGGAGCGCGACGGTGTGGGACCGCCACGGCGCACGGGTGCGTGGAGTTCGGATCAGCCAAGGAGGGGTCGACACTGTTCGGCGCTGAGTCCGACATCGATGGCGCCAAGGCGATCATCGGTCTCTGAGCCATACGCCTAGTGCCGCTTACGCTGCCGTCCCCCCGAACACAAAGTTCCACGCCCCGGTCGCCACTGCGGCCCAGATCGCCACGATGGGGATCACGCAGGCGATCAGCACGAGCGCCGCGTCCTGCCGCGTCCATATCGACGCGCGCGCCCACGTCCGCGGCCTTGAGCCGTCGAAACCCCGGGCCTCCATCGCCGTCGCCAGCGACGAACCGCGTCTGATCGCCAGGACGAACAGGGCGAAAGCCATACCGAGAGCCCGGCGAATGCGCCCGTGATCCGCAACCCCGCGCGCCCTGCGGGCAAGCGCAAGAGCACGCCAGTCGTCGGCGAGCAGCCCCAGCATCCGCATTCCGGCGAGCGCCCCGATCACGAACCGGGCCGGCAGCCGCAGCCTCTGCGCAAGGTCGTCGGCGAGATCAGTCGCATCGACGCTGGCGAAGAGCACCACCGCTGGCAGCCCGATCGCCAACACGCGCACCGCCGTGGCCGCAGCGAGCGCGAGCGAAGCATCGCTCACCCTGATCAGCATCCATTCGGCGTACACCGTGCCGCCCGGCGACCCGTACAGCGCGATGGTCACGGCGCTCAGCGGAGCGGCGATCCACAGCACGGCGGTACGGGTCCAGAACTCGCGGGCGCCGAGACCGGCGTTGAGCAGCAGCGGGATCTCGAGGACAAGGGCGACGGATGCCGAGACCACGTCGATCGATGCGATCAGTGGCACGGTGATGAGCAGCACCGCGGCGAATTTCGCCAGCGCCGACCGCGCAGCGATGGGGCCCTTGCGCTCGATGCGGGCGGTCAACGGATCGATCATGCTCCCACCTCGAACCGTCGCGCGTGTAGGGCGCTCAGCACGGCTTCGTCGTGGCTGATCGCCACGATGCCCACACCTTCATCGCGGAGGGCAGCGATGATAGCCACCAGTTCCGCCCAGGTCGTGGCGTCCTGCCCGAAGGTTGGCTCGTCGAGCACGATCAACTGCGGACGTGCGGCCAAGGCTGCGGCAACCGTGAGTCTGCGCTTCTCCCCTCCTGATAGCGTGTATGGATTCGCTTCGGCGAGCGCCGACAGGCGCAGGCGCTGAAGCAGTTCGTCGGTGCGGGCGGAGATCTCGCCGTCGTCGAGCCGCAGCGCTCGGGGGCCCACCGCGAGCTCCTCGCGCACGGTCTTCGCGAGCAGCTGGTGCTCCGGGGTCTGCAGCACTGTCGCGATGCGGGTCAGCAGCGCCGTCGACGTCCATCCGTACGGATCGCTCCCCTGCCCTGACGCCAGCGCGGGCGTCGCCTCGACCCGCCCGCCCTCAGGGGGGAGGAGTCCAGCCAGAGTCAAGCCGAATGTGGACTTGCCGGCTCCGTTCGATCCGGTGATGCCGATCGCCTCCCCCTCCCGCACTTCGAGATCGAGCGGCCCCGCCACGGGCACACCCCGGCTGCGTGCGACCGTAAGAGCGCGAGCCGCGAGCAAGGTCTCGCCGGGCAGGGACGCAGGAGACGGCGGCATCGTCGGCAGGCGGCCGGGAACCCAGACACCGGATGCCGCGAGCTCGGCGCCCCTGCTACCGAGAACCTCATCGGGCGTTCCGTCGGCCAGCACGAGGGTGCCCTCAGGCTCCGCCCCCAGGACGATCACACGGTCGACCAGCGGCAGCCACAGGTCGATGCGGTGCTCAATCACGACGAGCGTGGCCCCGGTAGCAGCCAAGGCCGCCGCGACCGCGTCGCGCACGTCCTCTGCACCGGCCGGGTCGAGGTTGGCCGTCGGCTCGTCGAGCAGGATCGCTCCGGGGCGCATCGCCAGCACCCCGGCGAGCGCCAGCCGCTGCTTCTGCCCGCCGGAGAGCGCCGCCGTCGACCTGTCGAGCGCAACGTCGAGGCGCACAGCATCCGTCGCCGATCTCACCCGCCTCCAGATCTCGTCGCGCGGCACACCCAGGTTCTCGCAGCCGAAAGCAATGTCGTCGCCCACGCGGGCGAGGATCGTCTGAGTGTCGGGATCCTGCAGCACCATCCCGACCCTTCCGCGCGCCTGCACCGCTGGCACGCCGTCGACGAGCAGAGCGCCGTGCGACTCGCCCTCGTCGGCCCCGCCGAGCACCCCACCGAATCCCTGCAACAGGGTCGACTTGCCCGATCCCGAGGCGCCGAGCAGCAGCACGCGCTGCCCCGGTTCGATCGAGAGGTCCGCTTCACGCACAGCCCAGCGGCGGCGCGTGGCATAACGCCACCCCCAGCCGCGCGCATCCAGCGCCGCCGGCCTCACCCCGAGTGCGGCAGATGAACGAGCAGACACGATCACACCCGCGCGGCGACCTCGCGGCCAGCAGCGAAGCGGTGGAGCGCGCCGGTCGCGGCGAGACTACGGGCGATCAGCCAGGCGCCGATGCCGGCGATGACCGCGCCCGACACGGTGCTGGAGACCGCGTAGATAGCGATGAACGCGATGCCTGCCCCGGGGTACCCCAGCAGGACATCGTTGATGGCGCAGGCGATGCCGGCTGCGGCTCCCGCCAGCGCGGCGACCGGCAGCTTCCAGACGCTGTAAAGAAAGACGACGAACACGAGCTCGGCGCCGATTCCCTGCACAAGACCCGAGACGATGGTGAGCGGACCCCACGCGTTGCCAACGAGCGCCGAGATGGTCGCCGCGACCAGCTCGGTGTACAGCGCGGCGCCGGGCTTACGGATGATCAACCCACCGAGCACGCCGGCGATCAGCCACGGTCCGTTGAGGAGGCCCTGTACGCCGGGCAGCAGCGGCTCGATCAGTGTGCTCGGCCCCTGAGAACCGACGTTCCACAGTAGGAAGATCAGCGCACAGGCGACGGCTGTGACGCTGGCGACGACGATATCGACGACGCGCCAGCGCCAGCGCTTGGCAGTGCGAGCGTCGGATGCCGCGATAGACGTGGACGTACTCATGTGAACTCCTCCCTGCGCCGGCATGATCCGGATCAGGTTCGAC
The DNA here is from genome assembly GCA_047605925.1 of Microbacterium sp. Classification (GTDB taxonomy): domain Bacteria; phylum Actinomycetota; class Actinomycetes; order Actinomycetales; family Microbacteriaceae; genus Microbacterium. The sequence goes on from JASGEY010000078.1 coordinate 6,146, forward strand.
GGTCGAAGCGCGATTCGCTCCCTCTCAGCCCGGCTCGCCGGACTCCCGTGGTTGTGTCGCCGATATTACCCGCTGTTCCGACGATCCGATAGCGGAGTTCGATACCGTAGGCGAGTGACCGCTCCTGATTCCGCTGAGGCCACCGCGCTGACCTGGGTCGATGCAGCCGCCATCGGCGCGACCGCGTCCGCGACATCAGACGAGTACCAACCGCTCTTCGCAGGAGCGCGGTTGCGCCCGGCGATCTCTCGGCCGAGCGTGCTCGCGCCGATCGGCATCCTCCTCACTCTGGCCGGCGCGTACACCGGGACCACGCTTCTCTGGCCGCTGTACGAGGTCGCACCGACGGTGAAGGCCGTTGAGTATGCGGCCACTCCGGCCCCTGCCGCCTCGCTGACCTGGCCGGGGCAAGGCAGCGCCGCCGTCGGCGTCGAGGGCATCGGCACTGTGGCCTCGTCGGCGGAGCCGACCGAGATCGCCAGCATCAGCAAGGTCGTCTCTGCCCTGATGGTGCTCGAACGGATGCCGCTGGCTCTCGGCGAACAGGGCCCGTCGTTCTCGTTCACCTGGGCGGACAGCGAGACGTATTACTGGTATCTGCGCAACGATCAGTCTGCCTTGGACGTGCCTGTGGGCGGCTCACTCACTGAGTATCAGATGCTGCAGGGGGTGCTCCTCGGCTCCGCGAACAACTACATCGACCGTCTCGTCGAAGAGATCTGGGGCTCGGATGCCGCGTTCGCCACGGCGGCAGCCACGTGGCTGAGAGATCACGGGATCACTGGCGTCACGATCAAGTCCCCGTCAGGGTTCGATGAGCGCAACGTGGCAACGCCAGCTTCGCTGATCGCCATCGCGGAGAAGGCCATGCAGAATCCCGTGTTCGCCGAGATCGTGCGCACGCCATCGGTGGATCTGCCCGGAGCGGGAACGGTGACCAACACGAACGGGATGCTCGCCGACGCGGGCGTCGTCGGCATCAAGACCGGGACGCTGTATGAGAGTTGGAACCTGCTCACCGCGAAGGATGTCACCGTTGGCGACACGACCGTCCGACTGTATGCGTGCGTTCTCGACCAGGCTGACGACGATATGCGGCTTGCGTCGACACGGTCGCTGTTCGCAGAGATTGAGGCCGCGTTGACCACGCAGGTGCCGGTCGTGCCCGAGGGAACGGTTGTGGGTACGGTCGAGGCGGAGTGGGGGGCGAGCGCGGAGCTGGTCACGGATGCCGACGCCGAGGTCGTGCTCTGGAACGGCGGTAGCGCGACGACCGCCATCGAGTTCGATGTGGGGGAGAAGCGCAAGGCGGGCGCTGAGGTCGGAACGCTCACGACGACGGGACCGCTCAACGCGGCAACCACGACTCTGAGCCTCACGAGCACGATCGAGGATCCGAGCGCCTGGTGGCGGCTCACCCACCCGCTGGAGCTGTTCGGCCTGACGGCAGAGTAAGAGAGTCTGGGCGCGCCGGCTTGGTTCAGGCTCCTAAGTCGTCACCCCGCTCCCCGACGGGCGGCACGGAGACGGCACCAGTCGCGGGTGCCTCTTCGGCTTCGATGTCGGTCGCGGCCTGCTCGAACTGCGACTGGTAGAGCCGCCAGTAGGCGCCGCGTGCTGTGATGAGCTCGTCGTGCGTGCCCTTCTCGACGATGTCGCCGTGCTCCATCACGAGAATGAGGTCGGCGTCGCGGATCGTCGAGAGCCGGTGTGCGATCACGAACGATGTGCGCCCCTGTCTCAGAGCTGCCATCGCGTGCTGCAGCAGCAATTCGGTGCGGGTGTCGACCGCGCTCGTCGCTTCGTCGAGAATCAGGATCGACGGCTGGGCGACGAAGGCCCGGGCGATCGTGATCAGCTGGCGCTCACCGGCCGATACGTTCGAGGCATCTTCGTCGAGCACCGTGTCGTACCCCTCGGGAAGGGCATGCACGAACCGGTCGACGTAGGTCGCCTTCGCGGCCTGGAGCACCTCGTCATCGGTCGCGGTGGAGCGGCCGTAGCGGATGTTCTCGCGGATGCTGCCGGCGAACAGCCACGGGTCTTGAAGGACCATGCCGGTGCGCGAGCGCAGGTCATCCCTCGTCATCTCCGCGATGTCTTGTCCGTCGAGCAGGATGCGCCCGCCACTGAGCTCGTAGAACCGCATGATCAGGTTGACCAGCGTGGTCTTTCCGGCGCCCGTCGGTCCGACGATCGCGACAGTCTGCCCCGGCTCGACCCGGAACGACAGGTCAGTGATGAGGGGGCGATCTGCGGAGTAGGAGAACGCGACGTTCTGGAACTCGATGACGCCTCCCTGTTCCGACCCCTGAGTTGGTTGCGGGGTCGGGGCGTCACCGGCATCCGGGTCCTGCTCGTCCTCGTCGAGCAGTTGGAAGACTCGCTCGGCCGATGCCGTGCCCGACTGCACAACCGCGGCCATGCCGCCGAGCTCGGACAGGGGCTGCGAGAATTGCTGCGAATACTGAATGAACGCCTGCACGTCACCGAGGCGCAGCTGGCCGTTAGCGACCATGAGTCCACCCAGCACGGCGAGAGCCGCATAGCTGAGGCTGCCGACGAAGGTCATCGCCGGCATGATGATGCCCGAGAGGAACTGCGCCTTGAACGCAGCCTGGTACAACTCCTCGTTCTCGACCTGGAACTTGTCGAGAGCATCCTGCTCACGGCCGAAGACTTTGACCAGCGCGTGACCGGAGAACGCCTCTTCCACGCGCGCGTTGAGGCGACCGACCTTGCGCCATTGGGTGCCGAACGCCTTCTGCGAGCGCGGCCCGATGACGCCGAAGATCACGCCCATCAGCGGTATCGCGATCAGTGCGACGAGGGCGAGTTGCCAGGAGATGGAGAACATCATCACGAGCACGCCGATGACGGTGAGCACCGAAGTCAGGGCTCCCGAGAGCGACTGCTGCATGGTCTGCGTGATGTTGTCGATGTCGTTCGTGACGCGTGAGATCAGCTCCCCACGCTGCACCTTGTCGAAGTACGACAGCGGCAGACGGTTGATCTTCGCCTCGACGTCTTCACGCAGGCGCCACATCGTGCGCACCATGATGACGTTGATCACGTAGCCCTGAATCCAGCTCATCAGTGCCGCAACCACATAGATCGCCAGCACGGCGGCGATGATCCACTTCATTGCCTCGAAGTCGATGCCGGAGCCGACAGTGAAGTCCTTGAGGACGGCGATCTGGTCGGCGAACTCGTCTTGCCCGAACTGGCGCAGTTGGTCGACGACCTCGTCCTTCGTCATCCCTTCGGGGAAGCCAGGGAAGTCGCCGTCCGGTGTGCCGAGTTTGAGAGACAGGAACCCGGTGTACACATAGTTCGTCGCTTCGGCGAGCACCTTGGGCGCCGCCACGCTGAGCACGACGCCGATCGTGCCGAGCACTGAGACGAAGACGAACCAGAGGGCCGATGGTCGCAGCAGACCGATCATCCGAGCGAAGCTGGGCCCGAAGTGGTCGGCCTTGCCCGGCGCTACGCTGTCCCAGTCACCCGAGCTCTGTCTAGCCTGTTCCGCGAGCTCGGCCTCGTATTTCTCCTCTTCGCTGAGCTCGGCCGTCGTGACAGCGGCCGCTCGGGCGGCCATCGCGCGCTCGCGCCGGGTCAGTGGCTTCTCGCGCTCGCCGCTCATGCGTCCACCCCCAGCTGCGACTCGACAATCTCACGATAGGTGCTGCTGGTTTCGAGCAGTTCCTCGTGGGTGCCGACGCCGGCCATGCTCCCGCCTTCGAGAACGACAATGCGATCGGCATCCATGATCGTCGAGACTCGCTGCGCGACGACGATCTTGGTGACCTGCGGGAGCTCGCGCCACAGCGCCTGCCGGAGGCGTGCGTCGGTGGTGAGATCGAGCGCAGAGAACGAGTCGTCGAAAATGAGAATTCGCGCCTGGTGCACGATTGCGCGGGCAATCGCCAGCCTCTGCCGCTGCCCACCCGAGACGTTCGTTCCGCCCTGCGCGATGCGCGAGTTCAGCCCGTCGGGCATCTCCTCGACGAAGTCGCGGCCCTGCGCGATTTCGAGGGCATGCCAGAGCTCTTCGTCAGTGGCATCCTCTCGCCCGTAGCGGAGGTTCGAGGCGACAGTTCCGGTGAACAGGAACGGTCTTTGCGGAACCAGGCCGATGCCCTCCCACAGGGCATCGACATCGGCCTCACGTACGTCGACTCCCCCGATGGATACGGCTCCCCCCGTCACATCGAACAGACGCGGGATGAGCGAGACGAGAGTGGTCTTGCCTGCTCCCGTCGATCCGACGATGGCGACGGTCTCACCCGGGTGAGCTGCGAAGCTGATGCCGCTGAGCACGGGCGACTCCGCCCCGGGGTAGGTGAACTCGACGTCGTCGAAGGCGACGGAGCCGGGGGTGGGGAAGTCGCTGACGCCGTTCTCCGGGCGCTCCATGCTGGACTGCGCGTCGAGCACCTCGCCGACGCGCTCGGCCGAGACGGCGGCGCGCGGAATCATCATCGCCATGAAGCTGGACATGATCACGCCCATCATGATCTGGCCGATGTACTGCATGAAAGCGAACAGGGTGCCGACCTCGACGGTGCCGCCCTGAATCTCGATGCCGCCGAACCAGATCACCGCGACCACGGTCACGTTGAGGATCAGCATGAACAGCGGGAACAGCAGCACGAAGAGCGAACCGATCTTGCGTCCGACGACGAAGATGTCGGTGTTGGCGATGCGGAAGCGTTCTTCTTCGATGCGCTCGCGCACGAACGCCCTGACAACGCGCACGCCGGTCAGTTGCTCGCGCATGATGCGGTTGACCGTATCGATCTTCTTCTGATTCGCACGAAAAAGCGGCACCATGCGGCTGACGATGAGCACAGCGGCGATGAGCAGTACCGGGACGGCCACTGCGATCAGCCAGCTCAGGCCGACGTTCGTGACGACAGCCATGATGATGCCGCCGATGGCGAGCAGCGGAGCGGTGACGAACATCGTCGCGCCCATCATCGCGAGCATCTGCACTTGCTGGACGTCATTGGTGTTGCGCGTGATCAGCGAGCCCGCTCCGAACTGCGTTACCTCGCGTTCGGAGAAGCCGCTCACCTTGGCGAAGACGTCGGCGCGGATGTCGCGACCAGCACCCATCGCCGCGCGCGCGGCGAAGTACGTCGCAACGATCGAGGCGACGATCTGGCCCAGCGAGACGACAAGCATGAACAGACCAGTGCGCCAGATGTAGTCGGTGTCGCCCTGCGCTACACCCTTGTCGATGAGGTCTTTGTTCAGCGTTGGTAGGTAGAGCGACGCGAGGGCACTGGCGAACTGGAACACGAGCACACCGACGAGTAGCCAGCGGTATCGCGACAGATAGCGGACGAGGATTTTCCCGAGCACAGGCGGACTTCCTTGTGGGATCGAGCGGGTGATATCTCGACGAGCGGATGCCGGTCGAAAATCAGCCGCATCACAGAGTGTCACGAAGCTCGGACATCGGGGTCCCCCGAGGACGGATGTTCGCTGTCGGCGAACTTTTCTCCAGCCCTCCCGCCCTCCCGCCCTCCCGCCCTCCCGCCGACGCCCCTACTGGGC
>JASGEY010000079.1:0-6880 GCA_047605925.1 Microbacterium sp.
ACCAGCATCCCGATCTCGTCGCCGCGATCCAGCAGCAGGCGGGGCGCCTTGCGACCATCCAGCCGTCGATGGCGAATGATGTGCGCGGCGAGCTCGCCCGCCTCATCGCCGAGGTCGCCCCCGATGGTTTCGAGAAGGTGTTCTTCACGAACGGCGGCGCCGAGGCGAACGAGTATGCGGTGCGCATGGCTCGGCAGTCCACCGGTCGTCGCAAGGTGCTGTCGATGTACCGCAGCTACCACGGCTCAACCGCCACCGCTATCTCGCTCACCGGCGACCCCCGCCGCTGGGCGAACGACACGGTCGACTCTGGTGCCGTGCGCTTCTTCGGCCCGTACCTGTACCGCTCGCCGTTCCACTCAGAGACCCCGGAGCAGGAGACAGAGCGCGCGCTCGCGCACTTGGAGCAGACGATCCAGCTCGAAGGCCCGCAGACGATCGCGGCGATCATCATCGAGACGGTCGTCGGCACCAACGGTGTGCTGGTTCCGCCGCCCGGATACCTGCAGGGCGTGCGCGAGCTCTGCGACCGCTACGGCATCGTCTACATCGCCGACGAGGTCATGGTCGGCTTCGGGCGCCTGGGCGAGTGGTTCGGCATCGACGCGTTCGATGCACGCCCCGACCTGATCACCTTCGCGAAGGGCGTTAACTCCGGCTATGTGCCCCTCGGCGGTGTCGTGATCTCCGAGCGCATCGCGAAGGCGTTCGACACGGTGCCCTTCGCGGGCGGCCTCACCTACTCGGGTCACCCGCTGGCGTGCGCCGCGGGAGTTGCGACCTTCGAGGTGTTCCGCCGCGACGGCATCCTCGAGCGCGTGCGCGACCTCGGCTCTCGAGTGGTCGAGCCCACGCTGCGGTCGTGGGTTCAGAAGCACCCGTCGGTCGGCGAGGTGCGAGGCCTCGGGCTGTTCTGGGCGATCGAGCTGGTGCGCGACAAAGAGACCCGCGAGCCGCTGGTGCCGTTCAACGCGACGGGAGCGGATGCCGCGCCCATGGGCGCTTTCGCCGCAGCCGCGAAGAAGGCCGGGGTGTGGCCGTTCACGCACTTCAACCGCGTGCACGTCGCTCCTCCGCTGGTGATCAGCGAGGACGAGCTTGTACGGGGTCTCGCGGTTATCGATGAGGCACTCGAGGTCGCCGACCAGCTCGCCGCGAACGAGACGCTATGAATGGTTGAGCCTGGGGCCTCGCGCCGATCGGCGCCATCCTCGGCTCACCGCGCCTCGGCGCGAGCCTCGAGACGCTGGGCGAGCCAGATCGGCACGATCGACACGATCACCAGCACCACGGCGACGACGTTGACGATCGGTGCCTGACCCGGCCGGAACATGTTCTGGAAAATCCAGATCGGCAGCGTCGTGACGCCTGGCCCCGCCGTGAACTGCGTCACGATGATCTCGTCGAACGACAGGCCGAAGGCGAGTAGACCGCCCGCGAGCAGGGATGATCGCAGCTGCGGCAGCGTCACGTGGCGGAATGTGGTGAAAGTGTCAGCCCCCAGGTCTGCCGACGCGTCCGTCAGATTCGGGTTGAGTCGGCGCATCCTGGCGAACGCGTTGTTGTAGACGGTCACGATGCAGAACGTCACGTGCGCCACGATGAGGGTGCCGAGTCCGAGCGAGACGTCGAGCATCGTTCGGAAGAGATTGTTCAGCACGATGCCGGTGACGATGCCTGGCAGGGCGATCGGCAGCACGATCAGCAGGTTGACGCCCTCCTTGCCGAAGAACGAGAACCGGTCGAGCGCGATCGCACACAGCGTGCCGAGCACCAGCGCGACGGCAGTGGCGCAGGCGGCGACGAGCACCGAGGTGCCGACAGCGGACCAGGCTCCCTCGTTGGTGGCGGCGCGTGCCCACCACTGCAGGGTGAGCGAGGTTGGCGGCCACGCGAGCGCCTGAGATGTTGAGAACGAGTTGATGAGCACCACGAGCAGCGGCGCGTAGACGAAGATGAGCGCGAGCGCGACGATCGTGATGAACGTCGCCTTCACAGGAGTCGAGATGCGCATATCGTCACAGATTCTTCAGGGCGCCCGTGCGACGCACGCCGAGCAGGAACACGAGGATGATGACGATCGGGATGAGCGCGACCGCCGCCGCCATCGGCAGGTTGCCGGCCGTGCCGACGTTGTCGTAGATGAGCGTGCCGAGCATCTGCCGCGATCCGCCGACGATGCGCACCGCGATGTAGTCGCCGAGGCTCAGCGAGAACGAGAAGATCGCACCGGCGATGATCGCGGGGTACATCATCGGCAGGATGACCCGGACGAAGGTGCGCAGCGACCTTGCGCCGAGATCGCTGGATGCCTCGATGAGCGAGTTCGGCACGCGCTCGAACCCGGCGTACACCGGCATGATGACGTATGGCAGCCAGATGTATGCGAGGGTGATCACGATGCTCACACTGCCGAAGCCGACATCGATTCCCACCGACGACAGCAGCCCGCCCTCGATGAAGATCGACCGCCACGCGTAGGCCTTCACGAGGTACGACGCCCACAGCGGCATGAGGAAGGCGATGACGAGCGCCGACCGGGCCCTCGGCCCGAGCACCTTCGCCATCGCGTAGCCCACGGGCAGGGCGATGAGCAGGTCGATCGCGGTGACCAGCAGTGCGGTGCCGAGCGTGCGCAGCGTGACCGCGTGGTACAGCGCCCCAGTCAGCACCGTGACGATGTTATCTGCCGTCCACTCCATCTTCACTTGGCCGGTGAAGCTGTCCGACTGCCACAGGGCCGTGATCAGCAGCAGCCCGAGAGAGACGACGTAGACGATGACGAGCCAGCCCAGCGGCAGTCCCAGCAGCATCCCGAGACCCGCGCGCGGGTGTCGGCCGAAGGCGCGGGATGCCCGGCGCGCAGCGGTCTCGGGCGGGGCGGGAATGCCGCCGGGCAGGCTCGTCGTGGTCATCAGCCCTGAATCTCCTGCCAGGCCGAAGTCCATGCGGCGTAGTCGGTGCACTCGACATCGGTGCGGCCATCCAGGCACTCGGCGATCGGCGTCGTCCAGTACCAGATCTGCGACGCGTAGTCCTCGTCGCCCGCGTGGTACGAGTCGCAGTGATTCGGATCCTGCGTGTACTCGCAGGCACCGGCGTTGTTCGGCGCCTCGCCGAAGTACTCGGTGGCCATCGCGTTACCCTCGGGGCTCGCGATCCAGTCCAACCACTTGTACGAGCAGTTCACGTGCTCGCTGTCGGCGGCAACCATCCAGGTATCGCTCCATCCGGTCGCACCCTCATCGGGCAGCACAGCCGCGACAGGCGTGTCTTCTGCGAGCGAGTTGATGATGACCTGCCAGGTGGTGCCCGCCACGATCGACCCAGCCTCGAGACCCTGGATCTCGAGCAGGTAGTCGCTCCAGTACTCGGTGATGTTCTCGCGCTGCGCCTTGAGCAGGTCGACAGCGGCGGCGAGCTGATCCTCGTCGAGCGCGTAGGGGTTGGTGATGCCGAGGTCAGGATTGTGCGCCATGAGGTAGACGGCGGCGTCGGCGATGTAGATCGGCGAGTCGTAGGCCGTGATCTTGCCCTGCTGCTCGCTTGCCTTGTCGAAGACGACGTCCCACGATGTCGGCGCCGTCGTATAGACATCGGTGTTGTAGGCCAGCAGGTTCGCGCCGTAGCCGTGCGGGACGCCGTACATCTGCCCGTCCACCGAGTTCCAGTCGCGATCCTTCAGGAAGTCGTAGATGCCGTCGTACGAGTCGATGAGATCGGTGTTGATCGGCTGCACCGACCCGTTCGCTATGAGGCGCAGTGTCAGGTCGCCGGATGCCGCGACGACGTCGAATCCGCCCTCCTGCATCAACTGGTACGCCTCGTCGCTCGTGCCATAAGTCTGCGCGGTGACGGTGCAGCCTGTCGACTCTTCGAACGGAGTGACCCAGTCGACATCTGGATCGTTCGAGCCGTCTTCGACGTAGCCGGGCCAGGCAAGGATCGAGACCTGACCTTCTCCGTCGCCGACTTCGGTGATGGGACCGTCGCTTGAGGCGTCACCGCCTCCGGATGTGCCGCAGGCGCTCAGGACGAGTGTGGCGACGCCGAGCGCGGCGCCGACGGCGACCAGGCGCCGTTTCGTGATGTGCATGAGATCTCCTTGGGTTGCTGTGCGATGGGAAGGTCAGGGAGTAGGTTCGCGCAGTTCGCGCACGTCGGTGTCGGCCCAGGCGACGTGCACGCGCTCGCCGCGGTCGGCGCTGGCGTGCCCGGCGATCGACTGCTCGAGCACGCTCACGCGCACACCGGCATCCAGATCGATGACGCTGCGCACGACGGCGCCGGCGTAGATGACCTCGGCCACGGTGCCAGGCGCTCCTTCCGCGCGCTCGCCTCGGTGCACGGTGAGCTTCTCGGGGCGGATGGCGTGGGTGCCGCCTCGGCCGAGCAGTGTCTGGCTGGTGGGGTCATCGAAGATATTCGAAGTGCCGACGAAGTTGGCGACGAACGTCGTCTCCGGGCGCTCGTACACGTCCGCGGCTGCACCGACCTGCTGGATGCGCCCGCCGTCGAACACGGCGATGCGATCGGAGAGGGTGAGCGCCTCATCCTGGTCGTGCGTGACGAAGACGAAGGTGATGCCGAGGTCGCGCTGCAGCTGTTTGAGCTCGATCTGCATCTGCTCGCGCAGCTTGAGGTCGAGCGCGCCGAGCGGCTCATCGAGCAGCAGGGCGCGCGGCTTGACGACGATCGCGCGCGCGAGGGCGACGCGCTGTCGCTGCCCGCCCGAGAGCTCGCTGGGGCGACGATCGGCGTAGTCCTTCAGGCGCATCCGATCCAGGGCATCCATCGCCTGAGTCTTCGCATCTTTGGCGGGCACGCGGCGCACCTTCAGCCCGTACGACACGTTCTGCAGCACCGACATGTGCGGGAAGAGCGCGTAATCCTGGAAAACCGTGTTGACGGGGCGATCGTAGGGAGCCTTCGCGCTGACATCCTCGCCGAAAAGCTCGACCGTGCCCGCCGTGGGTGTGTCGAACCCCGCGATGAGGCGCAGCACGGTGGTCTTGCCCGAACCGGATGGTCCGAGCATCGAGAAGAACTCGCCGCCGGGAATGTCGAGATCGACGCCGTCGACCGCCGTGACCGCACCGAACTCACGGCGCAACCCACGCAGTCGGATCGCGGGGGTCGAATCAGCTTGGGGCATCCGTCGCCTCTTCCTCTGGCTCAACGTTGAAACCTATGGTTGCATATGTTTAGTGTCGACGATGTTACGGTTCGACGACGGTTCGCGCAAGGATGGACGTATGGAGCAGCCAGCGACACTCGCCAGGTCGGCGGTGTTCGCGCCGATCGATGAGGTGGGTCGCGCCGACGCGGTGACCGCTCGCCTCGAGGAGGCGATCGTGCTGGGCATCCTGCAGCCCGGTGAGCGACTGCCCTCGGAGGCGCGACTCGCCGAGCGGTTCGGGGTGGCGCCGGTCACGGTGCGGGAGGCGCTGGCCGATCTACGCGAGCGCAGGCTCGTGACCACTCAGCGCGGGCGCGGCGGCGGGTCATTCGTCACCGTCGTCGAGGACGATCGCGTGCGGGCGGTCGAACAGCGCATCTGCGCGATGACGAACGCCGAGCTGTCCGACCTCGGCACCTACGGCACCGTCATCGTCGGCGCGGGGGCGCGGCTGGCCGCACGGGAGGCGACATCCTTCGAGCTCGCGAGCCTGCGTCGCGACCTCGAGGCTGCAGATTTCGCTGAGGAGTTCGCCGCGCGTCGCGCGCTCGGCGGTTTCCACCTGCAGCTCGTGGCGCTCGGTCGTTCGGTCAGGCTCGTGCGCGCGCAGCTGGCGCTGCAGCATGCGGATGGTCCGCTGCTGTGGGCATCCATGTTCGATGCAGACGAGCGGGCGGCCATCCAGGAGGCATCGCTCGCCCTGGTCGATCGACTCGATGAGGGCGATGGAGACGGTGCGCAGGCAGCCGTCGCCGCGACGTGCGCGCGGGCGGCGCGGTGGCTGCTCGTGGTGAAGCAGAGGCTGGAGGCGTGATGAGCACGGTGGATGAGGTTGCACGGGTGTGCGGCGAGGCGCTCGCCGTCGCGGCCCACCTGGGCGAGGAGGTCGCCGCGCTGCTGCTCGGCGGGGCGGATCGCGCCGAGGTGACCGATGCCGTCACGCGCATCGCGACGCAGGAACTGACCGCGCGCGAGCTGGTGTTCGGTGCGGGATTCGTCGGAGAGCCGGGCCGGTTCTCGGGGCCGCTGATGGCGTGGTGGCAGGCACTCGGCGCGGAGCGCACCGTCACGCTACTCGACCCGGGGGCGACCGGGGGCGGGTACGTGCGCTCGTACGAGGACATCGAGTGGTACCGGGTGCCGCGCGAGACGCTCGAAGCGCACATGACGGGGCCATATGTCGACCTCTTGTGCACCGACGAGGCGACGCTGACGTTCACCGCGCCGGTGCCCATCGACGGGGCGTTCGCCGGCGTGGTCGGCGCCGACATCACGGTGCCGGTGTTTGAGCGAGCGCTGTCTGCGGTGCTCAGGGTGGGGCAGATCGTCGTGACGAATGAGCGCCGTGTCGCCGCCAGTGCCGATCCCACCGTCGTCGTCGGGCGCCGCCTGCCGACGCTCGACGGCTTCGAGCTGACCGCAGTGCCAGGCACCCAGTTCTCGGTCGGCTCGCCCCGCTGAGGTCTGAAGGGGGCGAGATACAAGGGGCGCAACGTCGTCGAACGGTGACGCCACACTGGCTCGGATCGGGGTTGCCACCACACGCTAGACGAGAAAGCCGCGCAGCAGGGCCTCGGTGCCGGCGAGATGGTCGCGCATGGCCGTCTCTGCGGCATCCGGTCGGCCGTCCAGAATCGCCGAGACGATCCGCTCATGCTGCTCGCCCGAGTGCTGAATGTTGCGCGGCAGCAGCGGAAAGGT
>JASGEY010000080.1:0-5610 GCA_047605925.1 Microbacterium sp.
CGATACGACACCGCCGAGGAGCTCTCACTGCTCAACGAGCTCTGGCGGCTCGTGTCGCTGCGATTGAACTTCTTCACTCCGACGAAGAAGCCGACCTCGTACGCCACGACCGCGGACGGGCGCCGCAACCGCGTCTACGACAAACCGCGCACCCCCTGGCAGCGCGTCATCGACACAGGCATCCTCACCGAGGAGCAGACCCAGGCCGTCGCCACGCGGATCGCAGGAATCAACTCCGCCGACCTCACCCGCCAGATCAACCAGATCCAGCTCCGGCTCACCACACTGTCCCAAGGCAAGACCAAGGCCATGGCCACCTCCCGCGGGATCGATATGGCATCGTTGGAACCGTCGATCCATCGACTCCAAACAACCAAATGAACCGCAAACCTCGCGCTCACAAAGCGTGAGGCACCAGCTCGACGAGACTCACATTCTTTGAGCGCGAGAGTCGGATCGATGCCTCAGATCAGGACGTGCGGCGGAGCGCGCCGAGGTCGTCCAGATGCAGCCGCTTTCGATCCATGAAGCACCAGATCGCGAAGAGCGCCAAGCTCACCACCGTCGCTGTAATGAGCCCGATCCAGGTGGCGCCCATGAGCGCACGGAGTGCGACCGACGGGATCCCGACTGTGACGACGGAGACGAACAGTGGGTAGAGCCCCGCTGTGGCAGACACTGGCACATGTAGGAGGAAGCGCAATTCGAGCGTCGCCAGGACGGCGTCGAGCGCGAAGGCGATCGCCCAGGCGGCGGCCGCGCCGGCGATTCCCCAGAGAGGCACGAGCAGGTAGATGAGAGCGATGTTGACAGCAACGGCGATGGCCTTGTTCAGTGCGGCGAGGCCGCTGCGCCCGCTCATGAGCAGCACGGACTGGATATTGCCAGCCAGGAACGTGACAATAGCTCCCGCGCTCATCAATACGATGACGAGATCGCCATCTGTGAATGCCTCGCCGACGAGAGAGAGCGCGACGGGAGCAAAGGCGGACAGGAGCAGATATACGGGTGCGCTGAACAACACCAACCAGATGGTTGCAGTGCGGTAGATCGACGCCAGTTGCACGTGATCGCCACGGTGCATCAGTCGACTGAAGGTGGGCGCGAAAACGACGCGGAGAGCGGTATCGATGATGAAGCCCGAGGAGATGAATCGGCTCGCTGCACCGTAGATGCCCGCGGTGGCAGGACCCGCTACCGTCCCGATGATGACGACCGCGAGCCAGAGGAGCAACTGCTCGACGGAAGCCGCGAAGATGCGCGGCGTAGCGTATCCGAAAGTGCGCCGGGGGATATCGGATCGGAGGAATCCGGGGGATGCCGTCGGCGTAAACCGCCGCAATTGCAGGGCGAGAACGATCACACCGATGATGATCAGCGGGACCAGAGGGAGAGCCCACGCTACAGCAACGGCGGTCAGCCCTGCGCCTGCTCCAGCCGCGATGGCGACGAACAGCGGACGCAGCGCGGGCAGAGGGATGTTGCCAACAAACACGAAAGCGGTGACCTTGCCCAATGCGCGCGTCGACGACATCGCGGTTTGGAACATCGAGGCAAGAGGGAGAAATGGTGCGGTTGCTCTCACTGCGGCTGCGACAGGTTCGCCTGGGTGGTGCGCGTCTACGAGTGCTGCTCCGAGCAAAAGCAAGATCGCCGCTATCGTTCCGCCGATGCCGGAGGCGAGAACAAGGAACCACGTCGCCGCGCGCACCATATCGCGACGGTCCTCCATCAACCGGGGAAGGATCCAGACGGATGCGGAATCCATACCCAAGCGAGCGACCGCGAGGGCGATGGTGAACACACCGATCGTCTGCAGCACCACGCCAGAACCAGCATCGCCCAAGAGTTGCCCGAGCACGATGATCAGCACGAGCCCCATCACAGCGCTGATGGCCGCGCCGAGGAAGCTCAGGGCGCTTCCGCGTGCGAACGAACTCCGTGAGGCCTCGCTGGCGCTCACCGCCGTCCCGTTCCGCGCAGCTTTTGCATCGCGACAGCCGCCATGAAGCTGGGATTACCCAATAGATAGCGTGCAGCCAGACGGCGAGGCTCGATCATCAATCTCCACAGCCATTCCAGCCCGGCTTTGATCATCCACTCTGGGGCGCGACGGTTCGAGCCGCTCAGCCAGTCGAACAGGCCGCCGCAGGTGAGCACGGCCGACGGCATCCGATCCAGGTGTTCGTCGATCCAGAAGCGCTGTGCAGGGTCGCCCATTCCAACGAACAGGATCTTTGTGCCGTGCGCTGCGATGTCGTCGAACACGGCGTCGAGCTCTGCATCCTTCGCGAATCCATGGTGCGTCTTCAATTTCAAACCGGGAATTCGCGCGCGAAGCCGAGCCGCTGCCTGCTCGGCGATCCCTGGTGCCGCACCGAAGAAGTACACGGGCAGGTCGGACGCTGCAGCTGCGCGCAGGATTGGTTCGGCGATGTCAGTGGTCGCCAGTCGCTCCGGGATGCTCCCGCCGAGCAGGTTCGCGGCCCACACGACGGATTGGCCGTCGGCGTAGGTCACGCTCTGCGAGAGCAAGCTCCGAAACCGCTGGTCTGCCCGGGCAATGTTGCACACGTGGGCATTGACGCCGACGGCGACATCGACACCGTCGCTTGTCGCCATCGCGATCACGTCGCTCACGAACGCCTGCTCGGTGAAGGAGCCGACCGACACGCCGGCCACGACTACAGGCGCCGCGGCGGCAGGTGAAGCGTCGGCCATTGTTTCAGTATGCACCGCTCGGCCGAACCATGACCTTGGCGGTTCGCCACATGATCTGCAGGTCATTCATGACCGACCAGTTCTCCACGTAGCGCAGGTCGAGGCGGACGCTCTCGTCCCACGACAGATCGCTGCGGCCGGAGACCTGCCAGAGACCGGTGATGCCGGGCTTGATGTACAGGCGGCGGAAGACGGTGCCGTCGTAAGCGGTGACCTCGCTGGGCAGCGGCGGACGGGGTCCGACCACGCTCATGTCGCCGGTCAGCACGTTCCAGAACTGCGGCAGCTCATCGAGAGAGAGCTTGCGAAGGACCTTGCCGACGCGGGTGACGCGCGGGTCGTCCTTCATCTTGAACAACAGACCAGCGCCCTCGTTCTGCGCCTTCAGAGCGGCGAGCTGCTGCTCGGCATCCGTCTTCATCGAGCGGAACTTGACCATCTTGAATGTCTGACCATCGCGACCGACGCGCTCCTGGAAAAAGAACAGGGGCCCGGGCGAATCGAGCTTGACCAGCAGCGCGATCACCGGTGTGATGAGCGCGATCGGGATGAGCGCGATCACCGCGACGATGACGTCGAGAGCGCGCTTGAGCACGTGTCGGCCGCCCTCGTACCGTGGGATCTGCACCTGGATCAGCGGCAGCCCCTCGACGGGAGCGAAGGAGATCCGAGGGCCGGCAACGTCGGTCAGGCGGCTCGAAAGCACGAGCTCCGAAGCCGTGCCCTCCAGTTGCCAGCTCAGCTTCTTCACGAACTCGGGGTCGCCGTCAGGACGGCTCGCGACAATGATCGTGTCGGCGCCGATCTCAGACGCGACATGTGCAACGGAGTGCACGTTGCCGAGCACGGGGAACAGGGTTCCGTCGACCTCGACATTGCGAGCGTTGGCATCGAGCAGAGTCGCTCCGACCACCTGGTATCCGGAAGGGCCGATCGGGTGCAGTGTGCGAACCACATACTCGACGTCGTCTTTGTCTCCGACGACCAGCGTGCGCGAAGCGAACCGTCCGTGCGCGCGCTGCGTGGTCAGCCAGTGGCGCCACACCCAGCGCGTGACGAGCAAGGCGAGCAGCCCAGCGGGCAGGCCGAGGAGAAGCACGAACTGCAGGTGCTGCCAATCGAGCAGCACGCCGACCATCGCGAGCACGCCGAAGGCGAGACCGCTGGCGTGTGCGACGCCGCGATACTCGGTGGCGCTGGCGTGGAACAGGGCGGCATCTCGGGTGTGCATCGCGCTGAGCGCTAGGTACCAAAGGACGCTCAGAAGGATGCTGTCACGCACCGCCTCTCCGCCGGACGCGCCGCTCATCAGCTGAGCAGCTGCGGTGGCGCAAGCGGCCAGCAGGATGACGACGGCATCCGTGATGCGCAGGCGCATGCGATAGCGGCTCTCCCACTGGCGACGCCTCTCGAGCGTGGCGGAAGTGCGGGGCGCGACGGCCGGGCGTGAAGGCGCCTCCACGGCGCGCGTCGCGGCCGCAGGTGCAGAGATCGAAGTCGTTCGAGCGATGCTCAGTGCATCTTCGACGGAGGTCATGCCGACGCCTCGCAGACAGTCGACGTACGCAGAATTCCCCAGTGCGACATAGTTTCCCCAGTTTTTCCCCACACCATGAACCCCACGTTCACGGATTTGCGTCTGCGACCCGACCCCTCGGGTTCTGCTGACTTTGTGACCCCACGTCACAACTCGCGTCACCCTCGTCGACGGTGACGCTCGCAGCAGAAGCTGCAGACACTGTTTACCTTAGCCTATACGCCGGGTGAATGGAAGGTATCGTTGCGGCGCGATTCTCGACGACCTCAAACTCACAAGAAGCACATAGAAAAAGTAAAGGCTATCGATTGGTTCCCTCGCAACTATGGTGAGCACACACCAACAGCCTCCTGAGAGGAGTCAGATCATGAGCCGCATCCCCGAACCCACACAGACACCGGAAGGCCCCGCATACGAGGGGCGACTTCTGGATCACCCGGACGAGGAAGTGGTCGACCAGGGAGCATCCTTCGACATCCGCACCCTGATCAGCAGGCGCGGAGTGCTGAGCCTCGCTGGACTCGGTGTCGGCGCCGTCGTTCTTGCAGCCTGCGCCACGACCGACACGACGTCGGGAACCACCTCGGGATCGACAACGACCGACACCCCGACGGACACGGCGACCACGACATCTACGACCAGCGAGGGAGAGATTCCCGACGAAACTGCCGGCCCCTACCCGGGCGACGGATCGAACGGCCCAGACGTGCTCGAAGAGTCGGGGATCGTCCGCCAGGACATCACCAGCTCCATCGACGGATCGGCGACAGCCGAGGGTGTGCCGCTGACCATCGAGTTCCAGATTCTCGACATGGTGAACGACAACGCGCCGTTCGAGGGAGCAGCGGTCTACGCCTGGCACTGCACCGCCCAGGGTGAGTATTCGATGTACTCCGAAGGGCTCGAAGACGTCACGTACCTGCGCGGTGTGCAGGTGGCGGATGCCGACGGCAAAGTGTCGTTCACGTCGATCTACCCTGGCTGCTACTCGGGCCGGTGGCCGCACATCCACTTCGAGGTGTACCCCGACGTCGACTCGATCACGGACTCCACCAACGCGATCGCGACCTCGCAGATGGCAATGCCAGAGGACTCCAGCAACACGGTGTACGCGCTCTCGGCATACGACGGCTCGGCACAGAACCTCTCGCAGATCACCCTGGCCAGCGACAACGTCTTCGGAGATGACTCCGGTGTCTCGCAATTGGCGACGATCTCCGGAGACGCGACCAGCGGATACACGGCGAGCCTCGTCGTCCGCATCGACACCACCACCACCCCAACCGCAGGCTCCGCCCCGTCCGGCGGCGGCGGAGGAGGAGGAGCCGGTGGCGGCGAGGGCGCCCCCGACG
>JASGEY010000081.1:0-29594 GCA_047605925.1 Microbacterium sp.
CCGTGTACTCACCCGTACACGTCATCGACGCACCCGGAACCAACTCGCTCTCCGGGCACGACACCTGCGGCGCAGTCCCCGAACCCGTGAACTCACCCTCAGCAACACCCACCGACGACAACGTCACATTCCCCGTGTTCTCCACCACAAACACGTACTGAATAACACCACCCGCCGCCGTGGGAACATCGCCCTCCGTCGACTTCGTCACCTGCAAACCCGGGTCAGCCGTGAACTCCGTCACCACCGTATTCGACGGATCGCTCTCATAGGCATCGCCGTTCGCATCCGTACCTGTCGCGGTCGCCGTGTTCGACACCTCGCCCGCATCAATATCCGCCTGCGTCACCGTGTACTCCGCGGTACAGGTCGCGGTCTGATTGACGCCAAGCGATGTCGCTTCGGCGGGGCACGTCGGCTGCGGCAGTGCACCGCTTCCTGTGAAGTTCGCGGCCACTTCGCTCACGCCGACATCGGTCACCGTCGAGGTGCCGGTGTTCTTGATCTCATACGAGTACGTGATGGTGTCGCCTGCCTTCGCGTCGGCGATCGGCGAGGCAGGCAGAGCCGACTTCGTGATCTGCAACTCAGGCGGCGACGGGCAACCGGTAACGAGCTGGGGTAGACCGTATTCACTCCGCGCAGGGCTCGGCAATGCGAGCCCGCCAGCGACATATCCGACGCTCGCCGGGTCGGTCGCATCCGGATTGTTGATGACGCTGAGCGCGCTGGCCTTGCGGTGCGCGACGTACATCTTGCCATTGGGGCCACGCCTCACCTGACCGAAGCTGTACGTCCCGAGTTGCGATGCGATGTCCACAACGCTCGCTTGGATCTGCGCGTTCGTGCCCGCGGCCAAATCGAACCGTCGCAGGAAGGGGGTTGTGACGAGTTGCGTCGTGTAGAGGTAGCGGCCATTCGGAGAGAAGTCCGCGAAGTAGGCACTCCCACCTGTCGCTGTCAGCTCGTACAAGAGTGTGAATTTCCCTGTCGCCGCATCGAAGTCGAAGACCCGCACGTACCCTCCGTCGGCCTGCGCCACGAGAGTCTGCGTCGCGGTCGTGTAGACGCTCAGCGCTCCCAAGCTGGAGCTGTGGTTGCGGGGGCCGGTGCTGACCACCGGCGTGCCGCCGTTCTTCGGGCCGCTGCCGTCGAACTCCCAGGCAAGCAAATTGGTGCTGCTCTTCTGAAAGGAGAGCACCCAGAAGCCGGTACCGTCGGCATTGGGCACCGAGGTCAGCGCTTCAGAGGCAGTACCCTGCAACAGCTGCGCTGCCGTCGTGACCTTGCCGGCGCCCCCGTTCGCACTCATGTCAAGCACCGAGTACCGGACCTGCTGTGTCGAGCCGACGGTGACGAGATAGAAGGTGTCGAGCACACCGAGAACGGGGAACGCGGCCACGGTCTCGACGGCACTCGACCATCCACCCAGCCCCGTGCCACCCTCGATCACCTGACCCGCGGCGTTCCAGACGTTGTCACCATTCGAGTAGAAGAGCAGGTTGCCGTCGACATCGGTAACAGTCGTTGTACCCTCATCCGCCACCGAGACGTTCTTGCCTGCGACGAAGACCGGTGCGCTGCCGTCGATGCCAAAGTCGAGCGCCCCGTACGTGCCGAACGTCCACCAACGCTGCGTGGCCAGGCTGTCCTCCGCGGAGCAGGTGATGAGGGCGGGGGCGGCCTGAGCGGGGGTCGGCTGGGTCAGCGGCAGAAACGGCGTCGCGGCGCTGACGGTCAGCACCGCGCCGGCGAGCACGCCGACGGTCACCAGCGCTGTCACGCGGTGAAATCGCGCCCGGAGATTCTTTAGCACACCCACAACCGCTCCAAAACTCGTAGGGATATCCAGTGAAACCCTATCGGACAACACGCTCACAGGTCATCCGTGCGACGCCCTGCAGACGCACCCGGTCAGAACCCGAGTCGGCCGAGCTGCTTCGGATCGCGCTGCCACTCCTTGGCGACCTTGACGTGCAGACCGAGAAACACGCGCGCGCCGAGCAGCGTCTCGATCTCTCCACGAGCCCGCACTCCGACGTCGCGCAGACGCGCGCCCTTGCGGCCGATGATGATCGCCTTCTGACTGTCGCGCTCGACGACGATCGAGGCGTGCACATCGGTGAGGTCGCTGTCCTCGCGCGGTGCGATGTCGTCGACGACCACCGCAATCGAGTGCGGCAACTCGTCGCGCACTCCGTCAAGAGCAGCCTCGCGGATGATCTCGGCGATGCGATCCTCCTGCGACTCGTCGGTCGCGATCCCCTCAGGGTAGAGGGCTGGCCCCTCCGGCATCAGCACCAGAATCTCGTCGGAGAGCACATCGAGCTGATCACGCGTGAGCGCAGACAGCGGGATGACGGCCGCCCAATCCTCGCGGAGAGAATCGACCTCCATCAGCCTCTCGACGATCGCATCCTTGTCGGCGGCATCCGTCTTCGTCACGATCGCAATCTTCTTCGCCCGAGGATAACCATCGAGCGAAGCAGCGATCCTTCGGTCCCCGGGCCCCACCTGCTCTGTCGCCGGCACGCAGAACCCAATGACATCGACGTCTCCGAGCACCTGCTCAACGAGGTCGTTCAGACGCTCACCGAGCAGAGTGCGCGGCTTGTGGATGCCGGGTGTGTCGACGATCACGAGCTGTCCGTCTGGGCGATTCACGATGCCGCGGATCGCACGGCGAGTGGTCTGCGGTTTGTCGCTGATGATCGCGATCTTCTCGCCGACGAGAGCGTTCGTCAGCGTGGATTTACCCACGTTCGGTCGCCCAACGAAGGTCACGAAGCCGCTGCGTCCGTGCTCAGTCATCGTCTTCTTCTCCCTCATCGGGCGTCTCAGCCCTCTCAACGAATACGGTCGCGATACCGCGCCCCCGACCTCTCGACGCGCCGCCGGTCAACACGAGGCCGTCGACGATAGCCGCAGCTCCCGGCTGCGGAACCTGTCCGAGTGCCTTGCCGAGCAACCCCCCGATCGAATCGACGTCCTCATCGTCGAGTTCGAGACCGAACAAATCGCCGACGTCTTCCAGCGACAACCGAGCACTGACGCGATACCGGCCGTCACCGAGATCGACGACCTCAGCTGACACCTGATCGTACTCATCCGCGATCTCACCGACGAGCTCCTCGATGAGGTCTTCCAGTGTGACCAATCCCGAAATGCCACCGTGCTCGTCGATGACAAGGCAGACGTGCACCGCATCGCGCTTCATCTGCTGCAGCAGCGTCTCGGCGCGCATGGACTCCGGAACGAATATCGCCGGGCGTGAGATCGGGCGAATAGGAGCTGCACGCCAGGCGCTCTCGTCGCGGAACGCGAACTGCACGAGGTCTTTGAGGTACAGAACGCCGACAACGTCGTCGGCCTCGTCGTCAACGACCGGCATCCGCGAGACACCCCGCTGCAAGAACAACGTCATGGCTTCGCTCGTCGTCGCCGTCGCATCGACGGTGACCATCTCGGTGCGAGGCACCATGACGGCGCGGACGAACTGATCGGTGAAGTCGAAGACGGAGTGGATGAGATCGCGATCGTCTTCTTCGATCAAATCGTTGGATGCTGCCTCATCGACCATGCTCAGCAACTGTTCTTCCGAGCTGAAGGTGCTTCGGCCCGTACCCGGTGTCACCCGATTGCCAAGCACGACAAGAGCGTGCGCAAGCGGACCGAGGAAGATCCGCACCCCGCGCACGACAGGAGCGAAGGTACGCAGCATCCGATCGGCGTGGTGGCGGCCGAAAGATCGCGGACTCGCCCCGACGAGAACGAAGGTGATTCCCGTCATCAGGACGGCAGCTGCGAGCATCGCCCACCAGATGCTGTCGAACAGGTTCGAGAAGGCGACGGTGACGAGCACGGCTGCCGTGGTCTCAGAGAGCACACGGATGAAGGAGACCGCGTTCACGTGCGCCTCGGGGTCGGCGGCGATGCGAGCCAACTGCCCGGCGTTTCGGCCCTCCGCGCCCATCGCCTCCAGATCGGCGCGAGAAGTCACGCCGAAAGCCGCGTCGATCGCGGCCATCAGACCACCGAAAGCGACGAGCGCCAATGCGCCCGCGAGCAGGGCAAAGACGGTCATCGTCGACGTTCGACGGCCGCGAAGCCCTGAATGAGCTCCTTCTGCAGACCGAACATCTCACGCTCCTCGTCGGGCTCCGCGTGGTCGAAGCCAAGCAGATGGAGCAAGCCGTGGGTGGTCAGGAGGATCAGCTCGTCCATCAGCGTGTGCCCCGCAGCCTGCGCCTGAGTCTCGGCCACCTGCGGGCAGAGGACGATGTCACCGAGGAGCCCAGGTGCCGTCGGCCGATCCTCGGTGCCTGGCCGCAGCTCGTCCATCGGGAAGCTCAGCACGTCGGTGGGACCCGGTTCATCCATCCACTGCACATGCAGGGCCTCCATGGCGCCCTCGTCGACGAGCACGATCGCGACCTCGGCATCGGGGCTCACGTGCAGCTGGGCCAGGTTGAAGTCGGTCAACCGCTGCAGCACGGTCTCGTCGACGTCGATCGCCGACTCGTTGTTGATCTCGATCATGAGATTCCTCGTTTCGGCATCCGATCTCTGGCTCCAGGAGGCTTCGCGCCACGCCGCTCAGCGCGGTTCGCGAACTGCGCTGCCTGTTCACGCTCGAAGCGCTGAGCCGTACGTTGTTCGTCGTATTCGCTGTACGCGTCGACGATGCGCCCGACAAGCGAATGCCGAACGACGTCGTCGCTGGTCAGACGCGCGAAGTGGATGTCATCGATGCCGTCAAGCACCCGAGTCACCAGCCGGAGCCCCGAGGAGCCCTGAGGCAGATCGACCTGGGTGATGTCGCCTGTCACGACCATCTTCGTGCCGAAGCCGAGACGGGTGAGGAACATCTTCATCTGCTCTGGCGTCGTGTTCTGTGCCTCGTCGAGCACCACGAACGAGTCGTTGAGGGTGCGGCCGCGCATGTAGGCCAGTGGGGCGACCTCAATCGTGCCTGTCGCCATCAGCCGGGGTACGATCTCGGGGTCCATCATCTCGTTGAGCGCGTCGTACAACGGTCGCAGGTACGGATCGATCTTGTCGGTCAGGGTGCCGGGCAGGAACCCCAACCTCTCCCCCGCCTCGACCGCGGGACGCGTGAGGATGATCCGCGTGACTTCTTTACGCTGCAGTGCCTGCACTGCCTTCGCCATGGCGAGGTAAGTTTTGCCGGTTCCGGCAGGGCCGATGCCGAAGACAATCGTGTTCTCCTCGATCGCGTCGACGTACTCCTTCTGCCCGAGGGTCTTCGGCCGGATCACCTTGCCGCGGGTGGACAGGATCGCCTCGCCGAGCACCTCGCTGGGGCGGGGCCCTTGGTCGTTGCGCAGCATGCGCGCAGAGCTCGACACGTCGCTGGGGGCGAGGTCGTGCCCCTGCCTCGTCATCGTGAGCAGCTCGTCGACGAGCGCACCGGCGGCGGCGACGGCCGTTGCCGCGCCGGCGAGGGTGATCTCGTTGCCGCGCACGAGCACCTGCACTTCGGGGTGCTCCTTCTCGAGCACGCGCAGCAGGCGGTCCTGCGGGCCGAGCAGCTGCACCATCGCCACGCCGTCGGCGTAGATGCGCTCGGTGACGGCGCGGCGGTCTTCGGAAAGCTCTTCAGAAGCCAACGAGTTTGTTCTCCTCGATATTGCCGAGCACATGAGCGTGCACATGAAAAACGGACTGGGCGGCACTAACGCCGTTGTTGAAGATCAGACGATACTCGCCGTTGGCGTGCTCCTCGGCGAGCTTTTTGGCCACGGCAACGAGCTCGGCAAGCAGCTCAGGGTCACCCGCGGCGAGCTCTGTGACATCGCGGTACTGCTCAGTCTTGGGGATCACCAGCGCATGCAGCGGCGCCTGCGGGTTGATGTCGCGGATCGCGAAGACACGGTCGGTCTCCTCGAGGATCTCTCCGGGAATATCGCCGTTGAGAATGCGTGTGAAGATCGAGGGATCACTCATCTTCCCAGTCTACTGATCGCCAGGACACCTACTCCGTGCCCGAAAACCGCCGCGAAGGCTCACCAGCGCCCGAGCATCGTCGACAGCACGGCGATCGCTGCGGGACCCGCGGTGGAGGTACGAAG
The DNA here is from genome assembly GCA_047605925.1 of Microbacterium sp. Taxonomy (GTDB): domain Bacteria; phylum Actinomycetota; class Actinomycetes; order Actinomycetales; family Microbacteriaceae; genus Microbacterium. The sequence continues at coordinate 6,093 of JASGEY010000081.1, forward strand.
CACCGTGTCTCCGAGCAGCACGCGCTCGGCGCCGACATCCGTGAGCCTGTCCAGCTCTTCTGGAGCGATTCCGCCCTCAGGGCCTACGACGAGCACCGGATCGCGTCCGTCCGGTTCCAGCTCGGAGAGACGGACGGATGCCGTCGGGTCGAGCACCAGCATCCGTTCCCCAGCAGCGCGCTCCGCCAGCTGCGCAGTCGTCACCGGCTCGGTCACATCGGGAACCCAGGCGCGATGCGCCTGCTTGGCGGCCTCACGAACGATCGTCGCCCAGCGCTCCCGTCCCTTCGCGGCCTTCGACCCCTCCCATCGCGATACGCTGCGGCTCGCCTGCCAGGGAACGATCTCGTCGACGCCCAACTCGCAGGCTGCCTGGACAGCGAGCTCATCGCGGTCTCCCTTGGCGAGCGCCTGCACCAGCACGATCCGCGGCGCGGGAGCGGCACGCACGACTCGTGCCGTGACACGCACCTCTACACGCGCCGGGGCGACTTCCTCCGCCACACCGCTGAGCCACACTCCCTGACCGTCGCCTACCGTCACCGCCTCGCCGACGCGCAGCCGACGCACCACGGCGGCGTGCTTGGCCTCGGCGCCGGTGAGCGTCACCAGCCCCCCGATGACGGCATCCGTGGACGAGTCCACGAGAAAGTGCAGGGCCATCTCAGTGCGAGCGGAAACGGTCGCGGAGCTTCGAGAAGAGCCCCTGCTGGAACTGTGCGAGTTGCGGAGCCGGCGCCTTCGTCTTCTTCGCGAAGTCCTCGATGAGCTTGCGCTGCGCGGAGTCGAGCTTGGTTGGCGTCACCACCTGGATGCCGACGCGCAGATCGCCGCGCTGGGTGCCGCGCAGAGGGGTGATACCGCGCCCCTTGATAGTGAGGACGTCGCCGGACTGCACACCGGAGCGGATCTCGAGGTCGACCTCGCCGTCCAGCGACTGGATGGCCGCCTGGGTACCGAGGATCGCATCGCTCATCGACACTTCGAGGGTGGCGAGCAGGTCATCGCCATCCCTGCTGAAGGACGGATGCGGGTTGACAGTCACCTCAACGTACAGATCGCCGTTCGGTCCACCGGCGCGGCCGACCTCGCCTGATCCCGGCAGCTGAAGGCGCAGGCCGGTCTCGACACCGGCGGGGATGTCGAGAGATACTGTGCGGCGCGAGCGCACCCGCCCTTGCCCTGCGCACGTCGCACACGCGTTGGGGATGGTCGTGCCGTATCCCTCGCACGAGCCGCAGGGCTGCGATGTCACAACGTTTCCGAGAAGACTGCGCACCTGACGCTGCACATGCCCGGAACCGCGACAGATGTCACAGGTGACCGGCGACGTACCCTGCTGGCAGCACGAGCCCTGACATGTTTCGCACACCACAGCCGTGTCGACCTCGATATCGCGATGCACACCGAATACGACATCGCCAAGATCGAGGGTCACGCGCACGAGCGCGTCTTGGCCGCGTTCTCGGCGCGACCTTGGCCTGCCACCACGACCGGCACCCTGCGCTGCGCCGAAGAAGGTCTCAAAGATGTCGCCGAACCCTCCGAAGCCGCCGAAGTCTCCCCCAGCGCTGTCCCCGCCGCCCATGTCGTAGCGTCGACGGGAATCTTCGTCACTGAGCACGTCATACGCGTGCGTGACCAGTTTGAACTGCTCGGCTGCATCCTCCCCCGGGTTCACATCGGGATGCAGCTGACGCGCGAGCTTGCGGTACGCCTTCTTGATCTCGTCGAGAGACGCGTCCCGGGACACCCCGAGAACCTCATAGTGATCCGCCACAATCGCCTTTCTGCGTGTGTCTCTGGGCGCGCCGGTTCAGCGGCTCGCCTCGTCTTCGTCGAGCATGCGCGACAGATAACGGGCGACCGCCCGCGCCGCCGCGAGATTGCTCGGATAGTCCATGCGCGTCGGCCCCATCACGCCGACACGCGCAGTGCCCCCCGGCGCCGCGTAGTCGCTGGCGACAATCGACGCTTCGTCGAGGCCGAACGACGCATTCTCGGTGCCGATGCTCGCGGAGAGGCCGTGTGCGTCAGCCTCCATCTCGCTCATCAACCGCAGCAGCGTCACCTGCTCCTCGATAGCCTCAAGGAGTGGATGGATGCTGCCGCGAAAGTCCTCGCCCCGGCGAGCGAGAGTAGCTGCTCCCGCCATCACCAGACGCTCCTGCCGGAACTCGCTCAGTTCGTCGATCACGATGCTGGACACCGTGCGCAGCGCAGCATCCGTCACCGTCTCGTCGTCGAGCAGAGCCTGCAGTCGCTCCGCCGCCTCGCTCACCGCGCTCCCGGTGATCAAGGTCGATAGGCGGGCGCGAAGCACCGCAACCTCGGCCTCGTCGATCTCCACGGGAAGCTGTGTGACACGCTGCGAAACCCCGCCCCTATCGGTCACAAGCACAACAAGCACGCGGTTCGTGGCGAGAGCGACAAGCTCGAGATGGCTGAGATGGGCACGGGCGAACGACGGGTACTGGGCCAGCGCGACCTGACCGGTGAGCTGTGTGAGAACACGCACCGTCCTGGCCATGAGATCGTCGAGATCGACAGGGTCAGCGAGGAACGACTCGATAGCGGTGCGCTGTGCGACTGAGAGCGGGCGCAGTTGTGCGAGGTGATTGACGAAGACGCGGTAACCCTTGTCGGTCGGCACCCGCCCGGATGAGGTGTGCGGCGCGGTAATCAACTCTTCGTCCTCAAGCAGCGCCATATCGTTGCGGATGGTCGCGGCAGAAACGCCGAAGGAGTACCTGTCGACAATCGACCGACTGCCGACGGGCTCGCGCGTCTCGACGTAGTCCTGCACGATCGCGCGGAGAACCTGAAGGCCTCGTTCTGTGACCATCACTTCCTCCCGTCTGGCACTCCGACACCTAGAGTGCCAATCCTATCGCGTAGGCCGTGGGATGACGCTCATGACAACGATGTCGGGGAAGACCACCTAGTCGGTGAGCTCGCGCACCACCGCATCGGCCAGAAGGCGCCCTCGTAGCGTCAGGCGTATGCGCCCGCGCACCGCCGATGCCGCATCGACGAGTCCGTCGGCGATGAGTCCGGCTACCCGGGGGCGCCCGCGCACCGGCAGCTCGGCGACCGCAATGCCTTCAGCAAGGCGGCTCTGCAGCAGCACTCGCTCAAGCATTCGCGCATCGGCATCGGGTCGTTCGGTGCCAGCAGCGGGAGAATCGGATGCCGCGAGGCGCTGCGCGTAGGCGGCGGGGTGCTTGACGTTCCACCAGCGGAGGCCAGCGACGTGGCTGTGCGCCCCGGGGCCGAACCCCCACCAGTCGCTCCCGCGCCAATAGGCCAGGTTGTGACGGGAACGGTTGTCATGCCGCCTCTCCTGAGCCGTCGAGGTGCGTGCCCAATTGCTCACCTCGTACCACTCGAAACCCGCATCGGCGAGCCGGGTGTCGGCGAGCTCGTACATGTCGGCCTGCAGATCGTCATCTGGCGTCGGCACCTCGCCTCGGCGGATCTGCCTGGCTAGCTTCGTACCGTCTTCGATGATGAGCGCATATGCCGAGATATGATCCGGTTCAAGTCCGAGCGCCGCGTCCAGCGAGCGCTCCCAGTCGCTGAGCGATTCGCCGGGAGCCCCGTAGATGAGATCGACGCTGACGGCGAGTCCGGCGTCTTTCGCAGCCGCCACCGCGCCACGCACGTTTTCGGGGTCGTGCGTGCGATCGAGAGCTGCGAGCACGTGCGGCACGGCCGACTGCATGCCGATCGACAGGCGGGTGACGCTGGCTGCGGAGAGGGTGCGCACGACGTCAGGAGTCACCGTGTCAGGGTTGGCCTCGACGGTCACCTCGGCTCCGTCTGAGATCCCGAAGGCGGATGCTGCGGCATCCAGCATCCGCGCCAGATCTCCCGCAGGCAGCAGAGTGGGGGTTCCGCCGCCGAAGAACACGGTGTCCATCGGCCGCAGCGCTCCTGCTTCGCCGAGGACGCGCTCGGCGAGTGCGATCTCGGAGATCAGCGTTGTTGCGTAGTCCTCCTGCTTCGCCCCACGCAACTCGCCCGCAGTGTACGTGTTGAAGTCGCAATAGCCGCAGCGCACCCGGCAGAACGGGATGTGCAGATATGCGGAGAACGGTGTGGCGGGGTCGATCTCCAGATCGGTCGGCAGGCGTCCGTCTACGGGGGCAGGATCGCCGAGCGGAAGGGTACCCGCCATCACACTGGTGTCGCGTACAGCGGCGAGATGGCGCGCAGATAGCGCGCGAACAGCTCCTTGCGGCGGCGCTTCACGAGGGCGGGCAGCATCCGATACAGCAACGCGTTCGGGGCATCGAAAGCGCGCACTGTGAACCACACCTCGTCGTTGTCTTCACGCCAGTCGATGTCGAAGGACTCCTCGCCGCTGACGACAGAGCCGCCAACGGTGCCAAGCACGAACCCAACCCGACGCTTCTCTTCGGTGACCGAGATCACGCGCAGCTCGGCATCCGCTCGCATTCCGGCGACGCGCCCGTGCAGTTTCAAGGTCATACCTGGACCGACGAACGGCGTGCCCTCAGCGTCGAATCGCTGCTCGACCTCGCGCTTGCTCGGAGCGATCGGAGTCCCTTCACCGTCGAAACTCACGCCGGTGTATGCAGGGCCCGATGCCGGGCGGACGTCGTCGATGCTCAGTCCCGCTGCTCGCTGTGCCGTCCAGGACAGCAGAGACTCGGTCGCGGTGTGGAAGCGCTCCTCACCGCTGCCGATCCGCCACGACTGCTCGGCAGGGACGCTGCGCTCTGGCGGGTACTGCATCAGGTCAGGAGCGTGGGTTGCACCCACGGCCGCATAGTCCACCGTGTCGTCTCGGAAAGTCCCGCGCCGCATGCTCTCCACCCTACTCAGAGAATCTGGGAGTCCCCCGCCGGGCCCGCAGCCTCGGCAACGATCCGCAGGTATCTGCGATGCGTGTGCCATTGCAGCAGGCGCAGCGCCGGAGAAAGCAGGCGCCACACCAGCGTCGCAGGACGAGACACGGAGCGCGCCGTGAACCTCCCCTGTTCGTCAAGGCGGAAGGATTCTTCGCCGTAGATCGGATGCCCTGGCCGAGTTTCATATCCGAACCCGGTCTCGTCAGCCCAGATCACACGGATCGGCTCGGAGAAGCGGATGCCGAGCACGCGCTTCGCGAGCTCGGACTCGGCCCCTGCGGTGGGACGCTCCGCCGGTGTGTCGAACCCGGCTCTGCGCTTAAACTCCCAGTCACGCACCAATGCGGCCACGCGCGCCCGCGCCGCAGGCGCGACGACGACGGATCGCTCCGACAGCCGCATCCCCGCGGGCACATTCGCGATCGGCTCGCGCGTCACGCCCCGCTGGTACGGCGGCAGCGCCACCTACTTCTTGTCCTTGCCTTCGACGTCGCCGGAGAGCGCTGCGATGAACGCCTCCTGCGGTACTTCGACGCGACCGACCATCTTCATGCGCTTCTTGCCCTCTTTCTGCTTCTCGAGGAGCTTGCGCTTGCGGGTGATGTCACCGCCGTAGCACTTGGCGAGAACGTCCTTGCGGATCGCGCGGATGGTCTCGCGGGCAATGATACGCGCGCCGATGGCTGCCTGGATCGGCACCTCGAACTGCTGGCGAGGAATGAGCTTGCGTAGTCGCTCGGCCATCATCGTTCCGTAGGCGTATGCCTTGTCGCGGTGCACGATCGAGCTGAATGCGTCGACCTTCTCGCCCTGCAGCAGGATGTCGACCTTCACGAGGTCGGCCTCCTGCGAGCCCGATGGTTCGTAGTCGAGGGAGGCGTATCCCTGGGTCTTCGATTTGAGCTGGTCGAAGAAATCGAACACGATCTCGCCGAGCGGCATGTTGTATCGCAGCTCGACGCGCTCCTCGGAGAAGTACTCCATGCCGAGCAGCGTGCCCCGCCGTGACTGGCACAGCTCCATCACGGTGCCGACATAGTCTTTCGGCAGCAGGATCGCGGTCTTCACCATCGGCTCCGACACCGATCCGATGCGGCCATCTGGATACTCGCTGGGGTTCGTGACCGTGACGGTCTCTCCGGTGTCGCTGGTGACCACCTCGTAGATCACGCTCGGTGCCGTGGTGATGAGGTCGAGGCCGAACTCACGGGAGAGGCGCTCTGTGATGATCTCGAGGTGGAGGAGCCCCAGAAACCCGCAGCGGAAGCCGAAGCCGAGCGCCACGGATGTCTCAGGCTCGTACTGCAGCGAGGCGTCGGAGAGCTTGAGCTTGTCGAGCGCCTCTCGTAGCTCGGCGTAGTCGCTGCCGTCGATCGGGTAGATGCCACTGAAGACCATCGGCTTCGGGTCGGTATACCCCGCCAGTGCTTCGGATGCCGGCTTGCGGGCGTTCGTGACGGTGTCACCCACCTTCGACTGGCGCACATCTTTCACTCCGGTGATGAGGTAGCCCACCTCGCCAACGCCGAGACCCTTGGTCGGCACAGGCTCTGGGCTGGAGACACCGATCTCGAGCAGTTCGTGGTTCGCGCCGGTGGACATCATCTGGATGCGCTCGCGGGGCGACAGGCTGCCGTCGACCATGCGCACATAGGTGACGACGCCGCGGTACGAGTCGTAGACGGAGTCGAAGATCATGGCGCGGGCTGGGGCATCCGCGTCGCCGACGGGCGCTGGGATCTCCTGCACGAGGCGGTCGAGCAGGGCCTCGACGCCCACACCGGTCTTACCAGAAACCCGCAGCACGTCTTCGGGGCGCCCGCCGATGAGGTCGGCCAGCTCCTTCGCGTACTTCTCTGGCTCCGCCGCAGGCAGGTCGATCTTGTTCAGCACCGGGATGATCGTCAGATCGTTCTCGAGCGCAAGGTAGAGGTTCGCGAGAGTCTGCGCCTCGATGCCCTGGGCCGCATCGACGAGCAGGATCGCGCCCTCACAGGCCGCAAGCGACCGGGACACCTCATATGTAAAGTCGACGTGTCCTGGCGTGTCGATCATGTTCAGCGCGAAGACTTCGTCCCGCTTCGCTCCCTCAGCATCCGTCGTGCTGATCTGCCACGGCATCCGCACCGCCTGGCTCTTGATCGTGATGCCTCGTTCGCGCTCGATATCCATGCGATCCAGGTACTGCGCGCGCATATCGCGATCCGAGACCACCCCCGTGATCTGAAGCATGCGGTCGGCGAGCGTCGACTTGCCGTGATCGATGTGGGCGATGATGCAGAAGTTGCGGATCTGCTCAGCGGGCGTCGCAGCGGGCTGAAGAGGAGTGAGGGCGCGTGGTGACATGTCTTGTCAATTCTACGGTCAGGGGACCCTACTCCCTGATCCGTCGAAGTCGGCGGCGCGAGCTGGACTGCCGTCGCGCAATAGCTCGAGCCGAAGATCGTCGAGGCGATCTGGGGCGCCACGCCGGTCGAGGACCTCGGCTGGGAAAAGTGGGACTCGTCTGAGTGCACACGGGGGCCGGTGGTCATCCACCGGCCCCGCGGCTTCGTGCGAGGCGCGTCTAAGCTGAACTCGTGACCGTCCAGATCGTCTTCGTGCACGGCATCCGCACCTCCGCCACGATGTGGCGCGCGCAGCTCGCCTACCTGGATTCGATCAGCATCCCGACCACAGCCGTCGACCTGCCTGGGCACGGCACCCGCATGCGCGAAGACTTCACCGTGAACGAAGCCCTGCACACGATCGATCAGGCGGTGCGCACTGCCGCCGAGCGGGGGCCGGTACTGCTGGTCGGGCATTCGATGGGCGGGCTGCTGACGCTCGCCTACACGGGCGGCGAGCAGAAACCTCCTGTGGCCGCACTGGTCGCGGCATCCTGCACTTCTCTCCCCCGAGGAGCAGGCCTTGCCGCCTACCGGGTGATCGCTGGCGCGGTGAACTCGCTTCCCGATCGCGGGCTGAAGCTCACCGAGCGGATCCTCGAAGCCACCCTCCCTCCCGAGACACGGGATGACTTCGCAGCTGGCGGCTACGCGCTCGACACCCAGGATCAGGCGCTGCGCAGCCTGGCAACGCTCGATATCGCATCAGCTGTGCGGCGCGTCCGGATTCCGCTCTGGTTCGTCAACGGCCAGTACGACCAGCTGCGCGCGAACGAGGCGCTGTTCCAGAAGTTGGCTCCGCACGCCGAGCTCATCGTCGTCCCGCGCACAACGCACCTGGTCACCGCGATGCGACCGCGCGTCTTCAACGCCGTGCTGCGGGTAGCCATCGCGACGATCGAGACTAACAAGTCCGCGGCCTTGCCACCCCAGTGAGCACACCGCCGACGACGGAGAGCGCGGCAGCCGCGACAAACACGAGCCAGAACCCGCCGACGAGGGCGACGAACCCAGCACCCAGCATCGGACCGATCAGTTGCCCCAGCGCCGCAGTCACGTTCACGACGCCGAGGTCGCGCGCGTGGTCTTTGTCATCGGGCAGCAGATCGGCGGCGAAAGCGAGCCCAACGGTCGAGAACGCGCCATAGCCGAGGCCCATCAGAGCGGCTGCGACCAGGGTGACCTCGAAAGTCGGCACCAGCGCGATCACAAGACCGGATGCCGCCTGCACGAAAGCGGCGATCACCGTGAGAGTGCGCCGGTTGCCGGTGCGATCGGACAGGATGCCGGTGAGCACCGAGGCGATCACCACGAACACCGTGTACACCACGATGAGCAGGAGCAGGTTGTCCTGCGCTTCGGCGTTCGCCTGCCCCAGCCCGTGCAGCAGGAAGAAGAGCAACAGTGCCGTTCCGAGCGCGTTGCCGATGTTCGTCACAAGGCGCCCCGCCAGCATCCAGGCGAAATCGCGGTCGCGCAGCGAGGCGAGAACGTGCCGTGGTGCCGAGGCGTCGGGGAGCGTCTCCGTCGTCGCTGGCGGATCCGGCAGCACGAACGCCGTCACAGTACCGATGGCGCCAATGATCCCGGCAAGCAGCCAGTAGCCGGTCGTGATGTCGAGGCCGAGCAGCACGACCAGCCCAACGCCGAGAACGATCCCCACAGCCTGACTCGATCCGACGGCTGCGGATGCTGCGCCGCGCTGTGTCGGTGGAAGCTGATCGGCGATCATCGCCGTGAATGCCGCAGACGAGACGGCGACACCGACCGACACACCGACCCACGCGGCACCCACTGCCCAAGGGCCGGTCGTGTATCCGGTCGCGACGAGGCATACGGCGGTCAGCCACACCCCGCCAAGAGCCCATGGCCGACGCCTGCGGCGTCCTCTCTGGGCACGGTCTGAGAGCGCCCCAGCGACGGGGCCGGCGACGATGCCTGCGAGGCCACCGATGCCGAGCACCAAGCCCGACGCCACCACTCCGCGGATCCAGTCGTCTTCCGGGGTGTCCAGCTGCAGAGGCAGCAGCAGCTGCACCGGCGTGAGTTGAACGGTCCAGATCGCCAGCCAGGCGAGGGTGAACAGTGTCATCCACCCGGCGCCGACCTTCGTCGTCGAACTCATCGTCCGACCTGCTCAGGATGGCGGCCGCTTGGGGGCGCGAGTCGGAGAGCAAGAGTCATGCACGTTCCTTGAGATCAGGGGTGTGGTAGTGATGATTCTGCCATTTAGGGGGATCGGGGCGGATGCTGATAAGATTGCTTCTTGGCTTGCGTGTGGGTTCTTCCCTCACGACCGCCGTGCAGGAGCCCTCTTCTCCGGCCGGCACTCCGAAACAACTCCTGTACAGAAAGTGTCCACACGTGGCAAACATCAAGTCGCAGATCAAGCGCAACAAGACCAACGAAAAGGCTCACGAGCGCAACAAGGCCGTGAAGAGCGAGCTGAAGACCCTCGTTCGTCAGACCCGCGAGGCCGTCGCCGCCGGTGACAAGACCAAGGCCGAGTCCGCGCTGAAGAAGGCATCCGTCAAGCTCGACAAGGCCGTCAGCAAGGGCGTCGTGCACAAGAACCAGGCGGCGAACCGCAAGTCGGCCATCGCCAAGCAGGTCGCGGCTCTCTGAGCCCCTGTCGTCAGGCCCGTCTCCTCGGAGGCGGGCCTTTTGCCGTTTGGGCCGTGCCGGCGGGCCGTGCCGTCCGTCGGCTCAGATTCCGTCTGCATGCCGAATCCGTCGATGTCGACATGCAGACGGAATCTCGGCCTGCAGACGGAACGTGTGGCCGAGATCGGCGAGTCCCGGACACGCCCGGGAGCAGCGCGCCCGTTATCCGAACGGCTGGCGGGTGGCGATGACTGTCACCATCCGCTCCAGCGCGAAGATCGGGTCGCGCGCGGCGCCCTTCACCTCGGCATCCGCTCGCGCCGTCGCCTGGATCGCCATGCCGAGCGAGCGCTCGTTCCACCCGGAGAGGTCACGGCGGGCACGGTCAACCTGCCAGTCCTTCATGCCCAAGCGCTGCGCGAGCTGACGGCTGGGCTCGCGGTTACCGGCGACTCGCGCCATGGTTCGCAGCTTCATCGCAAAGGCCGCGACCATCGGCACGGGGTCGGCGCCGGACGCAAGCGCATGCCTCAGCGCAACCAGCGCATCGCCATAGCGGCCCGCAATCGCCGTGTCCGCGACAACGAATGCTGACACTTCGACCCGTCCGCCGTAGTACTTCGTCACCGCGTCCTCTGTGATGTCACCCTCGACATCGCCGATGAGCTGCTGGCATGCGGCTGCAAGCTCGGTGAGATCGTCAGCGAAAGCAGAGACGAGCGCACGCAAGGCAGACGGCGCGATGCGCTTGTGCGCGGCGGCGAACTCCCCCGCCGCGAAGTCGGCGCGATCGCTGTCACGTTTGATCGCCGGCACAGGGATCTCGATGCCGCCTCCCGCCCCTGCACGCAGCGCATCGAGCAGCTTCTTGCCCCGTACGCTGGCACCGGTGTGTCGGAGCAGGACTGTGGCCCCCTCCTGCGGATGGTCGAGGTAAGCGACAGCTTCTTGCAAGAACGCGTCGGAGCACTTCTCAACCCCCGAAACCCGCACCAGCCGGGGCTCGCCGAACAGCGACGGCGAGGTCAGCGAGAGTAGCGTCCCCGGGGCGTAGTCGTCTGCACGGACATCGCTCACTTCGAGCGCAGGGTCTTCGGCGCGCAAGTAATCGCGTACGCCTGCGATCGCGCGCTCCGCGCACACCTCTTCGGGCCCGAAAACAAGAACAACGGATGCCGGGCGCGGATCGCGCCATGACACCTGCTGAATCGCGGCAGCCTTCGCCGTTCCTCTGCTGGGGGTACGCGCGGCTGCCATGCTCCCAGCCTACTCGCGGCCTCCGACGTGCGTCGGGGAACCGGGTCACTTCCGTGCCGCGCTCATCCCCCGCCATCAGTCCAAATCTCGAGACCATCGCCTGCGAGAGCGATCAACACACGGCCCTGCTCGTCCGTGCGCAGCACGTGGGCGCCGACAGCGTCCAGCAGGGCGAGGGTGTCGTCACGTGGATGCCCGTAATCGTTGCCCTCACCGACGCTGATCACGGCGACGACGGGCCGCAGCGCCTCGTACAACGCCGGATCCTGATCGGCGCTGCCGTGATGCGCAACCTTCACGACAGCGAATCCGTCGCCCACACGCGCGGTCCTCGCCAGCATCCGCTGAGCCTCCGCCGACAGATCACCAAGAAACAGCGACTTCGGGACCCCTCCGCCCTCGATGAGCATCACCACGCTAGCGTCGTTGCCCGACGGAAACGCCGCGGAGTCCCGCTGCGGCCACAGCACCTTCCAGGACGCACCGCCCAGCGTCCCCGACATGCCTGCGCTCGCCGCCACCACCTCCGCTCCCCCGGCTCCAAGCTGCGCCAGCATCCGCTCCTCCTGGGTGTGCACCACAGGTCCGTGCATCACCTGACGCACCCGCCCCTGCACCGCTTCGACGCCGCCGACATGATCGAGGTCGAAATGCGTGAGCACAAGTAGATCGACACGATCGACGCCGAGCGCGCGCAGACACGCGTCCAGGGGTCCGGGCTCAGGGCCGGTGTCAATGACGGCCACCTCTCCCTCTGAGCGCACCACCAGCGCATCACCCTGGCCGACATCGCACGCTGCGATCGCCCATCCGTCTGGATTCGTCGCCGTAGCGAGCGGCCCCGCAAGCAGTAGCTGCGCTGCCGCCTGCGACAGCACGACGACAAGCACACCCGCCGCGGCGCCGCGCGCCCACCTGAGCGACCGAAAGGTCAAAGACACGCCGCAAGGCTCGATCAGCACGAAGACGACCGCCGCGCTGACGACAGCGACAAGCAGAGCACTGCCGATACCAGGCACAAGCGAGAGCTGTGCGAAAGGGACCCGCGCACTCGTTGTCGCCGTCGTCGCTATCCATGCCGCAGGCAGCCACGCGGATGCCGAAAGCAGATCTGCGATCATCGGCACCGGCGAGGCCAGACACGCAAGCAGGCCGATCACGGTAGCGAGCGGAGCCGCAGGGGCAGCGATCATGTTCGCCGCCACCCCGACGAGCGACTGCTGCTCGGCGAACAGGGCGATGATCGGCCCGCAGCCGAGCTGCGCTGCAAGCGGCACCGCGACGGCGAGGGCGACGGGCTTCGGCATCCACCGCCCCATTCCCCGCGCGAGCGGTGGCGCGAGCAGGATCAGCGCCCCGGATGCCAGGACGGACAGCGCAAATCCCGGAGTGGACGCCAGCCAGGGATCGGCGATGAGGATGCCAGCCGCGCACAGAGCCAGCATCCCCGCTCCGGCGCTGGGCCGACCGAGCAGAACAGAGAGCATGGCAACTGCCGCCATCACCGCCGCTCTGATAACGCTGGGCTCAGGCGTAACCAACACCACAAAGGCGGCAAGAGCCGTCAGCGCGATGGCCACGCGCATCCACCGGCCTCCCCCGCACAACGCCACGAGCCAGAACACCGCGCCGACCACAATCGCGCAGTTCGCTCCGCTCACCGCCGTCAAGTGGCTCAGCCCACTCGTGCGCATCTCTTCATCGAGCTGTGCAGTCACGGCTCTCGTGTCGCCGACTGCGAGCCCAGGCAGCAGACCAGCGCCAGGTTCCGGCAGCCTGAGCGCTCGCTCAACGAAGTCGCTTTTCACACCTGCGGCAACGGCGAACACACCGGATGCCGGTCGCTCGATCTCTGAGGTGCTCGCGAACACCACGATCACTGACCGCTCGCCAGCATCCGTCGCTGCCGCCTGGCCGGTGACACGGATGCCGGCGCCCATGTCGTAGCCGTCCGCACGATCGACTCCTATCCGCACCGGAGCCGCCGCCACGGCCATCGCCCCCGGCGGCCCGAGCTCGATGAGCTGCGCCTCGAACCACAGACGCCCGTCCTCACCGACCGACGCGGAAGAGGTGATCTCCGCCGTTGCTTCGACGACACGACCGTCCCAGTCCGCGGCAGCGTCCCGCCCCGGCGTCGCCAGGAACACCGACAGCGAGACCGCAGCACACGCGGCGAGCACGACAACGACGAACCCGCCGCCGGCGCTCCGCAGAGCGAGCGCAAGAACGATGCAGACACCGCATCCCATCGCCATCGCCGCCGCCATCGCCCCGGCACTACCGGGCACGAACACGCAGACCAGCGCCGCCGCCCACGCTGCGCACGCCAGAGGCAGTAGCCGCAGGTCGCGCTTCATATCCGCACCTGGTCGCGAATCCCGGCGAGCAGCTTCTCGCCGATGCCTGGCACCGCCAAAAGATCATCGACCGACGAGAAGCGCCCGTTCTCCTCCCGCCAATCGATGATGTTCTGCGCCAGCGCTGGGCCGATCCGTGGCAGCGTCTCCAGCGCCGCCTGGTCGGCTGTGTTCACGTCAATGCGGTCGTCGGTAGGAGCGACCTCGTCGGCACTGCCCGCCCCACCGGCACTGCCTGCCCCGATCGCCGGCACGACGATCTGCTCACCGTCGGTGAGCACTCGAGCCAGGTTGATCGCTGCGAGATCGGCGACGTCGGTGGTGCCCCCGGCTGCGGCGATCGCGTCGACGAGCCGTGCGTCAAGATCGAGAACGTACAGGCCCGGCGCATTGACAGCACCGAGAACGTGCACGTACAGCTCACCTGTCGTCGTAGTCGTTGACTCCGCAAGCGGCAGCGTCTGCACGGGTGCCGCCTGACCGCGCATGATGCCAACCCCGACAGCGGCCGAGAGCACGACGAGACCGAGCACGATAGCCGCCCCAATACTCAGCCGCAGTTTTCGCGGTGGCGCCAGAGGCGGCCCAGACGGCGACACAGGCGGCGACGAGTCGGGCATCCGCCCACGCTAATCCGCTGAGCGGATGGCTCGACCCCTCAGCGACACGTCCGGTGGAAAAGTCGCCGAGGTTGCCGTTTCGTGCAGAAGCAGTCAGCCCTTGACGACGATGCTGACGATCTTCGGCGCGCGAACGACGACCTTGATGATCTCCTTGTCACCGATCGAGCGGATCACCCGCTCATCGGCGCGCGCCAGCGCCTCAAGCTCAGCCTCGCCGATACGCGCTGGCACCTCCAGCTGGGCGCGCACCTTGCCACCCACCTGCACGACCGCGGTCACGGTGTCTTCGATGAGCAGCGCCGGATCGGCCGAACGCCACGGCACGAGCCCCACCGATGGCTCATGACCGAGCAGCTCCCACATTTCTTCAGCGGTGTGCGGGGCGACGAGATCAAGCATCACCGCGATCGTCTCAGCAGCCTCGCGCACGGCTGGATCTGCTCCGCCTGCGGCACTATCGATGGTCTTACGCGTGTGATTCACCAGCTCCATCAGGCGCGCCACCAGAACGTTGAACTTGGTCTGCTCGACGAGCGTCGGGGCCTCGGACAGCAACTTGTGCGTTGCCCGCCTCAGCGCGGCATCCCCCCCGTCGAAGACGACGTCGACAGCGCTCGACACGTCCCCTGCGATGCGCAGGACGCGCGACAAGAACTTCTGGGCGCCCGTCGTTGAAACGTCAGCCCAATCCTTGTCGTCTTCCACCGGCCCGGCGAATGCGAGACCAACGCGCAGAGCATCGGCGCCGTGCGCGTCGAGCTCTTCCTCGAACAGCACGAGGTTGCCCTTGCTCTTCGACATCTTTTTGCCGTTGAGAATGACCATGCCCTGGTTGATGAGGTTCGAGAAGGGCTCGGTGAAATCGATCAACCCCATGTCGAACAGCACCTTGGTGATGAACCGGGCGTACAGCAGGTGCAGGATCGCATGCTCCACACCGCCGATGTACGAATCCACCGGGGCCCAGCGCGCGGCCTGCTTCGGATCGAACGCCATGGTGTCGCTGTTCGGCGAAAGGAAGCGCAAGAAATACCAGGAGCTGTCCACGAAGGTGTCCATGGTGTCCGGGTCGCGCAGGACCGGGTCGCCCGTGGCCGGATCGACCGTGCGCACCCAGCTCTCCGCAGCACCAAGGGGCGACGTACCCTTCGGCGACAGGTCGAGGCCCTGCACGTCGGGGAGCCTCACCGGCAACTGCTCCTCTGGTACAGGGATGATCCGCCCATCCTCGGCGTGCAGCATCGGAATCGGCGTTCCCCAGAAGCGCTGACGAGAGATCAGCCAATCGCGCAGGCGATAGTTCTTCGCCGCGCGTCCGGTGCCGGATGCTTCGAGCTGCTCGATCGCGCGGGCGATCGCGTTCCGTTTCGACAGGCCGTTCAGGTCTCCCGAATTGATCAGTCGTCCCTCGCCGGTCAGGGCGACGCCCGTGACCGAGGGGTGCTGGTCATCGAGCGAGGGCAGCATATCGATCGGCACGCCTTCTTCATCGACCTCGATGACGGGCATCGCACCGGTGATCGGGGCTGTGGTGTCGACGACGACCTTAATCGGCAAATCGAACTCGCGGGCGAAGTCCAGGTCGCGCTGATCGTGCGCAGGAACAGCCATCACCGCGCCATGACCGTAGTCGGCCAGCACATAGTCAGCCGCCCAGATCGGCAGCCTCTGGCCGTTGACGGGGTTGATAGCGTAACGCTCCAAGAAAACGCCGGTCTTCGGGCGGTCTGTTGCCTGGCGATCGATGTCCGTCGTCTTCTGCACGTCGGCAAGGTACGCCAGGAAGCGCTCGCGCACGTCGTCGGGTGCTTCGGCCGCGAGCTCAGCGGCCAGCTCACCGTCAGGAGCGACGACGAAGAACGTGGCGCCGTGGAGCGTGTCAGGACGCGTCGAGAACACGGTGATCGGCTCGTCGCGGCCTTCGATGCGGAAGTCGACGTCGGCGCCGACAGAACGTCCGATCCAGTTGCGCTGCATCTGCAGCACTTTCGACGGCCAGAAGCCTTCGAGCTGGTTCAGGTCGTCGAGCAGGCGATCTGCGTAGTCAGTGATCCGGAAATACCACTGCGTCAGCTTCTTCTTGACGACCTCGGCACCGCAACGCTCACAGCGTCCGTCGACCACCTGCTCGTTCGCCAGCACGGTCTGGTCATTGGGGCACCAGTTCACCGGGCTCTTCTTGCGGTAAGCCAGTCCACGCTCGTACAGCTTCAGGAACAGCCACTGGTTCCACCGGTAGTACTCCGGGTCCGAAGTGTGCAGCACACGCGTCCAGTCGAAGGAGACGCCATAGGAGCGAAAGCCCGCCTTCTGCTGGTCGATGTTCTGGTAGGTCCACTCGCGAGGGTCGGCGCCGCGACGGATCGCTGCGTTCTCCGCTGGCAGGCCGAACGAGTCCCAGCCGATCGGGTTGAGCACATTGTGGCCGCGGTGTCGCCAGAATCGCGCCACGATGTCGCTGTAGAGGTAGTTCTCCGCGTGCCCCATGTGCAGGTCGCCAGACGGGTACGGGAACATCGCCAGCACGTAGCGCCGAGGACGCGTGTCGTCGTCTCCCCCGGTGACGAAGGTGTTGTTGTCCGCCCAGTACTTCTGCCACTTGGCCTGAATGTCGTGCGCCGAGGACATCTCGTCTTCGGCGGGGGCGGTGGAGGAGGTTTCAGACAACGAACGCACAACCAATCTGCAGCAAGAACGGGATCAATTCAGGATATCCGAACACCAGAGGGCGGGGATTCTCGCCGCGAGGGCTGCGAGCGGCGCGCGAGCCTTGGTGGCGACTTCGGCGACTTCGGATGCTGCGACCGATCGCCAGGTGATACCACCGCCCGCACCCACCGCGGCGTGATCAGGCTCGATCACGATACTTCGGATCACCATTGCGAGATCGACCGCCCCGTTGTCGCCGACGTAGCCGAAGCATCCGGCGTAGATGCCGCGTGCGTCGCCCTCGAGCGCATGCAGCTGGGTCATGGCCGACAGCTTCGGCGCCCCGGTCATGCTCCCTGCGGGGAAGGTCGCTTCGAGCAGCATCCCCACCGTCGTCCCCTCGGCGGCGGTACCGCTCACCGTGCTGACCAATTGGTGCACAGTGGGGTAGCTCTCAACGGCCCACAGCTGATCCACCCTGATCGATCCCGGCTCGCACACCCGCGACAGGTCGTTGCGCATGAGATCGACGATCATGACGTTCTCGGCGCGTTCTTTCGGATCGGCTTGCAGCTCTGCGGCGAGCGCAGCATCCGCTTCGCTGTCCTTGCCGCGCGGACGAGTCCCTTTGATGGGCCGTGTGCGGATCACCCCGTTCTCCACGTGGAGGAACTGCTCGGGGCTCGCGCTGAGGAGCGCTCGTTCGCCTATCCTCACGAAGCCGCCGTGGTGGGCACCTGTGGCCGCTCGCAGCCGCAGGTAGGTCGCGATGGCGTCGTGCGCTCCTGGAACCGTGAACTGCGTCGTCAGACACAACTGGTAGGCGATGCCGGCGCGGATGAGCGCACGGCACTGTTCGACGAGATCGGCGTACTCACCTGGCGTGTGCCGGGCGATAGCGTCTCGCGCGCCAGGCTCAGAAGGACGAGCGGATGCTGCGCCCCGCGGCGCGCAGATGAACGATGCCCATTCGTCGATCTCGTCGCCTGCGGCGAGCGCCCACGTCTCTCCGGTCGTGTTGTCGAACGCGGCGATCCGGGTCACACGCAGCCAGTCCGCGCTCTCCGCTTCTGCGACGGGGGCTCCCGCAGTTCGGGCGCCACTCTCGTAATCGCACCAGCCCACCCATCCACCGGAGAACGGGATCCCGGTGCTCTGGCTCACGTCGATGCGCACCTGATCCGGGCGCGCGCCGGCGTTGCCTGTGCCGATGAAGCTCCATCCCTCGTTGGCTCCTGAGCCGGAGTCGAGCCAGAAGACGTCGGGCGATACCGCAGCCGCCGCGACGAAGAGGGCGACCGGGTCGATCCGCCCATTCACAAGGCGGGCGGTCAGTCGTTCGGGCACCATTCCAGCCTAGATCGCGCTGCCCGGCATATTCTCATCGTGTGGATGACTTCGTGGCGTGGTTGATCGAGTTCCTGCGATCAGTCGATCCGACTACGCGCACGCTCATCGCCGGCCTCGCGGTCATGCTGGAGACGAGCATCCTCATCGGTCTCGTCTTCCCCGGTGACACGGTCGTCATCGTCGCCTCGATCGGCATCACCAGCCCGCCGCAGGCGATTGCGATGGTCGTCGCCGTGGTGATCGGTGCCTTGATCGGCGAAAGCATCGGGTTCACCCTCGGTCGCTTCATCGG
Source organism: Microbacterium sp. (assembly GCA_047605925.1). Classification (GTDB taxonomy): domain Bacteria; phylum Actinomycetota; class Actinomycetes; order Actinomycetales; family Microbacteriaceae; genus Microbacterium. The sequence continues at coordinate 24,492 of JASGEY010000081.1, forward strand.
CCCGCATATTCGCGCGTCCTGGGTGGGGCGCCGCGTCGGCGAGGAGAACTGGGTCAGGGCTGAACGCTATCTGGCACGCCGCGGTGGGATCGCCATCTTCCTGTCTCGATTCCTGCCGGTGCTGCACTCACTCGTGCCGCTGACGGTCGGCATGAGCCACTACTCGTACAGGCGCTTCCTGGCCTGGACTGCTCCGGCGTGCCTGCTGTGGGCGACGGCGTACGTCAGCATCACTTCCCTCATGGCCGGAAGTTATGAACATCTCAAGGAACGGGTGCACTTCGCCGGCTACCTCTTCGTCGGTGCGATCGTCGTGTTCCTGCTGCTCGTCGTGCTGACTAAGAAGCTCCTCACCAGGATGGAGCGACGTCATCTGGATCGGGACGATTCGAACAGCGGCCCTGGCGTGAAAGACTGAAGTAATGGCCTCGCACTCTCCGGCCCCTAGGATTCACTGGTTCGCCCGCCTCGAGCACCGCCTCCACGTGTGGCGGGAAGGTCGCGCACGCCGTCGTGGGCGCACGGCGACAATCGTGCCCTTCCCCGGGTACGGCGGACCAGGCTGGGTGCGCGTGGTCGGTCGCGTGCTCATCGTGCCACCGCAGCGGCACACCAAGACGGGAGAGCTTGCGATCGTGCGCGGCTGGCGCAGCTTCGTCGGAATCCCCGTGAGCTTCGCGAAGGTGTCGGTGCGCATTGGCGAAAGCGCCTACGACGTCATCGCCGACCGTGGCGGTGTGATCGACGCCGTGATCGATGCAGACCTAGCGCCGGGGTGGCAGAGTTTCACCGTCTCTGTCGAAGGGCAAGAGCCCGTGGAGGCGACGGCATTCATCGTGGCCGATGGCACGACCTTCGGGGTTGTCAGCGACGTCGACGACACCGTGATGGTCACCGCACTCCCCCGTCCGTTCGTCGCGGCCTGGAACTCCTTCGTCGTCGACGAGCACGCGCGTCTGCCCGTCCCCGGCATGGCGGTTCTCATCGATCAACTGCTGCGCGAGCATCCGGGAGCTCCGATGGTGTACCTGTCAACCGGTGCCTGGAATATCGCTCCGACGCTGAAGCGCTTCCTCGGTCGTCACCTGTTCCCGGCGGGGGCAATGCTGCTCACCGACTGGGGGCCTACGCACGACCGCTGGTTCCGCAGCGGACGCGAGCACAAACTCAGTAACCTGCGTCGCCTTGCCGCAGAGTTCCCGAATGTGAAGTGGTTGCTGCTCGGCGACGACGGTCAGCACGATGAGTCGATCTACTCGGAGTTCATGCGCGAGCATCCGTCTTCGGTCGCTGGCGTTGCTATCCGCCGGTTGCTGCCCGCTGAGGCGGTCCTCGCCGGACGCCGCCCGAGCAAAGAGGCGCATTCCGCGCCTGTTGTCCCCTGGGTGAGCGCCGAGGACGGCGCAGGGTTGCGCGATCTGCTCGGCGAAGCCGGCATCTTGCACTGAGATGACTCTCACCCGGTCGGAGTGGACGGCTCGCGAGCAGGCTCACCAGGACAGAGCGGATGCTCTCACCGCCGAGCACCGCGCGCGCAAATCTCGGGGCGAGAAGCATCCGGTGTGGGACTTCCTCTTCACGTACTACGCCTATAAACCCACGCAACTTCGCCGGTGGCATCCCGGAACAGGGGTCACCCTGCAGGAAGCGCCGGAGCGCGTCGGATGGCGCTGGTATCGCAGCGACGGCGACGACGTCACCCCCGACGCCGCCGCGTTTGTGACGGACAAGCCCGAGCTTGCGGCGTTGATCGAGCGGATGCTGCGGCGCACCGCTTCGCGCCCCGGTCAGTTCGGGTGCTTCGGGTTGCATGAATGGGCGATGGTGTACCGACAGGACGAGCACCGGCATCCGGCGCCCCTTCGCCTGGGGCGGGCCGGGACCGATGCCGTGGTCGAGAGCCACGAGCTTCGCTGCACGCACTTCGACGCGTTCCGGTTCTTCACGTCCGAGGCTGTGCACCGCAATCGCACGCCGCTCACGCGTGACGAGCAGCCCGCCTTCGAGCAACCAGGTTGCCTGCATGCCGGCATGGATCTGTACAAGTGGGCGATGAAGCTGGGACCGCTCGTGCCAGGTGAGCTGCTGCTTGACGCGTTCGAGCTTGCTCGTGACATCAGGCTGCTCGACATGGAGGCCGCGCCCTACGACCTCACGGCCTGGGGCGTCGTGCCTGTGCGGATCGAGACAGCAGAGGGCAAGGCCGAGTATGTTCGGCGTCAGCGCGGCTTCGCCGAGCGCGGGGCGCCGCTGCGGCAGGCCCTGCTGGATGCCTGGCTCGGGGTCGGTCGTAGCCGGGTCGGCACCGCTAGAATGGATGGCACCTTCGATCCCTTGGGAGGCGGCAATGTCGCTGAAGATGATCACTGAGGCCGTGCGTGCTGAGCGTGAAAAGGCGGTCGTCTCCGCGATCCACAGCGGCGAGATGGAGGGGCTGCCGATGACTGAAGCGACCCGAGCCGACACTGCCGATTACGTCGCGGGCGAGATCGACCTCGACCAGCTCGAGGCCCGCGTGCGATCGCGGTACGGGCTTGAGTGACTTCGTCGATCCCTACGTCGATTCCGCGACCGGCATCCTCAGGAATCTCGTCGGCGCGCAGACGCAGGCTGAGCTCGACACTATCGAATCCGACCTCGTACCGATCCGAGAACTGCGGCTTCTGGCGCATCCGCCGAAGCCGACTCGCGATCTGAGCGAACTGCGAGCTATCCACCGCACCCTACTTACGCCGATCTACGGCTGGGCCGGGGAGTTGCGCACCGTCGACATCCGCAAGAATGTCGACGGAGGCACGTACTTCGTGCCGGTCTCGATGATCGAGCGGTGCGCGCATTTCAGCTTCGTCGAGCTCGCCGAGGACGATCACCTGAAGGGCATGAATCGAGAACGGTTCATCGAGCGTCTGGCCCACCACTACGACCAACTCAACTACATCCACCCGTTCCGCGAGGGCAACGGTCGCACCCAGCGCGCGTTCTGGAATAGCATCGCCGGCGCCGCTGGGCGCACACTCGATTGGACATGTATCAGCGGAGGGGTGAACGATGCCGCGTCACGACGCGCCGCTGAACGCCGGGACAACTCGTCGCTGATCGCGATGTTCGACCAGATCGTCGATCGCTGAACTGATCTTCCGGCTGCGAACTCACTGAGTCACTCGTCGCCCCACGTTAAACCACGTTCATCGAGGGCCTTAGAGAGAATATGGATCGCCTTCGGCCCGACACCGTGCAGAGCGAGCAGCTGTTTCTTGCCGAAACCAGCAACATCGACAAGGGTTGTGATGCCTTGAGCAAGAAGTGCGCTGTTCGCCGGACGACCAATCCTCGGCCGGTCACCGATCTGCTCTGGGAAGTCACGTGTACTCACGCGTCCAGCGTAACCAGTGCGCCTGAGCGGGAACCTGCTCTGGACTGGTGCATCCATCGACTCCCGACACTCAGGGATCGGTTGAAATGCCGCACGACGCCGGCACAACGGGAGCGACGTCAACTGCCGGTTCGGGGTCGTCGCCCTCGTCGGCAGTCTCGGCAATGCCGTGGATCCGGGGGTCGCAGGCGTGCCCGCGATAGATAGCCCGCGTCAATGTGTCGCTCGAAGTCTCCTCAAGACCGGCGGGTTCAGGCCACAACCACACGCTCGATTGTGAAGAGCCGCTATTGAGCGGTCTTTGATACGTGCACCGCCCCGCAGGAAGCCCCGCTGAAAATGCTTCACGAGGGAACCGATCCCGCCAATATCCGAAGCGCCAGATTCGGGGGCCTTGACCCTTGATGGTGGACACGGTGTCGGTTCGGTTATGCCGCTTCCGCGATCGTAGCGGAGAGCGCGGCTTCGTAGGCATTCGGGCTGATGTTGCCGATCGCGCAGTGGCGCCTTCGAGTGTTGTAGCGGTTCACCCACCGGAACACCGCTCGGTAGGCGGTGCCCTGGTCGGGGAACGCCGGACGGCCCTCGAGGAGTTCGCGTTTCAGCGCGGCGTTGAAGCTTTCCGCGAGTGAATTATCGGCACTCGACCCGACCGCACCCATGGACTGGATGACCTTCAGCCGCTTGCAGAGCTTGACGTAGGTCTTCGAGGTGTAGACGCTGCCATGGTCCGAATGGAACACGGCGCCGGCCAGGGATCCCCGCTCACGCGCCGCGGTGCGGAGAGCATCCTCGACGAGCCCTACGCGCATGTGGTCGGCGATCTGCCAGCCAGCGAGCTTGCGGGAGCCCAGGTCGATGCAGGTGGCGAGGTAGAGGTTCGAGCCATCCGCGATCGGCAGGTAGGTGATGTCGCCCACGTAGCGGCGACCGGGCTCCCCGACGGAGAAGTCGCGTTCGATGAGGTCGGGGAACCGGCGCCCGGACTGGTCCGGGATCGTCGTCTTCACACGGCGACGCAACCGGATCCCCGCGAGCTGGTGCTCACGCATCACCCGCGCGACCCGCTTATGGTTCACCCGTTCGGCCACGGCAACGCCCTCGTTCAGGTCGGCTGTCACACGTGGTGCCCCGTAGGCGCGATCGCCGCCCTGTTCAGGGTCCTGCACCCGGCGGATCCGCGCAGCCAGGGCCTGATCCGCCGCGGCTCTGGCCGCCCGCCCGGGCGCGGCGGCCAGCCACGCGTAGAACGACGACCTCGCGATCTCGATGACCTCACACAACCGCTTCACGCCGTAGGCGTCCTTGTGGTCCTCGACGAACTGGAAGCGGTTCACCAGCTCGTCTCCCCGGCGAAATACTTCGCCGCCTGACGGAGAATGTCCCGCTCCGTCTCGAGCTTGGTCCGCTCGCCCTTCTCCGCGGCGAGCTCGGCCTCCAACCGCACGATCCGCGCGGCCTGCGACTCCGGCCGCGCCCCGGCCACCAGCGGTGTCGGGCCGTCCGTCGCGCCCCCGGAGCCCAACTTGCCAACCCACTCCTTCAACGCGCCCCGGGAGATCCCGAGGTCACCTGCGATCGCCTCGAGCGTCGCGCCCGGCGTGGACTCGTACAAGTCCACCGCCCGCTGACGGAACTCGTCCGTGTAGTTCTTTCTACCCATCCCTTAGATTCTCGCTTCCCCAGCGTCGTGCTGGAATCAGCATGTCCAAGATCCGGGGTCAAGTTCC
>JASGEY010000082.1:0-17750 GCA_047605925.1 Microbacterium sp.
GCGTCCGCGACCGCGTCGCCCCCGGAGAGCGGCGCGCGGCACGCCGTGTCGGCGGCGCCAGCGATCCGCCACGGAGCGTCTCGATACCGCGCACAGTATCCGAAACGTGCAGCGATGTGTCGAGGGCCCGCGGCGCGGCGAGCTCGAACAATGCGGCCTCCCACCGCTCAAGCTGAACCGGAGGCATCCGCGGGCGGCCTTTCCCCTCGGCCAGCCCGTCGTGCACCTCGGCGAGCAGGCGCCCCAGCATCCGATCGCCTCCCGCCAACCGCATCCGATCGATGAGAGACGCGGCCGCGTCGCGGACGTCCTCTCCCTCACCGATGACGAACACGGGTCGCCCGCCGTCGGTCAGCCACCACCGCCCGGCATCACCGCCGGCGACTTCGCCGACACCCCTGAGCAGGCTCACCACGAGGGTGCTCACCTCCCCGGCTGTGAGCGGTGCTCCGTTCGCCTCGCGCCTGCCGAGGAACGCGTCGACGGTCGACGTACACCACGGCAGCAGTACTGAGTGCCCGTCAGCTCGGCGAACCAGGTCGACGGGGCCTACGACATGCTCTGACCCCGCATACGACCAGCCTGCCCAGTCCTGCATGTCGTCAGCATCCATCATCACAGCAACCCCGTCGCCTGAGCCGACAAGGGATCCACAGAACGGCCCGTCCCCAGGCGCGAGCACGCGGATGACCCGGTGCGCCCCCGGTACCAGTCCCGTGGTCGTGGCTTCTGTCGATGTCGTGCCCATGCACCCATCACAGCGCATTGAGAAACCGCCGGAGAGCGATCGAGAGCGATTGTGAATAGGTTTCCGCCTACCGCCGAATGTGCAGAAAGAGTGGGCACGGCCCTCCCTGACAATCCGCCGGGCGCGAACGACTCATCGCAGGCACATCGGACTCGGTAGGCTGGGATGCATGGCAAACCGTGCGTCTGAACCTGAGAAGCGTCCTGGGTTCTTCTCCCAGATCAAGTCCCTCTTCACGTTCACCCGAGAGGTCTACCGTTGGCTCCCCTGGGCGCAGATCGCCGTACTCTTGGGCGGCGTACTGATCGGCATGCTCGTCGGAGCATTGCTGTCGCCAGGGAACGTGTGGTCGATGATCATGTGGGGCGCCTCCGGCCTCATGCTCGGCATCCTCGGCGCACTGTTCTTGATGACCCGCCTGTCGACGACGGCGATGTATCAGAAAATCGATGGGATGCCTGGAGCCGCCGGACACATTCTCAGCACGACTCTCGGCCGTAACTGGCAGGCATCCGACACGCCCGTCGGCATCAACCCGAAAACACAGGATGCCGTCTACCGGGCCGTCGGACGAGGGGGCATCGTCGTCGTCGGCGAAGGCGCGCGCGGCCGCGTCACACGCCTGGTCAACGATGAGCGCAACAAGGCGACGAAGGTCGCACACGGCGTGCCAGTGACCGTCCTGTACGTGGGCCACGGCGAGGATGATGTCGCTATCGCCGACCTCGCCAAGACCATCAAGAAGCTTCCGAAGGCGATCGACAAGCCGACGATGGCCGCTGTCATCCGCCGCATCGACTCGGTGTCGCAGTCGCTGTCGTCCCTGCCCATTCCCAAGGGAATCGACCCGACGAAGGTGCGCGCTCAGCGCCCGCGTTGACCCAGCAGTGACCCCGCACTGACCCTTCGCGGTCAGTCGGCGAGGAACTCCTTGGGGAGGCGGCGTACCTTGGCGCGGCGCCTTCGCCGTTCGGGGATCATCGACCGCATCTCGTCGAGTTTTCCGAAGCAGAGCAACCGGTCCTCGTCCTGCAGCACGACGTGCTTTCGAGGATTGGGGATGACTGTGACCCCGCGGTGCAGCGTGAGCACCGTGATGTCGCGGTCCCACAAACCCAGTTCGCCGAGCTGCTTACCCACCTGCTCGGCGCCGGCGTGGATCACCAACTCGGCCACCCCGTAACCGGTCGACACGCTCAGGCGCTGACGCACATCGATCTCGGGGAAGTTCACCTGGTTGGCGATGAAGTCGATGATGGCACCGGCGACGTCGAGGCCTGTGGCCTGCTCGATGCCCTGCAATCCCGGCGAAGAGTTGACCTCCATCACCAGGGGGCCGTCCTCGCCCTCGAGCATGTCGACACCGGCAACGCGGAGTCCCATGATCTGCGCGGCGCGCACCGCCGTCTGCTCGTACAGGGGGTCGAGCGTGACCGCTTCGACCGATCCTCCCCGGTGAACGTTGGAGCGGAACTCATCACCCGCAGCCGAGCGGCGCATCGCCGCTACTACGCGATCACCGACGACGAGCGCGCGAATGTCGCGCCCCCGGCTCTCTGCGATGAACTTCTGAATCAAGACGTTCTGCTTGGTCGAATGGAGGGTCTCGATGATCGCCTCGGCGACTTTCACCTGGGGGGCGAGAATAACCCCGATGCCCTGGGTTCCCTCAAGCAGTTTGATCACGACGGGCGCGCCGCCTACCCGCTCGATCGCCGGACGCACATCGGCTCGGTTGCGAACGAACGCGGTCGGCGGCATCGCAATGTTGTGACGTGAAAGAATCTGATTCGCACGCAGCTTGTCCCTGGCGCTGGATATGCCATTTGCGGTGTTCGGGGTGTAAACATCCATCTGCTCGAACTGGCGCACAACGGCCGTTCCGAAATAGGTGATCGAGTTGCCGATCCGGGGAAGGATCGCGTCGTAGTCGCTGAGTTGGCGTCCCCGGTAGTGCAGATCAGGCTGGTCTGCTGTGAGGTCGATGGCGAAGCGCAGGGTGTTCAGCACCTTGACGTTGTGACCCCGCTGCAGCGCAGCGGCTCGGAGTCGCTGGGTGGAGTACGACTGAGGCGCACGAGAGAGCACTGCGATCTTCACGGAGATTTCCTGCCAGGATGTACGGGTGAGTATGACATCCCATTCAAACACTCTTATCGGGTGGCGAGAATGGGTGAGCCTGCCTGATCTCGGGGTCGATTGGCTGAAGGCCAAGATCGACACCGGCGCGCGCACCTCCTCGCTGCACGCATTCGATATTCACGAGTTCGATCGCGACGGCGAGGACTGGGTGCGGTTCAGGGTGAATCCCTGGCAGGACAGTCACGAAGATGCCGTCGATGTCGAGTGCCCCGTGCGCGATCGCCGCGCGGTGCGCAGCTCTTCGGGACACGCGCAGCAGCGATTTGTCGTCGAGTTGCTGATCCGTCTGTGCGATCGCGAGGTACTCGCCGAAGTCACGCTGAGCAATCGTGACGAGATGGGATTTCGGATGCTGATCGGACGCGAGGCTCTGCGCCAGGGCTACGTCGTGGATCCGGCGCGCTCTTTTGTCGGAGGCAAGGCCCCGCGCGAAGCGCGTCGCCGCAATCGTGGCAAGAACTAGGTGTCCCTCGCCTCCACCGGTAGCCCCGCGAGGCAGCACAGCGACCGAGACGAAACGTCTCACCCGCGGATCAGGACCAGCCCCGCGGCCTTGTCGTGCAGTCCTCGCTGATCGGCATCCCATACCACCGCCGGGATCACGAGCAGGAGAAGCAGCGTCCGAACAATCGGGCGCCACAGGCCCACCCAGCCTGGCCCCGAGAAGGCGACGACGCGCATTCCGAGGATGCGATGCCCCGGGCTGCCGCCAGCAGTCGGGATGAACAGAATCTGCAGTATCGCGAACACGAGCATTGGCGTGAAGAGCGTGAGACCTGCCTCCGAGGGCAGTGCGAACTGGTCATATCCGAAGAAGCCGGTAGCGATGATCGTCGCGGCGAAATAGTCGATCAATAGAGCACCGATGCGGCGCCCCGGCCTCGCAACGCTCCCCGGTCCTACTGCGGGAAGCCCGAGTCGTTCGCCTGGGTAGGAGTTCGCAGCATCCGTCATCCGTCAAGCCTACCGGCGCGTAACACGCCCGAAACAAAGCGGACACTCGCGGGTAATCCCCCGCACGTACTGTTCACGAAGGCCCCGAAGCCTTCGATCCGTCTTACAGGAGTCGTACATGTTCAAAGATTCGTCCGAAGTTCTGAGCTACATCAAGGAGAACGACGTCAAGTTCCTTGACATCCGGTTCACCGATCTCCCCGGTGTGCAGCAGCACTTCAACATCCCGGCATCGACCGTCGACGAGGACTTCTTCGTCAACGGGCAGCTGTTCGATGGCTCCTCGATCCGAGGCTTCGCCAGCATCCACGAGTCGGACATGCAGCTGATTCCTGATGTCACCACCGCCTACATCGATCCGTTCCGCGAGGCGAGCACCCTCGTGATGGTCTTCGACATCTACAACCCGCGCACCGGCGAGATCTACTCGAAGGACCCGCGCCAGGTCGCCAAGAACGCCGAGAAGTACCTCGCATCCACCGGCATCGCCGACACCGCCTACTTCGCTCCCGAGGCAGAGTTCTACATCTTCGACGAGGTTCGTTACTCGGTGACCGCCGGGGAGAGCTTCTACAAGGTCGACTCCGAAGAGGCCGCGTGGAACACCGGTCGCGAGGAAGAGGGCGGAAACCTCGGCAACAAGACCCCGTACAAGGGTGGCTACTTCCCCGTCTCCCCCGTCGACAAGACAGCAGACCTGCGCGATGACATCACGCTGAAGCTCATCGACGCCGGTTTCATTCTCGAGCGTTCGCACCACGAGGTGGGCACTGCGGGACAGCAGGAGATCAACTACCGCTTCGACACCATGGTGCACGCGGCCGACGACATCCTGAAGTTCAAGTACATCGTCAAGAACACCGCCGACCTGTGGGGCAAGACGGCCACCTTCATGCCGAAGCCGCTGTTCGGCGACAACGGCTCTGGCATGCACACGCACCAGTCGCTGTGGAACGACGGCAAGCCGCTGTTCTACGATGAGGCAGGCTACGGCCAGCTCAGCGACATCGCACGCTGGTACATCGGCGGCATCCTCGCTCACGCGCCGGCCGTCCTCGCGTTCACGAACCCGACGCTGAACAGCTACCACCGCCTGGTCAAGGGCTTCGAGGCTCCGGTCAACCTGGTCTACTCGGCCGGCAACCGCTCTGCCGCGATCCGCATTCCGATCACGGGTTCGAACCCGAAGGCGAAGCGTATCGAGTTCCGCGCTCCGGATGCTTCGGGCAACCCGTACCTCGCTTTCGCCGCACAGCTCATGGCGGGCCTCGACGGCATCAAGAACCGCATCGAGCCGCACGAGCCCGTCGACAAGGACCTCTACGAGCTTCCCCCCGAGGAGGCCAAGGACATTCCTCAGGTTCCGAACTCGCTGCTCGACTCTCTCGAGGCTCTGCGCAACGACCACGCGTTCTTGCTTGAAGGCGGGGTCTTCACCGAGGAACTCATCGAAACCTGGATCTCCTACAAGTACGAGAACGAGATCCTGCCCATCGCGCAGCGTCCGCACCCGTTCGAGTACGAGCTGTACTACGGCGTCTGATTTCGAGGAGTCTTAGGGACCGCACTCCCGGTCTCCGAGCCCAGCAATTCACTGAGCCCCAGGCAGCAGTTCCTGCCTGGGGCTCAGTGTATGGTTTACCGACGTCGACCTCGGCAGGGAGACGCCGCTGGGAACCACCCTGCCGCGTACACCGAATTGGATCGCGCGTGTGAACTGACGCGGGAAGACTTGACCCCATGCACTCAGACGTGCTCCACTGATACGTCCGAGCCTGGAATCTAGGGGAACCAATGCGACGCAGACGAATGATCGACAAGAGCGCGACACACGCGGACGAACCGACAGCGCGTGTCGACTCCAGCATCCGCACTGGGCGCCAGATGTCAGCCGCGGCAGCGATCGCCCGCATCAACCCGTTCGTGTTCGGTCTGCTTGGCGCACTCGGCGTCCTCGTCGCCGTGATGCTGGGAGACATCGTCGGCCAGCTCTCCACCGTGCTCGTCTACATCGGCTTCGCGGTGTTCCTAGCACTCGGCCTCGATCCGATCGTGTCTTTCCTCGAGCGCAAGTTCTCGTTGCCTCGGCCGGGCGCTGTTGCGATCGTCGTCGCGGCCGTGCTCCTTCTCTTCGCCGGCATCATCCTCGCCATCGTGCCGATCCTGGTGACCCAGGTCACCATTCTCATCGACAACGGGCCACAGATCGTGACCGAGATCCGCAGCTCCGACTGGTATCGGAATCTCATCGCACAGTTCGGCGAAAATTTCGAGGATGCTGCGGCATCCGCCCTCGAGTTCGTGAAGGACCCCACCAACCTGCTGAACATCAGCGGCGGGGTGCTCGCGGTCGGTTCCGGTATCGCTGGCGGGTTCACAGGCGTGACGATCGTGCTCATTCTCACGCTCTACTTCATGGCGTCCCTCAGCAGCATGAAGCAGCTCGCTGCGCGCTTCGTGCCGGCGTATCAGCGTGACACGTTCAGCACCATCGTCGAAGACGTCTCCGGAGCTGTCGGTCGCTACGTCATCGGCCAGGTGAGCCTCGCCCTCATCAATGGCGTGCTGAGCCTGATCATGCTGTTGATCATCGGCGCCCCCATGCCAGCCCTTCTCGCATTGATCGCCTTTATCGGCTCGATGATCCCGCTCGTCGGAACTCTTTCGGCATCGATCGTGAACTCGCTCCTTTGTCTGATCGTGAGCCCGGTCACTGCACTGATCGCGATCGTGTATTACCTGGTGTACATGCAGGTTGAGGCATATGTCCTCTCTCCGCGCATCATGAACAAAGCGGTCGCAGTACCCGGCTCCCTGGTGGTCATCGCCGCAGTCGCCGGCGGAGCACTCGGCGCGATCCCTGGAGCGCTCGTCGCGGTGCCGGTTGCAGCGAGCATCATCATCGTCGTGCAGAAGGTGCTCTTCCCCGCTCAGGACCGTAAGACCACGCCGCCCGCTGTTATCGCGCGATGATCGCGCCCACGTCCACCGTCACTGTGAACTCGTCGACCTCACCCATCTCCTCGCCATCGACTTCGCATTGCTGAGGCGACGCAAGCGACACCGTGATTCGCCGCCCGGCGACATGCTGCGTGGGTTCGGTGCTGACGGCTTCCGTCTCTCCCCCCGAGCAGACGGCGGATGCCGTTGTCCCAGACCACCGATTTCACAGTGTCGAGCCACTGCAGCGAACCGTCGGCGCTGATCAGAAGCAGATCCAGCTGGCCATCATCGATCTCGGCATCCGGTAGCAGGCGGATGCCGCCCCATGGCTTCGACGTATGCGAGCCACCCGAGCTCGCCGTGCCGTGGCTCGGCGTCATGGACGCGCTCGAGTGCTGCCTCGGCGTCATCGAGAGGCACGCCAAGATTGCGCGCGAGGAGATTTCCGTCCCTTTCGGCACGATGCCGAGCGCGACACCGGTACGCGCCAGCGCCTCAGCCACAGCTCTGACTGTGCCGTCGCCACCGACGGCAACGACGATCTCGCACCCCGCCTCAACCGCCTCTGCAGCCATTCCGAGACCTGGGTCATCCTCACTGGTCGCCCACCAGAGGACCTCGCAGGACAGCGTCGACGACACAGCGGAGCGCAGCTGCGCCTCGTCGATCTTCGAGGGGTTCCAGATCACACCGCGCTTCTCGATCGTCATGATGACAGCCGGAGAGAGGCGGCGCGAGCTGGCAAGTCTCCGCTACCCGTAGAACAACTGCTCGAATGCCTTCCTGGCCCGCCGTGTTACGCCCAGATAGTGATCTTCAAGCACCTGCGCAGAGCGCTCGGGGTAGCCGAGCAGAACCCCGATCGCGTCGAGTTGACGCGGATCAGTGGGCAGGATGTCGCTGGTCTGACCTGTGAACAGAGTGATCGCAGAGCGCAGCCTGCTCGACAACCGCCACGCAGTGCACAACAGCTCAGCGGAGTCTGCAGGAATGAGTTCGGCCGCAACGGCGGCCTCGAGTCCGGCGATCGTCGACGTCGTTCGTAACGCGGGGACCTCATGTGCGTGCTGCAGTTGAAGCAGTTGAACGAGCCATTCCACATCGCTGAGCGTACCGGGGCCCAGTTTCAAGTGCCGCCGTGGATCGGTGCCCTGTGGCAGCCTCTCCCCCTCGACGCGCGCTTTGATCCGCTTGATCTCGCGGGTACCCTGCACATCGACCGATTGCGGATACCGGATGCTGTCAGCGAGATCCATGAACTTGGCGATGAGCTTGGCGCTACCTGCCACGCCCCTGGCACGCAGCAGAGCCTGAGCCTCCCACGACAGCGACCAGCGCCGGTAGTACTCCCCATACGCCTCGATGGAGCGCACGACGGGGCCATTGCGACCTTCCGGACGCAAATCCGCGTCGAGATCGAGCGGGACACGGTTATCGGCGAGATGCTCACGCAGCCCAGCAACGATCTGCAGGGAGAGCTTGTGTGCTCGCTCCTGTTCTATCCCATTCGCGTCGTACACGAACAGGATGTCGGCATCCGATCCGAATCCGAGCTCCGCCCCGCCGAACCTACCCATCCCGATCACCGCGAAATCAAGAGCCTGGTCATCGGCAGGAACGACCTCCCGGTACACAGCGCGCAGCGCCGCCTGGATGGTCGCATCGGTGATCTCAGTAAGAGAGAGCGCAACCTCCTCGATCGTCAGCACGTCAAGCACCCCGCCCATGGCCGTTCGCAGCAACTCCCGGCGACGCAGGGCACGCACGGCGCGCAGAGCATCGCCGACGCTGTCGTGCCTGGTCTGTATCGCCCGCGCTTCCTCGTCGATAGCCGCGCCACGTCGGGGGCGCAGGAGTTCGGTGCTGTCAAGCCAGGCGACGGACTCGGGAATCCACTCCATGAGCTCGCCCACGTAGCGTGAAGAAGAAAGAAGCCGCGTGAGGCTCTCGGCCGCCCCTGACGAGTCCCGCAGCATCCGCAGAAACCACGGGGTGTCGCCCAGTCTCTCGCTGATACGACGAAACGCGATCAGCGCGTAGTCCGGATCGCTGCCGTCTGCAAACCACCGCACCATAATGGGCATCAGGTGACGCTGAATTGTTGCCTTGCGGCTGAGCCCGCTCGTCAGGGCTCCGATGTGCCGCAGTGCGCCAGTGGGGTCACGGAAGCCGATGGCGGCGAGGCGATCGTGCGCTTGCTCGGCGGAAAGCGTCCGCTCGTCCTCAGGAAGAGCGGCGACCGCCGAGAGCAGCGGGCGATAAAAAAGCCGGATGTGGATCTCGCGCACCTCACGGCGCACGCTCTCCCAGCGCTCCCACACAGCCTCGCCGGAGTCGGCGAGCCCCGTGCTGCGGGCCAGCACGCGCAGGCCGGCGGGTGAACGCGGCATGAGGTGCGTGCGGCTGAGCTCTCGCAGCTGCAGGCGGTGCTCCATGAGACGCAGCGTTCGGTAGTCCCCGGCGAAGGCCGCCGCCTCCGGCCGACCGATGTACCCCCGTTCAACGAGAGCGTCAATGCTCTCCAGCGTGCCTCTGGTACGGATGCCGAGGTCAGTCAGTCCATGCACGAGCTGGAGCAGTTGCACGGTGAACTCGATGTCGCGCAGGCCCCCGGCTCCGAGCTTGATCTGATAGGGCGCGTCATCCGGGTTGATGTGTTCCATGACCCGTTCGCGCATCCGCTGCACGCTGTCGACGAAATTCTCCCGCGCTGCGCTCGACCACACCTTGGGCTGCACCGCCTCGATGTAGGCGGCGCCGAGCTCCGCGTCGCCCGCCATCGCTCGGGCCTTCAACAGCGCCTGAAACTCCCAGCTCTTCGCCCAGCGGTCGTAGTACGCCAGGTGCGAGGTGAGCGAGCGCACCAGTGCACCCTGCTTGCCCTCCGGGCGCAGCGCCGCATCGACTTCCCAGAGTGGCGGCTCGGACTCGACGCCGCTGAGCCCTCGCATGGTCTCCCTGGCGAGTCGGGTCGCGATCTCGATCGCGCGCGACTCTGACACCACAGCTTCATCGGCCGTGCCGCCGACGAAGATCACGTCGACGTCGCTCACGTAATTCAGTTCGCGGGCGCCCGCCTTGCCCATGCCGATGATCGCCAATTGGGTGGTGGCGATCTCGGCTTCGTTCACAGCCTTGCGCACCTGGGTCCGTGCGACCGCGAGGGATGCCTCCAATGCTGCGCCGGCGATATCCGCCAACGCTGCGGCAACATCGCCGACGATCTCCACCGGGTGCTCATGGCAGACGTCGAACGTGGCGATGCCGGCGAGCTCTCTGCGATACGCCACCCGTAACGCCACGAGTGCAGTGTCACCAGCGGATGCCGCGAACCCATCGGATGCGTTGACCGCATCGAGCATCCGTTCGCGCAACTCCTCGGCAGTAGGCAGAGCGGGAATGCCTCGAGCGAGCACCGCAAGCTCCGACGGATGCCGGAAGAAGAATGCAGCAAGTCCTGACGACGCTCCGAATACACGCCAGGCGCGCTGACGCGCTGCCGAGTCGCGGAACAGCGCCTTGACCTGTTCAGGATCGCGCCGCGCTACCCGGACGAGTCCTTCGACTGCAGCATCCGGGTCCGCAGCGCTGACGCCGTCGAGCAACTGGACGCGCTCCATGCCGAGCAGGGTAGCAAGCTCATCGAGCGAAGCAGCCGCCAGGCTCAGCTCAGCAAAGCCGAGCCTGGCGAGCGCAGAGAGCGAGACGGAATCGTCCGACCGTGCCATGCGCGCCTCAGAGCAGTTCGAGGTTGTTCTTCAGCTCCAGCGGGGTGACCTGCCCACGGTAGGCCTCCCACTCCATGCGCTTGTTGCGCAGCACGTAGTTGAAGACCGACTCGCCAAGCGTCTCGGCCACGAGCTCGGAGTTCTCCATGTATTCCAGGGCGTGATCGAGGCTCGCCGGAAGAGCCGAATATCCAAGGGCCCGGCGTTCGGCATCGGTGAGTGACCACACGTTGTCCTCGGCCTCTGGCGGAAGCTCGTAGCCTTCCTCAATGCCTTTCAGGCCAGCGGCCAGCATGAGCGCGTATGCGAGATACGGGTTCACCGCCGAATCGAGGGCACGGTACTCGACACGCGTCGACCCACCCTTGTTCGGCTTGTACATCGGCACCCGCACAAGAGCGGAGCGGTTGTTGTGCCCCCAGGTCACGAAACTCGGCGCCTCGTCACCACCCCACAGTCGCTTGTACGAGTTCACGAACTGGTTCGTGACCGCCGCGATCTCGTTTGCGTGCCGGAGCAGACCTGCGATGAAGTGGCGACCAGTCTTGGAGAGCTGGTACTTCGCGCCCTCCTCGTAGAAAGCGTTGCGCTCCCCCTCGAACAGCGACATGTGCGTGTGCATGCCACTGCCGGGGTGGCCGCTGAGCGGCTTCGGCATGAACGTCGCATAGACGCCCTGCTCGATCGCCACCTCTTTGATGACGGTGCGGAACGTCATCACGTTGTCGGCCATGGTCAACGCGTCCGCGTAGCGCAGATCGATCTCGTTCTGGCCGGGGCCGCCTTCGTGGTGGCTGAACTCCACCGAAATGCCGAGATCTTCCAGCATCCGCACCGATCGGCGCCGGAAGTCATGCGCCGTACCGCCAGGCACATTGTCGAAGTACCCGGCAGAGTCGACCGGCACTGGACCCTCAGGGCCGAAGGTCGACGACTTCAGCAGATAGAACTCGATCTCGGGATGCGTGTAGAACGTGAACCCGGCATCCGCCGCTTTGGCGAGAGTGCGCTTCAGGACATGCCTGGGGTCTGATACCGCGGGGCGCCCGTCTGGCGTCGTGATGTCGCAGAACATCCGCGCTGTGGGGTCGATCTCCCCTCGCCAGGGCAAGATCTGGAAGGTCGTAGGGTCGGGCTGAGCGAGCAGATCGGACTCGTAGCTGCGGGTGAGTCCCTCGATCGCCGAGCCGTCGAAGCCGATGCCCTCGGCGAACGCACCCTCGACCTCTGCCGGAGCGATCGCCACCGACTTGAGCGTGCCGATGACGTCGGTGAACCACAGACGGACGAACTTGACGCCCCGTTCCTCGATCGTGCGGAGGACGAAATCTCTCTGCTTGTCCATGTTCTATGCCACGCCCCTGCCCGTTGATGCGTCTTCTGCGGCATCCTCTTCGGCCCATGCTCGCGAGCGCTCTGCAAGGAGCCCTGGGGCGTTCGCCGCCTCAGCCTCGGTGTCGAACGGCCCGACGCGGTCCACCGACGGCGAGATCATGCCGAACTCGACCTGCCCGGTGGCTAAGTTGTACCAGTACTTGTCTTCACCGGTCGACATGGGCAACTCCTTTTGACGTCGTGACTTTGATCCTACTGTGGCGCCGGTGTCTGTCGCTAAGCTAACGGTCATGGCACAAGCAATCGGCGTCGACATCGGCGGCACGGGTATCAAGGCAGGCATCGTCGACCTCGAGCACGGGACGATGGCGTCACACCGGGTTCGAGTCCCCACCCCAGAGGGTGCATCACCACAGGACGTACTCACGGCGGTGCAGTCGGTGCTGAAAACCCTGGACGTACAGGAATCGAACTTGCCGCTTGGTGTGGCGTTCCCCGCGATCGTGAAGCGCGGCAAGACGCTCTCGGCAGCGAACGTGTCGAAAGAATGGGTCGGCTTCGATGCCGAGCGCTTCTTCCGCGACGGACTCGGCCGCAACATTGTGTTCGTCAACGACGCGGATGCTGCAGGGGTTGCCGAGGCGCGCCACGGTGCCGCCAGAGACGTCCTGGGGCTCACCCTGTTGACCACACTGGGCACCGGCATCGGCTCGGCACTGCTCTACGACGGCGTGCTCATTCCGAACTCAGAGCTTGGCCACCTGAACTTCAGGGAGTTCTCCTCCGTCGAAAAGTGGGCAGCCACCTCCGCGCGCGACCGCGAGAACCTCAGCTGGGAGGACTGGGCGGAGCGCCTTCAGGCGTTCTACTCGCACATCGAGTTCCTGTTCAGCCCCGACCTGTTCGTCGTCGGCGGCGGCGTGTCGAAGAACGCTGGAGACTTCCTTCCCTTGCTGGACCTCAAGACACCGATCGTCCCGGCAATCCACCGCAACAACTCGGGCATCATCGGAGCAGCGTCCCTCGCCGGCGACTGAGACCAGCACACCGAGCGTCCGTGATGTAGAGTCCGGGGTGCGGCATCCGGCGTGTGAATGGGTCGGCCTATACGCCGGGTTCTGTTCCGGGGTGATGCACCCCTTCGACGGCCATCTCTCTCGGCGACACGTTGCCGTGGCGCTCTAGCGGTCTACCCGAGGACTCGGCGAGCCGCGTCAACGTCCTCTGCCTGACCTTGCTCCGGACGAGGTTTACCTGGCAGGCCATGTCACCACGGCCCCCGGTGGTCTCTTACACCACCCTTTCACCCTTACTCCGGCCGAAGCCGGGGCGGTCTACTCTCTGTGGCACTGTCTCGCGGATTGCTCCGGGTGGGCGTTACCCACCGTCCTGCCCTGCGGAGCCCGGACGTTCCTCGGTGCGGTCTCCCGCAACGCGGCCGTCCAGCCGACCCATTCACCCCTCCACTCTACCGGGGGCTACTTCTCCGCCGACTCCGCGATGCGTAGGTCCAGGGGCACGTCGATCGGGAAGGCCCCGAACAGACGCCTCGTCGCCGAAGAGGCCGCTTCTCGCACGGCGGCGGCTGCGGCATCCGCCTGCTCTTCGGGAACATGCAGGATGACTTCGTCATGCAGGAAGAACGCGAGATGCGGATGCCGGCTGAACGGCCCGGATGCCGGTGCGGGCACCGTCGACTCGCCGAATCCCTGCAATCGGTGCCGGATCTCGGCAAGCCAGATCAGCGACCACTCCGCTGCTGTGCCCTGAACCACGAAGTTGCGGGTGAATCGGCCCCACTCACGCGCCCGGCGTCGAGCGGCGCTCACCTCTGCGGGCTCAGCATCGGCATCCGTCGCCCTGGCCTGCATGCGCTCCCAGGCCGCTGAAGGGTGCGGAGATGAGCGCCCCAGCCAGGTGGACACCACTCCGCCGTCCTCCCCGGTTCGCGCGGCCTCGTCGACGAGCGCCATCGCCTGCGGGTACACCTTGCGCAGGCGCGGGACGAGGCGGCCACCGTCTCCGGTCGTGGCTCCATACATGGCACCGAGCACGGCATACTTGGCCTCTTCGCGGGTCGCTACCGCGCCGGTTTCCACCACGCCCGCGTACAGGTCTCGGCCCTGAGCGGCTCGCGCCATCGCTCGATCGGCGGCCATCGCGGCCAGCATCCGTGGTTCCAGTTGTGCAACGTCGGCGACGATCAGGCGCCACCCCTCGTCTGCCCGCACGGCACGACGCAGTGCGCGAGGCATCTGCAGCGCGCCGCCGCCCGATGATGCCCATCGGCCGGTGACGACCCCGCCGGGGACGTACACCGGGCGAAATCTGCCGTCGCGTACCCACTCACCGAGCCACGCCCAGCCGTTCGCGCTCATAAGCCGCGAGAGCTTCTTGTAAGCGAGTAGCGGCTCGACGACTGGATGGTCGTACTGCGCGAGCTCCCACTTGCTCGTTGATTCCACTTGGACACCGGCGCGGTGCAGGGCACGCAGTAGTTTGGGCTGGCTGTCCAGATGCAGGGCAGGATCCCCGAGAATTGCCCGGACCCGCTCACTGAGTTCCACCATGCGGCTCGGTAGTCCCCCAGCGACCGGGCGGGTTCCCAGCGTCTCTGTGAGTATTTGCTCGTGCTCCTGTTCGTCCCACGGGAGCCCGGCCGCCCTCATCTCCTCCGCGATCAGCCCGCCCGCCGACTCGGCAGCGCACAGCAGTTGCAGCCGGCCGTCAGCGGATTCGCGGATCACTGAGAGCTGCGCGCGGAACTGATCGAGCACCTCATCTACGGGGTCTGCGACGGCCCGTTCATCGAGGACATCGAAGAGAGCAGGCTCTTCGGCACTGACTTCGCGGCGAACCCACGATTCTGAGGCAGGAAGCGGCACGGACACGGATGCTGTATCGCGCAGGATCACGTGGCACAGGAGCAGGTCGTGTGTGCGCGTCAGGCGGGCTCCCGCGCCGAGCAGGAGCGGGTAGATTTCACGTGCGCTGCGTATCACCCATCTGAGCGGGCCCTCCTGCTCCTGCTGAATGACCCAGCCGGGGACATCGGCCACGAGAAGCGTGTTTCGCCTGATCTCCTCACCGTTCTCGTCGAGCTCTACGGCCGCCCATCTGCCAACACCCGCATCGATGAGGGCGATGCGACGCTCAGATACTGGTGCCACCGCAGGCGGACGAACTCGTCATAAGCCGGATTCCTCGGTGCGCACGAGGATGCAACCGCATTCGGGGCACGACACGACATCAGTCTCTGCGGCACGGCGAATGACGTTGAGGTCGGTGCTGGGAAGCACGATGCGGCAGCCCTCGCACGTGCCACGAGTGAGCAGCGCAGCACCGGCGTTGTTGGCCGCCCGCCGGGTGTACTCGGCGAGGAGATCGGCGGGAAGCCCGGCTGTCACCGCTTCCCGATCTCGGGAGAGCTGGCCGATGAGCTCGCCTGCCGCTGCCACGTCAGCTTTGGCCTGCGCCGTGAGCCGTGTGCCTTCTTCCGTGGTGGTGTCGAGCAGAGCCTGCTGGGCGACGACGGCGGCCTCGGCCTCTTCCAGACGCCCCATCGCGTCCAGTTCAGTGTCTTCGAGGTCGCTCTGCCTCTTGGTGAGGCTGTCAAGCTCATGCTCAAGCGCTTGTGCTTCTTTTGAGTTCGTCGCGGCAGCAAGGCGCTCGGCGTCGCGCGCGCGACGCTGCTCGACGAGCGCGACATCCGATTCCAGTCGGCTCAGCTCGGTGCGCACATCGTCACGGATGCCGATAAGCATGGTGAGCTCGTGCAGCTGCTCCTGACGAAGAGCGACGAGTTCGGTGATCCGCGGGCCCTGTGCAGGTTTCGCGCGGGCATTCTCGGCCTGGAGGATGCGCCGATCGAGATCGGCGACGTCGAGCAGGAGGCGCTGGTGTTCCGGGCTGGCGTTCACTCTTCAAACCTAGTCGCTACGTGCGCCATCACTGGCGTAGCGTGCTCTGATCCGACCTGCATCGGCCCAGCGTACGCTGAAGGCATGACTCGATTCACTGCGCACAATGGTTTCCAGCTCCCCGCCATCGGTCTCGGCACTTACGGCCTGCGGGGAGATGACGGATCGGATGCCGTCGCCACTGCAATCGACGCGGGCTACCGGCTGGTCGACTCCGCGTTCAACTATGAGAACGAGGGTTCTGTGGGTCGCGGTGTCGCGGCATCCCACGTCGACCGCGCGGAGATCATCGTGACCTCGAAGATTCCAGGTCGCCACCATCCCGCAGCGAAGGCACGCACCAGTATTGAGGAGAGTCGCGCTCGCCTCGGCGTCGACACGATCGACCTGCACCTCATCCACTGGCCCAACCCTCATCAGGACGAGTACGTTCAAGCATGGCAGTCGCTCATCGACGCGCGTGAGCGGGGCCTTGTCGCCCAGATCGGCGTCTCCAACTTCCTCCCCGAGCACCTGGAGCGCATCGAGCGCGAGACCGGGGTGCGACCTGTGGTGAATCAAATCGAGGTGCACCCGCGCTTCCCGCAGGTCGAGCAGCTGGCCTATCACCGTGAGAAGGGCATCATCACCGAGGCGTGGAGCCCGATCGCGAGGGGTGCCGATCTCCTCAGCGAGCCGGTGATCACTCAGATCGCCGCAGCTCACGGGATCACCCCGGCGCAGACCGTGCTCGCGTGGCACGTCGCACGCGAGACCGTCGCGATCCCGAAGGCGTCATCGGCTGAGCACCTGAGAGCGAACCTGGCCGCAGCAGCCATCGTGCTTGATTCGGCCGAGGTCGCGGCGATCACCGCGCTTGGCCGCGCCGACGGGCGACTGTTCGGAGGCGACCCGCGAACGCACGAAGAGTCTTGAGGTTATCGTCGGCGCCCGGGACTGTCCTTAAGTCGATTTCCTTCCTTTCACCCCGCAAGCCGGTGGTCGCCCCGCAAGCGCAGCGGAAGGAAATGCGCGGACAAAACGCAGAGTTCGGGGGCTCATTGTTTCGTCTCCGTGTTTCGTCTCGGTCGCTGTGCTCCCTCGCTGTGCTCCCTCGCGGTGCGACCTGGGTGCGCGGGCGACCTGGGTGCGTGGGCGACCTGGGTGCGCGGTGCGACTGGCGCTCGCTCGACGACCGGGATTTCGGGAGTGCTTTGGGTGGGATCGGGGGCGTGTTGGACGATCCGGTTCGCTTCGTTGAGTGAGGTGTTTGATGTCGTCGGGGCAATCAGGTTGTCGGCGTGTCTGAGAAAGAGTGTGGCGATGCGTGCCGCGCGTCAGCCGGGTGCGCGTGTCAGAAGGGTGCGGGGGTGTCGTCGTCGGTGTTGATGCTGGGATCGGCGTCGACACATTCCGCGGGTTCGCACCGGTCGGGCTCGCACCGGTCGGGTTCGTACCCTCCGGGTTCGCGCCTGTCGGGTTGTCGTTTGTCGGGTTCCCACCTGTTGGTTGGTTGGGTGGTGTGTCCGGTGGGGGTGGTGACTTGGGTGGTGCGGTCGGGTCGGGTGTGGAAGTTCGCGCGGGTTCTGTGCCTGTGGGTGTGATCGCGGGGGCACAGGGGTCGGAGGTTCTCCTGATCGGTGGTGCCGCCGGTGGCCCAGGGGGTGTCGTGGTCGATGTCGGTGTCGACGGCGAGGCGGTGGCATCCGTCCCTAGAGCAGGTGCCGTGGGTGAGGATCAACCAGTCGCGTTGTGCTGTTGTTGGCCGGTAGGTGCGTCGGTCCATGGTGACTGTGATGCCCTGGATGGGGTCGGTGATGACCCGACGGAACGCGGGGGTGTCGACGAACAACTGGGCAGCGGTCACCGGGTCGATCGTGTCGCCGCCCACGATCGCGGCTTGCTCGACCGGTACCGGTGTGCCGGTGCCGTCACCCGCACCTGCGCCAGCACCTGCGCAGCACCTGCGCCCGCACCTGCGCACGCGCCGGCGTCTGCGCC
>JASGEY010000083.1:0-15347 GCA_047605925.1 Microbacterium sp.
CGCGAGCGGGGCGCGAGCGGGGCGCGAGCGGGGCGCGAGCGGGGCGGGGCGAGCGGAGCGAGCAAAGATCAGGTGCGCAACCATCGACGAATCGCGAAGCCGGCTGAGAAAGCGGCGAGGACGACACCGATGCCGATGAGCACCGGCACCACCGCCGCCACCTCGGCCATCCCCACCCAGGTCGTGATGAACGGCACGCGACCGCGCAGATAGCCGTTCACTCCGAAATGCACCCCTGCGACCACAGCAGCGCTCGCGAGCGCCGAGCCGAGGAAGGCAGCGAACACGCCCTCGAGCACGAACGGCGTCTGGATGAAACGGTTCGACGCGCCAACCAGCCGCATGATCCCGATCTCCTTACGCCTGGCATACGCCGACAACCTGATTGTTGTTGCGATCAGCAGGATCGCGGCGATGAGCATCAGCACGGCGATTCCGACGGCGACATACGTTGCGACGGTGAGCGCCGAGAACAGCGGCTCTAGGTATTGCAGCTGGTCGGTGACCTCCTCGACGCCAGTCTGCCCAGCGAAGGCTTCGACGAGGACCTGCGATTGTGCGGGGTCGTTGAGCGTCACGTAAAAGCTCTCCGACATCTCATCCGCCGTGAACAGGCTCGCCTTGTCCTCACCGAGCTGCTCGACAATGTTGGCGTACGCCTCATCTTTGGTCTCGAAGCGCACGTTCGAGATCAACGGCGCGAGCGCTTCGCCGTCGAGCGTGGTCCTCACCGCCGCCTTCTGCTCCTCGGATGCCGCGCCGTCGACACAGGTCGTCGACTCCGACAGGGAGGAGCACATCGACACGACTACTTGGGCGCGCTCTGCCCAGTAGGCGCGCATCGCGCCGATCTGCGCCTGCATAAGAATCGCCGCACCGACGAAAGTCAGGGAAACGAAAGTGACGAGCACGACGGAGATCACCATCGAAATGTTGCGCCGCAGGCCGCCTAGTGCCTCGGCGAGGAGAAGGCCGACTCTCATGAGGTCGGCCCCACTTCGTCTTCACCCTCGTCAGAGAGCCCGAGCCGGTCGGCGACTCCGAGCTCTGCGACGTCGACCTTGGGCAGCACGATCGGATGCGTGCGAGGTCCGATCTGCGCAGACAGCTCGGGATCGGGCGTTGGCTCAGGCTCGACGGGGATCTCTGGCGTCTCGGGCAGATCGGATGCCGTTGCTGGCGTCACCGATTTCGGCGACTTCGCCGCCTTCGCACGTTTCGACGCACTCAGTTCCTCAGCAAGAGCCGCCCGAACGACCGACAGATCGGCGGTTTCACGATGGACTTCTTGTACAGCGGTGAGAGCAGCGACGGCTGCGGCACCTCGCGTGCTCTCGGGGACCAACTGAGGGATGCTGGACGTGTCTCCGTACCCTCCGTGGACCTCGTCCCGTACCATCTCCCCGTCGCGCAGCTCGATCACTCGGCGCTGCATGGCGTCGACGAACCCGGCCTCGTGCGTGGCCATGAGCACGGTCGTTCCGCCTGCGTTGATGCGGGCGAGCAACTGCATGATGCCGACGGACGTTGCGGGGTCGAGGTTGCCCGTCGGCTCATCGGCGAGCAGCACTTGGGGTCGGTTGACCAGTGCCCGCGCAATCGCGACGCGCTGCTGCTCACCGCCAGACAGCTCATGCGGCATCCGCTTCTGCTTACCCTCGAGTCCGACCAGCGCAAGCGCCTCCGGCACCGCTTGTTGAATGAAACCACGCGAGGATCCGGTGACCTGCAGCGTGAAAGCCACGTTCTGGAAGACCGTCTTCGATGGGAGCAGACGGAAGTCTTGGAACACCGAGCCGATGTGGCGTCGGAAGTAGGGCACCTTGCGATTGGCGAGCGAGGTGAGGTCGCGGCCGAGCACGGCGACCCTGCCCGAGGTGGGAACATCCTCACGGAGGATGAGTCGCAGACACGACGACTTGCCCGACCCCGAGGCTCCGACGAGGAAGACGAACTCTCCCCGCTTCACCTCGAAGTCGACGCCGGACAGTGCGGGCCTGGCGGTCCCGCGATAGCGTTTCGTGACGTTCTCGAACCGAATCATGGCGCTACGAGCCTAAGCCGCCTCTCACGCCTGCCCGCGAGCGACACCCCGCAAGCCGTGCTTGCATAAGGGCATCTCAGACGACGTCGTCGCCGGCTGAACGCGGATCAGTCTTCGTCTTTGCGCTTGCGCCAGCGGATGCCGGCCGAGATGAAGCCATCGAGGTCGCCGTCGAAGACGGCTGCGGGGTTGCCTGACTCGTGCCCGGTGCGGAGGTCTTTGACCAGCTGCTGCCCGTAGAGGAAGTAGGAGCGCATCTGGTCGCCCCAGCTCGCGGTGATGGTTCCGGCGAGCTCCTTCTTCTTCGCGGCCTCCTCCTCCTTCTGCAACAGAAGCAGGCGGGTCTGCAACACGCGCATGGCTGCGGCGCGATTCTGGATCTGCGACTTCTCGTTCTGCATCGACACGACGATGCCGGTCGGGAGGTGCGTGATCCGCACGGCGGAGTCGGTGGTGTTGACCGACTGACCGCCGGGCCCGGAGGAGCGGAACACGTCAACGCGGATGTCGCCCTCAGGGATGTCGACCTCGGTCGCCTCCTCCATGAGCGGGATGACTTCGACCGCAGCGAAGGAGGTCTGGCGCTTGTCGGCGGAGCCGAACGGGCTGATTCGGGCGAGGCGGTGGGTGCCGGCTTCGACCGACAGCGTGCCGAAGGCGTAGGGAGCGTCGATCTCGAACGTCGCCGACTTGATGCCGGCGCCCTCCGCGTAGGAGGTGTCCATGACCTTCACAGGGTATTTGTGCTGCTCGGCCCAGCGCAGGTACATGCGCATGAGCATTTCGGCGAAGTCGGTGGCGTCATCCCCGCCTGCGCCGGAGCGGATCGTGATGATCGCGGCGCGCTCGTCGTACTCCCCGTCGAGGAGAGTCTGCACCTCGAGCTGGTTGATGATCTCTGTGAGCGCAGCGAGCTCGGCTCGGGCCTCGACGGCTGAATCCTCGTCGC
This sequence comes from Microbacterium sp., assembly GCA_047605925.1. Taxonomy (GTDB): domain Bacteria; phylum Actinomycetota; class Actinomycetes; order Actinomycetales; family Microbacteriaceae; genus Microbacterium. Next base: position 2,994 of record JASGEY010000083.1, read on the forward strand.
CCATCTCGTTGGCGAGGTCCACGAGCACCTCGAGGTCGTCGAGGCGGTTGCCGATCCCCTCGATTCGGGCAAGAGTCGCCTGGCGGTGACTCAGGGCGCTCGTCACCTTCTGCGCGTTCTCGGTGTCGTCCCAGAGGTCGGGGGCGCCAGCTTCTTCACTCAGTCGAGCAATATCGCTTCGGAGCGTCTCGACATCGATCACCTCACGAATGTCACCGTAGGTGAGTCGCAGGGCCTGGATGTCGGCGGAAAGATCGAGTTCGAGCATGGCCTGTCCAGCCTACTCTGCTCAGTAGACTCCGCCGGGTACTCGGCGCTGAGACTGCCGAGTAGAGTCACAGTGGTGAGCAGCGCATCCGGGGTTCTCCATCGATTCGGGCCCATGGTGTACCTGCCGACCATCGTCTTCTCGTTGGGCGAAGGCGCGGTGATCCCACTGATCCCGGTGGTCGCATCGTCGATGGGTGCGGATATCACCCTTGCCGCACTCGTCTCCTCGGCGCTCGTCGTCGGACAGCTGTGCGGCAATCTGCCTGCCGGCTGGGCGGTCTCGCGCATAGGTGAGCGCTTCACCATGGTGATCGCGGGAATCATCGCGATCCTCGCCGGATTGGCGATGGTGCTGGCATCCTCCCCCGCAGTGCTCGCGGCCTCGGTTTTTCTGCTGGGTGTGTGCGCTGCCGCCTTCGGTCTCGCACGGCACGCGTTCATGACAACACGCGTGCCTGAGATGTTTCGCGCCCGCGCCCTCTCGCTGCTGGGTGGCAGCTTCCGTCTCGGTGTCTTCATTGGGCCGTTCGTCGCCGCTGGGCTCCTGCAGCTTTTCGCCTCGGAGACTGCAGCTTTCTGCTTCTTTCTCATCTGTCTGATCGTGATGGTCGCGCTGGTGCTGTTCGGCCCTGACCCCGAGAAGCCGAAGACGGATGCCGGACCGATCCTGCACCCGGAGAACACCGGAGAGTCGGTGACGGGGTCGATTCCGACCATCGTGCGTACAGGGGTTCTGCGCACGATGTGGCGCCAGCGGTCGGTGCTGGGCCGGCTCGGACTGGCCGCGGCCTCGCTGTCGGCCGTGCGCAGCGCTCGCCAGGTGCTTCTGCCACTGTGGGGAATCTCTCTCGACCTCGACGCGTCGACGATCGCCCTCATCGTCGGAGTGTCCGGGGCGATCGACTTCACCCTGTTCTACGCCAGCGGCCAGGTGATGGATCGCTTCGGCCGACTCTGGGCGGCGATGCCCGCAATGGTACTGATGGGCGCCGGTTTCCTCGCACTGTCGATGACGCACGACGCCAACGACGCCGTGCTGTGGTTCGGAGCGTTCGCCGCGGTCCTCGGCATCGGCAACGGCCTCTCCAGCGGCATCCTGCTCACTCTCGGCGCCGACGTGGCCCCGAAGAAGGACCCCGCCGCGTTCCTGGGCTCCTGGCGGACACTGACGGATGCCGGGGGCGCGGTCGCGCCGCTGGTGATCTCCGCTGTGACGGCGCTCTTCTCACTTCCGGTCGCTGCCGCGACGATCGGCGTCGTCTCCCTGGCGGGAGCCGCCGGCTTCCTGCGGTGGATCCCGGTGTTCGTGCCGGGCAGACGCACGTGAGGGGTTCGAGCGCCGCGTGCGCGGGCGGCTCGAACCCCTCGTTGCGGGTCCGCTCAGCCCAGGATGACCTGCGCCTCGCTGAAGAATTCACTGACGGCGTCATCGACCGTCTTGACCCCGAGACCAAGTTCTTTACCGAGATCCCAGAATTTCTGCTCAAGTGAGCCGTAGCCGACGACAGCGGGCGGCGGAGCGTCACCAATGCGATCTTTCACAGACTCGATGTAATCGGCGACCTGCTTGTCAGCGCCTTCCAGAGTTGCACCATCGAGTTTGCTGCTCGATGCGGGGAACCCGAGGGTTGTGCCGAAAATTTCCCCCGCTTCCGAGCTGTTGACGATGTAGTCGAGGAAGAGAGCCGCTGCTTCTGGGTGCTCCGTCGTCGCAGAGATCGCAATCTGCAGACCCCCCTGCCGGTACAGGTCTCGGGCGTCTGGATCATCGACGGGCGGGGCGACGATCGAAATCGACGAAGCACCCGAGTCCGCCAGGTATCCCCCTAAGAAGTTGCTCCAACTCATCTCGCTCGCAGTCTTTGTCGAACCGAACCCAGAGATCGGGCTGATCTCTTCGAGCTGTTGCTGCGGAATTGCGATGCCATCGCGAAGGTCAGCCCCGGAGTTCCAGAAGTCGGCGAGCTCCTGCTCAGTGAAGCCGAGTTCGCCGTCCTCGGTGTACAGGTTCTTGCCCACGGCGCGCAGCTGGAGCTCGAATACCTGGATGCGCTGGGTGTAGTCAGTCCCGCCGAAAGGCATTCCGCCCGTCGCCTCGGTAACCTCCGCCATCCACTCGTTGAACTCGTCGTAGGTCTGCCCGCCCTCTGGCGCCTCGATTCCGGCCTGGGCGAGCAGATCGTCGTTGACGAAGTTCGCCCAGAGGCTGAAGCCGGTCGGCAGCGAATATTGCGTCTCCCCTAGACGACCCGTGCTCAGCAGTGCGTCTTCGAAGGTCGAGAAGTCGATATAGTCCTTGACGACCTCGAGATCGAGCAGGTTGCCGGTTTCGGCATACTGGCGCAGGTAACTGTCAGAAAACTGGAATACGTCTGGCAGACTGCCGCTCGCGGCCTCGGTCTGTCGCTTCTCCCAGTAGCTGGGGTAGTCGGTGAAGGTCGGATTGATCGTGATGTTCGGATACTCCTCGTTGAACCGCTCGATCAGCTGGTCATAGCGGCTCGCACGGTCGTCATTGCCCCAAAACGCGAAGTCGAGCGTGACTTTCTCATCGGGGTCGAAGGAACTCGACGGCTCGGCGCTCTGGGCGCTGCATGAGGCGAGCACCAATAGGGATGCAGCGGCGATGGCCGCGGTGGCGATGGCGCGTGGTCGGAACATTGTTGTCCTTTCCTCGTCCGTTCTCGACGAGTGGTGTTCGGGGGAACGCTGGGAAAGCGCTTCCCGCTCACAGTAGGCGCTCGGGCGGTCACTGCGCAAGCATGGAGTGAAACGATTCGGCATCGAACGCACAGATACGCCGTCACTGCACGGCGGTGCGACTGGTACCCGTTGCCTCCAACGGCACTCCGTCGGGCACGAAAGGGCTCAGCAACGGCGGATGCCAGACCCCAGCGACCGTCACCCGCGCCGACGTCCCATCGGGTGTATCGGCACTGATCAGGGTCGCGTCGCCGGGTAGCGCGGCCAACAGCGCTTCAGCCTCATCCCAGACGCCATCGTCAGTGAGCTCCGCGCTGGGCCCTGCGTCATCGATCAACAGCGTAAAACCGTGCACCCCGGCGAGCGCGGCGGAGTCGGCCAGCGAGTCCAGCCTCTTCTGCGCGATGTACAGATCGGTGGCGCACACGCAGACCAAGATCACCACGATCGCCAGCAACGCATAGCCGAGCACAAGGAGGAGCACGCTCCCGTCCTCGTGTGCGCGCGCCTCCGATGCACGCGCGTCATCTCCATGCGTAGCCGCCATTATCCTCCTCCCCACATCCGCGACATCTTCTGCACCGCCGACGCTTCGAGGGGAATCGCCGTGTGACGATCAAGCCCGAGCACCGGTGGCATCAGCGGCAACGTGACCCGTGTCGTCACGGTAACGGTCACCGTCGCACCCGCTTCTGGGCACTGCACCCCCGCTGGCGCACACGACAGGTCGACCGCGACAGTATCCGGATTCAGTCCGTACTCTTCGACGATTCCTAAGATCACCTGGTCACCGCGAGCGGCGGCGGTCTCGGCATCCGCGGCGAGCGATATGACCCGCGCTGTATGCCTTGCTGCCGCTTCGACACCGAGCATCTGCTCCTGGATCACGCCAAGAGCGACGATCAGGTAGATCAGCGGCACGAGGAGGATGAGTCCAACGGTGATGAACTCGAGCGCAGCCGAACCCTCGTCATCCGTCTCCCAGCGATTCCACCGGCGCATGCGCTTCCACCTCCAATGCATAGGGGATGCCGATGAGCCCGAGCATCGGCAGCGTGGTGCGCACGCGCACCACCATGATCTCCTGCCCTTCCGTATTGGCCGTACTCACCTCGACGTCCTGCGCGTACGACGCTCCGACCGCCCTGGTGATGGCGAGCCGTGCCCGCTCTGCCCCTTCAGCGGGCGAGGTATCGGCGAGGGCGGCGTAATAGGCGCCTTCCACCGCAGCGTCATGGACGACGTTGCGCACATACACGGCAAGGCCCAACTGCAGCACCGCGAGCGTCAGCAGCGTAAGCAGGGTGCCGACGAGCACGAACTCCACGGGACTGGAACCCCGATCGTCCATCAGCTCGCGTCGCAGGGTCATGGCAGGCTCAGAGTCCGGAGACCCGTTCGATCGCCTGCTGGAACAGCGCGCTGAGCGCGGGGCCCGCCACCGCCCAGATGACGACGACGAGGCCGGCCGTCATCAATGTGACCAGCACCCATCCGGGAACATCGCCCGTGTCGTCTTCAGAGAGCTCCGCGATCCAGTCGCGCGTGCGGTGCCACCAGTGTGTCAGTGTCGTCATGGTCTTCCTATCTGTGTGGGTGTACGGATTCGTGCGGGTATTGGAGGGCTCAGCCGATGCCGAGCCGCAGGATGAACAGTCCTGGCCAGATCGCGAACAGGACCGACAGCGGGAGAATGAGAAAGACGAGCGGCAGCAGCATAAGGATCTCCTTGCGTCCTGCCTGTTCGATCAGCGTGCGCTTCGCGTCCTCGCGCGCGTCTTGGGCCTGCGCGTGCAGAACGCCAGCGAGCGGCGCTCCATGCTCCAGAGCGGCGATCACTTGGTCGATGGCGCGTGAAAGCCCCGGCAGCTGCAGTCGAGTCGTCATCTCCGAAAGCGCATCGGCGAGCGTCGATCCAGTACCAACGGCCAGCACGACCCGGCGCAGCTCGACAGTGAGTTCCCCCGACCCGATTGCCGCAACGCGTCGCAGCGCATCGAGAAATCCTTCCCCCGCCGACAGGCACAGAGCGAGGAACTCGAGGGTCGTCGGCAGCTCATCAGTCAACCTCATGCGTCGCGCCTTCGCCCGCGCCGCCAGCTGCATGTCGTAGGCAACAGCGACAGTGGCGCCGAAGAGCAGCGGCAGCAGAGCGACCGGCGCTGCCATGCGTCCCGCGAGCACGAGAATGATCACCACCACAGCACCGAGGCCGATACCCGCGAGAGCCCAGCCGAGCTGTCGCCCGCGGAAAGCGGCCGGGTCGATCGCGACACCCGCCTGGGAGAGCCTGTTACGCAGCACCTCACCACTGCCCAGCATCCGCTCGAACCGCTCGCTCGATCGCTGCCACATCGAGCGACCCGAAACAGGAAGGGCTGCGGAGCGCGGTAGGGCGGATGCCGGAAGCCGATCGTCCTCGACGACGTCGCGCACGTACGGGGCGATCCGAACGGCCAGCGACGACGCGCGCCAGCGAGGCAGCGCCGCCAGGATGCTGAGAAGCCCAGCCGCCAGGCACCCGCCCAACAGCACGGCGATAGCGACCGCCGACACCTCGTTCATCCGAACCACCGCCCTGGCTCCGGCAGGCGCCCAATTCTGAGCATGATCCGGTACGCAATCACCGATGTGGCAGCACCGATGCAGACCACCAGCACACCCTCCGGCGTGCCGTAGGCGTCAGCACCCTCTGGGCGCATCACCAGCAGCCCGAGAATCACCCAGGGCGCGACAGCACCGAGCACGGCAGCCCCACGAATCCAGGACTGACGGGCTTCCACCTCACCACGCAGTGCGGCGTCGGCGCGCACCGAAGCCGACAGCGACCGCAGCACACTCCCGAGCTCAGTACCGCCGACCTGGCGCGCCATGCGAAGGGTCTCGATGATGCGGTCGGCGATCGGGTCAGCCAGCGCGGTCTTCAGACGATCGAGGCTGGCATCGAAACGGCCGCTCTCGCGCAGATCGCGGGCGAACGCGACGAAAGCGGGACGCAGAGTCTGCGGTGCTGACTCGGCGAGAGCAGCGACCGCATCAGGAAGAGACAGCCCAACCCGGATCGACGCGATCAGTAAATCGCAGACATCGGGCCAGAGTTGCCTGCGTGCCTTGCGCAGTCTGTGACGACGAGAACGAAGGAACCGCACGGGAGCCCAGGCCGCGGCAATACCGGCGAGAACGGAGAGGGCCGCGAGGCCAGTGAGCAGCCACACGACGGATGCCGCAACGAGCCCAGCAGCGGCGATCGCAGCGATCACCACCCTCGGCGCGAGCGCGGAGTACCCAGCCTCCTCGACGAGCCGGTCAAGGCGTCCACGCGAGGAGGGCGTATCGACCCGAGGGCGCGCCGGCCACAGCCACGGCGAAAGACACAGCAGGATGCCGGCTGCCAGCATCGCCCCGAGAAGAACGGTCATCACCCCACCTCCAACCGGCGCAGGTCACCGCGTGTGAGCGTCGCATCGTGCGCGTAGACCGTGCGTGAAATGATCCGCCCGTCGACGACCTCACCGGTCGGGGCGACCACCTCGCTCACCGTGCGCGCCCCATCCGCGTCGCGCGCGCAATGCACGACCAGGTCAATCGAACGTGCCAGAGCTGGCGCGACGAAGGCGCGGTCGATGTTTCGTCCTGCGAGAAGCGGCAGCAACGCGAGCTTGTCGAGCGCCTCAGCGGCGGAGTTCGCGTGCACGGTCGCCGCTCCTGGCACACCCGTATTCAGCGCAAGCACCAGGTCGAGCGCCTCGGCGTCGCGGACTTCGCCGACGACAAGGCGATCGGGGCGCATGCGTAGCGCCTCCTTCACCAGTCGACGCAGCGTGATCTCCCCTGTGCCTTCCAGGCCGGCCTGACGACCCTGAAGAGCGACGAGATCGGGACCGTCCACCGCAAGCTCGAAGGTCTCCTCCACCGTGATGATGCGCTGCCGGTCGGCGCAGGCGTGCAGCAGCGCGCCAAGCAGTGTCGTCTTGCCCGCGTGCGTGGCGCCGGACACGATAACGCTACGACCTTCGCGCATCGCCCTGCGCAACGTCACAGCGAGCGGATCGGGCATCGTCCCAGCCGCGACGAGCGCGTCGAGTGTGCGATAGGTCGGCAGGAACTTGCGGATGTTCACCGCCCACGATCCGCGCACGACGTCAGCGATTGCAACATGCAGCCGCGATCCGTCTGGCAACGATGCGTCGACGAAAGGTTGGCTGATATCCACCCGGCGCCCCGTCGTCTGCAGCATCCGCTCGACCAAATCGCGCAACATCGTCTCTGACATCCGCAGGTCGATGCGCTCGGCGACGCCTCCCCTCGCGATGTAGACGCGGTCGGGGCCGTTCAGCCAGATCTCTTCAATGCCGGGATCATCGAGAAGCGGCTGGAGCACGCCGAAGCCGCTCACCGCGGCCAACACATCGCGAACGCATCCTAGCTCGTCGTCGATCATCGCTTCACCTCGCGACAGCGCAAGGTCGTTGAAGCGGCGTACCTCGGCAAGCGCGAGATGCCGCGCGGCCTCGGCATCGATGGACGGATCGGTGCCCTCGGCGCGCAACCGCAACCGCACGCGCTCGGCGACGACTACTGACGGATGGCTCATCCGAGCATCTTTGCAAGAATCGCCACTATCCCGCAGAAGTTATCCACAGGTAGGCGATCAGGCGGATGCTCAGGGACGCCTGCGCACACCATCAGTAGACTGAACCCACCGCGCGGGAGTGGTGAAATTGGCAGACACGCAGGATTTAGGTTCCTGTGCCCTAGGGCGTGTGGGTTCAAGTCCCACCTTCCGCACTATTCGGTCGCGCACTGTGCGATTCGACGTCTAACCGCCGCACACGTTTCTACGACGGGACCTCATGCACCACGCAGCTCTTCTCCCCTGGCTCGATCCCGCTACCATCATCGGCACAGCCGGTCCGTGGGCGCTGCTCGTGGTGTGCTTCATCGTTTTCGCCGAGACCGGGCTCCTCATCGGCTTCCTGCTCCCCGGCGACACCTTGCTTGTGATCTCTGGCCTGCTGTCGCACGCTTCCACAACGCTGCCTCACGGGGTCTTCGGCATCAACGTCTGGATCGTCGCCCTGCTCATCGGCCTCTCAGCCTTTGTCGGCGGTGAGGCGGGGTACTTCATCGGACACAAGGGCGGCCCAGCCGTGTTCGAGCGCAAAGAATCCGGCCTGTTCAGCAAGAAGAACGTGGAGCGCACGAACGCGTTCTTCGAACGCTTCGGCGGCATCACCGTCATCCTCGCCCGTTTCGTGCCCATCGTGCGCACCTTCGCACCGGTCGCGGCGGGAGTTGGGCACATGCCGTGGCGCCGGTACACGCTGTACAACCTCATCGGTGCCGTGCTCTGGGGATTCGGCCTGACCATGTTCGGCTATGCGATCGGCTTCATCCCGCCCGTCGCTCACTTCGTCGAGAGCTACATCGACCTGATCCTGCTCGCCGCCGTCGGCGGCACAGCCCTGGTCACCCTGTGGCACTATCTCTCTGAACGTCACAAGGCCAAGAAGGCCGCGGCTGCTGGCGAAGACGTCGTGACCGACGCCGCAGAAGCCCAGGCACTCGCACTGGACCTCGACGGAGACGCCAGCGCCGACGGCGACCGAAACTGACAGCGCTCTTAGGCGTGATGCGGCTCGCAGCCTGACTGCTCGGCTGGCTCGATCTGGAACGTCGAATGTTCGACGTCGAAATGCTCAGCAAGGCACGACGTCATCTCAACCAGAAGCGCGGCTGAGCGCCCGCTCGACAACGTCTCGGCGGCGACGCTGACGTGCGCAGTGAACACGGGCGCTCCCCGGGTGAGCTGCCACACGTGCACGTCATGCACCCCGACGACTCCCTCGTAGCCGAGCAGATGCTCGCGGATGTCACTCACCGCCATGCCCTTCGGCGCTGACTCGGCGAGCACCGACAGCACCTCGCTCAAGAGCGAGAAGGCCCGCGGAATGATCATCACCGCAATGAGCAGCGAGGCGATAGCATCCGCTTGCATCCATCCGGTCGTCACGATCACGATCGCAGCGATAATCACCATCGCCGAGCCGATCAGGTCGCCCATCACCTCCAGATATGCGCCGCGCACATTGATATTCGTGCGCTGCGCGCGACTGAGCAACCACATCGAGACACCGTTGGCGACGAGACCCATTACGGCGACGACAAGCATGGGTGTACCTGCCACGGTCACCTCGCCACGGCCGGCCAGGCGTCCGATGGCTTCCACGGCGACCCAGCCGGCGAGGACGCTGAGAACCAGGCCGTTGACGAGCGCACCAAACACTTCGGCACGCTGATACCCGAAAGTGCGCCGATCATCGGCCGGGCGCGCAGCCACTGCTGCCGCGATCAGCGCGATCACCAGCGCTGAAGCGTCTGCGAACATGTGCGCGGCGTCCGCGAGCAGCGCGAGCGAGCCGGTCACGATCGCCCCGACCACTTGCACGACCATGATCACGCTCGTGCAGCACAATGAGATCATCAGCAGGCGTCGATGGCTCGCCGGGCGGATGCCGCCAGGGGCGGGTGCATGGTCGTGCATGCCCCCAGGCTAGACCGAGAATCGGCCGTTTGACGGCTGTGTCGCCTAGTCGGGAAGGGTAACGATTCTCACTACGCCGACAGCGTCGCCAGCAGTGGCATGAGCTCGGCGAAAGCCCGCGCACGGTGCGACTGCGCCTGCTTCTCTCCGGCCGTGAAGTCGCCCACCGTTCGCTCTTCGCCCTCCGGCTGCCCATCGGGGATGAAGATCGGATCGTAGCCGAAGCCGCCCGAGCCCGAGGCCGCATGGGCAAGACGCCCCGGCCATATGCCCTCGACGACATACTCGGTGCCATCGGGAGTCACCAGGGCGATCGTCGACGTGAAGTGAGCCGTGCGGTGCTGGTCGGCGATGTCGCGCAGCTGATCGAGCAGCAGCTCCAGGTTGGCTACGGCATCCTTACGCTGCCCGGCCCAGTACGCAGAGAAGACCCCCGGAGCCCCGCCCAGCACGTCGACGCAGATGCCCGAGTCGTCAGCAAGAGCGGCAAGCCCCGTGTGCGCCGCTGCCGCGCGCGCCTTGATCAGTGCGTTCTCGGCGAAGGTCACTCCGTCTTCGACAGGCTCCGGCCCGTCGTACCCGACGACCTCGAGATCGGGGCGAGCCTGCGCGACGATCTGTTGGAACTCCGCGACTTTGTGCGGGTTGTGGGTGGCAAGGACGATTCTCATCAGCTCGCGAGCGCCTTCGACTGCAATTCTTTGAGTTCGGCGCACCCGGCGACACCGAGGTCGAGCAGGGCATCCAGCTCGCGCTTGTCGAAAGGCGCCCCCTCCGCTGTACCCTGCACCTCGACGAAGAGGCCACGCCCGGTGACGACGACGTTCATATCGGTTTCGGCGCGCACATCCTCGACATATGCCAGATCGAGCATGGGCTCGCCGTCGATGATCCCGACAGACACAGCCGAGACGGAATCGAACAGCGGCGTGGAGTTCTTGCCGATGAACTTCTGCTCCCGCCCCCACTCGATCGCGTCGGCGAGTGCCACATAGGCGCCGGTGATCGCGGCAGTGCGGGTGCCTCCGTCGGCCTGCAGCACATCGCAGTCGATGACGATCGTGTTCTCGCCGAGGGCTTTGGTGTCCACCACCGCGCGCAGGGCCCGCCCGATCAGTCGGGAGATCTCGTGCGTGCGCCCGCCGATGCGCCCCTTCACGCTCTCCCGGTCGTTACGGCTGTTCGTCGCCCGCGGCAGCATCGCGTACTCCGCGGTGACCCAGCCCTTACCCTTACCGACCAGCCAGCGGGGAACTCCGTTCGTGAACGACGCTGTGCACAGCACTTTCGTTCCACCGAAGCTGATCAGGGCCGACCCTTCGGCCTGTGCGCTCCATCCTCGCTCGATGCTGATCTCTCGGAGCTGGTCGGTGGAGCGGCCGTCAGCGCGGACGATGGTTGACATGTGATTCCTTCGGGTGGCTGGTCAGTGAGAGTCGATGACGGATGCCGGCAGGTCGATGACCCCGGTCTGCACGAGCTGCACGTCGCGCACCTCGTGTCCCATCAGGCGGTTGGCAAGAGCTGTGAACTCGGCGGCGGAGTCGCCGGTGGCCTCGTAGACGTATGTGGCACTTGCGTCGGGAGAAGCCAACTGGCCTGCGCGCACCAAGTGGCGGTAGACATCTCCGGCCGTCTCGTCGTCGCTGGAAACCAGCGTCACACCTTCGCCCATCACATAGCTGATCGCCCCGCGCAGGAACGGATAGTGCGTGCATCCAAGGACGAGCGTGTCCACCCCGGCGTCACGCATCGGTGCGAGGTATTCCTCGGCCACTTCGAGCACCTCAGGGGTGCCTGTGATACCCGCCTCGACGAACTCGACAAAGCGCGGGCAGGGTGCTGTGAACACCTGAAGGCGCTCGTTCACCTCGAGCATGTCTTGATAGGCGCGCGAACCGATCGTGCCGGCCGTGCCGATCACCCCTACGCGTCCATTGCGGGTCGTCGAGACAGCTCGGCGGACTGCGGGGCCGATGACCTCGACCACAGGAACGTCATAACGTTCTCTGGCGTCTCGAAGAACAGCGGCGGATGCTGTGTTGCACGCGATAACGAGCATCTTCACGCCCTGGTCGACAAGCGTGTCGAGCACGTCGAGCGAGTATCGGCGCACCTCGGCGATGGGCTTCGGGCCGTAAGGAGAATGCGCGGTATCGCCGATGTAGATGAAAGACTCGCGGGGCAGCTGGGCGCGGATGGCCCTTGCCACCGTCAGCCCGCCGACACCGGAGTCGAAGATTCCGATCGGGGCGTCATTCATCACGCTCAGCCTACCCTCCGACCGGCGCCAGTGCGGGGCGCCCTGACCACCAGAGCTTGAACACTAGGCTGTGCACATGACGACGTCGACGGCGCTTCTCACCGACCGCTACGAACTGACCATGCTCGCCGCCGCTCTCCGCGACGGCACGGCCGCCCGCCCGAGCGTGTTCGAGCTGTTCTCGCGCCGGCTCTCCGGCGGCCGCCGGTTCGGCGTCGTCGCCGGCACCGGTCGATTGCTCTCACTACTGCGGGAGTTCCGTTTCTCGGACGACGATCTGCGATACCTGCGCGACGAGAAAATCGTTGACACCGAGGCGCAGCGCTACCTCGAGCACTATCGGTTTACGGGATGGATCCGCGGCTATCGCGAGGGTGAGCTCTACTTCCCCGGCTCACCCATCCTCACAGTTGAGGGAACCTTCGCCGATGCGGTCGTCCTGGAAACTCTCGCACTCAGCGTCATGAACCACGACTCTGCGGTTGCCACCGCAGCCTCACGCATGAGCATCGCGGCCGGCGAGCGCCCGCTCGCCGAGATGGGCTCGCGGCGAGCCGCCGAGCGCTCGGCCGTC
>JASGEY010000084.1:0-20513 GCA_047605925.1 Microbacterium sp.
CGACATCGACATCGGCCACGGCTGGTACCCCGTCCCCGGACACCTCACCCTCACCACCCCACCCCAACAGATCCAGATCTACGAAGCACACACCGCCCTCGTCGCCCACACCTGCATCGAAGACCCCAACGGCATCGGCTGCTGACCCGGGGCCATTCAGCCGATGATCCGCGCACCCGGCACCGGGCCGTGCACGTGCAACGCCGCCACACCGCTGTCGCGCAGCGACGCCTGAACTTCCCTCGCACCCTCAGCACCATCGCACAACAGCGCTACCGTCGGGCCCGATCCCGATACGACACCCTGCAGCGCCCCTGCGGCCACACCCAGCTGAATCACATCGTCAAGCTCGGGTCGCACATCGATCGCCGCAGCCTGCAGATCATTGAACAGGCTGCCGGCGAGTTCCTCAGCATCCCCAGAGCGCAGCGCCTGCAGCAGAGGCACCGGCACATCGAGCGACAGCGGTGGGTCGTCAGCGAGAGCCCCCTCGTCAGCACGCAACTCATCGAGACGGGCGTACACAACAGGCGTCGACAGCCCGTGCTCACTCGTCACCAGCACCCAGTCGAACCGGCCGTGTGCCAGCGCAGGATTGAGTCGATCGCCCCGCCCGGTGCCAACGGCCGTGCCGCCGTGCAGAGCGAAAGGTACATCCGCTCCAAGCCGCGCTGCGAGCTCGTGCAGCCTCCCCTGAGTGAGGCCCGTCCCCCACAGCGCATCGCAGGCGACCAGGGTCGCCGCAGCATCCGCCGATCCTCCCCCCATGCCGCCAGCCACCGGAACGCTCTTGCGAATCTCGAGCGCGACGCCCTCGTCGAAGTCGGTGGCCGCGGCGAGCAGCTTGGCGGCACGCATGGCGAGATTACGATCGCCCAGCGGAACCGTCGACGGATCGTCAACACCAGAAACCGTGATCGAGAAATCGGATGCCGGTCTGACGATCACATCCTCGTAGAGTGAAACGGCCTGGAACACCGTCGCAAGAGCGTGATAGCCGTCGTCATGTCGTCCGCCCACCCCGAGATAGACGTTTATCTTCCCGGGTGCGCGCACATGCACCGCCTGCCCCGTCGCCATGACGCTCATACTGCGCCCACAGAGGCGATGCGCTGGTAGTCGTCGACGGTGAGATCCTCGCCGCGCGCCGTCGGGGCGACGCCTGCGGCCTCGAGCACGGCGGATGCCGCGGCGGAGCCGCCGTACAGACCCGACAGAGCCTGGCGCAGCATCTTGCGTCGCTGGTTGAACGCGGCATCCACGATCTCGAAGGTGCGCCGACGCTCCGCCACCGAGCCGCGCTCCCCCTCGGCGCGATCGAACCCCACGAGCAGGCTGTCGACATTCGGCACCGGCCAGAACACCTGGCGCGACACCGTGCCTGCGAGCTTCCATTCGCCGTACCAGGCGGCCTTCACACTGGGAGCACCATAAATCTTCGACCCCGGCTTCGCGGCAAGCCGCTCGGCAACCTCGGCCTGCACCATCACGACCCCGCGCTGCAGATAATGGAAGGTCTCGAGAAAGTGCAGCAGCACGGGCACTGACACGTTGTAGGGGAGGTTCGCAACGAGCACCGCCGGCTCACCTGGTAGCTCGGTCACCCGCAGTGCGTCGGCGTCGACGACCGTGAGCATCTCGGGTGCGACCCCATGCTCCGCCGCCGTCCGCGAGAGGCGGGCGGCGAGGCGGTGATCGATCTCGACGGCCGTGACGGATGCTCCGGCCTCAAGGATCGCGAGCGTCAATGAGCCGAGCCCCGGCCCCACCTCGACGACACACTCCCCCGGCTGCACACGCGCAGCATGCACAATTTTGCGCACCGTGTTGGCGTCGACGACGAAGTTCTGACCGAGCTTCTTCGTGGGCGTGACGTCGAGCTCGGCGGCAAGACTGCGGATCTCGGTGGCGCCGAGCAGGGTGACGGTCATCTGACCATTGTCCCCCACTCGCATAGCATCCGATTTCTCAGATTGTCAGCGCGGAACCGGTTGGACGTCGCGGCCGCGTCCTGCGAGCCGGGCATCGAGCCCGTTGCGCACCGCCGGCCACTCATGCGGCAGCACCGAGTACACAGCGGTGTCGCGGAGCGAGCCATCAGGCATGATGCGGTGGTTGCGCAGGATTCCATCGAGCTTGGCGCCCAGCCGCTCGATCGCAGCACGCGACTGGCGGTTATGGAAGTGCGTGAGGAAGGTCACCGCGATGGCATCGCACTGTTCGAACGCGTGGGCGAGCATGAGCCGCTTCATCGCGGGGTTCACCTCGGTGCCGTGCACCTCGGCGGCAAGCCAGGTATGGCCGATCTCGATGCGGCGGTGCGCCTGGTCGGGGTTGCAGTATGTCGTCATGCCGACGACCTCGTCGGTAGCGAGGCGTCGCACGGCGAACGGGTTCATCTGACCCGCATCGCGCAGAGCGAGGCGGCGGTGGATCTCGGCGGGCACCTCATCGGATGCCGGCACCGAGGTGTACCACGCGTGCTGCAATCCGGCTGCCATCCGTGCGAGGTCAGCGGCGTGCTCCTGGCCCAGCGGCTCCAGCCGCACGAACTCGTCTTCGAGGGTGATCAGGTCGACAAAGCGCACCCTGCCAGATTAGTCGTCGGTGGGCTGGTCCTCGAACGGGCCGTACACGCGGAGGGTGTTCGCCGCCAACTGGGCGCACAGGTCATCGACATCGAGACCGAGCTCGGCGGCCATGAAGCGCACCGTGATCGGTACGAGATAGGGCGCGTTCGGGCGACCCCGCAGGGGCGCCGGAGTGAGGAACGGAGCATCCGTCTCGACGAGCATCCGATCGAGGGGCGTGACCGCGAGGGCGTCGCGCAGATTCTGCGCGTTCTTGAAAGTGACGTTCCCGGCGAAGGACAGGTAGTACCCGGAATCCGCGCAAACCCGCGCCATGGCGTCATCACCGGAGAAGCAGTGAAAGACCGTCTTCTCCGGCGCGCCCACGCGGGTCAACGTCTCGAGCACCGCCTCGTGCGCGTCGCGATCGTGGATCTGCATCGCAATGCCGTGCTTCTTCGCGAGCGCGATGTGCGCCTCGAAGGACGCGAACTGCGGCGCTCGTCGATCGGGCTCGGTGCGGAAGAAGTCCAGCCCGGTCTCGCCGATCGCGCGCGTCCGCGGGTGCGCTGCCAGCTCGTCAATCACGGCGATCGCCTCATCAAGCATGCCGCGTTCGGCATATGTCGGCGCGTCGTTCGGGTGGATGGCCACGGCGGCCAGCACTCGGGAGTCGGATGCCGCGGCCTCGACCGCCCAGCGGGACGACTCGATTTCGCCGGACGCCTGGACGACGCCCGCGATACCAACGGCCTCGGCACGGTCGAGCTGCTCGGCCAGAGGCAGCGGCTCGTCACCGTCGAGGATCTCGAGGTGCGCGTGATTGTCGTAGACAGCAACGGCGAGTGGCAGAGGTGCTTCGGGATACCGCAAGTCTTTGCGCCCCTCCGGCTCACGAGACTTCACATATGTCACGTTCTCACCCACTTTTTGAGACATTTGTGAAGTCTCGCGTGCCGAATTAGGCCTGGTCGACCCGGGGGAACAGGGGCGCGAGAGCGTTGACGCTAGTGCCTGGACGCAGCACACCCCAGACCCCGGCCTTGCGGATCGGCTGATCATGGAGCCCGCCGAGGGTCTCAGCCGCGCCGAGCGCGATCCACAGCTTCTCGGTCGACTGCGGCATCACCGGCGACAGCAGCACCGCCAGGGCCCGCAGCCCTTCGGCGCAGGTATACAGCACGGTACCAAGGCGCGCCCGCTGAGCCTCGTCACGGGCAAGGGCCCACGGCTCGTTGTCTGTGATGTAGCCGTTGAGAGCGTCGACGATCGTCCAGATCTCCTTGATGGCCTCGTCGATGCGGAACTGCTCGATCGCGGCATCCGCGTTCTTCCCGGCATCCGCGACGATCCTCTGGATCTCGAGATCGCCCTCCGTGTACTCCGCAGCCGGCGGCACAATCCGCTCGAAGTACTTCTCGATCATCGCGATCGTGCGCGAGGCGAGGTTGCCGAAGCCGTTAGCGAGCTCCGCCTGGTAGCGAGCCGACAGGTCCTCCCACGAGAACGAGCCGTCCTGCCCGAAGGCGATCGCCGACAGGAAGTAGAAGCGGTAGGCGTCGGAGCCGAAGACGTCGGTGATCTCGGTCGGGGCGATTCCGGTGAGCTTCGACTTCGACATCTTCTCGCCACCGACGAGCAGCCAGCCGTGCGCGAACACGCCCTTCGGCACGTCGAGCCCAGCGGCCATCAACATGGCCGGCCAGATCACAGCATGGAAGCGCAGGATGTCCTTGCCGACCACGTGGTAGGCGGGCCAGCGGCGTTCGAACTCACCGACCCCTGAGCCCGACGAAGGGTCCTCGCCATAGCCGACCGCAGTGGCATAGTTGAGCAGCGCGTCGACCCACACGTAGATGACGTGCGACTCGTCCCACGGCAACGGGATGCCCCAATCGAAGGCGGAGCGCGAGATCGAGAGGTCCTTCAGGCCTTGACGTACGAAGGAGACGACCTCGTTGCGCGCGGACTCCGGACGGATGAAGTCAGGCTCGTCCTTGTAGAGCTCGAGCAGGCGGTCCTGGAACTCACTGAGCTTGAAGAAGTAGTTCTTCTCCTGCAACAGCTCCAGTGGCTTCGAATGGATCGCGCAGACCTTCAGTCCCTCGAAAGGTTCGGTGCCGTCGAGAATCTCGGACTCAGGCTTGAACTCCTCGCAGCCAACACAGTACAGCGCCTCGTACTCGCCAGCGTAGATGTAGCCCCGGTCGTAGATGGCCTGCACGAACTTCTTGACTCGTGCCTCGTGCCGCTCCTGAGTGGTGCGGATGAAGTCGTCGTTCGCGACGTCAAGCGTCTTCAACAACGGGAACCATGCCTCGCTGACGAGCTTGTCGACCCACTCCTGCGGGGTGACGTTGTTGGCCGCAGCGGCCCGCAGCATCTTCTGGCCGTGCTCGTCGGTGCCGGTCAGCATCCACGTGTCGTCGCCCGCCTGCCGGTGCCAGCGCGCCAGCGCGTCGACGGCCACCGAGGTGTACCCATGGCCGATGTGGGGCACATCGGAAGGGTAGTAGATGGGCGTGGTGATGTAGAACGATTCGCCTGCGGGCATAGGAAAGATTCTAGGCGGGACGACGTGGGTGATTACGCCGGGGATCGAACCCGGCATTCGCATCCACTCCCTGCAGAACGGTGAAAGCCCTGCAGGATGCAGCCGCGCTCACGCCCTCCGCGCGGCGAGCGCGGCCTGGTACAGGTCGCGCGCCGAGAGACCGGTGAGGCCGGCCACCTCGGCGGCGGCCTCCTTGAGGCGGATGCCGGATGCCACAAGCTCCTGCACCTGAGCGAGCGCGTCTTCGGCGGCGGCCTCGCGCCGCGGCGCCCCCTCGACGACCACGACGATCTCTCCCTTCACCCCACCCTCGGCCCAGGCGGCGAGCTCAGAGGCGGTTCCCCGCCGCACCTCCTCGTAGAGCTTCGTCAGCTCCCGGCACACCGCGATCCGGCGGTCGTCGCCAAACGCGGCTCCCATATCGGCGAGCGACGACGCGAGACGTGACGGCGACTCGAAGAACACCATGGTGCGCGGCTCGGAGGCGAGCGCCCGCAGCGCCGAGCGCCGATCCCCCGGCTTCCGCGGCAGAAACCCCTCGAAGGCGAACCGGTCGGTCGGCAGACCCGAAATAGCCAACGCCATGATGACCGCACTGGGCCCGGGGATCGCAGTGACGGTGACCCCCCGCGCCACAGCCTCGGACACCAACCCGTACCCGGGATCGCTGATCGCCGGCATCCCGGCGTCGCTCACGACGACCACGTCCGATTCCAGAGCGAGAACGGCGAGCTCACCGGCCTTCTGCTTTTCGTTGTGGTCGTGCAGGGCGATCAGCCGAGGCCGGTTCGAGATCTGCAGCGCCCGCAGCAGTCGACCGGTCGTGCGCGTGTCCTCCGCCACGACGACCTCGGCGTTCTCGAGTACCTCGATCAGGCGCCGGGAGGCGTCGCCGAGGTTTCCGATGGGTGTGGCTGCGAGGATGATCACCGGTTCAGCCTATGCGGGTTGTCTAGGCTGTAGCGGTGACCGATCCTGGGACTTCCGAGCGCGACCTCGCAGCTCCCCTGCTGCCGCCGCCCGACGAGCGCTTGACGCGCTACGGGCAGCTGCGCGACGGGATCCTGCGCAGCCCCGATTGGGGACGCACGATCGGCTGGTTCGCGCCGCTCATCGTCACGATGCTCGCCGCGGTGTTGCGCCTCGTGAATCTCGGCCACCCGCACGAGCTCGCCTTCGATGAGACCTATTACGTCAAAGACGCCTGGTCGCTGTGGAGCCTCGGCTACGAAGGCACCTGGGGCGAGAACGCGAATGCGGCATTCGTCTCGGGGCAGCAGCTACCGCTGGATCCCGCAGGCGCATTCGTCGTGCACCCGCCGCTGGGCAAATGGCTGATCGCACTGGGCATGTCGATCGGCGGCCCCAGCAACAGCGTCGGCTGGCGTCTGGTCACAGCCCTCCTCGGCACCGTCACCGTGCTGCTCACCTACCTCATCGCCAGAAAACTCAGCGGCTCCATCGTCGTCGCCACCATCGCCGGCGCGCTGCTCGCGATCGACGGTCTCAGCATCGTGCTGAGCCGCATCGCCCTGCTCGACGGCATCCTCACCTTCTTCATCATGCTGGGCGTCCTGTTCATCCTGTACGACAGGGAACGCGCCATCCCGCTGCTGGAGAGCGCCCGGGAGGACGAACCTGACCGGCTGTATGAACGGGCCCTGTGGGGTCCGGTGCTGTGGCGCCGTCCCTGGCTGATCGCCGCAGGCCTTGCGATTGGCGCCGCGTGCGCCGTGAAGTGGTCGGGACTGTATGTGCTCGCCGCCTTCGGGCTGTATCTCGTGGTGACGGATGCTCTCGCCCGCCGCCGCGCGCGCGTCGTGCTGTGGCCGACATCGGCCGCTTTCCGCCAGGGTCCGGTCTCGTTCGTCCTGCTCGTCGCCCCCGCGTTCGCGGTGTACCTGGCGAGCTGGACGGGCTGGCTGGTCACCTCAGGCGGCTACGACCGCAATCTCGATCCGAACCCGATCGTCGCGCTGGCGCAGTACCACCAGGCGATCCTGAACTTCCATGTTGGGCTTTCCAGCGGCCACCCCTACCAGAGCCCGGCGTGGGAATGGCCTCTCCTGCTGCGCCCGACAGCGGTGTGGGTCGGAGACGACCCGACCGGCTGCGGCGTCGATCACTGCATCGCCGTGATCACCAGCATCCCGAACCCGCTGATCTGGTACGCAGGAGTCGCCGCGACGATCTACCTGCTCTATCGCGTCGTCCGCGCCTGGATCGCGCGAACCGCGATCGAACCCGCCCTCACCTACCCGCTCGTCGGCCTGGCGGCGACGTATCTGCCCTGGCTGATGATCCCCGGGCGCACGATCTTCGAGTTCTACACGGTGGCGATGATGCCGTTCCTCGTGCTCGGCCTCGCGATGACTTTGCGGGTGATCGCCGGCAGGCGCGAGGATCCGCTGTATCGCCGCCAGTCTGGGGAACGCACTGTGATCGTGTTCCTCGTGTTCGCCGTGCTCGTGTCGGCCTTCTTCTACCCGCTGTGGATCGGCATGAGCGTGCCCTACGACTTCTGGCTGCTGCACAACTGGATACGCGGCTGGGTCTGAGTCTGAACTATGTCTTCTCCCGTGATCTCCTATCCTCCCGAGCTGCCCGTCAGCGCAGCCAGGGGCGACATCGCCGACGCCATCCGCGACAACCAGGTGGTCATCGTGGCCGGCGCCACGGGATCCGGAAAGACCACTCAACTACCCAAGATCTGTCTTGAGCTGGGCCGCGAGCGCATCGCGCACACGCAGCCACGCCGTCTCGCCGCACGCACGATCGCAGAGCGGGTCGCCGAGGAGTTGCACGTCGAACTCGGCGGGCTGGTCGGCTACAAGGTGCGATTCACCGACCAGGTCTCCGATGAGACCCGCATCGCGCTGATGACCGACGGCATCCTGTTGGGCGAAATCCACCGCGACCGGCTGCTCCGCCGCTACGACACCATCATCATCGACGAGGCGCACGAGCGCTCCCTGAACGTCGACTTCCTGATCGGCTACCTCGTGCGCATCCTGCCGGAGCGTCCCGATCTGAAGGTGATCATCACCTCGGCGACCATCGATCCAGAGAGCTTCGCCGCACACTTCGCCGATCCGGCGACCGGACGTGCCGCACCGATCATCGAGGTGTCGGGCCGCACGTACCCGGTAGAGCTCCGCTACCGCCCGCTCATCGAAGAGGATCCGGCGGAAGAGGCTGACGAGGTGACGGCCATCGTCCGCGCGCTGCGCGAGCTCGACCACGAGCCCGCGGGCGACGTGCTGGTGTTCCTCCCCGGCGAGGCAGAAATCCGAGACGCAGCGGATGCTGTGCGCGGGGCTTACCGTTCGAGCACCGCCCCCGTCGAGGTGCTGCCGCTGTACGGTCGCCTGTCTGCCGCCGAACAGCACCGGGTGTTCGAGCGCTCGACGGTCGCGGGGCTGCGGCGCCGAGTGGTGCTCGCCACGAACGTCGCCGAGACGAGCCTCACGGTGCCCGGCATCAAATACGTCATCGACACGGGCACCGCACGCATCTCGCGCTACAGCAACCGCTCCAAGGTGCAGCGTCTGCCGATCGAGCCGATCTCGCAGGCTTCGGCGAACCAGCGCTCGGGGCGCGCAGGGCGCACGAGCGACGGCATCGCCATCCGGCTGTACGGCGAGGACGACTTCGACAGGCGCCCCGAGTTCACCGAGCCGGAGATCCTGCGCACCTCGCTGGCTTCGGTAGTGCTGCAGATGCTGTCGCTGGGCTTCGGCGACATCACTGAGTTCCCGTTTCTCACACCCCCAGACTCGCGCGGCGTGAAGGCCGCCCTCGATCTGCTCGGCGAACTCGGCGCGGTGTCGGCGGGCCCAGACAGCACGCCGCGCCTCACCCGCATGGGCCGCGACATCTCTCGGATGCCAATGGACCCGCGCTTCGCGCGGATGCTCCTCGAAGCCGCCCGCACCGGAGTCACCGGCGCCGTGCTGCCGATCGTCGCCGGCCTGTCTATCCAGGACGTGCGGGAGCGCCCGTCGGCCGACGCCCCGCAGACCATGCGCGACGAGGCTGATCGCATGCACGCGCGCTTCGTGGATCCGACCAGCGACTTCCTCACTGTGCTGAACCTGTGGAACCACCTGCGCGAGCAGCAGGAGGAGCTCGGATCCAGCGCCTTCCGCCGCATGTGCCGCAGAGAACACCTGAACTACGTCAGGGTGCGCGAGTGGTTCGACGTGCACCGCCAGCTGCAGAGCCTGGTCAAGGGCTCAGGACGCAGCGAGCGCAGCACAACGAAACGCAGTGCCTCCGATCCCGACGCGATCCACAGGGCTCTGCTTTCGGGACTGCTCTCTCAGATCGGCATCCGCGACGAGCGCAGCACGGCGACCATTGGGCGGAGCACGACGCCGCCCAGCGATGCCAAGCGCAGGGTCGCCCAATATCGGGGAGCCCGCGGCATCCGCTTTTCGATCTTCCCCGGTTCGGGTCTTCGCAAGAAGAGCCCGCAGGCCGTGATGGCCGCCGAAATCGTGGAGACCTCGCGTACGTTCGCCCGCACGGTCGCCGCAATCGACCCCGCGTGGGCCGAGTCGCTCGCCGGCGATCTCGCCAAGCGCCAGGTGAGCGAGCCGCATTGGTCGAAGGATGCCGGGGCCGCCGTCGCGTACGAAAAGGTGACGCTGTTCGGTGTGGAGATCATCCCCCGGCGCCGAGTGCAGTTCGCGCGCATCGACCGCGCAGCATCCCGCGAGCTGTTCATTCGGCACGCCCTCGTCGAAGGCGAGTGGGATCCGCGCCGCTCAGACAAGAGGGTGAGCGCCTTCTGGCGAAGTAACGCCGAGCTGCGCCGCCGGCTGGAAAAGCTCGAGGAACGCGAGCGTCGCCGTGACATCCTCGCGGGCGACGAGGCCGTCTTCCGCTTCTACGACGAGCGCATCCCCGCTGACGTGTTCGACGTTCGTTCCTTCGAGAAGTGGTGGCGCGAAGCACTCCTGAGCACCCCGAAACTCCTCGTGATGCGTGAGAGCGACCTCGTCGACGATGACGAGCGCGCCGATCAGAGCGAGTTCCCCACCCGGTGGACACAGGGCGACCAGGTACTCGGGCTCGCCTACCGCTTCGAGCCGGGAGACCCAGAAGACGGTGTCAGCGTGGTCATCCCGCTGGCGCTCCTCGCCCAGATCGAAGATCGCGGTTTCGACTGGCAGGTGCCTGGGCTGCGCGCCGAACTCGTGACCGGGTTGCTCCGCGCCCTACCGAAGACCATCCGCCGTCATGTCGTGCCAGCGGCGGACTGGGCAGAGAAGTTCGGGCAGTCGCTCGCCGGCGAAGGCCCCGAATCGCATGGAGGGATGCCGCGCCTCTCGCTCAAAGAGGCTCTGGCCTCACTCATCCAGCCGCTCGCGAACCAGCGCGTCATAGCGGCGGACTTCGATGACGACAGGGTTCCCGCGCACCTGCGAATGAACTTCCGCGCCGTCGACGAGCGGGGGCGCATCGCCGGCTCAGGGCGGGATCTCACCAAGCTGCAGGCGCGACTCTCGGATCGGGCGCGATCGAGCGTTGCGCGATCCATCGCGACGTCGCCTGCGGTCATCGCCGATGCCCCTGCTGCGACGTCGGCGAAGACGACTGCGGCAATCGAACGAACGGGCCTGACAGCATGGAGCTTCGGAGATCTCCCCGAGGTGCTCGATACCCGGGTCGCCGGAGGTGTCGTTCGTGGCTACCCAGCGATCATCGACGACGGCAAGAGCGTATCGGTGCGGGTGGAGGCGACGGCGGATGCCGCAGCATCCGCCACCCGCGATGGCGTGCTGCGCCTGATGATGCTGACTGTGCCGTCACCGGCCTCGTATGTTCAGGAACACCTGACCAGCCAGGAGAAGCTCGCTCTCGCCGCCTCCCCCTATCAGAACGCTGCAGCCCTCATCGAAGACAGCCGGCGCGCTGTGGTGAGCGCAGCGCTCAGCACACGAGGCGTCATGCGCACCCAAGCCGCATTCGAGCAGGCCAGGGATGCCGTCTCTGCAACGATCGTCGATGACCTGTTCTCGTGCGTATCGCTCGTCGCCCGCATCCTCACAAAATCACGCGAGGTCGAACGCGGCATCAAGTCGCAGAACTCCCTGTCGTTGCTCGGCCCTCTGAACGACATCCGTACCCAGCTCGCGGGTCTCCTGCATCCGGGATTCATCTCTGCTGCCGGCGTCACCCGGCTCGCGCACTTCCCTCGCTATCTCGACGCCATGATCGACAGGCTGAACACGCTTGCGAACGAGCCGGGTAAAGACCGAACACGCATGACCGAGTTCGAGCGGGTGGCGAAGGTCTTTGCGGATGCCGGTGGGAGCATCCCGCTTGCCCCCGATGCCAGCACAGC
Organism: Microbacterium sp.; assembly: GCA_047605925.1. Lineage (GTDB taxonomy): Bacteria > Actinomycetota > Actinomycetes > Actinomycetales > Microbacteriaceae > Microbacterium. The sequence goes on from JASGEY010000084.1 coordinate 11,477, forward strand.
GATCGCCGACACCCGCTGGCTGCTCGAAGAGTACCGGGTGAGCGTGTTCGCTCAGCGTCTCGGCACAGCGCAGCCCGTCTCGCCGCAGCGGATCGCCAAAGCCCTCTCGGCCCACTGATGGTCAGGACACGATGATGTCTGCGGGCGGACGGATCAGCGCGCTCGTCGCGATCGCAATCACTGCGTTCCTGTGGGGCACCACAGGAACGGCCGCCACCTTCGCCCCGGATGCCGGCCCCCTGGCGATCGGCGCCGCAGCGCTCGGCGTCGGCGGTATCCTCCAGGCCCTGGTCGACCTCCCAGCCCTGCGCCGGGATCGCGTACGCCTCGGCGCCCATCGCGGACTGATCTCGATCGGCGCGGTCGCCGTGGCCGTGTACCCCCTCGCGTTCTACAGCTCGATGCACCTGGCTGGTGTGGCGATCGGCACCGTGGTCTCGCTCGCATCCGCGCCACTTGCCGCAGGTGTGCTCGAGCGGTTCGTCGACGGCATCCGTCTCTCCCGATGGTGGATGATTTCGGCCGTGATCGGCATCGTCGGCAGCGCGCTGCTCTGCGCGTCGAAGGCGAGCGACCCAACCGGCAATGCCGGATCCACGGTGCTCGGCGTCGCCCTCGGACTCTTCGCCGGCGCCGCATACGCCGCTTACTCGTGGGCGGCTGCGCGCCTGATGACCAACGGCGTGAGCCGAGGGGCGTCGATGGGATCGGTGTTCGGAACGGGCGGTGTGCTGCTGATGCCGGTGCTTGCTCTCACCGGCTGGGCGCTCCTGGAGACCCCGCAGTCGCTCGCGGTCAGCGCCTATATGGCGCTTGTACCGATGTTCCTCGGATACCTGCTTTTCGGGTACGGGCTTGCCCGTATCCCGGCGAGCACTGCCACCACCATCACCCTGTTGGAGCCCGCCGTCGCCACCGTCCTCGCTGTGACGGTCGTCGGCGAAAGGCTCACCGCCGTCGGATGGAACGGGCTGGCTCTCATCGGCCTCGCCCTCGTGACCATCGCTGCGATTCCGCAGCGGACGACTACCCTGTGAGCATGGCTCGCGCGATCGTCTACACCGAAATCGGCTCACCCGCCGTCCTTCACCACGTCGAGATCCCCGATCCTCTTCCCTCTCGCGGAGAAGTCGTTGTGCGCATCGAAGCGGCAGGAGTCAACCCGATCGACGCGAAGCTACGGGCCGGCACGCGCCCATCTGCACCCATCATCGAGCCCCGCAGGGTCGGATTCGACGGCGCAGGCGTCATCGAATCGATCGGCGAGGACGTAGCAGGTTTCTCCGTCGGCGACCGTGTCGCAATCCGCGACACCGTCGGCACCTACTCCTCTGACCTTGCCGTACCCGCTGCGAACCTCGCTGCGCTTCCCGATGCGGTGACCGCGGCCGAGGGTGCGGGCATCGGCATCCCTGCAGGAACCGCCTATCAGGCACTGAAATCTCTCGGCGTGACCGAGGGCGATGTGCTGCTCGTGCACGCTGGATCCGGCGCTGTCGGCCAGGCAGCCATCCAGTTCGCCGTCGCCTGGGGTGCCACCGTGATCGCGACGGCGAGTCCTGAGCGCCATGAGCAAGTGCGCGCTCTCGGCGCCATCCCTGTCGGTTATGGTGAGAGTCTCGTCGAGAGGGTGCGCGCGGCGAACCCGGGTGGTGCCACCGTTGCGCTGGACTGTGCTGGCACAGACGAGGCCATCGAAACGTCCCTCGCCGTGGTCGACGACCGTCGGCGCATCGCGACGATCGTGCGTGGTGCGGATGCCGCCTCCTTCGGCATCCGGGCATTCGCCGGCGGGTCACCGCTCCCGCTCACCGAACAGGAACTGGCCTGGCGCGCCGAGGCTCTGCCGGCAACCCTCGCCCTCGTTGCCGATGGGTCTTTCGTGATCGAGCTCGACCGAGTGTTGCCGCTCGCCGAAGCGGCGCACGCGCATGAGCTCGTCGAGACGCACGCCGCCAAGGGCAAAATCGTCCTCGTCCCCTGAGTTCCGGAGAACACTACGCTGAGAGCATGACTGGTCTTCGTTGGGGCATCCTCGCAACCGGCGGCATAGCCGGATCTTTCGCATCCGATCTTCGCACCGCAGGACTCGACCTCGTAGCCGTCGGCTCACGCTCCCAAGAATCCGCTGACGCCTTTGCGGCGCGCTTCGACATCGCCCGCGCATACCCGTCATACGAGGCGCTCGTCCGCGACCCTGATATCGACATCGTCTACGTCGCCACCCCGCATCCGATGCACCACGCAAACGCCCGCCTCGCTCTGGAGACTGGCAAGCATGTGCTCGTAGAGAAGGCATTCACCCTGAACCGAGCAGAGGCAGACGATTTGCGCCGGATCGGCGCCGAACGGGGTCTGCTCGTCATGGAGGCGATGTGGACGCGGTATCTGCCGCACATGATCCGTATCCGCGAGATCCTCGCTGAGGGCACTCTCGGCGAGATCCGCGCGGTGAGCGCCGATCACACCCAGCTGCTGCCGTCCGACCCGCAGCACCGACTGAACGCCCTTGAACTCGGCGGAGGCGCTCTGCTCGACCTCGGCATTTACCCGGTGTCCTTCGTGTGGGACATCCTCGGGGCCCCGGTGAGCGTCACGGCGATGGGCCGACTGATCGAGACAGGAGCGGATGCCGAGGTCGCAACCGTTATGACCCACGCCGGCGGAGCGGTATCGACGACACTGTCGTCCTCACGCGGCGCCGGGCCGAACGCAGCACACATCATCGGCACCGCCGCGCGAATCGAGATCGACCGCGTGTGGTATAAGCCGACCTCGTTCCGAGTGATCCGTCCCGACGGCACCGTGATCGAGGAGTACTCTTCGGATGATGTGGCCGGCCGCGGCATGGAGTATCAGGCGCTCGCGGCCGAACGCTACGTTGCCGAAGGGACGCTCGACTCTGAGCTTCTGCCCGTCGCCGAGAGCGTCGCGATCATGGGAACTCTTGATGAAATCCGCGCCCAGATCGGTGTGCGGTACCCGAGCGAGAAGCACACTCGTGGCTGAAACGAACGAGGCACGCGTCGCCATCTACCTGGATTTCGACAACATCGTCATCTCCTGGTACGACCGGGTGCACGGCCGTAGCGCCTACGGCAAAGATCGCCAGCGCATCGCCGAGCGCCCCAACGACCCCCAGGTGATCGAGCGCCTGAAGGCGGCGATGATCGAGGTCGGCGCCATCATCGACTTTGCAGCATCCTTCGGCACCCTCGTGCTGACGCGGGCTTACGCGGACTGGTCATCGCCGGTGAATGCCGAGTACCGATCACAGCTCGTCGCGCGCGCTGTGGATCTCGTGCAGTTGTTTCCGGCAGCGGCTTATGCAAAGAACGGCGCCGACATCCGCCTGGCGGTGGATGCCGTCGAAGACATGTTCCGTTTGCCCGACCTCACCCACGTGGTCATCGTCGCCGGTGATAGTGACTACGTGCCTCTCGCTCAGCGCTGCAAGCGCCTGGGTCGGTACGTGATCGGCGTCGGGGTCTCCGGATCCACTGCGAAGTCGCTCGCAGCCGCCTGCGATGAGTTCGAGTCCTATGACTCGCTGCCAGGCGTCGTGCGGCCGACAACCGCGGCTCCCGCCGACACGCTCACGCCTGCTGCGAAAGCGAAGCCTGCGACGAAGCCGAAGTCTCGCGCGAAGGCGAGTGCTGCGACCGAGGCGCCGCCAGCGCAGGAACCGGTCGTTGCCTCCGTTCTTGACGATCAGAGCGAGGCGACCGCGCTTCTGGAGCGCGCTCTGCGGCTCGGGCACGACAAGGCGGATGCCGACGAGTGGCTGCACAGTTCGGCGGTGAAAACCCACATGCGTCGGATGGACCCGTCTTTCAGCGAGAAGGCCCTGGGCTACCGCTCGTTCTCGGACTTCCTGAAGTCACGCGACGCGATCGCTGAGCTTGAGGAGACAGGGCACGAGCGTCTCGTCAGGCTGCGGGAACCGGTTTCATGAACTCTTCACCGTATGCCCGGGCGCTCGGCGGCCGCATTGAGGAGCTCCATCCACGGCTGCGGCTCTATTTCAGCGGCATGCCCGACGGGAGCGTCGGCGTCGGCGAAGGGGTGTTCCGGCGCGTGGGCACGCCACGCCGGTGGCTCTGGCCAGCGCTGAGGATGCTTGGACGACGCGGTGTCATCCCCGCCTGCTGGGAGCGCGATGTTTCGTTCCGCATCGAGAACCTGGTGATCGCCTCCCGAGCGATCGGCCGCCGGGAGTTCCGGCTGCCGTCAGGCCGCTGGATCATGCACGACGCGGTCATCGCCACTCCCCACGGACGTGTGGTCGACGAGCTTGGTGAGCCGGCAATGATCGTGGCCAGCTTCGACGTCGACGTGCAGGACGGCGGCCTGCTGCTCACGAGTCGTGCCATCGGCATCCGCCTCGGTCGGCTCCGACTGCGCGTGCCCCGACCGATCTCACCCGTGGTTCGGCTCTCCGAACGCTTCGATGACGCCATCAACCGTCAGAGCGTGACCTTGACGATCGACGCCCCAGTGATCGGCCGCGTTTACGAGTACTGCGGCGACTTCGACTATCGCATCGAGAAGGCATCGTGACGCGCGTCATACTCGGCGGCTCGACCGGCTTCATGGGACAGTATCTGCTGTCGCGTCTGCGAGCGTCCGGGCGCGAGGTCGTGACCATTTCGCGCTCGCACGCCGACATCGCTTGGCACGATCAGTCCTCGATCGATCACGCGGTCGACGGCGCGAGACTCGTCATCGGACTGGCCGGCAAGAGCGTGAACTGCCGGTATACGGCGCGCAATCGCGCCGAAATTTTCCGCTCTCGACTGGAGACCACGTCCGCATTGAGCAGTGCCATCGCGAAGGCCGATAACCCGCCGCCGCTGTGGATAAACGCATCGACCGCAACGATCTACCGCCACGCCGAGGACCGGCCGATGACGGAGTCCACGGGAGAGATCGGCGCCGGGTTCTCGGTCGAGGTGGCAAAGGCCTGGGAGCAGGCGCTGTTCGCTGACGATCTGCCGACCACCAGGCGCGTCGCGCTACGCAGCGCCATCGTGCTCGGTCACGGCGGGGTGCTCGACCCACTCGCAAGGCTCGCAAGGCTCGGCCTCGGCGGCGCGCAACATGACGGCTGGTGGCCGGTGAGTCGCGGACGTCGAGAGGCAGGCACCGGGCACGTCCCTGGCGCACGCAAGGGCAAGCAGCGATTCAGTTGGGTGCACGTGGAAGACATCGCCCGCATCATCGACTTCATCGAGGAGCATCCTGAGCTCGACGGCCCGGTGAACGCCGCCTCCCCGAATCCGGTCGATAACGCCACTTTCATGGCAACGGTGCGCAAGGTGCTCGGCGTACGGATCGGGCCGCCAATGCCACGGTGGATGCTCGAGCTCGGCGCGATCGGCATCCGCACCGAGACCGAGCTGATCCTGAAGAGCCGGTGGGTGCTCCCCGAGAAGCTGACCGCCGCGGGCTTCGAGTTCCGCTATCCGACGCTGGAGCCTGCGATCAGAGAATCGTTCGACCTGTAGTCAGCCCTCGTGTTCGGGCTCTGCGCCCTGTTCATTCCGCTTGCGCTTAGCGATCTCTTCGCGCAGTCGCCACTCCTCGATCTCGCGGTCCAGGTCCGCGATCTGCTGCTCGGTGGTGCGGGTGTCGACGGGCCGCGAAGGAGCAGGAGGAGGGGTAGGATGCTGAGCACGGCGCGGCATCCGCGGCATCCGGATGCCGGAGGCTGCGTACTCGCGCCCGATCGTGAACCACAGCACGCTGCCGATCAGCGGAAGCAGGATCACGATGATGATCCACGCCATTTTCGGAAGGAAGCGCACCTGTGAGTCGTCGCGCGTGATGATGTCGATCAGCGCACCGATCATCAGGGCGATGACGAGGAACGAGAACAGCAACGACATGGCTTCAGGTTAGACGATTGCCACGGTTCAGGGCAGCAGATGCCCGGCCGCGCGGAAGAGCTCGTACCATTCGGTGCGGGTCAGCTCGATGTCGGATCCGGCTGCCGCGTCGCGTACACGCTCGGGGGTGGTTGTACCGAGAACAACCTGCATCTTCGCGGGGTGCCGTATGATCCACGCGGTCGCAATCGCGATCGGGGTGACACCGTGGGCCGCAGCGAGCCGGTCGAGCGCCGCGTTCAGTTCGACGTACTCGGGGTTGTCGAGGAACACCCCGGTGAAGAAACCGGCCTGGAACGGCGACCACGCCTGAACTGTGATCCCGTGGATCCTGCAGTACTCGATGATTCCGCCGCCATCGCGGACGAGGCTCTGCTCTTCGCCTGCCATGTTCGCAGCGATCGGCTGCGCGATGATCGGCGCATGCGTCAGCGACAACTGCAGCTGGTTCGCGATGATCGGCTGAGTGACGGCGGTGCGCAGCAGGTCGATCTGCCGGGGCGTGTGATTCGAGACGCCGAAAGCGCGAACCTTGCCCGTAGCCTCCAGCTCATCGAAGGCGCGCGCCACCTCCTCGGGTTCGACGAGCGCATCAGGACGATGCAAGAGCAGCACGTCGATGTAGTCGGTGCCCAGCGCCCTCAGCGAGCCAGAGACCTGGCGCATGATGTGCTCGTAGGAGAAGTCGAACATTCCCTGCGCCGGCACGATGCCGCACTTGGTCTGCAGCACGATCTCCGCGCGCTCGGCCGGGCTCAGCCGTAGGGCCTGCGCGAAGCGCTCCTCGCAGAAGTGCATGCGTCCGCCGTAGATGTCGGCGTGGTCGAAGAAATCAACACCGACGTCGCGGGCCGCGTCGTAGAGCGCGCGGATGTCGGCATCCGTCTTACTGTCGATGCGCATCATTCCAGCGATCACGGCGGGCGCTGTGCCCGACGCGAAAGGAACCGTCTTCACGACGTCACTCGGTGGCCTTACCCGACCAGTTGTCGCTGCGCCGAGTGGCGTCGTTCTTGCCAGCGCGCATGAGGAAGGCGACCGAGAACGAGACGATCAGGAGTCCTGCCACGAACACGAGCGCCTGGAAGTCGGCGATCGACTGCGCGAAGCCCATGAGCCAGATGCCTCCAAGGAAGAGGACCAGGAAGAAGATGAGGCTGAGGATCACGGGGTCTCCTGTCGTTGCGGTGCAACTCTCAGGATACCGCGCGCGGCTCCACCGCGCGGTAGCGTGTAGGCATGACCGCTCCCGTTGATCCGACCCGCACCGCCGCTTGGTCTGAGCTCACCACGCTGCGCGCCTCGTTCTCCCCCGATCTGCGCGGCTGGTTCGCCTCCGACCCGGATCGCGCCGATCGCCTCTCTTTCCCTGCGGCCGATCTGCACGTCGACCTGTCGAAGAATCTCGTGACCGACGAGGTTCTCGCCTCGCTCGTGCACCTGGCCGAGCAGACCGGCGTCGCCGAGCGCTATCAGTCGATGCTCGCCGGGTCGCACCTGAACACGAGCGAGGATCGCGCAGTGCTGCACACAGCGCTGCGTCGCCCTGCGGGCGCATCCCCCGCTCTCGTCGTAGACGGGCAAGACGTGGATGCCGACGTGCAGAGCGTACTCGAGGCACTGTCTGCCTTCGCCGATCGTGTGCGCTCCGGCGACTGGCTCGGCGTTACCGGCAAGAAAGTCACGCACGTCGTGAACATCGGCATCGGCGGATCCGACCTCGGCCCCGTCATGGTGTATGAGGCGCTGGCTCCTTGTGCGGATGCGGGGATTGAGGCTCGGTTCGTCTCGAACATCGACCCCACCGACATCGCACAGAAGACCGCCGACCTCGACCCGGAGACCACGCTGTTCATCGTGGCGTCGAAGACGTTCACGACGCTGGAGACGCTCACGAACGCGCGCCTCGCGCGCGACTGGCTGTGGGCCGGCTTGCAGGCGAATGGCGCCATCCGCGACTCGGACGAAGAGCGAACGGATGCCGTCGCCCACCACTTCGTCGCAGTCTCCACGGCCCTCGACAAGGTGGCGGCTTTCGGCATCGACCCGTCGAACGCCTTCGGATTCTGGGACTGGGTGGGCGGCCGCTACTCGGTCGACTCTGCGATCGGACTGTCGCTGGCGATCGCTCTGGGCCCTGACACCTTCCGCGATCTGCTGGCCGGCTTCCACGCCATCGACGAGCACGTGCGCACCGCACCGCTCACTGAAAATGTGCCAGTGCTGATGGGCCTGCTGAACGTCTGGTACGTGAACTTCTTCGGCGCGCAGTCGCATGCGGTGCTCCCGTATGCCCAGCAGCTCAGCCGTTTCCCCGCGTACCTGCAGCAGCTGACGATGGAGTCCAATGGCAAATCGGTTCGGTGGGACGGCTCGCCTGTCACCACCGACACCGGCGAGGTGTTCTGGGGCGAGCCCGGCACCAACGGGCAGCACGCGTTCTATCAGCTCATCCATCAGGGCACCCGCCTGATCCCCGCCGACTTCATCGCGTTCGTGAATCCGGCGTACCCGCTCACGGACGGCGCGCAGGACGTTCACGCGCTGTTCTTAGCGAACTTCTTCGCGCAGACGAAGGCGCTCGCCTTCGGCAAGACCGTCGAAGAGGTCGAGGCTGAGGGCACCACGGGCGCCCTGGTCGCCGCGCGCACCTTCGCAGGCAACCGCCCGACCACCTCGATCTTCGCACCCGCGCTCACCCCGCAGGTGCTCGGCCAGCTGATCGCTCTCTACGAGCACATCACGTTCACGCAGGGCACGATCTGGGGTATCAATTCCTTCGATCAGTGGGGTGTGGAGCTCGGCAAGCAGTTGGCGATGCAGATCGCCCCGGCGATCGAGGGCGACGCGGATGCCGTGGCTGCGCAGGATCCGTCGACGAAGGCGCTGCTTGCGTACTACGCGGAGCACCGCCACTGACACTGACACTGACACTGACACTGACACTGACACTGACACTGACACTGACACTGATGCAGTGTCGTGGCAACTCCTCTCCGCTATTCCCTGCGTGTCAGGGTTGGGTGAGTCCACCGGTTCATAGCATGTCTGCCTGCGGGGCGAGTTGAAGGATCATCCAGTTCATGAGTTCGAGTCCTCTGGCCGCGGTTGCTGTGGTCGCCGATGATGGAGTGGTGTCTGCTCCGTCG
>JASGEY010000085.1:0-16297 GCA_047605925.1 Microbacterium sp.
CAACTCCGAACCCATCCCACCAGCACACCGCAGCGCTCGAACGATGACCAGCATTTCGCGAGCAAAACCCAAATGAGGCACGCACCCCATCTCGCGAGCGCCTTAGATGAGTCTCGTCGCACGCTTGTGATTTCCGCCTTCGTGCGTGAGAATAGGCCAATAACTGCATAATCTCGCCACTTCGTGAGCAGGTTCGTTGGGGAAGACGCACCTGATGAAACGGAGAGATCATGGCGACGGCATACGCACGCGGAGTGGTGTTCATCCACTCCGCTCCTCGCGCGCTCTGCCCGCACCTGGAATGGGCGGTCGGGCGCGCTATCGGGCGCGCGGTGAACTTCGACTGGGCCGACCAGCCCGTGCTCGACGGCGCCCGCCGCGCCGAGTTCTACTGGGACGGCCCTGTGGGCACCGGAGCGGCGCTCGCGACAGCGATTCGCGGCTGGGAGCATCTGCGCTTCGAGGTGACCGAGGATCCGACTCCGCGCAGCGACGGGGGGCGCTGGATGCACACTCCTGATCTCGGCATCCACTACGCACAGACGGATGCCGCAGGCAACGTCGTCATTGGTGAGGACCGCATTCGCTACGCGATGGAAATTGCAGCGGGCAACGCCGCCGAACTGCAGCGTGAGCTCGACATCGCCCTCGGTTCGGCCTGGGATGAAGAGCTCGAGCCGTTCCGGCACGCAAGCGACGACGCACGGGTGGTGTGGTTGCACAAAGTGGGCTGAGCGTCGGCAAGAATGGATAATGGATGGATGCCGTTTTCGAGAGTCTTCCTGGCGAGCACCGCGACCAGTCGTCGTGACCTTGTCGAGCGTCTCCTGTAGCTCATCGGCCTGGGTACCGTGCTCAATGCGTTACTTGTCGGCCCGAGCGCCGATGTCGCTCTCGCCGTCGTGCCGCCAATGCCGTCGGTGTGGTTCGGCGTCCCACTGTTCATCACAGGGCTCGTGCTGCTGGTATTCCCCACCGGCCTCTACATCGCTGCCGACTTCGGCCCTGGACCCCGTGACGGGCTGACAGGACTCGTGCGCGCGATCGACTGGCGGGTCTGGATCGTGCGCACACTGATCGAAGGCTCGGTGCTCGTGACCGGGTTTGTTTTGGGCGGTCCGGTAGGCGCTGGTACGGTAATTTTCGCTTTCGGTATCGGCCCCCGCATTGGGTGGTTCTTGCCGCGGATCACCCGGATTCGGCAAGTACGCTCGTACATGCTCGCCGTCTGATGCGATACGAAGACGCGGCCCCCGAATCGAAGCCGGGGGCCGCGTCGTGGTGAGATCAGTCCTCGGGACCGGCCAGCACCACGACGGCATTGTGGCCGCCGAAGCCGAACGAGTTGCTGATCGCGTAGAGGGCGCCATCGCCGAGAGGCTGGGCCTCTCCGGAGAGCTTGAACGGCACGGCCGGATCGGGCTCGGTCATGTTGATCGTCGGAGGGGCGATGCGGTCACGCAATGCAAGCAGGGCGAACATCGCTTCGAGGGCGCCCGTGCCGCCGAGCAGGTGGCCGGTGGAGGCTTTCGTGGCGGAGACGGGAATCTCAGGGAGCCGCTCGCCGAACACGCGCTCAAGGGCGACGTACTCGTTCGGGTCACCTACAGGCGTCGAGGTGGCGTGCGCGTTGATGTGGGAGATCTGCGAGGCATCGAGACCCGCCTCGTCAAGGGCGTGTGTGACGGCACGGGCCGCTCCCGAACCCTCCGGGTCGTTGCCGGTGATGTGGTAGGCGTCTGCGGTCACCCCGCCGCCGAGTACATATCCGTAGATCTTCGCGCCACGGGCCTTCGCGTGCTCCTCCGTCTCGAGGATGAGCGCGGCAGCGCCCTCGCCCATGACGAAACCGTCCCGGTCGATTGCACCGGGGCGCGAGGCGTGCGCCGGATCGTCGTTGCGTCGTGACAGCGCCTGCGCGGACGCGAATGAGGCCATTGTGATCGGATGGATGGCCGACTCTGCGCCGCCGGCGATCACGACGTCGGCAAGGCCCTCCTGCAGGTGGTGGGCGGCGTGAATGATCGACTCGGTGCTGGAGGCGCATGCGCTGACGACCGTCTGCGCGTATGCACGCGCCTGGAACTGCAACGACAGGTTTCCGGCGGCCGCGTTTGGCATCAGCATCGGCACCGTGAGCGGCAAGACGCGACGGGGTCCCTTTTCGCGCAGGGTGTCCCACGCGTCGAGCAGGGTCCAGAGCCCGCCGATACCGGTGGCGAAGTCGACGCCGAGTCGTTCGGGTGCGACTTCAGGGGAGCCGGCGTCCTCCCACGCCTCGCGCGCGGCGATCAGCGCAAACTGGGAAGACGGGTCGAGGCGCTTCGCCTCGTGCCGGGGGAGCACCTCTTCGGGGCGAACGATGGCCTCTGCGGCGAAGGTGACAGGCAGCTCGTACTGCTGAACCCAGTCGTGCTCGAGCGTGCGAGTGCCTGACATCCCTGCGAGCAGGTTGCTCCAGTTGTCCGGAGCTGTCCCGCCGATGGAGGATGTGGCACCGATACCGGTGACGGCGATGCGCGTGGTCATGTGTGGTTCCTTGTCGTACGGGATGCGTGCGAGGGGCGGCGTGCAGGATGCCACACCCCGCGTGTGGCGGGGGTGGCATCCTGACCGGATTACTCCTGGCCTGCGACGATGAAGCTGACGGCGTCGCCGACAGTCTTCAGGTTCTTGACCTCGTCGTCGGGGATGGTGACGCCGAACTTCTCCTCGGCGTTGACGACGATCGTCATCATCGAGATCGAGTCGATGTCGAGATCGTCGGTGAACGACTTCTCGAGAGCCACCTCAGAGGCGTTGATGCCGGTCTCGTCGGTGATGAGCTCTGCGAGGCCTGCGAGAACCTCATCATTGGTGAAAGCCATGTGGTTTTCCTCTTTCTTGCGGGTTGTTTTCGGAACCGTGGAACAGTCTAGAGAAGGTCGCGCCGTTCTCAGGGGAGGACAACGACCTGAGCGGCGAAGACGAGACCTGCGCCGAAGCCGATCTGCAGAGCCAGTCCCCCCGAGAGTTCAGGATGCTCCGTCATCAGCCGATGGCTGGCAAGGGGGATGGATGCCGCAGAAGTATTGCCCGTTGTTTCGATATCGCGGGCGATCACGGTGGTCCCAGGTAGCTTCAGCTGCTTGGCGAACTCGTCGATGATGCGCATATTCGCCTGGTGAGGGATGAAAGCGGCGATGTCGGCTGGCGTGACACCAGCTTTTTCGATCGCCTCGCGGGCCACCTTCGCCATCTCCCACACTGCCCAGCGGAATACCGTCGGACCTTCCTGTCGTAGCGTGGGCCACGGGGACTCGCCGTCACGGAACTCGGTGAGCGTGAAGTTCATGCCAACAGCATCCGCTTTCGAGCCGTCCGAACCCCAGACCGCCGGTGCGATGCCCGGGGTATCGCTGGGGCCGATCAGTGCGGCGCCAGCGCCGTCGCCGAGCAGGAAGGAGATGCTGCGGTCGGTCGGGTCGACGATGTCGGAGAGCTTTTCTGCGCCGATGACGAGGGCGTAGCGAGCGGCGCCGGCGCGGATCAGGGCGTCAGCCTGCGCTACCGCGTATGCGTAACCTGCGCATGCGGCGTTGATGTCATAAGCGGCGGCCGGATTGGCGCCGACGCGATCGGCCACGATGGCAGACACCGAGGGCGTCTGCTTCGGGTTGCTGATGGTCGCCACGATCACCAGATCGACGTAGTCGGCGGGAACGCCGGACTTCTCGATGGCCTCCAGACCGGCGGCGGCGGCGAGGTCGATCGCGGTGGTTCCTTTGTCGGCGCGAACCCGAGTCACAATGCCGGTGCGCTGTTGGATCCACTCGTCGCTCGAATCGATCGGACCGACGAGATCGTCATTGGGCACTGCCGTTTCACCGCGGGCCGCGCCGTACGCGTAAATGCGCGTGTAGGCGGGGCCGGTGAGCTGGTTCAGGGTCGGGCTCATGCCGCTTCTCCGTTCAGCAGCGCAACGGCCGCGTCGAGATCTTCGGGGGTTTTCACGGCAACGGTCGGCGTGCCGCGCAGGCCGCGTTTGGCGAGCCCCGCGAGAGCGCCGGCGGGGGCAAGTTCGACCAAGCCGGTGATGCCGTTGTCGGCGAACGACGCCATGCACAGGTCCCAGCGAACAGGGGAGGATACCTGGTCGACGAGATAGCTCAGCGCGGTGGCGCCGTCGGTGACGATAGACCCGTCGCGATTGGTCCAGAGGGTTAGGCGGGGATCGGCCGGTGTGACGTGAGCGATGGCATCGCGCAGCGCCGCCGATGCCGAAGCCATATACGCGGTGTGGAAGGCGCCAGCCACCTGCAGCGGAACGACCCTGGTGCCTCGTGCTGGTTGTTCAGCGAGAGCCGCGAGGGCAGGAAGGTCTCCCGCTGCGACAATCTGCCCGCCGCCGTTGTAGTTCGCAGGTGTGAGATCCAGCTCCTTGAGGCGAGCGAGCACCGCCTCCTCATCACCGCCGAGCACGGCACTCATGCCGGTTGCGGCCTGTGCTGCAGCATCCGCCATCGCGCGTCCCCGCACGCCGACCAGGCGCATCGCAGTAGCCGCGTCGATGACTCCCGCGCCGACCAAGGCTGCCAATTCGCCGACAGAGTGCCCGGCGAAGCCATCAGGAAGGCGGCCTGCACGGGTGAGCAATTGGGCGGCGGAGATGAGGGATGCCGCGACGATCAACGGCTGCGCGATCCGCGTGTCACGGATGGTGTCTGCATCCGACACGGTGCCATGAAGGACAAGGTCGACGCCGGCAGCCTCGGAGAAGGCGACGAGCTGCTCCTCCACTCCATCGAGTTCGAGCCAGGGGGAGAGGAAACCAGGGGTTTGGGAACCCTGGCCGGGGCACGCATAGACGATCACTCCACCATCTTGCCAACGATCTGGCGTCAGTGGTGGATGTTCCATCACAAGTTTCCGGGGAACCCTTGTGTGTGGCGTACAGGGCTTCCGGTACTGGAGGTTGTCAGCGCAGCGGTCGGCGCGCCGGAGGCCGACGGCGAATCTGCTCTGCCGTACCGATCGACCCCAGAATCAATGCCGTCTGCAGGATCAGCGCTTCACGTGGGCCGGTAGCATCCCAACCGATCACCTCGCTGACGCGCTTGAGTCGATACCGCACCGTGTTCGGGTGCACGAACAGCTCGCGGGCGGTCGCCTCGAGCGAACGACCATTGTCGAGGTAGCTCCAGAGAGTCGTCACAAGGTCCGTGGAGTGCGCCTGCAATGGTCGGTAGATGCGCTCGATCAGGGTTTGCTTCGCTAGCGGGTCGCCGGCCAACGCTCGCTCTGGCAGCAGATCGTCGGCCTCGACCGGGCGCGGCGCGATACGCCAGGCTCTGGCGACGGCGAAACCTGCCAGGGCTGCCCTGGCACTCTGGCTGGCATCGACGAGCGCTGCCACCGCCGGACCGAGTACGACGTATCCGGGGCCGAATGAGGGCTCCAATCGAGCGGCGATCTCTTGAAAGCCGAGCTCGACGTCTTCAGTGTCCTGCCCAGCTGCGCGTGCGCGCCCCAACACAAGTACGAGCCGCGAACCCTGCACGCCGATGAGCACATCGACGGCGAGCTTGCGCGCAGTACGGCGTACCTGATCGACATCGAACTGCGGGGGAGTCGTACCCACGAGTACTGCAACCTCGCCGTGGCCGTGCCAACCGAGGGCCGCGATGCGGCTGGGGAGCTCTTCGTCGGCCTCGCCGGTGAGGATGGAATCGACCACGAGCGCTTCAAGCCTGGCATCCCACAGGCCTCTGGCCTCGGCGGCTCTGGCGTAGACGTCGGCTGCCGCGAATGCGACATCGCGCGAGTACAGCAGGATCGCCTCGCGAAGGTGCTCGCCCTTGCCGGCGACACGCTCTTCGGTGACCTCGACGGTCACACGAATCAGTTGGAGAGTCTGCTGCAGGCTGACGCTTCGCAGCAGCTCACGGGGAGCCGCTGCGAAGATGTCGGCCGCGATCCACGGCGTGGAGCTCGGGTCGTCATACCACTGGATGAACGAGGTGATACCGGCCTGGGCCACCAGCCCGACCGCAGAACGGCGAGCAGGTGGCATATCGGCGTACCAGGGGAGTGTCTCCTCCAGCCGTTTGATCGTCACCGAAGCGATGTCACCGGAAATCCGGCGCAGCCAGGCGAGTGTTGCGGCCTTGTCCATGCCGACGGGAGGCGACGAATCTGTCACTGATGACTCAGCTCTCGCCGCCCGCATTGCCACTCGTGCCGGCATTGACATCGTGCAGGTTGTACTTCTGAATAGCCTGCGCTGCAAGCGATCGGTCGACGACCCCGTCTTCTGCGAGCGCCTGCAGCGTCCGGACGACCATCGACGGGCCGTCGATCTTGAAGTATCGGCGAGCAGCTGCGCGCGTGTCGGAGAAGCCGAAGTCGTCGGCACCGAGTGTGGCATACCGGTTCGGTACCCATGGGCGAATCTGGTCCTGCACTGCGTGCATGTGGTCGCTGACGGCGATCACGGGGCCGTGTGCACCCTGCAGCTTCTGGGTGAGGTATGCGGTGCGCGGCGGTTCTTCCGGGTGCAGGAAATTGTGCGAATCCACTGCGAGACCGTCACGGCGCAGTTCGGTCCACGACGTGACCGACCACACGTCGGCGATGACACCCCAGTCGTTCTTCAGAAGTTCCTGTGCCTCCAGTGCCCAGGGCAGGCCGACACCCGAGGCGAGCAGCTGGGCGCGAGGGCCGTCACCCTCACCGACGGAGACGCGGTGGATGCCGCGCACGATGCCGTCGACGTCAACGTTCTCCGGCTCAGCGGGCTGCACGTAGGGTTCGTTGTACAGCGTGATGTAGTACATCACGTTCGGGTCGGTGTGGGTGCCACCGTACATGCGCTCGATTCCGCTGCGCACGATGTGGGCGATCTCGTAGCCGTATGCGGGGTCGTAGGAGACGGTTGCTGGGTTGGTCGAGGCGAGCAGATGCGAGTGACCGTCTGCGTGCTGTAGCCCCTCGCCAGTCAGCGTCGTGCGACCGGCCGTTGCACCCATGATGAACCCGCGGGCCATCTGATCACCGGCGGCCCACTGGGCATCGCCGGTGCGCTGGAAGCCGAACATCGAGTAGAAGATGTAGATCGGGATCAACGGTTCGCCGTGTGTGGCGTACGCGGTGCCGATGCCGGTGAACGCGGCCAGAGCACCGGCCTCGTTGATACCGACGTGAATGATCTGGCCCTGCGGGCTTTCCTTGTACGCGAGGAGTAGCTCCCGGTCGACCGAGGTGTAATGCTGGCCGTTCGGATTGTAGATCTTTGCGGTGGGGAAGTAGGCATCCATACCGAAGGTGCGCGCTTCGTCGGGGATGATCGGCACGATGCGGTGGCCGAAGTCGTTCGATCGGAGCAGATCCTTCAGCAGGCGGACGAACGCCATGGTCGTGGCGATCTCCTGCGTGCCTGACCCCTTCTTGGGCAGAGCGTAGGCGGAGTCGTCGGGAAGCGAGAGCCCAACATGCGTTGAGCGACGTTCGGGCAAGAAGCCGCCGAGGTTGCGGCGGCGTTCCAACATGTACTGGATCGTTTCGTCCTGCGGACCTGGGTTGTAGTAGGGCGGCTGATACGGGTTCTCTTCGAGCTGTGCGTCAGAGATGGGGATATGCATCGTGTCGCGGAACGTCTTGAGGTCGTCCAGCGTCATCTTCTTCATCTGGTGGGTAGCATTGCGCCCCTCGAAGTGGGGGCCGAGGCCGTAGCCCTTGACCGTCTTCACGAGGATGACCGTCGGCTGGCCCTTGTGCTCGGCCGCGGCCTTGTACGCCGCATAGACCTTGCGGTAGTCGTGTCCGCCGCGCCTGAGCCGCCAGATCTGGTCATCGGTGTAGTCAGCGACGAGTGCGGCTGCACGCTCATCCTTGCCGAAGAAGTGCTCGCGGATGTACGCGCCGGACTCGGCCTTGTAAGTCTGGAAGTCGCCATCTGGCGTCGAGTTCATGATGTTCAGCAGGGCGCCGTCGGTGTCGCGGGCGAGCAGGTCATCCCATTCGCGTCCCCAGATCACCTTGATGACGTTCCAGCCGGCGCCGCGGAAGTAGGACTCCAACTCCTGCACAATCTTGCCGTTTCCGCGAACCGGACCGTCGAGGCGCTGCAAGTTGCAGTTGATCACGAAGTTGAGGTTGTCCAGACCTTCGTTCGCTGCAACCTGCAACTGGCCGCGGCTCTCGATCTCATCCATCTCACCGTCGCCAAGGAAGGCCCACACCTGCGAGGAGGAGGTGTCTTTGATGCCTCGGTTTTCAAGGTATCTGTTCGACATGGCCTGGTAGATCGCGTTGATCGGGCCGAGGCCCATCGACACCGTTGGGAACTGCCAGTAGTCCTGCATCTGCCTCGGATGCGGGTAGGACGGGATGCCGAAGGGCGCGCGTGACTTTTCCTGGCGGAATCCGTCGAGGTGCTGCTCGGTCAGGCGCCCTTCGAGGAACGAGCGGGCGTACACGCCGGGGGACGCGTGACCCTGGACGAAGACTTGGTCGGCGCCGCCTGGGTGATCGGCGCCGCGGAAGAAGTGGTTGAAGCCGACCTCGTACAGCGCAGCAGACGATGCGTAGGTGGAGATGTGGCCGCCGACGCCGATGCCGGGGCGCTGTGCGCGGTGGACCGTGACTGCGGCGTTCCAGCGGATCCAGGCGCGATAGCGGCGCTCGACTTCTTCGTCACCGGGGAAGTCAGGTTCGTTCTCAGGGGCGATCGTGTTGATGTAGTCGGTCGTCGGGACCATAGGCACGCCCAGGTGCAGCTCCTTGGAGCGCTTGAGCAGGCTGAGCATGATCTCGCGGCCACGCCCGTGGCCCTTCGCGTCGACGAGCTCGTCAAGTGACTGCTGCCACTCGCCGGTCTCCTCCGGATCGCTGTCGAGGGGGCCCTGGGAATACGGATCCTGGTCGTGCACGGTCACGGGGTGGAACCTTTCGTCAAGCTGGCGGGTCTCGCCAAGAATCGGAGAGCGACGCAGGCAACCTTGTCGGGAATGCACAACGCGCGTGGGATTCAGCCTAGCCCTGTTCGCCCGCATTGAGCGCTTGGATCGGGGGTCGGTCGGTCAGATCGCTAGGATGGAACACGAGGGCCTTTAGCTCAGCTGGTAGAGCGCCACGCTTACACCGTGGATGTCGTCGGTTCGATCCCGGCAGGGCCCACCCCGCATTAGACGCTCGAACTGCCAGCAACAGCAGTCTTAGCGTCTGTCGCTGCCTGCACAAGCCCCGACGTCGGCGAGCGCGTCGGCATGTCTCGGCAACGCATCTGTGACTGTCGCCTGGTGCTTCGCCGACGAACGCACGGATGTTACCGAGGCCATTCGCGACCGCACCGCTGAGGAACACGTTCGCGCGCCGACACTGTGGATCTCGGAGACGACCGACGCGCTTCTGACGGCTACGGGGCGCGGCAGGATCACGGCCGATCAGGCGGTGCGGCTGTTGAGTTCGGTGTTCCGCTGCTCCCGCAGCGCATTGAGACCGGCTGACGACGCCATAGAAGCATCCTGGAGCCGAGGCAACCACGCACGGCACGCCAGCGCTACGCGGGGAACGACGAACGTCCGGTGTACCCGAAATCAGAGAGCAGGGTCGTGCCGTTGATTGCCCGAGCGCGGCGGCTACTGAGATACGCAACCGACCATGCGACATCCTCTGGTGACTGCAGCGGGAACGCCGGATCGTCCATAACGTCGTCGCCGAGCCCTCGCCGGGCCATCGGCGTATCGACAACCGAGGGAGCGACGCTGTTGACCCGGATGCCCCAGTCGTCATACAGCTCATAGGCGAGAGCTCGCACGAACTGCACGATCGCGCCTTTTGACGCGTTGTACGCGAGCATCCCTGGCACGGAGACGAACCCGGAGTCGGAGCCGATGATCGTGACGGTCGCCCCCTGTGATTGCGCCAGGTGCGGCAACGCCGCCTTGACGGCCAGGAACGCCCCGAGCACGTTGACATCGAGCACCTCGCGAAATCCGGCCGCTGTCACGTCTGCAACTTGCACTCCCATCTCGCCCTCCACACCAGCACTGATCACGAGGGCGTCAAGCCCCCCGAGTTCACTGGCGATCGTGTCGATGGCGCCGGTCACCTGCTCCTCGTCAGCGACGTCGGCGGCGGCTGTCACGACAGATCCGGCGCCATCGAGCGTCTGTGCTGCGGCATCCAGACGTGCCAACGATCGGCCGACCAGGCCGACGCAACCGCCCGCCTCCAGGTAGAGGCGCGCACACGCGAGACCAATCCCTGACGCGCCGCCGGTGATGGCGACACGCCGGGGGAGGAGCAGATCAGGAGCTGTCATCGTTCGACCTTTCCACGCGTGCAGCCCACTGCGGGGCGGAGCCTGTCACCGGATGCTATGACGTGCGTGAGCCCCGCCGATACGGCAGATGTGCCTTCCCTGCGCGCCTGGCACAGGCTCATGCACTGTGCGCACAACGACCCAGAACTTGTGGGAGAGGATAGAAATGACAGGCCGTGTCAGGCCGCGCGGGAGGAACCGCGAGAGGAACGGAGAACCGATGGCTGCCAGCATCGCCCGTGCCGAGGGCATCGCCCGCTCGGTGCTCGGCGACTTCGGCCTTGACGAAGGCGCAACGTTGGTGTTCATCAAACAGCGTGAGAACACGGTGTTCCGTGTCGAGTGCGCTGCCGGTCGATTTGCCTTGCGCATTGCCCGACCCGGTTACCGTACCGATGCTGAGATTGTCAGCGAGATCGAGTACGTGGAGGCGCTGCGCACACACGGCGTCGATGTCCCGTGCTATCGCCGTCTGGTACACGGTGGGCCGTTCGCGGTACGCGAGGTCGACGGTCAGCGGTTTCCTGTTGTTGTGCAGGATTGGCTCGACGATGGCTCCCCGTTGGAGGACATCGCTCGCGCCGCAGATGGCACCAGCGACTTGACCGGCGACGATTTCTTCGCGATCGGGGCGCTCGCCGCACGCATGCACGAGGCGGCTGCGGTGATCGGTCGACCCCCGGCATACGATCGCCCCGCATGGGATGCTGAGGGACTCGTCGGCAAGGGTGCGCTGTGGGGGGATCCTGCAGGGCTCGCCGAGCACAGCGACGAGGACGTGCAGATCCTCCGTGAGGCTGCGCGCTCGCTCACACAGCGGCTGACGGATGCGGGGACGGATGCTGAGATCTTCGGCGTTCTGCATGCTGACTTCACGCCCGAGAATGTCATGCGTCGCGCCGATGGCTCGCTGACGCTCATCGACTTCGATGACTTTGGCGAGGGATGGCATGCATTCGACCTGGCCACGACCCTGTTCTTCTTTCAGTTTCACCCTCGATACGCCGAGTATCGTGCGTCCATCGAGGAGGGCTATTCGCACACGCGCCACGCGCCGGAGCGTACTCTCAGACTGCTGGATCCGCTGATCCTCGCCCGCGGCATGACGTACCTGGGGTGGGCTGCGGAGCGCCGAGGTGACGAGACAGCGGAGTTTCTCGCTTCTCGCGTGCGTCCCTTCGTCATTGACCTCGCCCGCCGCTATCTTGCCGCATGAGTGGGCGATACTCGTTCCGTGATCATTGCTCTGGAGGCATCCGTGTCTGATTCTCTTTCTCTGCGCGCGCGTCGTAACCGCACGATCGGTCCGTACTCGCCACTGTTCTATTCTGAGCCGTTGCACGCGGTCTTGGGCGAGGGTGTCTGGATCACCGCCGCTGACGGCACGCGCTTCCTCGACGCATATAACAACGTGCCCTGTGTCGGTCACGGCAACCCGCGGGTCATCGCGGCGGCCGCTGACCAGTGGGCGACGCTGAACGTGCACACGCGCTACCTCAACGAGAGGGTGGTCGAGTACGCTGAGCGTCTCCTGGCCACGTTCGATGGCGATCTCGACCGCGTCTTCTTCACCAACAGCGGGTCGGAATCGAACGAACTCGCGCTGCGCATCGCGCAGCAGCTCACAGGCAGCACCGGCGTCATCGTGTCCGATTTCAGCTATCACGGCAACACGCGGTCGTTGGCGGTGCTGACCACAGGACTGGAGGTGAAGGAGCCGTTCGGCGAGCATGTCCGCGCCGTGCGAATCCCGGATGCCGCGGGCGCAGACACAGCATCCGCCCTGACGACAGGGCTCGCAGAGGTCGACGAGGCCATAGCATCGCTGCAGGCCGACGGCCACGGCGTTTCCGCCGTTCTTTTCGACCCCTCGTTCTCGACTGAGGGCCTCAACGATGTGCCAGACGGCTACGTCGCCGGACTCGTCGAGCGTGTACGCGCGGCGGGCGGTGTCGTCATTGCGGACGAGGTGCAGTCGGGGTTCGGCCGCATGGGAGACGCGATGTGGGGGCACCAGGTCGTCGGCATCCACCCTGATCTCGTCACTCTCGGAAAGCCGATGGGCAACGGTCACCCCATCGGTGGTGTGGTAACCAGTGAGCGGGTGCTCGACGCCTTCGGTTCGCAGAACATGTTCTTCAACACGTTCGCAGGCAACCCTGTGTCTTCGGCGATCGGACTCGCGGTGCTCGACGAGATCGAGGAGCGCGGACTCACCGCGCGGGCGGCCGAACTGGGCCGACTCGTGCGTGAGCGAATGGAATCCTTCACGGCGCCGTTCCCGGAGGTGAAGGCGGTCAAGGGGCGGGGTCTGTTCTTCGGCCTCGAACTCGTTGATGCATCGGGAGACCCGGATGCGAACATCACGCGCGAGATCGTCGAGGGCATGTACCGCCGTGGCGTACTCATCAGCCGCATCGGCGCCGACGACAACGTATTGAAGATCCGACCGCCACTCGTGATCAGCGACGGGGAATTCGACATCGTGCTCACGACGCTGGAAGAGGTGCTGACCGGGGTGCTTGCCCGCTAGCAGGGCCCGCTAGTCGGCGACGTACACTCGGCGGCCGGCGAACCAGGTCTCGCGCACTCGCGTCTCGATGATCTGGTCGGCCGGGCCAGTCACGAAGTCTCGGTCGAGGATGACGAAGTCTGCAGACTTGCCGACTTCAAGCGACCCGGTCTCGTCGCCGAGACCGAGCATGCGCGCCCCGTTGATGGAGAACACCTCGTGCGCTTCGGCGGCCGTGATGCCCTCTTCGGGCCAGAGGGATCCGGGTGCACGGCGAAACGGATCGGCGCGGGTGACGAGACCTTGAATGCCCTCGAACGGGTTGGGTGATTCGCTCACAGGCCAGTCTGACCCAGCGGCGACGAGAGCACCTGCGTCGATCAGCGAGCGGTTGGGTTGCAGGTGCTCGCCGCGCTCCTCACCGAGCACCGATGCGAGTGCCTGCGGGATGACACCGGGAAACCAAAGGAACGGCGAAATCTCCGCACCCACGCCGAGACGGGTGAGGCGTTGCATATCGCCCTCGCCGAGGTACTGGCCGTGGGCGAGTTGAATGGCCGTGTCGGCGAACCCCTCAGAGCGCAGTCGCTCGACGACGTCGAGAAGAAGTCTCGCTGTGCCGTCGCCGGTGCAGTGGACTTTCGCCCCCAGGCCCCGCTCGGCCACCATGCGCAGCCAACCGTAGAGCTCTTCGGCATCCATCGTCGTCGTACCGTGATAGTGCGCGCCGTGAAGGGCGTCTGGCAGGTAGGGGTCGAGAAACAGCGCCGTGCGAGAGGGTGGGATGCCATCGAGGAAGATCTTCACGAAATCCGGTCGGTGATGCGGAGAGCGAAAGTGCTCACCGGCGTCAACGAGCGGCTGACCGACAGGAGAGAACCCGAAGATGTCGTCGTTGATCGTGAGGCTTGAGACAACCCAGGCGTTGAGGTCGCCTTCCTCGTCGAGGCTCTTCAGAGCGCCGAGGATGTCGAGCGACACCGCAGCATCCTGGAATGCGGTAATGCCCAAAGCATTCAGCATTTCGACGCCGCGTTGCGACGCCCGCCGATACTGCCCCGGAGTGAGTCCACCGCTTGCAGAATGGGCTTGCGCGACCGGGATGCCGGCGGCTTCGAGCAGGATGCCGGTCGGCTCACCGTCGACCGGGTCGACCAGGGTGACGCCGTCAGCGGGGATCGTGTCTTTCGTGATTCCGCCCAGGCGCATTGCGGTGGTGTTCGCCCAGCGATTATGGCGGCTGTCGTCGGAGAGCATGACCGGCCGGCCGCCGGCGGCCTGGTCGAGTCGCAGACGCACGGCTGTGGAGTTCAGCTCATCCATGAGCGTCGCCCCCCATGAGCCGCCGGTGATCCAGGCGCCATCGGGGAGCTTCTCCGCGTGCGCCCTGATCGCCTCGAGCACCTCGTCGAGGCTCAGGGATGAACCGAACGACAGCTCGTACAGATCGGTGATGCCTGCGATTGCGTGGTGGTTGTGCGCGTCGATGAACCCGGGGTAGACGGCGCAGCCTGAGATCTCGCGCACTTCGGTGTTTGCCCCGGTGTACGCGAGTACTGCCGCGGCGTCGCCCACAGCGAGGATGCGGCCGCCCGCGAACGCGATCGCTTCGGCAACGGGGTGGGCGCGATCGGCGGTGCGGACGATGCCACCGGTGAGGATGAGGTCGGCGTGGGTCATCGTGCGTGCTCCTGATCGCTCTCAGCCCCTGGTCTGGGACACGTCGGGGTGGTTCGGGGTGGTTCGAGGTAGTTCGGCAATGCTCGGACCGCAGGTGTCGCTGTGGCGGCCAACATCAATGTCTTGTCGTGCCATCACATTGTCCTGTCGCACAGCGTGGAGCACTTGTCTCAGACTGCAGGCATCGTGCGTCAGCGGGCCGAGTACTTCAGACACGCAACTGCGCAGATGATCGTGATGAGCGGATCATCTGGGAGCAGAGGAATGCGAACTCAGAGCTTCTCGAAGACGAGTGTCGCCTGAATGCGATCGCCGCCGCCGAAACCTGTGCTGCCGGAGGATGCCGTCGTGATCGTGTGCAGGCGGTAGCCGAGGGCCGCCTGCGCGTTGATCGCCTTTTCGAGCTCTGTGAGATTGCCCGAACCTGAGCCGAAGAACTTCTCCTTGAGCACGACCTGAAGCACGACATAGCTCATGCCCTCAGCGGCCGGCCGAGGCTGGGCGCCTGCGACGGCCTCCGCCTGGACACGTTCGATGAGGCCACCGATTCCTGGTGCGGGTGCCGCCTGGGGCTGGACGTTTTCTGTCCAGTTCTGTCCATCCCACCACCGCTGGGTGCCGCTGCCGTCGTCGTACCAGCCTGCTTGAGTCGTGCTCACTGAAGTCTCTTCTCGCATTGGTTCGGCACGATCGGGATGGTCATGCACTGATCGGATTGTATTGCGTCGGCCGGTCGCTGAGGGAGACCGACCAGGGCTTTCCTAAAGTCAGTCGCGCTTGTACACCTCTCGACGGCGAATGATGTGAAGAAATTTCCGAAAAGGGCTTCCTTTATTCGTGTCTTTGTTCTATAGTGGATGCATGGATGACACTCCCTTCCTCGATGACATGGACGCTTCGGTTGCGTCCGGTGATGCTGCTCCTGCGGTGTCGCCGGTGCCTGCGGTGTCTGCGCGTGGGGTGGTTCGGGGTCTTCTTGAGGATCTGGCCTGTCTGGATGGGGAGGTGAATCGGGTTGCAGCGCGTCGTGCTGAGCGGGTTGTGGAAGTGGTCGCGTTCGCGAGGTCGCATCCGGAGGTGTATACCCGGGATGCGGATGTTCATATGGCGGAGAGGGCTGCGATCTTCGATATCGCCCTGCGGTTGCGGATCACTGAGGATCAGGTCCGCTACCTGTACGGGTCGACGTCGTGGGCGATGGGCTGGTTGCCTGCCCTGTGGCAGCAGGCGCGGGACGGGTTCGCGACGATCCGTCAGGTCGATCAGGTGCGGGAGTGCTTGCACCCGGTGCAGATCCCCGTGGATGCTTCTCCGGATGCTGTCGATGAGCTCGCCGCGGTCACCGCGACAGTCGACGCGGCAGCCGCCGAGTGGGTGTTGGACTGCGCACCGGAGACGTTTCGTCGGAAAGTGAAACGCCTGGTCGACAGTGCCTGCGGGGATACCGCTTCCCGCCGGCACGCGCGCGCGTTGACCGACCGGTGTGTGCGCACGTCCCCTGCCGGTGACGGGATGAGCTGGCTGACCGCACTGATCCCCACCCTCGAAGCAAGCAAAATCATGGGCCGCCTCACCGCGACCGCGAAACACGTCCAGAACACCGAACGACGCGGACGCACCCGCGACCAGCTCCGCGCCGACCTGCTCTGCGACTGGCTCACCGGAAGAAACACCAGCACCGCCGTGAAGACCAAAGTGTTCGTCACCATCCCCGTCCAACTCCTCACCCGCACACACACCGCCGCGGGCGCCAGCGCGGGCGCAGGGGCTGGCGCTGGCGCAGACGCCGGCGCGTGCGCAGG
>JASGEY010000086.1:0-50297 GCA_047605925.1 Microbacterium sp.
CCTGTATCGAAGAAGTATGACGAGGAGACCCAGGCGCGCGCGGTTCGGATGTATGCGGATCGGGTCGCGGAGGGCGATATCTCGCAGCGCGCTGCTCGTGTCGAGGTCGGCGGATTGCTCGGGATCAACGAAGCGACACTGCGGAACTGGGTTCGTCGGGACCTGGGAGAGGGCACGACGCCTGCAGCGGGCGAAGTCGTGCCAGACGAGGTGGTGCGGTTGCGGCGGGAGAATGCGCGGCTGCGTCGGGCGAATGAGATCCTGAAGACCGCGTCGGCTTTTTCGCGGCAGCGGAGCTCGACCGCAAACTCGGACAGTGATCGACTACGTCCGCGAGCATGCGGACCGGTTCGGGGTCGAGCCGATCCTGACCGTGCTCACGGAGCACGGTCTCGGGGTCGCCCCGTCGACGTATCACGCGTATGCCGCCCGCGGGTTCGGGCCCACCGGCGCGGAACTCGCCGACGCGTACGCGGCGAACCAGCTGCACCGGCTGTGGGTAGCGAACCGGCGCCTCTACGGGCGACGCAAGCTCTGGCGCGCCGCCCGGCGGGCCGGCATCGACATCGGCCGCGACCAGGTCGAACGGCTGATGAGACTCGCCGGGATCGATGGGGTCCGCAGTGGCCGCCACCGCACGATCACAACGACCCGTGACGATCGTGCACCACGGCACCCGGATCATGCCCGGCGGCGGTGGCATCTACCGACCCGGCCGGACCAGTGGTGGGTCGCGGACTTCACCTACGTGTGGACGACGCAGGGGTTCTGTTACGTGTCGTTCATCACGGACGTGTTCTCCCGCCGGATCCTGGGATGGCGGGTGATGACAACCAAGCACACCCCGCTGGTCTCTTCCGCGCTCGCCCAGGCCGTCAGCGTCCGCCGGCGCGGCCTGGTGGAGTTCACCCCGACCGGGCTCGTGCACCACTCCGACGCGGGCTCCCAGTACACGTCACTGGCGTTCACCGACGCGCTCCGTGATGCCGGGATCGCCGGGTCGATCAGTTCCGTTGGTGGCGCGCTCGATTGTCAGTCTCTGACTACCCGATCTCGCAAGGATGGGGTAGTCCTGGCCGTGACGGTCTGACCCATCTCTACGATTGGCCCGCAGGGTGCCTTGGCGTTGATCTGTCGACCGTCCGGCCGGGCGCGCAACAAGCGCTGCCACCGGTCGGGCGTGACCTGATAGGAGCCTGGAGCAGTCTTCACAACTTCGTCCCCATGACAGTCCTGTCCACCCGCCGGCGACAGCGTGACAACCACGCTAACCGGCACGGAGACAACACACTATGAACGAGATCGAGTCCGTTCGTTCCGGGCACGTCGTGATCGGCGTTGACACCCACAAACACATTCATGTCGCCGCGGTGATGGACTCGATTGGCGGGATCCTCGCGAATCTGACGATCGCGACCGACGCTGCGGGGTTCACACAGTTGCTGGAATGGGCGTCATCGTTCGGGAAAATCATCGCATTCGGTGTCGAGGGCACCGGTTCCTACGGCGCAGGGCTAACCTCCTTCGTTCGCCGCCACGGACACAAAGTCATTGAGGTCTCACGACCCGACAGGCGACTGCGCCGTCTGAACGGCAAGTCCGACACGCTCGACGCAGAGAACGCTGCCAGAGCCGTTCTCGCGGGCTTCGCGACCGCGATCCCGAAGACTGCTGACGGTGCGGTGGAGATGATCCGACAGCTGAAAGTCGCGCACGACACCGCGGTCAAAGACCGGTCCGCGGCGATGATCACGCTGAAAGCAATGCTCGTCCACGCGCCTGAGCAACTCCGCGCTGACACGGCACACAGAACGCAGCGGATGATCGCTCGGCACTGCGCCGCGCTACGCCCGCGCACTCTCGAGACACCAGACGACTCGATCCATCACACGCTGCGCTCGATCGCGAAACGATGGATCGCGCTCGATGAAGAAGTCAAAGAGCTCGTGACCATGATCGAACAACTCGTGATCAAACGCGCCCCGCACCTGCTGGACGAGTTCGGTATCGGCGTCAACACCGCCACGGAGATCCTGATCGTCGCAGGCGACAACCCGGAGCGGATCAAGAGTGAGGCCGCGTTCGCGAAGCTCGCCGGCATCAGCCCCGTCCCGACCGGCTCAGGAATGACCAGCGGGAAGCACCGGATCAACCACGGCGGACACCGGCAACTGAACACCGCGATCTATCGAACGGTGATCGTTCGCATGCAGCACCACGAGCCGACGAAGGCCTACGTCGCCCGACGAACCGCTGAGGGTAAGAGCAAACGCGACATCATCCGTTGCCTCAAACGCTACGTCATCCGCGAGGTCTATCAACTCATCAAAGTGAATCCTCGAACCGGCGAAATCACGAGTTGACAAACATAGGAGCATCAACGCGCTCATGGAGTCCACGATCGGGCTATTCAAGACCGAGGTCATCGACCACGAACGCCCCACCTGGGACAACTGGCGACAGATCGAGCAAGCCACCGCATCCTGGGTGCACTGGCACAACACCGAACGCCTCCACTCCGCGATCGGGCACCACACACCCACCGAATTCGAAGAACTCAACTACGCTCTAACCCAGGGCACCGACCAGACGGTCCCGGCCTAACACCGCCCTCCGAAAAACCCAGGCCGATTCACTTCCTCGCACGCGGCATCGGGGACGACGCTCAATGTGTGTCGCTCATGACGACGGCATCCAATCAGATCCGGTCGAGCGAGCGTGTCGTGTCTGGCCTCGGCGCCATACTGATCCCCAGCAAGTCCAGCGACCGCGTACGTGCATGCTCCGCGTCCTGCGCGGACACAAGTCCAGAGAGCTCGAGTGCGCCGAGCGCGGCTTGAAGGCCGGCGACGACGCGATCGCGTTGATCGCCGGGGCGCGTACCGAGGCGCCGGCCCGTCGAGGAGGCCGGGTCAAGGCGCGCGAGCACTGTCGCCACCTTGGGCAGGAACATCCAGCGGACTTCGGACTCGCCGGTCGATGGGTCAACAAGGATTGTCGACGAGACCCCGACACCGATCGAAGCTTCCGGCGTGAGGCGCACCTGGGGTCGGATAGCAGCGTCGGGCAGGAGGAACGCAGAACGCTCGTCGGGTGCCAGCTCGTCCTCTACCACTGCGATCCGCAATACGGAAAGAGCGCGTGTCGAGGCGGCAAAGGGGACCAATGACGCGCCCGTCGACTCCGCCCACGAGTCGCTGTTCTCCCCGGTCACGACCGGCACCATGATGGTCTCGTCGAACGCAAGCCGGAGCTCCCTCACGGCGCCACCCAAGAGAAGGATGCGCTGTGGGCATCGAGCAGCGCAGGCCACCCTCGAACCGTGTCGTCGGTGAGTGGGTCGACATCCAGCGGATACCCCAGGGTCGTCCTGAATCTGAGCGCGCGGCGGCGGCGCGATCCGGGAACCCGGGGTCACGTACACGATCGTGTCGGCACAGACGCTCTCACCCTCTAGCGTCACAGTCGCCCCCCGCGCAAAAGCGATCTCGGTGGAATCACCAGGTTGGCCAGCGGATGCGCTCCGAGTGCCCCACAATGTCGATGATGCCCTACACTCCGCCAACACCCGTGCTGACATTGTTGATGAACACACCCACGGCCGACAGGCCATAGGCGGCCCACTCCGCATCACGGCGCAGCCGCCGGACGTCATCTGCACCGGACGCGGCGCGACCTTGCTTCGACGGCGCGACCGCCTACCTGCGGACGGGCTCGGCGCGGATCACGATGCCAACGATCAGCAGGATGACGACCCCGCTGAACGGGAGCCAGGCAGCGAGATCGGACGGCGCGAACATGACCGCCGCCACGAGGGCCGCAGCCAGCCCAACCCCTCACAGCACGCACGCCCCAGACCGCTCGGTAGGCGGTGCCGCTCGTACTCGTCGACGCAGGGGCCGCGGACTGCAAGCGTTGCACTCCGGCCCTCGCGACGAACGCACTGCGTCGCTGATGCAGCGACCACGGGCGGGCGAACAGGGCGGAGGCCGCCTGACGCCGCGCTCGCAGCACGTCGACCGCCTCACGACCGATCGCGCGGACCGCGCCATCTTCGCCAGAGAGTCGTACGACAAGATTCACGCCTGAGACTCCGGCATCAGATATTCACGTGACGTCGGCGTCACGCATCACCACTACCCTCCACGAGCGGCATCTGCACAGTAACCTGCCGGCCCGCCTGCACGAAGATCCCTCGCCCGTCCGGGAAGTCGGTGCGCTTGACCTTCGGGAAGGGCACCTTGAACACGGCGTCGCCGTCGAAAGCATCCGGCTTGAGAATGATGCCCTTGCGGCCGGCCTTGAAGTCTCCGATGAAGCCGAAGCCGCTGGTCACCTGCGTGATGTCGGCGTCGCCGATCAGCAGGTGATCGCTGCGGTTGATCGCCTGGAACATCGCCTTCATCTCCCGCTCGGCCTGGCCGTCGGCGAACTGCGGCACATCCTCGACGACTACCAGCATCCGCACCGGGATCGACTCGTCGGCGGCGATCTCTGCGATCTCTTTGGCGAGTTCCTTGGCGTCTTCGGGCGTGACAGCGCTGCGGGTCCAGGCGGCATATTCCTTGAGCTGCGCTCGCCGACCGCCGAAGTGAAACAGCTTCACCTCGGGGTCGAAGCGGCGCATCGAACCGATGATCGCCTTGAGCGCGTTGGTCCTCCCTGACAGCGGCGGGCCGGCGACAACGAAGGTGCCTGCCGGATCGAACTCCCGCGCGGCGAGCGTGTCCTCCGCGACGCCGAGAACCGGGAACTCGCCGATGCGGTCGGGCAGATCGCGCGGCGAAAGCCTCGTCGGCAGCGCACCAATCTCGGCGACTTCGCGGGCTCCGGCAGCACGCAGCTCAGCCGCGAGCTGCACTTGCAGCTTTGTCTGCTCTGCGACGTTCGGCGTGCCGCCGAGCGTTGCGATCTGCGTCTCAAGACCGTCGACGATCGCGCGACCAGGAGCCGACCGCTCATCGAGCACATCTTTGGGCACATTCAACATCGCATAACCAGACTCGTCAGCCAGACGCAGCACAACGCGCCTCGACACGTTCGCGCTGACAGCTGTCGGCACCGACCCAGAGCGGTCGGCGCTCGCGATAACGTGCACGCCGAGCGGGCGCCCCTCTCCGAGAATCCGCATAAAAGTCTGGTAGAACGGCATCCGCGCTGTCGTCGATTCCCACTCGCTTCTGAACTGCGGGAATCCGTCGATCAGCAGCAGGATGCGCGGCTCGGCCTGACCTGTGATCTGATGGTATTCGGTGAGACTCGCCGCGTTGGCGGCACTGAACCTCCTCCCCCGATCGTCGAGCACACGCGCCAGCGAACGCAGGATGCGTTGCACACGCTCGGCGTCATCTCCGGAGATGATCGAGCCCACATGCGGTAGCTCTTCGAGGCTCTTGAGCGAGCCCGATCCGAAGTCCAGGCCGAACACCTCGACGTTCGAGCGCGCAGGGTCGAACCCAGCCGCGATCGCGATGGTGCGCAGCACAGTCGACTTACCAGACCCGCTGGTGCCGTACACGAGCAACGAGCCGTCCCGGTCGGCGTGGAAGTACGTCGGCTCCTGCAGCTGCCGCTCTGGCACATCCATTTTGCCGAGCAGGATCATCCCGTCGCCGAGAACCGGCAGGTCACGGATGTCAACGGCACGCTCGAGATCGTCGAGCCACGGTCGGCGCGGAGCGGGAATCCGAGCGAGGGATGCTGCCTTCACGAGTGACGAGACGATGCGCTTCTGATCGGTCGGACCCAGATCCTGATCGTGCGAGTCCGACTCCGCCGCCTGCTCGGCTTCCCATGTCTGGATGGAACCGAACCGTAGTTCGGCCACCTTCACCTCAGCGGCCTGAACCTCGTCGGTCGTCCACCCGCCAGCATAGGCGGACTGGAACGGCACCAGCCGCCCAGGGCCGGTCTTCGCAATGCCGCGACCGGGTATCGACGGAGGGAAGGATGCTGCGACGGGATCGTCGACCACGTCTTTCGAGTCCGACTCGTCGGCCATTCGCAGCGCGACACGCAGGTTGGTGTTCGCGCGCAGGTTGTCTTTGATGACACCGGCCGGTCGCTGCGTCGCCATGATCAAATGGATGCCGAGCGAACGCCCTCGCTGGGCGATATCGACCACGCCATCGACGAACTCGGGGACCTCTCCGGCGAGCGCGGCGAACTCGTCGATCACGAGCACGAGGGCTGGCGGCGTCTCCGGATCCCGCCGCTTCTCGAGTTCGAGCAGGTCCTTCGCCTTCTTGCGGTTGAACAGGTGCTCGCGGTGGTGTAGCTCGGCGCGAAGTGAAGTGAGCGCGCGGCGCACGAGGTGCGGGCTCAGATCAGTCACAAGACCGACGGTGTGCGGAAGCTCCACACAGTCGGCGAAGGCGGAACCACCCTTGTAATCCACGAACAAAAAGGTCACGCGGTCAGGGCTGTGCGCTGCCGCCATACCCAGGACCCAAGCCTGCAAGAACTCGCTCTTCCCTGCGCCGGTCGTACCACCGACGAGAGCATGCGGACCTTGAGTACGCAGGTCGAGAGTCATCGCATCCGTCTGCGACTGCCCAATGATCGCGCGCAGATTTCCGGCTTTCTTGAGCCGGGGCTGCTGGGCGCCTGAGCGGTCGATGATCGTGTTGTTCTGCCGCCAGCGGTCGATCACAGCGCTCGGATCTGACGCGATCTCGGCGCCAACAAGGGAGAGGAACATGACCGAGTTCGGGATATCGGATGAGTCCTCGATCACCATGCTGGAGTCGACGACAGGAGCGAGGCGCTTCGCGAGCATGGTCATATACGCGTTCGAGACGCCCTCGACCTGAACATCCGGATACGAGACGCCACTGCGCACTGTGCCAACCGAGACGTGCTCGAGCCCGCCGCTTACGTCGACGAATGTACGGCAGGCGGCTGGAAGCGCGGCGACAACCGGCGCGACGAACAAGCCGTATACACCGACGTCTGCCCCGCGTTCGAGAATCTGCGTGAGCCGGGCTCTGTCGACCGGCGCATCGTTTGTCACGATCACGAGAATGGCAGTCTGCCCGGGGAAGGTCGCCTCCTCGGCTGCGCGCTTCACGTCAGTGCCATATGCCATCGGATCCCAGTCGTCGCCATAGGGCGGGCGCTGCGATTTCGAGTCGCGAGAGCGGCGCAGCACAATCTCTTCCAGCCCCGACAGCAGAGCGGTACCGGTGGATGCCGAATCGGCGAGGGAAACGTCTTTGAAGGGGTTGCGTTCGCTGGAGGTATGCGGCAGCCACTTCATCCACTCGAGCTCGTTGGCCCAGCCAGGCTCGGTGAGCGCAACCGTGACGAGTTCGTTGGGCGAGTGCATACCGAACAACTGCACGGCAATACCCCGCAATGCATCGCTGGCAAGAGAGGTCGGGCCTGCAATCCCAATCGAACCGACACTCTGCAGCGATTCAAGGATGGGGACATCAGTGATCATCTTGTAGCGCTCTTCGAGCCTGTCGACGCGCTCGACGTATTCGGGAAGCGCGTCAGGGGATTCAGCGCGCTTGATACGGGTGCGAGATTCGTCTTCGCAGACACCCAACCGCACGGCAAGGAAGTTCCAGTGCTCAGGGCGGCGGGTCCACAGCAGTGGCCCAAGGCGCATTGCTTCATCGAATACGACGGCCACTGCGGGGACCTCATTGTGGCGCACCTCCCTTTCCCTGGGGTGCGCGTGATAGAGCTTCTCCTCCAGCCGCTCGAACTGCTCTTCGAACGACTCAGCTTCTTTACGCAGGCGCTGGCCCAGATTCGTCTTCTGGGAGATGAAGTTGCCGAACATCATCATCGGCGACATCAGCATCACCAGCAACGCGCGTGGGTTGTCGAACATGAAGAACGTGATCGCGCCCAACAGCACAGGAGCGATGAGCATCGGCCAAGGGAACAGCCGTTCGACCTGGTCGCGCGGATAACGCGGCTCATCGAGCTCTTCGCCGGAGAAGCGCTCCTCGACGCGCGGACTACGGTTGAACAGCACTGCGCCGCCACGCTCGAGTACGGGGTCGCCATCGGCCGAGCCGTCGAAGTCGCGCACCATGTGCACGACGAAGTCGCTGTCACCGAGGGTGAATCGCTGGCCGGGGATGACGCGCAGGCGCTGCACGAGTCCGTCGTCGACGAGAATGCCGTTCGCGGAGTTGAGGTCGACGAGTTCGACGAAGGTCGCTGCTACCTCGATGCGAGCGTGCCTCTTCGAAACCAGCGGGTCGGCAATCGTGATGGTGTTCGCGTGGTCGCGGCCGATCAGGAAGTGCCCAACCGGCAACGGGAACTCCTGCCCTGCTGCGGGTCCGGACACGACCGAGAGCACAGCGGCGGGTCGCGCACCGGCGCTGCCCACCGCGGCGTGGCCGGCACCAACGTTGACGACTTCTGCGAGGAAGCCTGAGCCGATCGGCGCCTCTCCGACGAGCAGATCTGGGCTGAGCATGCTCAGCTGCTCGCTGGTCGGCGGCGCGACCGAGAGTGTGAGCACATCGGCGGGCCCAGCGGGAATACTGCGAAGCGGGTCGGTCGATGCGATCTGGCGCGCGACATCGGCAATGGTCGCCGTCGAATCCGCCATCACGACGACATCGGTGAGCGGGGCCGATGGGCGCCGCAACGTCAACTTGACTCTCACTGTGCATCCTCACCGCGCCGAAAGCGCTTGTGTCGTGTGGGTTTCATGCTCGCTCCACCCGCAGCGTCCGATCTCCGAAGCGAACGACGTCGCCGATATTCAACTCGACCGGATGCCCTGGGGCGAGCGCTGTCTCGGATCCGCCCCTCACGACGGCGCTGCCGTTGGTCGACCAGCGGTCGACAACGAAGACACCACGTCGTCCCGGCATAACGGCGATGTGGGTCTTCGACACGGAGCGAGTGTCGTCGAAGATGCGAACCAGCTGCGCCTCCCCTTCGCCGACTGCCGGGCTCGGAGACCTGCCGAACAGGATCGTTCCGCTGACTTCGATCCGCTCGCCGTTGTCGAGGGCGAGCACAGCGCGAGGCCCGCTGCCGGCAGCAGGCGAGGCCGCCAGCGGTGCCGCAGGAGCGGATGCCGGAACGGGAGCTGGAGCGGATGTCTGAGCCGGAGCCTGCGCGGGAGCCGGAATCGGCGGTGTCGCCAAAGAGGGCGGAACCACGGACACGACCGCTTGCGACGACGACTGATCGGCCGCTGCGGCTGAGCCCTGGCCAGAGCGGTGCGCACCGATCACTCCGCCAGAAAGTCGGGCACTGGGCACATATGCCGCCGGAGCGTCATGGTTGAGGGGGGT
This sequence comes from Microbacterium sp., assembly GCA_047605925.1. GTDB lineage: Bacteria > Actinomycetota > Actinomycetes > Actinomycetales > Microbacteriaceae > Microbacterium. Next base: position 9,276 of record JASGEY010000086.1, read on the forward strand.
CGCCAATGACGGCAGCGGGACCTGACCCTCGATTTCTGGAGTCTTCACGCGCTTACGCGCAATGCGCATCCGCTTCTGGTCATATGGATTGAGCCCGCGACGCACATCAACGAACCACGTCCCTGCCACGAGGTCAAGCCATCCGCGTCCGCGGCGCTCAACATCGAACTGGGGCGACAGCACGATAACAAGGAGAGGACCCAGCAGTGGGATGACAAGCGACGCATGGGCGACCAGGTACCGCACGACGGCGCCGCGCCAGAACCGAGGACACTCAAGTGTGCGCACGTTGACCGATCGGATGCCGCACACCGCCTTGCCGAGGGTCACTCCCTTGCGTCCATGCAGCACTAGCTGGACGATGATGTACGCGGTCATCAAAGCTTGCGAGGTCGCCAGGCCGACGATGATCCACACGAGGTCTTCGCGTGCGAGGAACGCGCTCGTACCGGTCCATGCGGTCAGCGCGGGTATCAGCGGGATGATCGCGGGAAGAGCAAACACAAAGGCGAGCGTCCACTCCAGCAATGCCGCCAGCATCCGCATGCCAGTACGCGCCGGGAGCAGACCCAGCGCCGCTGCGTACTCGGGGTCAGGGCGCCCGTGCGCGTCGAGACCCTCGATAACCGGCCCGCTGTCATCGATCTCCCAGATCACTCCTGCTCCCCCTTGTCGGCGTGGTCGGCGTCTAGGAGCGGCAGATCATCCTTCGTGACCGTGCGCGACGCGATCACATGCTCAACGAGCCTGGCACGCCGATTCGTTGCGAGGCGCTGCTGCCCGCCACGCATGCCAGGGACACCGATGCGGTCGAGTTTTTCGCACACGTTGTCGAGTTTGCGGTTGAAACGGGTTGCCGTCCATCCCAATCGCTCAGCCGCCTTAGCGGACGAGGGGATCTCACTCATGCCTGTGCCATCGCGGCGCAGTTGAGGCTCGGCGAGCGCAAGAATGAGCAGCTTCTGGCTAAGCGTAAGCGGCACGTCGCCGATGGTAGCCGCGCCGCTGCCATCGTGCTCACGCAACGTGGGACGGAAGGTCGGCTCCGCAGCATGCACGGCGAGCTCATACGTCGTCGGCCCTGCACTAAAGACCACCGTCGTGCACTCGAACACCAGCGGGATCCGTGAGCCGGGCGCGAGCCGCGCCTGCATTCCTCCTGCAGAGTCGGTCACGGTCGCGGTCAGTCTTGTGCCAACGTTCGACAGCCACCACAGCCCGTCAGCATCCGATATCTCAAGAAAATGGCGGTGCAGGAAAAGGTTGTCGTCGAGCTCGAGGTCGCCCTCACGACCGACAACGAACCTGCCGCCCCGCTCGATCGGAAAATACTCCCCGGAGAACTCTACCGTCACTCCCCAATCGCCGCTCATTGTACGCACCCTTTCTCCGCGTCAGAGGCTCGGCCATCATCACGCCGAAGCACAACCTCGATGCACACCGTCCCCGGCTGCGCCGTGAACGCCACCGTCGTTTCGGTGGTCTGCTGCAGCTCTGCCTCGCCGGTCACATCCACCACATTCCAGATGTACGAATCGCCCTCAGCGGGATCCGGATTCGTCCACGTGAACGAGACCTGGTCGCCGGCTCTGGTACCGGTGAGGTCAGCGACTTTCGGCACGATCACGACAAGCGGATCGGTCGCGGGGCCGGGCTCGGGCGACGAAGTCGATTCGGGGCGCAACCCCGCCACGACGAGGTTCAGGCCGACGATCGCGACGACCACGAGCACAACCGCGAGAGCGCTCAGACCGATCCACAGGCCTCTGAGGCTGCGGGGTTTCTGTGGTTCCGATGCGGGACGACGGGGAGAGGATGCTTGCGCACCGGCCCCGGCAGCAGGCGTGCCAACTGCGTAGGGCAGCACCTGCTGCGGTGTCCGCGCGATCGTCACGCCATCGTCGAGGGCGGCGACCGACTGCGCCACCGGAACGCTCGGCACCACAGCGGTCGGCGCCTCAACGCTCGGCACCACAGCGGTCGGCACCCCAGGGTTCGGCACCCCAGCAGCCACCCGTGGCGGTGCGTCGAAGCGCGGCACATCGATCGGCGCGTCGACCGGACCCTTTCGCTGCGTTGTCGCCGACGGACGGGTGAACCCTACGGCATCCGGGTCGATGCTGACGATCTCTCGCACCCGGGTCAATCCATCGCCGTCGTCGACCTCCTCGCCAGACGGATGCTCGTCGACGATGTCGATCGGCGTCACCGAGTGCGAGAGCTCGATCTGCACCTTCTGCAGGGCGCGGGCGAATGCCACTGCGCTCGGGTACCTGTCATCCGGGTTCTTCGCCATCGCCGTCGCGAGGACGCGTTGCAGGCTCTCCGGAGAATCTGGACGTCCGAGTGGGGGCAGGGCCGCCCTCTCGATGCGCTCGATCAGGTCGGCGCCCGAGTTGCGCTCCCCAGGGCGCTCGAAGGGCGAGCGCCCTGCGAGCAGCGTGTAGATGGTGGCCCCGAGCGCCCACACGTCGGTGCGAGGGCCGCTCAGCGGCGGCTCAGCGAAAGACTCCGGCGGCGACCATGGAATCGACATACCAGCGGCCGCCGCGGCATCGCCGCTGTTCGAAGCGATGCCGAAGTCCGTCAGAGCGGGGCGGTTGTATTCGGTGACCAGGATGTTGGCCGGTTTGATGTCTCGGTGCAAGACGCCGGCACGGTGCGCGGTCTCGACGGCACCGGCCACTTGGATGCCGACCCGCAACGCCTCAGCGACGAGGAAGGGCTCTTTGCGAGAGCGCACGTGCAGGTTGGGGCGCGGGCAGTACTCCATCACCAGGTACGGACGGCCGTCTCCGGCAACACCGGACTGATAAATCGTGACGATCGCGGGATGCGCCGACAGCATGGCCATCACGTTGGCCTCTTCGGCGAACTCCTGCGCAGCCTGTGTCGACAGCCGGTCGGCCAGCATCACCTTCACAGCCACCCGTCGGCGCGGCATCTGCTGCTCGTACAGGAAGACATCGGCGAAGCCGCCTGTCCCCAGAGGTTCGAGAAAGGTGAAGCCGGGCAGCTGCGGCGGCGGCGACGGTCGTCGGCTCACGAAATGCCCTCGAAGGCGACGGTCACGCCGTCTCCCAGATCCACGACGTCACCAGACAGCACAAGAGTCTGCTCTCCGGGGTGCAGACGAACCGGATCTGCACCAGAACGCAACAGAGTCGAGCCGTTCGTGGTGTGCAGGTCGATCACGACGACGGCGCCGGCCTCAGGGCGCACCTCGAGATGGTTGCGCGAGATGTCCTGGTTCGGACTCTCGACGGCGACCAGATGCGGCATGGTGTCGCCACTCGCGCGCGTGGAGCTAGGCCGGCGGCCGATGATCACGGTGCGGTCGAGGTCGATCACCTGGCCTGTCGAGAACCGGATGAGACCAACGCTGACATCGGCGACCGGGATCACCTGGGTGGATGCCTCGTCTGAGGTCGCGCGCTGCTGGCGGAGTGCCTGAAGTTCAGCCACCGAAATGGTGGCTCCGTCGTGATCGCCCACACCGGTTCCGGGCAGTGGAGGGATGGCGGGCTGGGCAGATGCGACATGCAGCGTCTCGCCGAATAGTTGCTCGAAATCGTCGATATCGCTCGTCGGTGCGGAGGACTCCGCGGCGGACACTTCCGGCGCAAACGATTCAGCGGCGAGCGCCTCAGCCGCAGGCTCCCAGGTGTGCTCATCCAGGCCGTTGTCGTCGGGCTCTTCGGCGACACCATCATCAACCGCAAGCGGTGCGGGTGGCGCGGGAGCCACGGGTGCCGGATCGGGAGCCTCGTCGACAACCGGCGCGGCATCCCCTACCTTCAGTTCGGCGCTCACCGCGCTGGCGCGCACAACGCCGCTCTGCACGGGAAGGGCGGATGCGACATCCGGTTCCGACACCGTGATTTCGATGCGCGTCGCGCCACCGATGAACCGTTCGCTCCACGTCGTCACTTCGGCACCAGACAGCTCGTAGTCGGCATCCGTCCCACACTTCACACGGGCGACGACCTGGCCGCGCACCGCGATGCGCACGTCGGCGCCCTCGGCGACGGCTGCGACGAACGGTGGCAGCTCCACGAATGAACGGCCGCACCCCGTCGTGAGCACGTCGACGACCGTCGCGAGAGTCTTCTCGGCGGGCAGTCGATCCCACAGCCGCGTGACGATGTCGGAAGGGATATCCGGTGGAAGAGCGACCAGGGCACCCGGAATCACGATCAGGAACCATTGGCCCGGTCGGTAGTTCGTCTGCATCAGCTGACCCCTCCTGCTGCTTCGCGTGGACGTGTGTCTATGTCGACATCGGTGCCGTCGGACTCGAGCAGGGTGCCAGGCCTGGATGCGACCTGCACAGCGTCCGCGATCACGACGGTGATGTTGTCGCGCCCGCCCGCCCGCAGCGCTGCGGCGATGAGAGCGTCCGCAGCCTGCTGCGGATCGGTCGATCTGTTCAATATCTCGCGGATCCGACTGTCACCGAGCTCCGAGGTGAGACCGTCCGAGCACACCAGGATTCGGTCACCCGTCTCGGCGGGAAACAGCCAATAATCGGCATCTCCCGTGCTGCTCGCGCCGATCGCTCGCGTGATGATGCTCCGTCGGCGATCCGTCATCGCTTCATCGGGGGTCAGTTCGCCCGCTTCGATGAGCTCCTGCACGACGGAATGATCAACGGTGATCTGCTCGAGCTCGCCACGCGCGAGACGGTAGGTGCGCGAGTCGCCGATGTTCAGCGCCAGCCAGTACCCCATGCCGTCAACGGATGCGATCACGACGCCGCTCAACGTTGTCCCCGCGCGACCGTTGCCCGTCGTCGACAGACGTTCAACCCCCTGGCGCGCCTGCTCAAGCGCGAAGCGCACATCGTCGAGGGCGAGAGACGTGCGTCCGAGGAACTTCGAGAACTCCTCGATGACCGTGGAACTCGCTCGATCACCGGCCTCGTGGCCACCCATACCGTCTGCGACGACGAACACCGGTGCGCCGGCAAGATACGCATCCTCGTTCAACGCGCGCCGTAGACCGGCGTGCGTCGCCGCCCCGGATGAGACGACCAGTCCGGGCCTCATGCGTAGCCCCCGATCGTGACGATGCGGTCGCCGATCTCGATGGCGTCGCCGAGACGGATGGGCACGCGCTGGCCGGGCGGGCAGGCGATTCGCTGGCCGTCACGCACGATGGTCATGCCGTTGGTCGAATGCCGATCGAGCACCCAGCCACCCGACACGTCGGCTGCGGCCTCGAAGTGCGTCTTCGACAGGGACAGAGTCTCGTCACGCACCGATACCCGAACGATGCCGTCTTCCACGACGGGGTTGCGTCCGAAGACCGCGCGCCGGGTCACTGTCGTGCGCACCCCGTCATCCCAGGTGAACACAAGGCCGTGACCGGGGATGCTGATGCGCGTTGCCTCGATCTCTGCCTCAGCCTCGGCTGCATCGATGAAGGCGGTCGAGTTCGCCGTCGACGGTGGCGCGGTCGGAGCGGATGCCGCCGCGGGAGCGGATGCCGCCGGCGGAGCCGGAACGGATGCCGGTGGCTCCCACGCGCTCGGTGCCGCGATCGGTGGCGCCGCCGGTGGCGCAGCCGGTGGCGCCGATGCACGGTTCTCGATGACTGTCTCGTCCAGTGAAGGGTCCAGACCCGCGTCGTCTTCGGGGTGGACGTATGCCCCCGGCTGCGTGACACCGGGAACGAACGCAATGAGCGCAGGTTCCGCGGCAGGAGGCGCGGAAAATCCCGGTGCGCCAACGGCTTGCGACGGCACGAACGCCGGCGGCTGCACGGGCCCCGGCGGCCGAACTGAGCCCGGTGGAACGATCGGAACAGGCGGCACACCGTGGGTGGGAGGAGCGGGCGGGGTCTGCAGTGCGGGCGGGGTCTGCGGAGCGGGCGGGGTCTGCGGGGCGGAAGACCGAGGCGCAGCCGGGGCGGCCGCTGGGAGCGGGCTCTTACGCGCGTCGAGCATCACCGCATTCGCGACCTTGTCGTGCCAGCCCTGAAAACGCCCCGAACTATCGAACAGCGGCGTGAAGTACCCGACGACGACCCCACAGCTCACCCCGAAAACGAGATTGCGCAGCAACGCGCGGCCGAAGCCGACCGGCATCCCATCAACCGCCGAGGCCAACCGCACACTCTGGGCGCGCATGCCGATGGATCCTGTCCTGGCCTGCATGGCGGTATGCACCAGCATCCACCCGATCAGCACAACGCCGAGCACCCCGTACCCGACTGCCGCGACGAAGAGCGTGCCCTCGATCGATCCAGACGACGCTGCCAGCACGCCAATGACCACTCCGGCGACGATCACGATTGCCCCGACGATGAGCGAGTCGATCAGATAGGCGACCGCCCGCCGAGAAATCGGCGCGATGGTGTCGATCGCGGGCTGTGTCATGGTGTCTCGCTCTCGGATGAGGTGGACGTCTTCTCTCGGGTACTGCTCTTGATCGTGCCAGGTTGCCGGCGAACTTGCGCGGCTGCGGCATCCTTAAGATTCTGCAAGCCGTTCGCGACAGCCGTCCCGGCCATCAGCGACCGCAGACTCAGGCGCGCACGCAGGCGCTTCCAGAAGCCAGCCTGCGTGCCGATGCCACCGACGATCTCGTCGACCTCGGCCCAGAACTTATCCACCTGCTCGGCGCTGGGCTCAGACGGTCCGAACACCTCAGTATCGGCGCGATCCGCGAGCGCGATGACAGCAGGAATCGTCATGGTCCCAGCGAGCGTCGCCGCCTCCTCTGCCCTGGTACCTCCCGGCGCAAGCCGCGCGCCGTAGTCGACCGCACGATCGGTGAGCTCGTCCCAACCACCGGTGATCCGGTCAGAAGCCCTGGCTGCGTTCCGCCGCGCGCGACGCTTCTGTGCCTTCCATGCGCCGATGACGATGAACGGCGACGCCAGCAGAGCGATCACGGCCAGCACGGTGCCGCCGATCGCTGCGATCAGCCCGATCAACGCGGCAAGGTTGAACGTTTCTTCCTCGCCCTTGCGGTCATCGGGCAGAGTCGGCGGCAGATCGACCGGCTCCTGCGGCGGGGGTGGCGGCTGCAACACCTGCGGCTTGGGGTCGACCTTCGGCTTCGTGTTCTGGTCGTTGGGGACCTGGTCTTCCGGAGGGGTCGGGTCGAACGTCACCCAACCCACTCCTTCGAAGTTCACCTCGACCCACGCATGAACGGTGTTGCCCGTAGCCTCGAACTCATCATTGGCGCCCTGCGCCTCGTCCGGGTAGTACCCCATGACGACGCGTGCAGGGATGCCGACCTCGCGTGCCATCAGAGCCATCGCCACCGCATACTGCTCGTCGTCGCCGATCATCTGGTCGCCGCCGAGCAGAGTGGAGATGCGCTCCGAGGTGTGCCCGGCGCGCGAGAGCACCTCGCCTTCCAGCCCGTGGCTGAAGAATCCGTCCTCAGCGAGGAAGCTCTCCAACGCCCGCACCTGTTCGATCGGCGACTCGGCCCCGGATACGGTCTCGGCGGCGAGAGAAGCCAGTTCCTCCGGGACGTTGCTCTGCTGCGGCAGAGCGACCCGGCCGAACTCGACGTCTGCGAGCTGAGTGTCGTCGAGCTCGGCGGGGATCACCGTGGCAACCGTGTACGCGTCACCCTCACCGAGCCTGGCCGTGACGACAGCCGTGCCGGTTTGGGTGTTGTAGTACGCCGAGCGGCGCAGTTCGTCAGCCCGCGCACCCTCGAAGACGATGTCAGTCACGGCGCCGGCGTTCGGCATCCACACCCCGCTGTAATCCTCGATAGTGAACCCCAACGTGACCGGTACGCCCTCGGCGTCGGAAGACATCCCCGAGCGCAGCGGGGAGAACGCACTCGACGAGTCAGGGCCGCCGTCGGTGACGTTGTAGACCTGTCCGTCAAACTGATCCATTGCCGCGATGCGGATTCGAGCGCCCTCTGGTAGGCCGCTCACCGTGAACAGGACATCATCCGACTCGTCGCGCACGTTCTTGCGGAACGCCTGCAGCGGACTCGGGTAGTCGTGCACAGAAAACGGCGGAATCACGACGTCGCGGAACACGTGCCGGGGTTGCGACGGCTGGGCGATCGCGCTGGCGGCAACGCCTGCCCCGCCAGCAACCGCGAGCACAGCGACACCGGCGAGCAGACGCCGCATGCGCATGTGGGCTGCACGCGCCGGGTCGACCTCGCTGAGCGACACAGCCGCGTTGCGCGGAGCCCAGAGCTGACGAATCGCCAGCCAGGCGATGGCGAAGATCGCGAAGACGAGCCCCTGGGCCAGCGGAAAGGCGGGCTGCGGTGTGCCCATCACGATCGCCAGAATCAGCGTGGAGCCTGCTGGCAGCACAGCCCAGGCCACCTGCTCCAGACGCAGGGCGAGGGATGCCGTGAGCACACTCCCCGTGAGAGCGAGCAGAAAAGGGACGAGCAGGTGGCCGTCCGACGCCGCGACCGGGGCCACCGTTGTCAGCAGTTGCTTCCACGAGGTGACGGCACCAAGGGCGAGCCGCTGAAGCGTATCGAGCGTTGGTACAACACCGGCGATGGCGGTGTGCGGCAGAGCGAGCGCACCGCCGAAGACAAAGTACACCGCGATCGTCAGCCCTGCGACGATCAGGATGCCCCAGCGGCGCCACGCTGCGACGCTCGCCACCGCCAGTCCGAGCACGATGCCGCCGATCGCGGCCGAAAGGTAGGAGGCTCCGGCAAAGGTCGTCCAGAACCCGGCCATCGCGACGCCGATGAGGACCGCGGAGGCACCGAGGTCGAGAATCCAACGGCGCAGCGGCAGCAGGGACTGAACGGTGGCGGATGCCGAATCGACGGCGCTCATGAGAGGACCTTCTGCAGCGCGAGGGGAAGCTGCTCAAGTGCCCCCATAGTGACGACGTCGGCCTCACCGATACGGCGAAGGCTCGGAGCAGCCGCCCGGCCATCGGCGACCACCGCCAGCACCCTCGCCCCGAACGGCAGCCGTGAGCACGCCACGCGCAGATCGTCGATGGCGGCCTGCGAACCGGTGACGAGCACCACGACGCTCGCGAGAGGCATGGTCCGAGCGACAACCCCGGCGAGGTCATCGATGCCTCCTCGTCGGGGTGTGGAGCTCCGAACCGCCGACAGCGAGTCGAGCAGTTGCTTGCCTGTGCCGGCAGGGAGCTCACGACCCTGCACGCGCACGTCGACGCGCTGCGAGTCGCGGAGCGCCCGAAGCCCGATAGAACCAGCAACCGAGATCGCCAGCTCGAAATCCTCCGGCGTCGCATACTCGGATGCGACACGCGACAACCCGATCACGAAGTGCGAGCGCCTCGTCTCCTCATACTGGCGAACCATCATGGTGCCGGTGCGCGCCGTCGAGCGCCAGTGCACATGCCGCAGGTCGTCGCCTGGCTGGTACTCGAGCAGTGCGTGGAAAGAGACATCGTCGCGAGAGAGGTCCGCCGCTGGCAACCCCTCGAGATCCCGAAGATAGCCGAGCGATTGCCCGTCGAACAGGATCGTGCGGGGGTGCACGAAGAGGTCGACCGGCTCGTCACGGTGGTGAGCCCGCTCAAAGAGGCCGAGCGGGTCACCACGAACGACACTTACCGGGCCGACCTTGACGACACCGCGCTTCTGCGTGGGGATCGTGAAGAGTTCCTCCGCCTCTTCCCCCGGAGCCAGCCGCTGAATACCGAACTCTCCGCGGCCTGACCCGACCGGCAATACGACGCGTGAGGGCAGAATGGCACGCGCGCTGCGGTTGGCGAGCTTCAGAGCCCCGATCGCACGTTCGCCGACGACCACGCGCGTGCGCGCAAGATCGAGAGACACATCGTAGGCGGTGCGTCCGATGAGAAAAAGCGCGCACAGGGCGGCCGTGATCGCGATCACCGCTGCGGCGATGGTGAACTCGACCCAGCCGCCGACCTGGCCGAGAGTCCACAGACCGACGGCGAGTCCGATCAGCACCCAGGCGAGGGGACGGATCGCGTCGGTGATCCGCCGGAGACGTCCGAGCACACGCGCGCCGATGACCGCCGTGATGTCGCGCCACCCGACATCACGGGCCGTCCCGGCGGGCAGAGTCTCGAGCGCCTCAGTCGCCATCAGACCACCGTTCGCGCCTGCGGTGCTGGTATGCCATCAAGAACACGTGCGATCACGGACTCTCCCGTCGTGCCGGCGAACTCTGCTTCGGCGTCGAGCAGCAGGCGGTGCTGCCACACGGGACGAGCGAGAGCTTTGACGTCATCCGGAAGTACGAAGTGGCGCCCGTGGGCTGCCGCCCACACTTTCGCTATGCGGACCATGGCGATCGCTCCCCGCACCGAGACGCCCAGCCGCACGCCGGCGTCAGCCCTGGTGGCTTCGGCAAGCTCGGCGACGTAGCGCAGCACAGCAGGCTCGACGTGCACTGTGGCACCGAGATCGGCCATGTCGGCGACCGCGTTCGTCGTAATGACGGCGGCGAGCGCGGCCGAGGGATTGCGTTCGCTGGCCCCGGCGAGGATGCTCTCGGTGATCGCCAGATCGGGGTAGCCGATCGACGTCTTGATCAGAAAGCGGTCTAGCTGCGCCTCCGGCAGCTTGTACGTGCCGGCCTGTTCGATCGGGTTCTGGGTCGCGATGACCAAGAACGGCCGACCGGTTTCGTGAGTGACGCCGTCGACGGTAACACGCGACTCTTCCATGACCTCGAGCAGCGCCGACTGCGTCTTCGGCGAGGCCCGGTTGATCTCGTCGGCCAACACGATCGAGGCGAAGATCGGCCCCCGGTGAAACTCGAAACGGTGCGACTGCTGGTCATAGATGGTCACACCGGTGACGTCGGAGGGCAGCAGGTCGGGGGTGAACTGAATGCGGGCACTGGTGCCCTGCACAGTGGCGGCGAGCGCCTTGGCAAGACTCGTCTTGCCGGTGCCTGGGGCGTCCTCGAGCAGCACGTGCCCCTCGGCGAGCATCGAGGCGAGCACGAGCGAGACCACATCGCGCTTGCCCTGAACCGCCTTGTCGACGTTGTCGACGAGGCGGGCGAAGGTGCCCTGAAACCAGGTCGCCTGCTCGGGAGTCATTGTCATCGCTCGTCCATTCCTCAAGGTTTCCGATCCGGGGCTGTCACCAGGTCATCGCTGTGGCGTCGCCCCAGCCCGCGATCGACACCCACACTTTGTTGCCGGGGAATCCGTAGAAGCAGCCCAGCTCGACGCGGCCATTCTCGGGCACAGCCATGGTCTTGCCACCCCAGCTGCCGTCGCTGTCATTGCAGCGAAGCATGTAGTTGCCTGCGGGGAAATTCTCCACGACGACGGCCAGCTTGGCACAGCTCGAACTCGTGCACGAGCCCTCACCGCCCCAACCCACCGGCCAGCTTCCGGACGACCCCCGAACGGTGCGCGCAGAGGCGACCGGGGCAGGGTCGGTCGTGGCCGAGTCCGACGCCACCGCCGACCAGTTGCCCTCAGAATCCTGAGCTCTGACCTTGATGCTGTGGGTCTGCTCATAGCCGTTTCCGACGGTGCGTGAGCCGCTTGTTGCAACGCTCTCCCAGCCATTGCCGTCGACGTTGATCTGCACGACGGTTATCTTTCGGCCGTTGTACGAGCCGCTCGCGTCCCAACTGAGCTTCACCTCGGTGCCGAGGTTCTTCGCCGTAGCCGTCGGCGCCGACGGAGTGCCATAGGGCACAGCGGTAGCTCCGTCTGAGGCCGCGCCAGCGTAGGTCGAGCCATTCACGTTCGCCACACCCCGCACTTCGACCGTGTAGGAAGTACCGTTCGTCAGGCCCGAAATCCGTGACCCGGACAACGCCTTCCACCCGCCTCCGTTCAGCCGGTACTGGTAGGTGACCTCGCTGGCGCGTGCCCCGTTGCGGGAACCGGGCGTGTACGACACGTCGATGAAGCCGTCGCCGGGGCGCGCATCGACACCTGTCGGCGCCCCGGGCGCGGTGACGCCGCGGCGCGGCGCCGACATCGCGCTGTACTCGCCCCACCCGGCTTTGTTGTGCGCTCGGATGCGGAACGTGTACTCCGTTTCACTGGTCGGCACCGTCACAGCCTGACTCGTGGCCCCGGGGCCCGGCGTCAGCGTACGCACCAGCGACGAGCCCTCGTACACCTCGAGCTGGTAGCTGTCGATCGCATCGCCGTTGTTATCAGGTGTCTGCCAGTTCACCTGCATCTGCGCCTGCACTCCCACCGGCGACAGCTCCTGCGTCGTCGGCGCGGCCGCCGCCAGCGGCGGCCCTGCCGGAATCTCGGATGCCGACCAGGCGCTCCAACTGGACGGCTCTGGCGCTCTGTTGTGCGCCTGGATGCGCACCTGGTAGTTCGTGCCGTTCTCCAACCCCTCCCAGGTCATCGAGTTGCCTGTGACCTCCTTCTTGGAGATGCCCGACGGCGGGGCAGGGGAGATCTCGAGCGTGTAGCGCTCGACAGGGGAACCTGGGGTGGATGGGGTCTTCCAACTCACCGAAAGCGACTTGTCGCCGAAGACGAGCGTTGGCGGGTTCGGGGTGTCAGGGCGTGCATCGGGTCGCGCCACCGTCGACACGCCCGAGGGCTCTCCCTCGCCGACCCGGTTGGTCGCCGTCACCTGGAAGGTGTACTCGACGTTGTTGGTGAGCCCGTCCAGAGTGCAGGTGGTGGACGGGCAGTCCTTCGAATACGAGCCGCCGCTGACCACAGTCACCGTGTACTTCGTGATCTCGGCACCGTTGTTCGCCGGCGCCGAGTACGACACGACGACCGTGCGGTCCTGCACGCTCATAACCGTCGGTGTACCAGGGGCGTCAGGTACGCCTTGCACCGTGACGATCACCTTGCCCTCGGCCTCGCGGTCGGCATCCGCTGTCGCATCCTGAATGCGATAGCGCACGACGAGTGCGCCGACGAAGTCCTTGCCGGGCGTGATGACCAGCTCATCGCCCTTCTTGACGACCTCTCCCGTTCCCGACTCGACGACCTGCGAGACGATCTTCAGAGGAGTATCGGGGAACGGGTTGAAGTCGTTTGCGAGCACGGGCACCGTCACCGCGCGTCCCTGATCGGCCTCGGAAATCGTGTCGGTGTTGGCTGCGGGAAGAGCTCTGGTCGACGCATCGACGATCACCGTCACAGTGCCGTCGACGGGCTCGGACTCACCATCGTCGACCTGCACCGTCAGCGTGACCGCAGTACCCTTCTTCGCGCTCGACGAGGCCTCGACGCTCATCAGGTCGCCGTCGATCGAGGCGCTGACGCCCCCTTCAGCCCCGCCGATGAGCCGGTACTCGTGCTCATCGTCAGCATCCGGGTCGGTGGTCAGGGCCGCCAGGTCAAGGGTCGTCGCTTCCTCCCCCGGCGCCACGCGCAGCTCGCCGCTGATGAACACCGGAGGCTGGTTGTCTACCGGCAGCACGTCGATCGGGATCGTCAGCGTTGCCTTGCGCCCTTCTGGATCATCGGGTCCTGTGCCGTCGGTGACCTCGAAGGTGAGCGCGTCCTGGCCGAAGTAGCCGTCCTCTGAGGTGTACACGAGGGTCGTCTCGTCCATAACCAGGTCGGCGCCGTTGGCGTGCACTGCGCTCACGGTGGCGTGCTCGGTGATGCGTGCCGTCCCGCCGCCGGCCACGGTGACATACTCCGCCAGCGGCAGCTCGATCGTCTCCCCGCTCAGCACCTCGACAGGTGTGGTCGAGTCTGCAGTCGGTCGGAGACCGGATACCGCAGGCACGAAGATGAACGCTGACGCCTCAAGGCCGTCCTGATCGGTGAGGGTGTACCGGATCACCTGCTGCTCCTCGGCGATCTTCACCTGGATGTGGCCGTTCTTGAGCAGCTTCGCCCCAGCACCCAGCTCAAGCTCCAGGGAGTCTGTGGTGCCGTCAGGGTCTTCATCGTTCTTCAGGATGTCGATCTCGGCGGTCAGGCCCCCCGTGGCGACGTCTTCGGAAATGACCCTGTCGTCGCGAGCGATGGGGGTCAGCAATGGCACGTCTTCATCGACGGTGATCTGCAGCAGAGCGGATGCCGTCGCGCCGCGCCGATCGCGGATCGTGTACTGCAGCGAGGTCTCCAACGCCCGGTTCGGAACCTCGACGAGCACTCGATCGCCGGAGACTCTGGCGCTCAACCCATCGACGTTCGGGACCTCGAGCCCGTCGTTCTCCTCGCTGACGAGGGTGATCTCATCGCCCTCAGGGTCGGAATCGTTCGCCAGCACAGCCACGGCCACCTCACGACCAGGGCGCACCACAACGGCATCCTTCACCGCGAAAGGCGCCTGATTGATCATCTGCGCCGGTGCGATGCCCACCCGGATCGTTGCTGTGCTTTCTTTGCCGAGATGATCGCGCACGCGGTACGTGAACGCATCGACACCGGTCGACCCGGGAAAAGCCTGATAGGTGAAGAAGTTCGGCCCGGTCTCGGAGACCCTTCCCTTGGCGGGGCTGGACGCGATCCCGAGCAACTCGACGGAGTCGCCATCGGCGTCGATGCCGTCAAGCGGCACTGCGATGTTGACCTCGGACCCTGCCACCGCGCGAGCGACGAGGTTCTGCGGGATCGGCGCGGCATTGGTCGTCTCATCGATCGGGAGGATCTGAATCGTGACGTAGCCTGCGGCCTTCTGCTGACGCGAATCCACCGCCTCGTACGTGAGATACACGGTCTTCGCTTCGGACCCGGCTTTGAACCGCACGGTGTCTTGCGACACGAACGCCTCACCGTCGGCGGGGTCGACGAAAGGCTCGATCAACTCCGGCGAGACGTGCAGCACATCGCCTGACGGCTGCACATCATTGTCGAGCACGGGGATCGTCACCACGTCGTTCGCTCGGACATAGGCGGTGTCGGGGTTGGCGACAGGGGGGAGGATGCTGTCAGGCGCTGCTATCGGGATCACGACCACCTCGCCATCGGCTGACTTCGAGCCGTTCGAGATCGTGTACTCGATACGGATCTGTTCGGCGAGGGAGCCTTGATCGGTGATCCGCAGGGTCTCGTGGTTGAGAACCGAGAGCGAGATGCCGCTGCTCGGTTCGACCGACACCGATTGGACGACAAGGATGCCGCCAGCCGGGTCGGAGTCGTTGGCCAGCACCCCCACGAGCACGTCGCCGCCGGAGGGCAGCAGAGCCACATCGCGCACCGCGACCGGTGGCAGCTCGCTCTCACTCGCATCAAGCACGTCGACCCGCACGAGCCCTTCGGCATTCTTCGACCCGGCGGTGGCCAGGTACTGCACGTAGTAGGTGCCAGCCGCTTGCGCCGTGAAGCTGAACTCATCGTTGGCGAAGTCGGGCACAACGGCGGCGCCGCCCGCATCGCCAACGCGCCCCAGCCGCAACTGCTCGGCCCCTGAGCTGGTGTCGTTGGCCAACGGCGAGACCGTGACCTGCTCGCCCACACGCGTCACCACGTGATCGGCGTTCGTCTTGGGGTCGGTGCTGCCTTCGGGGCGCACATCGAGAGCGATCGTGGAGGTACCCACCTCGCCGAACCCGTCAGCGACGGCGACCTCGATGGCCTTACGGCCCTGCAGGCTCGCGGTCGCCTTGTACGTGAGCTGCCCGTCAGTGGTGAACTCGACTTCGTCGCCCGGGGCGGCGACAACCGATTTCAGGTAGATGTCATCGCCGTCAGGGTCGATCCAGTCAGGGAGGATGTTGTACGAGATCGTGCCGCCCGTCTCAACCGTCAGGCTCGTTTTGCGCTTCGGCGCCGGTGCGGAGTTGACGTCCCAGTCGTGCACAGTGAGGGTGACGACCGCGGTGTCTGTGCCTTCTCGACCGTCGTCGGCCTCGTAGGTGAAGGATGCCGAACCAGAGGCTTTCTCATCGACGGCGATCTGCATCGAGCCGCCATTCTGGATCTGCTGCACAGTGCCGATCGCAGGCTGCTGGTCGGTGAGCGTGGCGACAAGCACGTCACCATCAGGGTCGCTGTCGTTGTCGAGCACCGGGAGTGCCGTGGAGACGCCTGGGCGCACGCCGAAGGAGTCATCCTCTGCGACAGGAGGTGTGTTCAGCTCGCTGCGCTCGGGGAGCGTTGTCTGCACCGTCTCCTCGGTGGTGTCCTCTTCATCGTCGGCCTCGCCCTCCGGCGGGGTGAGGTCGTTCCAGTTGTCGACCTGTGAGAGGCTCTCGTTTGCTATCCACGCCTCGCCGCCGACGGCATCGTTGAGCACGATCACGTCGCGGTTGACGCGGAAAGTCAGCGTGGACGATCCCGCAGCACCGGGGATTTCCGCCGTCACGTCAGCGCTCTCGCCCGCGCAGTCGCGCACGAACGTGGCGCTGCCGGCCCACGCTCCGTACGCGCATCCGCGCAAGGAGACCGGTGCCGCAGGGGTGCCGTCGCCTCCGGCATCCGTTCTCGTCTCGTCACTGCCGTCGAGCGGCACGGACACCAATGCGCTCGCCGTGGCGAGGAGCACGGCAGGCGATGCCGCGGACGGCTGCTGGAGGACAGCATCCGCTGCGTCTGCGATCTCGGTGCGCATGCCGCCAGGCGTCATGATGACTCCGGCACCCGCGTCGAACACGACGGGGATGTCGCCGACCACGGTGATCTGCGCCGTCGAGGACGCATCCAGTTCGCCGACGGATGCTGTCGATGGTTCGAGCGCTTGCCCCTCGCTGTCGACCGGGACAGTGACAACCTCGCCGCGCCCCGTGGCGAGACCGAACACCGTGCCGTCTTGCGCGACCGCGACGTCAGCTCCCTCGCCGAGTTCGACTGTCGGCTCTGCCTCTTCGATGTCGAACGAGGAGAGCGCCGTGACGGGCACGACCCAGAGCGTTCCCTCCTCACGATCGAGGATGGCTGCAGTGTTGTTGCCGAGTGCGACTTTTGCCGCAGCGGGGATTCTGGCTGAGTCGCCCAACGTTACACGCGCAGGGTCGACGACGGTGACAGTGGATGCCGACTCATCGACGACCAGCACGTTCGCCCTGTCTTGCAGGATGTCAAAGTTCTCGGCGGTCGTACGTAGACCGCCGTCGAGAAGGGTGGACTGGTAGTTAAAGTGCCCGACGAGCAGGCTCGAGGTCTTGGTGATCCACACACCACCGTCGTTCAGATCGACTTTCGTGGTGGGGTTGCCCTGATAAGAGAAAGCGAGGGTGGTGAGCGCGATCGCGCCGACGAGCACCCCGGAGGCCGATGCAAGCCTGCGCGGATGTTCGCGCATCCATGACAACGCCTTCATCGTGGCCTCCCCCTGGGCTCTGCGCTCACACTCTCTGCACTCGCACTGTCTGTGTTCTGTGCGCTCACGCTATGGCGGGGATTCACCTGCGCACGCGTCGATTCTAGCTGCCGATGAACGCTAGCCCCATGGGCAGAAGTGCCCAGGAGTGACGCGGCCGCGGCGCCGATGTTGGGCGGCCGCTTTGGTTGCTGTGGCGTGGTTGCTGTGGCGTGCGGCCCAGTCGCGGAAAAAGGGAATCGTCAGGGCAGGACGATGCACCACTCGATCAGCGACGACGCAGCCGCGGATCATTGTCACGAGGCAATAGATGCCGATAGCGATCAGCACGAAGACTGGAATAGAGATCCAGCCCGCCCGCTGATACCTGTCAGTGCCGTAGGAATCGCCGTACGAGAACCCCGTCGTGATGACGATGATCACAATGATGAGGGCGCCCACGGCCATATACAGCGTGTAACTGAACGCCCAGTTCGCAGCCCACCGCGCATTCTCACGAACGATCGGGAATGGAGATTGCCGTGTCTTCGACCACTGCACGAGAGAGACGATGAGCGTGACGAAGCAGCCGACGTACGGGATGTAACAGAGGAAGAGCAGTGCCCAGAACTTGCGGCCGCTCGGGATGCCGAAGGGGTACGCCGCGGCATAACCGTAGGGGGATACGGGATAGCCGGGCGGGGTTGCGGCGTAACCGGGCGGGGCTGCGGCGTAACCGGGCGGGGTTGCGGGATAGCCTGCGGGGGTTGCTGCGGTCTGCCCTGCAGCATACGGGGGATATCCCGGAGTGGGCGCGCCTGGGCATCGTCCGATGACCCCAGGCGAATGCGCGACGCCGCTGCCTGGTGTAACCGGGGCTCCGCCGGGTGTCGGTTGAGCGCCCGGATACCCGAGGGTCGGCGCCGCGTGGGTTGGCACCGGGTGGGTCGGCGCCGGGTACGCCGGCGCCGGGTACGCGGGTGCCGGGTACGCGGGTGCCGGGTAGACAACAGACCCGTGGGTGGCGGCATCCTCTCCCCGATTCAGCGGGGCGAGCGGCAGACTCTGCCCGAGGGTTGGCTGAGCTGGAGCCGTGGCGCCCTCTGTAGACGGCACGCCTCCCTGAGACCGCGCGTACCTTGCATCGTTCGTGTTCGACATATCCGTCCCCTCCCGTCGATCGCGCTTCGATCGCGCTGTTCGTCACTACCTGTCGCTGAGCCTAGTCGTCGCCTGAACCGGTGCGCACGTGCACACTTGCACTCGCACCCTGTGCCGCCGCGACGACGCTGCCTGGCAACGCGGATCTTCATTGACAAGTTTTTGAAACTTATTCTCCCATCGTCTTGTTACTTTCGTATATCTCTACTAGCACGGGATCATGACCTCCCCTACGGAAGAGTGCGAGCAGCGGCAGATGCTGCTCGACGACTGGGTCGAGGTACGTAGGCAGATCGCAGTACTCGAATCGCAGGCGGCAGCACTGCTTGCGCGACGCCTGAAGGTATACGAATCCGAGATCGTCGGAACCGGGTGCTCCCGAGACGCGACACACCGATCGATGATCGCGGAGTACTCCGCGGCGGCGCGAATGGCCCAGGGCACAGTAGAACTCGCCTTCACTGATGCGCTGTTCCTCGAAGAGTTCCCCGAGGTGCAGCAGTCGTACGCCCGCGGTGCGGTCACGGCGGCGCACGTGCACGAGATCGTCTCCGGCGCCAGCGCAGTCAGAGAGGCGATCAAAGAAGAGCGAGTGGATGCCGGCGCGCTGATGCTGTATGAGCTCGCCGCACTCGCGACGGCCGAGAATGAGACACCGGCTCGCACGCGCGCAAGGGTCAAGACCATCGCATCCTCCCTGGCCGGCGAGACAATCATCGAGCGCCAGCGGCGCGCCCGCAGCGAGCGCGCCGTGACCGTGCGCAGCGTCGATGACGGACTCGCGCTGCTGCAAATCGTGTTGCCCGAGCATCTCGCGGTCGCCGTGTTCGATCGGCTCGCCCAGCTCGCCCGGCACGTCATCACCATCCGCGAGGAGGCGGATCCCGTCCTTGACGTCGATGTCCTCGACCGCGGCAATGACCCGGTGAACCCTGAAGATTTCGACCCGTATGACCCAGAGGTTGATGACTGGGCGATCTTCGGAGATGCCGACACTTTCACCACCGACCCGCTCGCCGACGATGCATCGGCTGACCTCGAGCACCCACTCCTCGACAAACGAGGGATCGATGAGGTCCGAGCTGACCTCGCCGCTGACCTGCTCCTCGGCGCCTCCCCGAGCACCGTGACCGGCACCGACGTCGAGAACATTCGCGGTCGGGTGCAGATCACGCTCCGCGCAACGACTCTCGCCGGCGCCGACGATCTGCCTGCCGAACTCGACGGGTACGGCCCGATGCTCCCTGATGCTGCGCGCGATCTCGCCGGGCACACGTCCCTCTGGGCGCGGCTGTTCCTCGATTCGTCAGGGATGCTAGTGGAGACTGACGCGTACACGCCCACGGCTGCCATGAAGAGGTTCTTGCAAGCGCGGGATCCTCATTGCCGGTTTCCTGGATGCCGTATGCCGGTGCACCGATGCCAGATCGACCACAATCACGATCACGCACTCGGCGGCAAGACCCGGCTCGACAACCTCTCGGCGTTCTGCGTCGGTCACCACGCACTGAAGCATCCCGATCTGGATGCCCGATATCGCTGGATCGCACGACAGCTCCCCGGAGGAGAGGTGCAGTGGACGAGTCCGCTCGGCCGCGTGTACGAGGATCCACCACCGCGACGCGTGATGTTCGTCTAGGGCCGGGCGCCGTGGGTGTCGCGCCACGGGTGTCGGTTTCGTCGGTGTGTTCCGACGATCAGGGTGCGACGTCGGGCGCGGCGTTCCGTCCGTCGGCTCAGATTCCGTCTGCATGCCGAAAGAGCGGTTCTGGACATGCAGACAGGATTTGGGCATGCAGACGGGACACCCCGGTTCGGCAGACGGGACAGCACAGTTCAACACACGACGTCAGACGATCAGGAACAGGCCGAGCAGGACGAGGCCGACGACGGACACGACACAGGCGCCAGCCACTGCGATGACCGCGTAGAGACCTCGGCGTCGACCGTCCTTCGTCACCGACATGACACCGGGGTCGATCACTCTCGTCGGCTCGGCATCTCCAGACAAGGCGGGTGGGCGATGCGGCGTTCGCGGCGCAGCGCGGGGCCTATAGATCGCCGGAGTCTTCTCGACCTCCACAGCCGGAGGTCGGTGAACAGTGTTGTAGAGACCTTCGTGATCGAGCCCGGGAACGCCTGCAGGGTCCGACCGACGGCGTCGATCCGCGACGATCGTCCGCTCATCGAAAGCATCCACGTCAGCGGAACCCGGAACACCCGCCGTCGCGGCCGAGTTCGCAGCATCCGTTCCCCGCCGCAACCGATCGCCGACCACCGTCCGTTCGTCCAGAACGTCAAGATCAGACCCGCCCGACGCATCCGTCGGCACGCCCTCAGCCGCAGCATCCCCTCCCCACCGCCGATCCACGACAACGGTCCGCTCGTCAATATGACGCGTACTCTCGTCCAATTCGTCAGTGGGTGAGACTGCGATTGCGCCATCGAATTGGTCGCTCAGTGAGACACCGAACGCATCGGTGGGCGAGACATGCGTTTCAGCAGCGGATTCACCGACAACATCCGCTCGCTGCTGACGACGCACCCGCCGGGTGAGCATGATCGTCTCCTCCTCGACGACCCCCTCATCGGGTTCCATCAGCCGCGCCTCCTCGCAGGAACGGTCGTCCCCTCGAGCATCGTCGACGTATGCACCGCAGACGCGGACTGCTTGCTGTCGGTGGAATCGTGCGAACCCTGCGGCAACCCACCCGAGACGACGTCGATCACGACAACCGAAATGTTGTCGCGCCCACCCGCCTGCTTGGCCCGACGCACCAGCGCCGCAGCGGCCGTTTCGGGCAGACCGCACATCGTCAAGGTTGCGCGGATGCTCTCATCGCTGACCTCTCCGCTCAGCCCGTCGGAGCAGATCAGCAGACGCTCGCCGTTCACAACCGGAACCAGCCAACTGTCGGCCATATTGTCTTCGGCGCCGATCGCCCGCGTGATCACATTGCGCCGCGGGAACGTCGCCAAGTCCTCGGCGCGCAACTCTCCCGCGTCGACCAGCTCCTGCCCCAGCGAATGGTCGACCGTGAGCTGCTCCAGTTCATTGCCGTGATGGCGGTAGACGCGCGAATCACCCACATTGAACACGAGCCACTGAGGCACGTCCTCATACTCGACGAGCGCAACCGCAGCCACAGTGCTGCCCGCGCCCCGAGCGTGCTGCGCAGAAATCGCCGCCACCGCCTCGTTCGCACGCGCCAGAGCCGCACCGATCTCCGAGGTCGACACTTGCGTGCCACCCAGCGGAGCAAAGGCCGCGACAACCGCCTGGCTCGCCTTGTCACCCGCCTCATGCCCTCCCATGCCATCGGCGACGAGGAAGACCGGGGAAGTGGCAAGCACCGAATCCTCATTGACGGCGCGCTTCAGCCCGAGATCGCTGAGCGCTGCGACGTTGAGGACCACCGATGACACTGTCACGAATCGGACTCCGTCACGACCTGCATACCGACCTCGCCAAGGATGAATCGCCCGGCTCCGGTGACACTCTCTCCCGCATCGAGCAGAGTCTCGGCTCCATCGTCGGCGACGAGAACCACCCCGTTCGTCGAGTGCAGGTCGGCGAGGAGCCACTCCTCGCCGTGCAGGGCCAGACGAGCGTGCGTCTTCGACAGAGTGCGCGTCTTGTCAGGGATCGCCAGCCGCTGCTCGCCCGGTTCACCCACGGGGTTCCGGCCGATCACGACGCTCGTCGACGACAGCGCGAATCTGCGGCCGTCATCGAGCACGAGCATGCGACGGACACCGCGACTGCGCTGCACCACGACGGTCGCTTCGAGGTCGGCATCGAATGCTTCGGGCTCTGCGGCAACGGATGCGGTGACAGCCGACTCTGCAAAAACAGGCGCTGCGAGAACTGGCTCCGGGAAACTTGGCTCCGGGAAACTTGGCTCCGAGGGAAAAAAGCCCGCGGTCTCAGCAGGAACCTCGGGCAGAGCAGGAACCTCGGGCAGAGCGGGAACCTCGGGCACCGCGAGTCCGGCGGGCACCGGGATCTCGATCGGAACCGGACGGATCGATGGCACCGCTGTGCCACCGGCAGTCTGGGATGCCCCACGAAGGCGTGGCGGAGCCTCGAAGGGGCTGGGCGTCACAGAATCTGCCGCCCCGCCGAGCGGATGCTCAGACAGTAGAGTTCCGGATCCAGCAGGTTCGGATGCTGGAGGTTCGGACACAGCCGGTTCAGGCACAGCAGACTCAGGCACAGCCGGTTCGGACACAGCCGGTTCGGACACAGCCGGTTCAGGCACAGCCGGTTCAGGCACAGCCGGTTCGGACACAGCCGGTTCAGGCACAGCCGGTTCAGGCACAGCCGGTTCGAGCACAGCCGGTTCGAGCACCTCCGGCTCGAACGCTGCGGGAGCGGGTACGAGCGGTTCAGAACCTGCGGGAACGGATGCCGCGACCACGGGCATGTCCTCTACGTCTGACTCCGGAGAAAGCGGTTGTGCGTGCGAATCCGGATCCTCCTCGGCGTAGCCGAACTCGACCGGCATCACAGGTCCGGGAGCAAACGGAGATTGATCCTGAACAGGAACGACAGATCCGTCCGGCAGTGACGGCGCCGGAACTGACGGAGCCACAGCGCCAGCAAGACGCTCATGTTTGGACAAGTCCAACGGCGCATTTGCGAACGGAGGAACGGGCGCAGCAGGAGGCGCAGACAGCTCCGGTGCCCGATACGCGGGGGGTGCAGGGGGCACAGGCTCTACGGCGAGTACGGGCTCTGCAGGCAGCGCAGGCGGTTCGGGCAGCGCAGGCGCAAACGGTTGGAGCACCTGTGCCGTTGGGCTCTCGGCCGCCGGAGGCACCTCATGTCCAACGACACCCGGAACTGAATCGATCAGTCCATTCGCGATCGGCAGAGCAGGCGGTTGCGGGAGGTCCGGCTGGGCGGATGCCTCAACGGGCACCCAAGAGCCTTGCTCCCCCGCACCAACACGATAGGCAGCTGGGATCGTCGCATCGGGAACTGGCTCGTCGGAGTAGTACTGGTTGTCGGAGTAGTGACTGGCAGACTGTTCCGGCGCCTGAAAGCTGTCGACGTTCGCAGCGCTGGGGCCCGGCGGCAGCGGCACGAACCCTTGCGACGCACTCGGCGCAAAACCACTCGGCGCAAAACCACTCGGTGCAAAACCACTCGGCGCAAACCCCCCAGGCGAAACCTGCGGCACGACACCCGTGTGCGGGATCGGCGGTGCGAGATACCCCTGAGCAGGGGGCGCGCCAGCGGCGCGCCCAGCATCCGCTCCCACCCGGCGAGGACCGTGCAGACCCGCCAGCCGATCGCCCTCGGGGTAGGGCGGAGCACCCCAGGCGAGAATCGATGCCCACACCGGAGGCAGCACGATCGCAAGCATCGTGAAGCCCGCTCCCCGCCCGAATCGCTTATTGATGTTGTGCGTGGCGAGCGCCTTGAGATAGAGGCCATACACGTTCACGATCGGCAGCAGCGAGAACACGACGTTCCAGGCTGGGCGTCCTCCGACCTGCAAGATCGTCGCCTCGTTGAGGATCGGAACCCATCCCTTCCACGCCTCCTGCTCCACCTTCGGGAACAGCTTCGACAGGGCAAGGGCGTACCAGACATACACAGCGATACCGACCAGTGCGCCGACGACAGTGACCACGGCCGACGCCGCGATCAGGTCAGGTGCGGTGACGTCCGCCGGGAACATGGGGCTTGCGACCGCGATCATGCGTCCTCCTCTTGCTGGCGAGCACCGGCCAATGCGAGCGTACCGAGTGTCAGGCGGCGAGTTCCAAATGAAATTCGCTCACGCTCAATCCTCGCCAAGAACGATCGCACGCGCACCCGCGCACGCAGCGCGGCCCATCGAGTCTGCTCGGCCCGCAGCGCCTCCCGTTCGCCGTCGACCACATCCCACGCAGCCTCCGCATCGGCGACTGACGGCGGATGCGGAGCAAACACCGCGCTATCAACGGCTGCCGCGAGCCCCACCGCGGCCTCGCGATCTGCCGCTTGGGCGGCCTGCACTCGCGTTCCGTCCGTCGGCATCCGAATGTCGTGATCCACGTACAGATCCGTGAGCTCTTCCCATGCCCCCACAAGGCGAACCTCCGCGTCAGCAGCGGTGCGGCGCGCCTTGCCTCGCAGCCCCTTCACAAGGAGCACGACGATCAGCGGGAGCACCAGCAGCACGAGTGCGAGCAGGCTGATCCCGACGATGCGCGCCACCATCAGCACGACAGCAAGGATGTTCGATGCTGCTGCCTCCGGCGGAACCTCACCGTCATGTGAATCGCTCTGCGCCTGCGGTGGGTTGAGAGCCTCCGAGCGCGGCCGCTCAGGAATCGTCGGATGCTCAGGAAGCTGCTCGCCCTCGGTGATGAAACTGGGCAGGTTGGAGAACTGCGGCGTCACGTCGACCGCGACCCAGTCCCCTCCAGAGGCGCGCACCTCGACCCACGCGGTCATGTTCGCACCTGTGCACACGGTCTCGCACGCTGGGATTCCTGGTACGTCCTCAGCAGCGGGAAGCCGTGCCCCCAACACCACTCTCGAATCGAAACCCCACAGCCGCGCAAGAAGCGCCGCCGCGGCGGCAAACTGCTCGTCGTCACCCACCGCGGCCACGAGCATTTCGGGTGCGGCATCCGCTCCCGCCCTGCGTTGCTGATCGACAAGCGATGTGAACAGTTCCTCGATGCGCGCAGTGGAATGGCCTGCGTAACTCGGTGCAAAGGCATAGCCCTCTGACGTCTTCAATGCGGCGATCCAGTCGGCTGCGGCCTCGTCGTCGAGAAGAGCGTGCGAAAGGTAGCCGCGTGCGCGCAGTCGCTCGATCAGCTCGAGATAGCCCGCACCAGTCCGCGGTAGTTCCTGCATATCCGCCCACTCGACGAGCGCCGGATGGGCGTCGGCATCGAGCAGCGAGTCGCCACCCTGCGCATTGGTCAGCGAGGCCGCGTTCGCTGGCGCATCGACCAACAGGCTGTATCGATCGCCGGGGAGAAGCCCGCGCGCAGAACCCCCCGCAGGAGCAATCGTGATCGCCGTGTCGCCACTGGCATCAATATGGAACCCGTCGGCCAGAGCCTCGGCGCGCGAGCCTGAGAACGCGGGCGCCTGCGCGAGCCCAGCCGGAGCGGGAACCCAGATGCCGCTGTAGGCGTCGCCGACGGTGACGCCGAGCTGAATGCGCCCCCCGCCAGGACTCGCCGCACGCGGCAGCCGCGTGAAGCGCTCGTCAGCGGCGATGTGGAACTCCTGCCCGTCATAGGCGTCGAGAGTCGCGATCCTGATGCGCTCAAGTTCACCCGGGTCGCCGTCGATCGCGATGACCGTCTCCCCGACGCGCTGCTCAGTGAACCACGAGCGGTACCCGGCGAGCGGGCTCGCCTGCTGCTGCGCGACAATCACCGGCTCGACTTCGTCACGCAGCACCGACCGATCGGTCCAGCTCGCCGCGGCAGGGACGATGGCAACACCGGCAATAAGGGCGACGATGACGAGCGCGCCAGAGAGCAGGTGGCGACGGATGCTGAGCCACACCGGCGCCTGTCGACGCGTAACAGTTCGCGCGGCCACGGCGCGCAGAGCCCGAGCGCGGACGAGCCGCGCGCGCCCGATCAGATAACCGAGCGCCGCGACGAACACCGCCACACCGATCGCCCATTCCCGCGGCGAGGTCAGTGTCAGACCGGGCAGCCTGAGCGGAGCGCTCGTCGACGTGGCGCCGAAGGCGATACCGAACACGCTCATGGCGCTGGCGACGATGACAGCGATCGTCGCACGCCGGCGTCCACCGAGCACCAGCATCGTCGCAACGAATGCCCCGAACAGCGCCACGAGGAGCAACGGGATCAGCACGGCCTGGTACTCGCCGAGCGGCGGGTTCAGCGTAAGAATCTGCTTCCACCCCACCACGACACCGAGCACCGCGTCGCGCAGACCGCCAAGGACCGCCGACGGCGAGGACAACGCCGAGGGGATCGCCAGCGGCACGGCGACGACGATGTAGAGCACGACGGCGAGGACCGAGGCGAGCAGAGTGCCCCAGCGCAGCATCCGCGCCAACACAGCCACAGCGATCCCGAGGAGTCCGCCGACAAGCCCAACCAGGAGCGCCCGAGCCGTGTCGTACAGCGGCCATGCCGCGAGCGTTGCGAGCACGACAGCCACCAGCACGTAACCCACGCCCCACAGGTTCACGACGGTGAAGAGCCCGCGCTGCTCACGAGTCACGCTGGGTGCGGTCATTTCAGCACCCCTCTGGCGAGCATCTGCGGCAGGTCTCCCAATGCGCCGAGTGTCATCACCGCGAGCTCGCGAGCACTGCGCAGAGTCGGCTCCTCGCCGAGCTCCGACCGCACAGCGACCGCCTCGACGGCGACGGGCAGCGCGACCGCCGCCAACCGCAGTCGATCCAACGGCATCCGCGATCCGGTCATGAGAAAAGCGATGGACAGATCGGCATAGGACTGCACCGTGAGCTTCGTGACGGATTCCAAGCGCATGACGTTGTCGGAGGCGTCGACGCCGCTGGTGGCATCGAGCAGAGCCTTGGGAGTGACCGTCGGCAGTGCGCTGATCGACAGCACCTCGGCGCGGGCATGTTCGGGAATCGGGTTACCCACCGCGAACAGCACATCGCGCCCCTCTGTGATGCCCTGCACCGCGAGTGAGGCAGCAGCGCTCACGGTCGTCTCGAACTCGTCATCGCTCTCGTACGACGACGCATCGAGGTCGAGAATGATCGCAATGCGCGCGTGCCGGGACTCCTCGTACTGGCGCACCATCAATCGCCCGGTTTTCGCCGTGGACTTCCAATGCACATGCCGCTGCGAATCACCGACGACGTACTCGCGCACGGCGTGGAAAGACAGGTCGGCGTCGACCAGCGTCGAGCTCGGGGTGCCCTCCAGATCGCGAATGAGCCCCGCACTTGTGCTGGGGATGCGCACGGTCACCGGATGCACGTGGATTCTCTGCACCTCGGGCCAGCTCAGCTCTCGCCGAAGGATGCCGATGGGGTCACCCCTTGTGATCGTCATCGGACCGACATCGATGATGCCGCGGCGGTGTGCGGCGATCGCGAGTTCCTCGCGATGATGTGCTCCGGGGCGCAGCAACGGCACGTGCGCTTCGACGAGACCCTCGCCTACCGGCACATCGACGACACCGGGGAGGGCGAGGCGGGCACCGACGTTGTGCACGTCCAGCGCGGCGCCGACGTCAGCTCCGGCGACCACCCGGTCACGCGCCAGCTCGAGCTCGATGCGGTAATCGTGCTCCCCCAGGACGAAAGGCACACAGACGATCAACAGCACAAGGGAGATGGCGGCGATCGCCCACGCCTCAACCCAGCCGAACAGCAGACCGGCAACGACGCCGAGCACCAGCGCAGCACACACCAGCACCCCCGCTGTGGTGACCATCTCGCCTACCCACAGGTACGCGCGCCGCAGCATCCGCCAACTTCGCCGCAGCGTCCTGCGCACACCGAACATCGCCCCGCGGATCGGACCGCGGCGCGTGCGGTCGTACCGCGTCACCGTCGAGGTTCTGGCCGACGTGCTCGTGCCGGCCGCGGTGCGCGTTATCCGCGATTCGGTGTTGTAGGTCACGCAGTCCCGTTCTCGCGCGGCGGTTCGACATCGAGCAGGATCTGGCCGACGACCGCGACGGCCGTTACGCCGTCGAACTCTGCCTCGGGTTCCAGCACCAGTCGGTGCGCGAGGGCGACGACGGCGAGATCGCGCACGTCGTCGGGGGTCACGAAAGTACGCCCCGACTTCGCCGCCCAGGTCATCACGAGGCGCGAGAGCGCCAAGGCACCGCGCACGCTGACTCCCAGACGCACTTCGGATGCTCGGCGGGTGGCATCGACGATGCGCATGATGTAGTCCGAGATCAACGGGTTCACGTACACGCCCCTGGCCATCTCTGCCATCGTGAGGATCGTGTCGGTACCAGCGATGCCGGTGAGCGGTGGCTTGACGTTCGCTGCGCCCTGGAGGATACGCATGGTCGCGGCCTCGTCGGGGTAGCCGATCGACGTCTTGATCATGAAGCGGTCCAGCTGGGCCTCCGGCAGGCGGTAGGTTCCGCCCTGCTCGATCGGGTTCTGTGTTGCCATCACCAGGAACGGCGAACCGACCGACCGCGAGACGCCGTCGACGGTAACGGTGCCCTCCTCCATCACCTCGAGCAGAGCCGACTGCGTCTTCGGGCTCGCCCGGTTGATCTCGTCGGCGAGCACGATGTTCGCGAAGACCGGACCGGCGTGAAACTCGAACGTCCCCTCCTTCTGGTCGTACACCGTGATGCCTGTGACGTCTCCCGGCAGCAGATCGGGGGTGAACTGGATGCGCGAGCTCGTGCCGTTGATCGTCTGAGCGATCGAACGAGCGAGCGCCGTCTTGCCGGTGCCGGGGAAGTCCTCCAGCAGCACATGGCCGCCGGTGACTGCCGCGGCGAGGACGAGCTCGACAACGTGGCGCTTGCCGAGGATCGCCTGTTCGACGTTGCCGGCAAGAATCGAGAACGTCTCGGCGAACCAGGCCGCCTGCTCTTTCGCGATGGTCATGAGATCGGCGTGTCCTTTCGGGCGGGGCGTGGAGATGTCACGTGCACGCCTCCATCTGGTGGGTGATGGTCGACAGGGTGTTGTAGGCGCCGGTGAAGTTGACCTTCACGTCAAAGGTCCCGGTCGTTTCGTCGGCCAGTGTGGCTGTGAACGCGTACGAGCCGCTTGCAGCCCCGGAGACGCTGACCGCGGAGGGCTGGTCCGCCAGCGGCAGACACTGATCGAACTCCACCGTCACGATCGTTGGCGCAGTCGCCGCCGTGATCTGCGCTGTATCCGAGCACTTGTCGGTCTCTGTAACGTGGCAGGCCTTGACCAGGATCTCCCCCGGCGCAGAATCGGCCGAGAGGGTGAAGTCGGTGCGCCAGGTGCCGTACAGGTGGTACCACGCAACGAAGTCGGCTTCGACGGTCGGAGCCGGAGCGGATGCCAGAGAGTACGTGTAGACGTTGCCGCTCTGCGTCGGGTTCGTCGCAACGGAGTACGTGGTGTTGCCTCCGGGTCCTGAGACCGAGGTGAAAGTGAACACGGTCGTCGTGTCCGATTCGCCGACGCCGAAGCCGTTCGACACACACGCTTTGACGCTGTACCGCTTGTACTGCTCCAAGCCGCCGATCGACGGAGAACTCGAGGTAACACCTCCGGAGACCACAACGCTGCCGTCGCTACCTGCGGTGCAGCTCACGGTGCCCGATCGCCAGGCAACATAGACGACCGAGAGCGCCTGAGTGCTGCCGTTGCTCTGAGCGGCGATGCCAGAGACGTTGACGGACGTGTTCGAGACTGGGGTTGCGGAGGGCGAGCGCGGGTCGAAGTAGGGCGCCCCTGCCACCTGCACGGTGGTGGCGAAGGCACCACCCTCGTTGCCGATATTGCCCGCTGGCGGCTCGAACTGACTCATCGGCACGATCGTCACCGTCTGCCTGCCGGGGCTCAGCACGATGTCTGCCGTCGTGCTGTCCCCCTGGCGCTGGATCACCTCTCCGGTTTCCTGCACACGGAACGAGGCGGCATCGTCCGAGGAGGCGATGGTCAGCTCTGCCACCCCACGCGTCGTGTCTGTGACGCCGGGGCGGTACACCGGGGTGGCGGTGACCGCTGTGACCTCGGGCGGTGCGTACGCCCAACTGATGTGCGCCGAGGTCGGTGCCGAGGCACCAACGTCGTTCACCGCGACGGCCGTGAAGCTGTGCGGATCGCCGGTGACCAGCCCCCTCACAGTGCATTGATACACCGATCCGGTGGCAATGCACGAGGCGTCCGCGGGCGCTCCGTCCTGCATGATCGTGACGGACGTGACGGCGGGATGCGCGTTCGCTGCCTCACCGAGCGGAACCTCCAGCACGACGGTGTTGCGCGTGTATCCGACGGTCGTCACGCTCGCCGGAGCCTGCGGATAGCCCTGCAGATCGAGCGTGAGAGAACCCGATCCGGTGCGATCCTGAGCATCCGCGACCACGAAGGGGAAGATGCACTGCCCACCAGGGGCCTTGCCGCCTGCAGGCCAGCTCACCGAAATCGCGCGCTCCCCCGACACCGTCGCGGTGGCGACGTCGCAGCGCGAACCCTCGCCAAGTGACACCAGAGTGAGACCTGCTCCGGTCTTGCCCTGGAACGGGTCGTATTCGCCGGCGACGCCGACGACCTCGATCGAGCAGTTGCCGCTGGTCACCACGCATTGACGCGTCAACGTCGCGCCGCGCGGCGCATCGGGTGGTGCGATGCCGACGACAAGACGGAGGGATGCTGCAGCCCCGCCGTACGCGGTCAGGCTCACATCGACGTCCTCCCGGGTGCCGGGCTCCGCGTCGGCACGCGCTTCGATCGAGACAGAGGAGCCCTTCTGGGTCACCGTGAACGCCGCACCTGAGTAGGCGACGCCGAAGTCGAGGGCGTTCGGATCACCCTCCCGCCCGGCCTCCCATGAGGTCATCGCCGGGTATAGATCCACCGTCTGGGTCTCCCCCGGAGAGATGGTGTATGACACCGAGGTCAATAGAACCTGGGGAGACGCGGGGCGAATAGCCACAGGCACCTCGACGAATGACCACCGCTGTTGACCCTCAAGTCGCACCCGCACGAGGCACGTGTCCGACCAGGGCGCACCTCGCCCCGCGTCATAGCGCACTGACCCATCATCAGCAGCGGCGCAGGCCGCGTCGGCGCGTTGCACGGTGAAGTCGTCTGTCGCGGTTTCGACACGATCGGATGCCGGCAGGTCGAGATACTCGACCACGTCGAAGGTCTTCGACTTCGCTTCGTCGACGACGATCGGGGTGACGCCGGGTTTCAGCTGGATACGCAAGTCATCGAAGGACGGGACGTGCAAGAACCCGTAGGCGACGACCTTCCGGCCCCCCTCGGTTGTCCCTGTCAGCTGAAAGGGAACCAACGCACCTTCCTGCGGTGCCTCACCGACGATGCGGCTGCCGTTCACCGTGAACCCTGGCTGGTCTCCCCACAGACTGAGCCGAAGCGACGATACGTCGCCCGATGGCCACTGCACACGGTCCGTGACGACATCGATGCCGCCGTCGCTGAGCTCGCCCCTGGTCCGCGCGGTCACGACGCTGTCTGCGACTACCGGCTGATCAGTCACGGCGTCTTCTGTGACAGTGACGACGACGAGCCCTTGGGACGTACTCTGAGTCCTGCTCGACCGCACCGTGTAGATGAACGAGTTCGTACCAGCCGTCTCCCCAGCCCTGAGCACGACCCGGCCGTCATCGAGGGAGGTGGCGTCGTCGATCAGTGCTTTCAAGCGCTGATAGTCGGGGTTGTCGGCGACCTGCGGCGCATTCGGAACCACGTCGATCAGCTCGAGATCACCCTGAGCCGGATCGAGGTCGTTCGCTCGCGGATCCAGGATCACCGGTGTCGACGACCCTGCCTGAACGCGCAGGTAGTCACTGTACGTCACCGGGGCAGCGTCGTCGACCTCGCCGTCGAGGACACCGATGCGCACCTGCCCTGTGCCCTCCTCGCCCTGCGGGTCACGAACCGTGTAGCGGAAGCTGACCTGTCCACCTTCTATCGCGGACTCCGGGGCGCGGTAGACGATCGCATCCCCCGCTGCGTTGATTGTCACGGTGCCCTGGCCGCTGCCTGGCTGGGTGACGTCAGAGAGCACGACATGATCGCCATCAGGGTCCGTACCCGTCGTCGGCACGGCCAGGGTCACCGTCTGTCCGCTGAGCACCCGCCCTGTGAGAGTATGTGGCGACGGTGCCCGGTTCGCGCCTGATGGCACAACGGTGACGACGACAGTGCCGTTGTCGATGAGCGACGGGTTGCGTTCGAGTGCCACCGAGTACGAGAGGCGATAGGTGCCTGGCGTGCTCGGCGCGAGATAGCGCAGGCTGTTTCGGTCGGCAAAGACGAGTTCATCAGGCTGACCCGAGCCGATCACTTCTGGCAGCACGACCAGAGCCTCACCTCGCGGAGCCACGTCGTTGACTGCGACATCTATGCGTGCGAGATCGCCTGCGCGCACCGTGATCGCATCGGGGAACACGATCGGGCGTGTCACCGAAGACAGCGGGGTCTGGAACACAGTCACCATGCCCTTCACGGCAGCTCCGGCCCCATCCGCGACGGTGACGGTCGCCGTGCCGATCACCCCTGATGTGCCATCCTCGGTGGTGCCGCTGACCCGGATGCTCTCACCGGCAACGACACCGACGTTGAGCCGGGGCGACGAGCTCTTCGCCGCTGAGACGATCAGCACACGGCCGCTGGTGTTCTGCACGGCACGAAGCACATCGACCGTGGTGTCCTCGCCCTCCCGCACGAAGGCAGTCAGCGGAGCCATGGCGAGGGCGTCAGAGCCGTCGACAGCTGTCAACCGGATCACGGCGGACTTCTCCGCCTGGGTTACCGCGTCCTGCGCCGTGTAGGTCAGCAGATACTGTCCGGGGACGCTCACCTGAACGTCGACGATCCCGGATGCCGTGTTCGGCGAGACCGTGAGGCCTTCGGCCGCAGCGTTGGTCTGCACCGCGTCGAGCAGACGATACGAGCCAGAGCCTCCGGACAGGTGCTCGCCGATCGCGATGGACTGCGGCTCATCGACGCGTACCGTCAGAGCGATGGGTGCGGCGATCATCGCCGGGCTGCCTGTGACGTGAACGTCGATGGTTTTCTCCGCCGTGGCGCCGCGCGAGTCTTGCACGAACACCGTCACGGAGATCGCGGCATCAGTGGCGTTGGGGTCGGTGTGCCGGATCGCAACGCGCCCGTCCTCCATCGGCACGACCATGACGGGCGCTGCAGAGTCGGTCTCGTACGCGTCGGTGAGGACGAACGGGTCTCCCTCGGGGTCGACCCAACCTGCTAGCGCGTCGACGATCGTACTGCCGCCCGGCAACAGCTCAGGTGCAGGCCACTCCTGCTGGCAGGCATCGACTCCGCACCACACTGGCGCAGAGTTCACGTCATCACCTACGACGGTGAGAGTCACGGTGGCCGGCTCGGATACCGCCTGGCCGTCTGTGACGGTGTACGTGAAGCTGGCCTGTCCTGAGTCGGCACGCACGTTCACCACAAGCGACTGCCCGTTGCCGACAAGGGTGAGCTCGCCGAAATCGGCATCCGACAATCCGCCGACGGAGTCCGGCTCGATCGTCAGCACGTCTTTTTTGTTGGGGTCGTGATCGTTGAACAGGACGGGCACGATGACCTGCTGGCCGCTCCGAACTCCGAAGGCGTCGTCCACGGCGATCGGCGGGATTTCTTCAGCCACGTCCTCGACGATGACCGTGCCCTCCTGCTGCTCGGTTTCGTCGTCGATATCCCATTGTTCGAGCGGGATCAGACGGCCGTCCGGTACGGTCCAGATCAGGCCAGACCCCGCATCGACGAGCACCGCACGGTCGCCATTGCTCTGCAACACTGGACGGATAGTGGCGGATTCGAGCACCGCATCAGGAACCGCGAGCGGGACGATCTCGCCGTCTGCCCACAGCGTTCCGGCATCCGTATCGACCCAAGCGCCGAACGCCTGTCCTGCCATGACGATGGGGGTCGCCGGCATTCCCGTCGCCTCGACGACACGGGTGGATTCTCCGTTCGACACATCGACAGCAAGCATCCCTCCGCCGTCGGCGATGAGCAGTTCGTCCCCCGAAGACGCCCCGAGCTGCAGCAGGGCGTCATTGGCGATCTCCACACTGATCGGGTCTTCGCGGCCGGAGAGCCACAGCCGATCCTTGTCAGGCTGCAGCAGCGCCCAGGTGTCTCCGACCACCGTCATCGCCAGGTCTGACGCGCTTGACGGCTTCGACGAGATCGTCTCGCCTTCGCCGAGGAAGCGATGCTCGGCAACGTCGAAGCGACGGACGGCCGCCTCTTCTGCGGAGTACATCACAAGGATGCCGTCAGGCGAGAGCCCGATGGCGTCAGCCGTGTACGTCGGCTTCTCCTCGCCCTCCTTCACCTCGACTTCAGCGAAGGGGTCGACGAGCGCTGTCGCCGCCTTTGCGTCGAGTGTCGTCACCGACACCTGACCAGTGTCGGTGCGGTACGCCACGTACTCGCCAGCAGAGACGATGTCGCGAGTTCCCGCCGGAGTCGGCTCGGAGGCCAGAGGCGCCCCCTCTTCTCCGGAATCGGAGAGAAGATCTTGCGGGTCGGCGGGGTCGATGTCCCAGCGCTGCCGTGACCCTTGGCTGAAGAGCACAGCATCCGCCCCGCTCTGCCAGACGTGCTCGGGAGAGTCGACGCCGCGCACCGTGTCGATCTCGGCGAGGTCGGTGTTCACCCGCGCATACTGACCCGAATCCCGCATCACCCACACCGAGGACTCCAGCCGGGGCACCTCCTGCGCCTGGTACCCCTGCGCGGTGACGGCGAAGACGGTGACAGCCGCCAAGGCGGCGATTCCGGAGACGACAGCGATCACCCTCCCGCGGGAGCGGGGGCGGACATCGGATGCTTCGCGATCACCGATCGGCATCAGAGCACCCCCGTCATCATCAGCACGGCAACACCGACGACCGCGAGCACCGCCATGCCGATGCCGGCGCCAATGAGCCCTGCGGTAAGGGGCGAACGCTGCCGCACGGGAGCGGCTAGATCGTCGCGCACTCGTGGGGTGCGGTCCTGCCGCGCCGCACGTACCGCCCGGCGCCCGCCCTCGTTGACGGTGGTGACGACGGGGCCGCGGGGCACGTCATCCGAGAAGTTGACGGGCGCAGCCGCCGCCCACTCCGCCGAGGCCGCCTCAAAGGAGGTCGGAGCGATGCCCATCTCGTACTGCACCCAGCGCAGCCTCTCGGCGAACTCGGCCATCGAAGAGAACCGGCGAGAGGGGTCACGCTGCATTGCGGTCGCCAGCACCTCGTCGATCGCAGTCGGGAATCCAGGAACGGGAACCGGCCTGTACTGCGCCTTGACGATGCGGCGGGTGAGCAACGCCCGAGAGTTCGCGGCGCGATCATCGCTCTCGAAGGGGGTGCGACCGGCGAACAGGGTGTACAGCGTCGCTGCAAGACTCCACACCTCGCTGGCGACGGAGCCAGCGACGCGCTCCTGCAACACTTCAGGAGCGCTCCACGGCACCGACATCGCGATGGTCTCGGGGTTTCCTTCGTCGACCACCGCTGCCGCAATACCGAAGTCGGCGAGCACCGGAGATCCCAGTGAGCTCATGAGCACGTTCGACGGCTTGATGTCACGGTGCAGCAACCCTGCGCGGTGCACGGTCTCCAGGGCTCCGGCGATGCGCACGCCCGCATCGAGGATCTCGGCGACCGGCAGCGGACCCTTTTTGTACCGCGTTCCCATGTTGTCGGGGCAGTACTCCATTGCGATGTATGGCCGCCCGTCTGAAGAGATCGACGCCTGGTAGATCGTCACGATCGCCGGATGCGCACTGAGGCGGGCGGAGATATCGGCTTCGACATTGAAATTGCGCAGCACCTCGGGGTTGACCGCATCCGCCAGCAGCACCTTGACAGCGGAGACCCTGCGGGGGAGATCCTGCTCGTACAAGAAGACGTCGGCGAAGCCGCCGGACCCAAGAGGGCGCACATAGCTGTAACCGGCGAGCACCGGCGGTGTCGACATAGCGCGCTTTGCCACTGCGAATCCCCTCGACTTCGATGACGGCGAGAGGCGCCAGGACAGCAGCGCAATCCCCCTCGGGAGATTATATCCAGTCGCGGGGAAAACAAATCTCGCTCGCTCACGAGCGAGCGCCTGGCAGCTCAGGCCCGCCAGCATCCCTCCAGATGATCATCGACCATCCCCGCAGACTGCATCAGCGCGTACATCGTGGTGGCGCCGACGAAGCGGAAGCCG
This sequence comes from Microbacterium sp., assembly GCA_047605925.1. GTDB lineage: Bacteria > Actinomycetota > Actinomycetes > Actinomycetales > Microbacteriaceae > Microbacterium. Next base: position 45,418 of record JASGEY010000086.1, read on the forward strand.
CGGCGGCGCAGCTCCACGCTCATCGCGGTCGACTCCGGGGTCACGGCGGGGACGTCCGCCATGGTGCGCGGCCGGGCGCGGGTTGCCTGTGGCGCGAACGACCACATCAGCTCGTCGAGCTCTCCCTCCGCCATGCCCCTGACTATGCGGGCACCGGCGATCGTGGCCTCGATCTTCGCGCGGTTGCGGACGATGCCGGCATCCGCCATCAACCTGTCGATATCTGCCTCACCGAACTCCGCGACCACCTCTGGGACGAAGTCCGCGAACGCCTCCCGGAATCTCGGGCGCTTGCGCAGGATCGTGATCCAGCTGAGGCCAGCCTGGAACCCTTCGAGAGCCATCTTCTCGAACAGCGCCCTGTCGCCATGCAGCGGGGTGCCCCACTCTTCGTCGTGGTAGCGGCGGTACTCGGCGTCGTCGCCGACCCAGGCGCAGCGGTCTTTGCCGTCGGAGCCACAGATGAGCGAGGTCATATGCCCAGGGTATCGACGGGCGCCGACAGCGAATCACTCACGCAGGAACGTAGGCCTCGTAGCGTTCCAGCAGCGGCTGCGAGTGCGGGTCGGCGACGGCCGCGGCAGCGACCGCGCAGGCCGCAGCCAGCGCCCGTCGCGCATCGACTCCGGATGCGAGGCCGATCGTCAGCGCGGCGCAGAAGGCATCGCCCGCTCCGACCGTGCTCGCCACGGCGGTTCTGATCGCGGGAGATGCAGCGATCTCGACCCCGTGCTCGAACAAGCGGGCGCCCTCCGAGCCATAGGTCACCGCCACCCTCCGAGCGGCGCGGAGAGCGGGGATCAGCGCGAACTCGGTCTCGTTCACGACGATGAGATCGGCGCGGTCGAGCACCTGGGCGGGAAGGTCCTGAGCGGGTGCCGCGTTCACCGCGAAGTAGCCGCGTACGCGCCCGCTGAGGGCGACGACGAGCTCCATCGGGATCTCGAGCTGTGTGAGCACGGCCTCGTCGGCGCTGAAGTCGATGCATGCGAGGTCGATGTCGGCGTTCGCCCCCTCGCACACAGCGATCTGGTTCTCGCCGTCGCCGTCGACGACGATGAGAGCGACTCCGGTCGGCTCATCGCCGGAGCGCACACCCTCGACGTCCACACCGGCGGCTCGCAGCTCCGCGCGCATCCACGCCCCGTCGGCGTCGTCGCCCACCGCGCCCACCATCCGGACCGACGCTCCCAGTCGGGCAGCGGCCGCAGCCTGATTCGCACCCTTACCCCCGGCCTCACGAACAAGCCGGCCGCCACCGATCGTCTCTCCCACCTCCGGAAGACGCGCTACGCGGGCGGTGAGATCGACGTTGATGCTGCCCACAACGGTGAGGGAGAGAATGCTGTGCACGAGAGCCCGCTCAGTCCGCGAAGGTCGTCGCGTCGATCACGAAGCGGTAGCGAACGTCCGAGGCGAGCACACGGTCGTAGGCCTGGTTGATCTCGGATGCCGGGATCACCTCGATCTCGGCGGCGACACCGTGCTCCGCGCAGAAGTCGAGCATCTCCTGCGTCTCGGCGATGCCGCCGATGTTCGATCCGGAGATCGACTTGTTTCCGTTGATGAGCCAGCCGAGGTTCAGTCCGAGCTGCTCCGGCGGCAGACCGACGCAGACCAGTGCGCCACCGACGTCGAGAAGTTCGAGGTACGCGCGCAGGTCGATCGCGGCGCTGACTGTGTTGAGGATGACGTCGAAACTGCCGCGCAGGTCGGCGAAAGTCGCGGGGTCGCTGGTGGCGTAGTAGTGGTCGGCTCCAAGCCGGGAGCCGTCATCCTTCTTGCTCAGAGTCTGCGAGAGCACGGTGACCTCGGCGCCCAGCGCATGAGCGAGCTGCACGCCCATGTGGCCGAGACCGCCCATTCCGATGATGGCGACCCTGCTGCCTGGTCCGATCTTCCAACGGCGCAGCGGGGAGTACGTCGTGATGCCCGCGCAGAGCAACGGAGCCGCCTTGTCGAGCGGGAGGGAGTCGGGGATGCGCATGACGAAACTCTCAGCCACAACCACCTGCTGCGAGTACCCGCCTTGGGTGACAGTGCCGTCGCGATCGGTGTCACCGTAGGTGAAAATTGCGCCGCGCTCGCAGAACTGCTCCTGACCGTGCACACAACTACGGCATTCGCCGCAGGAGTTCACCATGCAGCCGACGCCCACCCGGTCGCCGACCGCGTGCCGCGTGACTGCGGAGCCGACAGCGGCGACTGTCCCCGCGATCTCGTGACCAGGGGCGAGGGGATAGCGCTGTGGTCCCCAATCGCCACGCACGGTGTGGATGTCGGAATGGCAGATACCAGCGAATGCTATGTCTATCAGGATGTCGTTCGGGCCGATTTCACGACGGTCGATCACCACCTTTTCGAGGGGTGCGGCTTCACTGGGTGCAGCGTAGGCGTTGACGCGGGTCATCGGGTCCTCTTTCGGTGGCGTGCCGTTCCATTCTCTTCCTGTTCTCTCCGCCTCTCGGTCGCCGCGGATGCTCAGGTCGCGGATGCGCGGGTTCAGTTGGTCGGTTATGGTCTGTCGGCGAGTACGATCGGGGCGAATCGGGCGGGCCGTTCGGCGGCCAAGGGGGTGCAGCGGATGCTGTCGGGAGAGTTCGCCGCGACGTCGTGACAACGCGGGGTGGGTGGAGTGTGTCGGTGCTCTGCGGGTCTCTCTCGGAGGTTTTCGCGGGTCGGGGTGCGTGTTCTTCTGGTCTTCGGGGTCATGATTCGTGCATAACGCGCACCTCGTCAGGTGATGCTGGAATATTGGCCTGATCGGGTTGTTTTCGGGGGTTCAATGTCGGTGGTCCTCGGCAGAATGGGGGTATGAACAGCACCGCGGATGCTCTCGCTCCGGTCCTCGCGGGCCTGCGCGATGTGCTGTCCGGCGACGCTCTCGCGGGGCTGGGTGATCATGACCGGGCTGTCCTGCTGCGGGATCTGGGGGAGGTGACCCGGCTGGCGGATGCCGCCGTGGTCGAGACGGTCGCGACAGCGGATGCGGAGTTTGGGCACCGGTTCGGATGCCGGGGTGTGAACGAGTTGCTGCAGCGGGTACTGCGCGTGGACGCGCGGGAGGCGTCGATGCTCGTGCGGGCCGCGGGCGTGGTGGGGCGGGAGGTGAGTCTGGTCTCCGGAGAACGCCTCCCGGCACGGTGGCTGGCACTGCGGGATGCGCTCCTGGACGGAGACCTTTCGGTGTCGGGGCTGCTGGCGGCGACGGGGCCGTTGGAGCGGGCGAAGTACCGGATCAGCGAGGGTGAGCGCCTGTGGGCTGATGGTGTCCTCGCCGGATACGCCCGCGGCTTCGCGCCCGCGAGTGAGGAGGCCGCCCCGGCCACGGCGGAGCAGCCGGGTGTGGGTGCGGGTCCGGCGATGACGCCGGAAGACCTGCGGCAGACCGCGACGATCCTCGCGATGGCGTTGGACCCCGACGGGGCCGAGCCCTCGGACCGGGCCGCGCAGCAATCGCGATCGTTGACACTGGGCCGGGAACGCGACGGCGTGTTCCCGATCCGCGGGAACCTCACCGCCGAAGTCGCCGCGCAGCTGCAGTTGATCTTCGACGCGTTCACCAACCCGAAGGTGGGTGGTACGCCGGCGCCCGGAGTCTCGTTCGTCGACAGTAAGACGGATGAGGCGGATGCCGACAGCGACCCGTTCAACAGTGACCCGAGGTGCCTGATCGACCCGCGCACCCCGGCACAGAAACGCCACGACGCGCTCGCAGCGACCCTCGGGATCGCTGCCCGGCACGACGACATGCCGCGGCTGGGCGGGGCGGCGCCGACACTCGTCGTGCACGTGGACGCGAAAGACATGACCACCACAGGGACAACGTTCGGTGCGCACGGGGCGTTCGGCATGTCCGGGGAGTTCGGGGCGTCCGACGCGGCCGGTGCGTTCGGCAGCATGAGCGGGTGGGCGTGGATCCCCGGCATCGACGTGCCGGTCTCCGCGGCCGTCGCGGCGCACACCGCGTGCACGGGTGCGGTGCAGCGGGTGTTGTTCGATGAGGGGCGGATCGTGGGGATCACGGTCACGGATCGGGTGTTCACGGTGCATCAGCGGCGCGCGATCGTCGCCCGCGACCAGGAGTGCCTGATCCCCGGATGCCACGTCCCCGCATCCTGGTGCGAGATCCATCATGTGACCGAGCACGCGCGGGGTGGGCCGACGCATACGGACAACGGGGTGCCCCTGTGCTGGTGGCACCACCGCTCCCTCGGCACCTCGGGGTGGGAGATCCGTATGACAGGTGGTGTCCCGCAGATCCGCGGACCCGCCTGGTGGGACCCCGACCAACGATGGCGCACACCCAGGCCCACCCATGAAGCCCTCGGACTCGAACACGCCCGCACCGGGTGACGCGCGCGTTTCGTCTCGCTGCGCTCGCTCAACGACCAAGGGAGACAGCTGCTCGCTCAGCAACCAAGGGACCGCTGCGCTCGCCGAACGGCTATGCGCGTGGTGCGCTCGCTCGATGGCCGCCACGATGGGGAAAATCGCCCATCGATGCGGAGAACCGCCGACAATAGGCTGGCGGCAGGAGGAGCCGTGATCGACGAGAATTCCGCGCGCCAGGCCCTGACGGATCCGGCAACGGATGCCGTCACCCTCGCGCACATCGTGCAGCAGCATCCCCAGCTCGGGCCGCTGGCCGCGCAGCATCCGCAGGCATATCCCGAGCTCGTGCAGTGGATCCAGCAGTACTCCGCCGCAGCTGCCGCGGCCCTGTCGGCGAGCACCGCGAACCCCGCGGCTGCGGATGCTGCCGCGACTGCCGATGCGGATGTATCCGCATCCCCGGCCGCAGCAACGACGAGCGCCGCAGCCTCCGCGGGGACGACGTGGGCCGCTGCAGCACCCGCGCCGGCGGCCGCAGAGCAGCC
>JASGEY010000087.1:0-6128 GCA_047605925.1 Microbacterium sp.
AACCTGGTCCGATTTCCGCGAGAAATCGGACCAGGTTTGCGACCGGAACGCGGGAGAGCGGATGCTGTACGCATGAGCACGCGCAGTGAAGCCGTTTTGGTCGATGCCGTCCGCACGCCCGTGGGGCGGGGCAAACCGGGGGGTGCGCTGGCCGAGGTGCACCCGGTGGACCTCGCCGCAGGGGTGCTCCGAGCCGTTCTCGACCGTAGCGGGCTGGAGTCGCGGCAGATCGACGATGTGCTGCTCGGCTGTGTGAGCCAGGTCGGCGATCAGTCGGCCAACATCGCCCGACAGGCCGTGCTCGCGGCCGGATTCGATCAGACGGTGCCTGCGACCACGATCGACCGGCAGTGCGGATCGAGTCAGCAGGCCGTGCACTTCGCCGTCGCCTCGATCGCCTCAGGCCACGCGGATGCCGTGATCGTTGGCGGGGTCGAGTCCATGAGCCGGGTGCCGCTGGGGTCCACGACGGCTGGTGGGAACCCGCTGTCGCCCCGCCTTCGCACCCGATACCCTGACGGGCTCGTGAATCAGGGGGTGAGCGCCGAACTCATCGCCGCGCGGTGGGGCATCGGCCGCGAAGAGCTCGACGCCTATGCTGCGCAGTCGCATGCGCGCGCAGCGCGCGCCTGGCAGGAGGGATTCTTCGATCGAACGGTGATCCCGGTCGAGGAGGCTCCGGATGCCGTGACCGACGAAACCGTACGCGAGGGCACCACCGTCGAGAAGCTCGCAGGGCTTCCGGCATCCTTTCGCACCGATGCGCTGGCGGAGAGGTTCCCTGAGCTCGAATGGCGCATCACCCCTGGGAACTCCTCTCCCCTCTCAGACGGCGCCTCGGCCGCCTTGCTGATGAGCGCGGAGCGCGCCGAGCATCTTGGGCTGACACCGCGCGCGCGATTCCGCGCGGTGACCGTGGTCGGCGACGACCCGCTGATGATGCTCACCGGTCCCGTCCCGGCGACGAGGCGGGTGCTTGATCGCGCGGGACTTTCGATCGACGATCTCGATGCCTACGAGGTTAACGAGGCCTTCGCCTCGGTGCCGCTCGCGTGGGCCGCCGAGCTCGGCGCGGACCCCGCTCGGCTCAATCCGCGCGGCGGCGCGATCGCTCTCGGCCATGCACTGGGATCGTCAGGAACCCGGCTCCTCGGTACGCTCATCGACCAACTGGAAGCCATCGGGGGTCGGTACGGTCTGCAGACCATGTGCGAGGGCGGAGGCATGGCCAACGCCACGATCATCGAAAGGATGTGACGCTGTCTGTACAGGCGAGCGGATCCCGCTGCGACGACCTGCGGGGGCGATCGGCGGAGAGATCAGGAAATACTGGATGTGCCGTGAAGTCGCAGTGAAGGGAAGCACATGACCGAGTACGAGACGATTCTTGTCGAGCAGCGCGGAGGGGTCGGGTGGATCACCCTGAACCGTCCGGAGGCGCTGAACGCGTTGAACAGCCGTCTTGCCGAAGAGGTCACCGCCGCGGCGGCGGCCTTCGATATCGACGAGGGTGTGGGCGCCATCGTCGTCACGGGGTCGGAGCGGGCTTTCGCGGCGGGCGCCGACATCAAGGAGATGGAGTCGATGTCGGCCGCGGAGATGATTGCAACAGACCACTTCGGCAGCTGGCGCGACTTCGCCGCGGTACGCACTCCAGTGATCGCCGCGGTCTCCGGGTTCGCCCTTGGCGGTGGGTGTGAGCTGGCGATGATGTGCGACATCATCCTCGCCGCCGACACGGCGAAGTTCGGCCAGCCCGAGATCAACCTCGGCGTGATCCCCGGCATGGGCGGCACGCAGCGGCTCATCCGTGCCGTCGGCTACTACAAGGCCGCCGAGCTCGTGCTGTCTGGACGATTCATGGGCGCAGAAGAAGCCGAGCGGGCGGGCCTCGTCTCCCGTGTCGTGCCGGCATCCGCTCTTCTCGATGAGGCGGAGAAGCTCGCCACGATCATCGCCTCGAAGTCGCTGCCGTCGGTGTACGCAGCCAAAGCGGCGCTGGATGCCGCCATGGAGACCGCGCTCGCAGATGGACTCGCTCACGAGAAGAAAGCGTTCGCGGCGCTCTTCGACACAGCAGATCAGAAGGAGGGCATGGCCGCCTTCCGTGAGAAGCGCACACCCGACTTCCAGAACAGGTGAGACGAGCGGATGCCGAAGCTCGGCGCTCCGTCAGAGCGGATCGGGCTGAGGGCGCGGGTCAGCGAAGTCGCCGGCGGCCTTGCGCATGCGCGCGACGATCGCGACGAGCTCTGCAGCGTCCTCAGCGCTGAGGCCGGGATCGGTGAACACTTCGGTGTTCAGCGCGGTCGTCGCTCGGTCGACGAGCTCTCGGCCGGCGGGGGTGAGCGACAGCAGAGCGGCTCGCCCGTCGTGAGGGTGCGGTTCGCGCACAATGAGTCCGTCACGCACCAGGCGCTCTGCGGTGCTCGTGATGGTGGTCGCGTGTACTTGCAAGCGAGCGACAACGCTCGACAGCGGGAGGCGGCCCGCACGGCTGAAGGCGAGCAGACGCAACACCTCATACCGGGCGAACGACAGGCCGAAAGGTTTCAGGGTCGCATCGACCCGGGCGAGGAGCAGTTGGTGCGCGCGCATGACCGAGGTGACAACGGTCATGCCGTCGGCGGCATCCGTCCATCCATGCGCAAGCCATTGCCGCTTCGCTTCGGCGAGCGGATCCACTGGCAGGGGGCGGGGGTGGGGCACATCTCTACGGTAGGGCATCAGGTGCGCATGAGCCTCAGTGGCAGCAAAGATGGCACTCAGTGCCATTGGACTAGAATCGAGCCAATCGTGAGGAGCAATCGATGAAGATCGTCGTCTTGGTCAAAGAAGTGCCAGACACATATGGTGATCGCAAGCTCGATCTGGAGACGGGGCTAGCCGATCGGGCAGCCAGCGATCGTGTGCTCGACGAGGTCACGGAGCGCGCCCTTGAGGTTGCGCTGAGCTATGCCGACAAGAACGAAGGGACCGAGGTGGTCGTCCTCTCGATGGCCCCAGAGGGTTCGACGGCGTCGCTTCGCCGGGCGCTCGCGATCGGCGCAGCATCCGCTGTTCACGTCGCTGACGAGCAGCTCATTGGTGCCGATCTCACCCTCACTGCCGAGGTGCTGGCCGCAGCGATTCGACGAGCCGCCCCCGACCTGGTCATCACCGGGAATCTGTCCACCGACGGCTCAGCAGGCGTGATTCCCGCGATGCTCGCGGAGCACCTCGGGTGGGCGCAGGCCACCGCGCTTTCCGCTGTCGCGATCACCGCTGACGGCGTGACGGGCACACGGGCGACGGATGCCGGCTCACAAGAGGTTTCGGCGGCTCTGCCGGCGGTGATCTCGATCACCGAGGCGCTGCCGGACGCGCGGTTCACGAACTTCAAGGCCATCATGGCCGCGAAGAAGAAGCCGATCGAGCAACTGAGCCTCGCCGACCTCGAGGTGTCGGCCGACCCTACGCTCGCACCACGATCGATCATGACGGCGGTGTCGTCGAGACCGCAGCGCGCGGCCGGGGTCAAGATCGTCGACGAAGGCGATGCGGCCGAGAAATTGCTGGATTATCTCGTGCAGAACAGGTTGGTGTGATGATGGGCTACCCGGAGAACGCGATCCTCGTCCTGATCGACGTCGACCCGGCGGGAGGTGCGGCGTCGAGCACTGCCGCGCTGATCGGCGCCGCCTCAACCATCGGGGCTCCTGTGGCATTGATCGTCGGGGGGACGGCGGCGGCGACGGATGCTGTCGCTGCAGCGGGCGCGCAGGTCGTGCTCACGGCCCCTGGCGACGCCGCAACGCTGACCGTTCCCGTCGTTGACGCTCTGCACGCGGCGTTCGAGAGGGTGCGGCCCGACGCGGTGCTGATCTCGAACTCGATCGCCGGGCGGGACGTCGCAGGTCGATTCGCGGTGCGCGCGAAGCTGGCGCTGTCGGTTGACGCGGTGGGTGTCGCTCGCGATGAAGAGGGCATCATCGCCCATCACTCCGTTTACGGCGGTGGGTATCTCACCGATTCGACGGCAACCTTCGGTGCCCCGGTGATCACTGTGCGTCAGGGGGCGATCGATGCGCGGGCAGACGGTGCGGCCGCACCGGTCGTCGAGGAACTCGCCGTCACGGCATCCGATGCCCCCGCGGCATCCGCTGGTCAGGTCGACGCCGTCGAACAGGCGTCGTCGCGTCCTGAGCTGCGCGGTGCGGCGCGCGTGGTCTCCGGCGGTCGCGGTCTGGGTTCGAAGGAGAAGTTCACGCTCGTGGAAGAACTCGCCGACGCGCTCGGCGCGGCAGTGGGTGCCTCGCGGGCGGCGGTCGACGCTGGCTATATTCCGCAGTCGCACCAGGTCGGACAGACCGGCGTGTCGGTGTCGCCTCAGCTCTATGTCGCTCTCGGCATATCCGGGGCGATTCAGCACCGCGCTGGCATGCAGACGTCGAAGGCGATCGTCGCGATCAACAAAGACGCGGAAGCCCCGATCTTCGACGTGGCGGACTTCGGGATCGTCGGTGACCTGTTCACGGTCGTGCCGCAGGTGATCTCGCTGCTCGAGGCGCGGAAGAACTAGTCATGGTCACACGGGTCATCCGGCGCGGCCTGCCCCGCGCGCGCGGCGGCGAGCCATGGCCGCCTGCTGATGTGGTCGCTGACGGCACGCTGGTCGCGCCCACCGCAGGGGAGGCGTACGTGCAAGACGGCGCGGCCGGGGAACGCGTCGACGTGGCCGCCGAGACGCCGACAGCGAGGATCGCCGGCGGAGACGAGCGCCAAACGGTTACTCGAAGCGTGGCGCCTGCCAGCGCGGCAGTACGACGAGCGGATGCCGACGGCATCCCGCTGCGCCGCGGCCTGCCCCGTATCGCTGGGGGAGAGCCGTGGCCACCGGCCGGAATCGTGACCAGCGCCCATTCGAGCATCGCGCTGCTCGACGAGACGACGGGTGGGACGCCCGCCTCACCGACCGCGGTCGTCGACGGAGGCACAGCACCGGAGTCGGCCATAGCGCACGCCACCCCGCTCGGCGGATCCGAAGGGCCGTTGCCCTTCGCGCGAACCGTGTGGCAGGGGCAGGCGCCACGCCGCGTACGGGTGGCACCGGCATCCGACACGGAAAAGTTCCGTCCGACGTGGCCGCAGGCTATCGCTGGTCTGTTCGCCGCGGCCGGGTTGGGCATTGTCGCGGCCGCGACTGTCGCCTTCGTTCGTACTCTGCTCAGCCTGGACGCGATGGAGGAGTTCCTCGCGGCGTTCCCCGGTCACTACGAACCGGCGATCCACGTCGAGCCGGGATTCGCGCCGTGGGTCGGGTGGCAGCACTTCTTCAATATGTTCTTGATGGTGCTGATCATCCGCTCGGGGCTGACGATCCGGCACGAGAAACGTCCGACCGCGTTCTGGGCGCCGAAGAACGACCCCAAAGGCAAGGTCAGCCTGACGATCTGGTTCCACCAGGCGCTTGACATCCTGTGGCTCGTCAACGGTGTGATCTTCGTCGTGCTGCTGTTCGTCACCGGCCATTGGGTGCGGATCGTGCCGACCAGCTGGGAGGTGTTGCCGAATGCGCTGTCGGCGGCGCTGCAGTATGTGTCTCTGGACTGGCCGACCGAGAACGGATGGAACAACTACAACAGCCTGCAGCAACTCGCCTACTTCGTCACGGTGTTCCTTGCGGCGCCGCTCGCGGCGATGACCGGCGTTCGGATGTCAAAGCTCTGGCCGAAGAACGCTGAGCGGTTGTCGAGGGCGTATCCGATCGAGTGGGCACGAAGGGTGCACTTCCCGGTGATGCTGTACTTCGTGTTGTTCATCATCGCCCACGTCACGCTGGTGTTTCTCACCGGGATGCTCCGGAACCTTAACCACATATTCGCGTCGTCCGACGCCATCGGCTGGACCGGCTTCTGGGTGTTCGTAGCCGCGATGGCGGCGATCGTGGCCGGCTGGGGCGTCGCCCGTCCGCTCGTGATCGCCCCGATCGCGAAGCTCTTCGGGACCGTAAGCGGGCGCTGACGGCCGAGTCTCCGAGCAACCTGGTGCCGTCTCGCGCCGTCTCGCGCCGTCTCGCGCCGTCTGGCGCCGCCTGGCGCCGAGACCTGCATTTCGCGCCGAGACGGCACCAGGTTGCTCGGAGACTC
>JASGEY010000088.1:0-36815 GCA_047605925.1 Microbacterium sp.
AGCGATGCGGTGCACCCCCGGTCCCTGAGCGAGGAGCGCAGCGATGCGGTGCACCCCCGGTCCCTGAGCGAGGAGCGCAGCGATGCGGTGCACCCCCGGTCCCTGAGCGAGGAGCGCAGCGACGAGACGAAGGGCGCTCACGCACCGGAGGGAGAGAGCCGATGAGCATCCTGCTTGGCGTCATCATGGTGGTCTTCGGTCTTGCGGCGGTGCTCACCGTCATCCGCATTGTCAAGGGTCCGTCGATTCTCGACCGTGCGGTCGCCAGTGACGTGCTGCTCACCGAGGTGGTGTGTGTGCTCGGTGCGGAAATGGCGATCAACGGTCATACCCGCAGCATCCCTGTGCTCTTGACTATCGCGGCCGTCGGCGTGTTCGGTTCGATCGCGGTGGCGCGCTTCGTCGCGAGAAAGGACAACACGACCAGATGAACGTCTTCGGCCTGATTATTCCGGATGCCGTCATCGACGTCGCCGTGCTCGTGCTCGTGCTCGGCGGCGCATTGCTGTGCTTCTCGGCTGCCGTCGGTCTGCTGCGCTTTCGCGACGTGGCTTCCCGGTTGCATGCGGCGACGAAGCCGCAGGTGCTGGGACTGCTGCTGATCTGCATCGCGATCGCCCTGTCGCAGCACTCGATCGGCGGGTTCCTCTTCGGCCTTGTGCTCGTCGCGCCGATCGTGCTGATGCAGTTCGCGACGGCTCCGCTGTCGGCGCACATCGTCGGCAGGCAGGCCTATCGCAATGGGTCGATCGACGAACGCAACCTCGTCGTCGACGAGCTGGCCGAGGCGACCGAGACCCCGCCTTCGGCGGGGTGAGGGGGTAAGGGTTTACACGCTGAAGCGTGCTGGGGAGAAGCGTGTCAGGTTTCGTTCTGCGCTGGCCGCCATGTCGTGGCGGCCAGCATCGGATGCTGCGGACACGAGCGCCTCGGTTGCGCCGTTGAGCATCCTCGATACCACTTCAGCCGCTTCATCATGCTTCAGCCCGAGCCGCATGCCCTCCGCGGTGAGCGACTGGGGTGAGATTCTCTCGAAGGAGCGTTCTCCTCCCACCCACATCGATGGGCGTAACGTTCGGGATGACGTGTCGGCGTCATAGTAGAGCCCGGCGGAGACAAGGTCATAGAGTGGGGCGAGCGTCACGCGATCCCGTTCGATAAGCAGGCTGTAGTTCTTGGCATGCGCATCCGTACCGAGCACAGCGATAGTGAATGCGAATCCCTCGAAGAACGACCGTGCGACGGCGTGTTGATCGCGTGGAGCGATGCGCCCGCGGATCAGCTCCGCAACCTTCCCCACGCCGGGCCCGCCGTCGGACTGGTACTTCTTCGAGGGGGGAATCGACAGGGCTTGCGTCAGATCCTCCTGGTGCAGGCGGCGAATGGAGCCGCTCTCGTCGTAACGGCGGTCGTAGCGTTCTACGAGAAGAGCTGACAGGGAGCCGTCCGGTGAACGCCAGGAACTCGTGCGCGGCACATCGAGTCCGAGTCGGCGGGCGGCCTCGAGCGTTATCGCCTCGGCAACGTCCATATCGGGTAATGGCTGGTCGTCGCTGGCCGGTTTGAGGATGTGGGTGGTGGCAGTATGCCGGTCGGGCACCAGCCATCGCCCGTCGGGTGTTCGCGTGAGAGCGATCTTTGCTTGGGCTCCCGGAAGTGAGAAGCGGAAGTCGACGTGACGCGCAGTGCGACCATCACGGTACACCTCAATCGCGGTCTTGAGGCGCTCCGCGATCGCGTCGTCGTCGATTTCGATTCCGGTGGGCGAACCGTGCGCTACCTCGTCGGGATCGGTGCCGGGTGTCAGCAGCTGCAGCGCCCCAGGAACCTCCCGGCCGACACCGGCCAGCATCCCGAAGATGGATCGTGGGCTGGTGTTGTGGGCAGTGGCGATGGCCGAGAGTGCACCGGGATTGTCGGGCAGCAGACCTTCGAGGTAGGCTCTGGCAGCTCGTTGCTTGTGTACCTGCAGGCTGCGAGGCATCGAGAGAGAGAGATGGGCGTCCTCTCCGCCGCCCCCTCTGCGTAATGGAAAGTGATCGCGCCTGCGGGGGAGTGCCGGAATTGGCCTGCCAGGTCACCGTCGAGGTATGCGTCGAGCTCAGCCATCGGTCGTCCGTGTCTTCACAAGCACCTCGAGGTCGAGCACATCGCACACCGTGAGGTAGAGCTGGAAATCGAATCTGCTCTTCCCGTTCTCGACCTCGTTGAGCCAAGCGCGGGAGACGTTGGCGCGGACGGCGACGGCAGCCTGGGACAGCCCCTTTGCCGTGCGCCGGGCGCGTAGGGCGGCGCCGGCATCCGCCATTGTGTGCATTGTGACCATGGGCGAGCCTTTCAATGTGTCAACGATCGTCGACAATGACAAATGTCAACGATCGTCGACATATGCAAATGTAAACGATCGTCGACATTCTGGCAAGCACGTCCCGATCAGATGCGATCGGCGAAAGACTGGATCAGCCGGACGGCGAGAGCCGCATCGCTGATCAGCGTGCCGTGACCGTGGCCGGGGATGACCTCAAGCTCGGCCTGCGCACTGGCGTCGACGATCTGGCGGCACCAGGTCTGCGGAGCGAGCGGATCGTGCTCGCCTCGAAGCACGAGCACCGGGCACCGGATGAGCGGATACGCTTTCTCCGGCTCGTGCACGACTGTCGCGCGCATCTTGCGCATCAGGTGCGGACCACCGCGCAGGTACTCGCGGGCGCCTCGCCACAGCACGAGCGGGCTCTCTCCGATCAGATCTCGCAGCAGGCAGACCCCTTGGGCGCGGATGCTGCGAGCGGCGCTGTCTACGGTGGGACCGGCGAGCACGACTCCGGAGACGAGCGACGGATGCCGCGCCGCAAGCTCCGCTGCGATCTGACTTCCCATCGAGTGACCGATAACAATCACCCCTGATTCGCCCGCGTGACGCAGGTAGGCGGCGACCGTGTCGGCATGCCGCGGCATGGTGAGAGTGCGCTTGGGCTCGGGCGCCTCGCCGAATCCGGGTAGGTCGATGGCGATGACTCGACCGCGCAGCCGCTGCACGAGGTCGACGTAGACGCTGCGCCCCATGCCGATGCCGTGCAGCAGCACGAATACGGCTCCGCCCTCTCCGAAGGTCTCGGCGACAAGTGTCGCTCCCGCATGCTCGAACTCGACAACGGATGCCGCGGCATCCGCCGGTGCGAGCAAAAGATTCACCATCCCCCCACGCTACCCACCCCTGTCTGCCCTCTTCCCTGTGCGCGATTCCGGAGCGCGGATGCGAGGTGCCGCAGCATCCGCTCAGCCGATCAGACTCGGCTGAAGGTCGCGAAGGGTGCGTGTGTGCGTCATCCGCGTCACTCCGAGAGCGGCCAGCAGCAGGGCGCCGACGAGCCACATGCCCAGCACCGCGAGGTCCCACCCGGCTCGGCTGAGATTGCCGCCGTACATGAGCTGACGCATCGCGTCGACGACGTATCCCAGCGGCAGCACGTGATGCAAGGCGGCGAGCGGTGCGGGCAGAGTCTGCCAGGGGAAGGTCCCCCCGGCGGTCACCAGCTGCAGCACCATGAGCACGAGACCCATGAACTGCCCGACCGACCCCAGCCATACGTTCAGGGCAAGAATGATCGACGCGAACGTCGCCGAAGCGATGATCAGCACACCCAGAGTGCCCAGCGGATGATTGAACGTGAAGCCCAGCGCGATCGCCAGCACGCCCATCAGCCCGAGCATCTGCACGCCGCCGAGCATCGCTGGTGTGAGCCATCCGGCGAGCGTGATTCGCAGGGGAGAGTGCAGCGCCGTCACCGCGCGGCGTGAGATCGGTTTGACGATGAGGAACAGCGCGTAGATGCCGATCCACGCCGACAGCGCAGCGAAGAACGGCGCGAGCCCCGCCCCGTAGTCCTCGGCCGAAGCGAGCTTGTCGCTCGACACTTTCACGGGGTCCGCGATGGTGTCGGCCTGCAATGCGCGCAGCTCGGCGGTGGATTCCGGTATCGAATCGACACCGTCGGAGAGCCCGTCTCGCAGGGTGCCGATGCCGTCTCGGAGCGTGACGATGCCGTCGCGCAGTTGCGCGGCGCCGTCCTTGGCTGAGGCCGCGCCGTCGGCGAGGGCGCTGGCGCTGGATGCCAGGGTCGATGCGCCGGATGCCACGGATGCTGCGCCTTCGGCGAGCCGGTCGATCTTGTCAACCGCATCCTGAACCTTGTCGTTGCCGTCTTGCAGTTCCGTTCCGAGTGGATCGAGCGCGGCGAGCACCTGGTCGATCTGTTCCTGTGTGAGGCCCTGCTCGACGAGGACGGCGGTGATGTCGTTGCGCACCTGCGGCAGTGCGTCGGTCGCCTGTTGGACGGCTGAGCCCGCCCGGTCTGCGACGTCGGCGAGTGCGCGGCTGCCTTCACTGACCTGCTGAGCGCCGCCCGAGAGGGTGCTGGCGCCTGCGGCGAGTTGTGTGCTGCCGTCGGCGAGAGCGGATGTGCCGTCGGCGAGGGTGCTGCTGCCGGATGCTGCGGAGCTTGCGCCGTCGGCGAGCTGGGATGCTCCTTCGGTCGCTGTGACCAGGCTGTCGCGCACATCGCTGAGTCCGGTGAGCAGACGTTCTGCGGCTTCGCTGCCCACCAGCTGTGCCACGGAGCTGCGGATCTTCTCCACGGCCTGTGCGCCCATTGAGGATGCGAGGTAGTTGTTCGCGTCGTTCGTGTCGAGCTCGATGCGCGCCTGGTGCGGGTTGTCGGAGACGACCGAGGTCAGCGCCGCAGAGAAATCAGCCGGGATCGTGACCATGAAGTCGACGGTGCCGTCGTGGAGCGCCTGTGCGCCCTGTTCAGCGGTCATGAGTTGCCAGTCGAAGGCGTTGCCGTCGATGAGGTTATCGGCGACGTCTCTTCCGTAGTTCACCGTCGAGCCGTCGTTGCTCGTCGAGGGGGCGCCTTCGTCGTTCACGACGAGGGCGACGGGCACCTCGGGAAACTTCGCGTAGGGATCCTGGTTGGCCCACAGGTACAGGCCCCCGTAGAGGATGGGCACGCACACGAGGGCGATCAAGGCGAGCACGCCCATTCTGGTGGCGGTGAGCCGCCGCAGTTCGGCCGCGATCATGGCGGGAACCTTCATCGCGCACCTCCCTTCTCGGCATCCGTCCTGGTGGGAAAACCCAGATCATCCGCATCTGCGTCGGCGTGTCGAACCTCGACGCGCGGGGCAGCGTCGATCATGTCTGGGTTTTCCGGGGTGAAAGTCGGGTCGACGGGGCCTGAGGCATTCACGGCGCCGAGTTCCTGCATCCGTTCCAGGGCGATGGCAGCCGAGCCGCCGACGATGACGAGCATGGCGTAGCCGCGCTCGGCGAACTCGTGGGCGATGCGCCACCAGCCGTCCGGGCTTCCACCGTGCCGATCTGGCGATACAAGCACGATGCCCTCCGTGCCTTCGCGCAGGATCGCGAGTTCGCACAGAATGCGCACGCGGGCGGCGGGATCGATGGTGCCGATCTGCGCGGAGGCGAGCTCTGCGTAGCCGATGTCGCTCAGCCAGCGGCGCGCATGCAGCGGGGTGGCCCGGCGTCCGGCGAACATGAGCTCCTCGCCGACGACGCCGGCGAGGGTGATGTCGGCGTGCGGATCGCTGACGCCCGGGGCGTCGACGAGCGCGATGCTGCGGCGCAGCATCCGATTGTCTGTGCTGCCGTCGATGGTGACCCGTCCTGTTGCCGACCTCATCCGTCCGCTCGCGATCAAACCGAGCACGGTGGGCCGCTGCTCGGTCTCGGCGATCGCGTAGCGCACGGCGCCGGTGTGGAACTCGAGGCTTGTGGTTGGCAGGGCTGAATCCTTGCTCACCTCGTGCAGTGCGATTCTCACTCGGATGCCTCCGCGACGACCTCGGGGTGGGCGCTGAGCAGTGCATCGGCTTCACGCCAGGAGAGCCCGGCGATGCTGAGCACCGTGCGCACGGCGACGTTCGCGGCTTCGGAGCTTGCAGCATCCGTGCGGGAGATCACGGTGCGGGCCATCTCCTCGATGAGCCGCGCCAGGGTGGGGGCCGCGAGGTCGGTGCGGAAGCTGCCGTCGTCTTGCCCTCGGCGGGCGAGGTTCGCGACGGTGCGGCGCAGCGGGGCGAGGGCTGCGGCGGTGTGTTCGACGTGGTCTTCGTCGAGGGCGAGGGCGGCGGCCACCTGCACGTGCGCGGCTTCGCGCCAGAGCAGGGCGGCGAGGCGGGCGAGGGCGAGACGGCAGTCGGCGTCGGTCACGGATTCGGCGATCGCGTTGAAGCGCTGGGCGCCGGCGGAGATGAGCTCGCGGATCAGGGCGTCGCGGTCATCGAAGTGACCGTAGAGCGTGCGGCGGGAGAGGCCGGCGCTGCGAGCGATGGCGTCGACGGAGGCGTGCGGGTCGCTCGCAAGGGCGGAGCGGGCGGCGGAGAGGATGCCGGCGCGATTCTCGACGGCGTCACGGCGGGGTGCACGGGTGGTCATAACCCCAGTCTAGTTATCGTGCACATATGTGTGCAAGATAACTCGGCGAGTTCACAGCATCCGCCCCCCGGCGGGTCTTGCGTCAGTCGGTGCCGGCGTCGAAGGCCGCCCCCTCGGAGGCGACGTCAACGGCATCCGCCAACGTCTCATCGACCGCTTCGACGGACCCTGTTATCTGACCGGCCTCGCCGGCGGTGACGCGGCCGACGAGCTCACCTGTCGCCCCCCCGACCAGGCCGAGACCCGCATATTGCTCGAGGCGCGCGCGCGAGTCGGCGATGTCGAGGTTGCGCATCGTGAGCTGGCCGATGCGGTCGACCGGGCCGAAGGCCGCATCGCCGACTCGCTCCATCGAGAGCTTCTCTGGCGCGTAGGAGAGGTTGGGGGAGACCGTGTCGAGGATCGTCCAGTCATCGCCGCGGCGCAGGCGGAGAGTGACGCTGCCGGAGATCGTGGAGCCGACCCAGCGCTGGATGGACTCGCGCAGCATGAGCGACTGCGGCTCGAGCCAGCGTCCCTCGTACATCAGCCGCCCGAGTCGGCGGCCCTGCTCGTGATAGGTCGCCAGGGTGTCTTCGTTCAGGATGCCGTTGACGAGCCGCTCATAAGCGATGAACAGCAGAGCCATGCCGGGGGCTTCGTAAATGCCGCGCGACTTCGCCTCGATGATGCGGTTCTCGATCTGGTCGCTCATACCCAGGCCGTGGCGTCCGCCGATGGCGTTGGCCTCGCGCACCAGAGCCACCGGATCGGTGTAGGAGGTGCCGTTGAGGGCGACGGGGCGACCGGCGTCGAAGGTCACGGTGACATCTTCGGTCTCGATCACGACGGACGGATCCCAGAACTTCACGCCCATGATCGGGTCGACCGTCTCGAGCGATACATCGAGGTGCTCGAGGGTTTTGGCCTCATGTGTCGCTCCCCAGATGTTCGCGTCGGTCGAGTAGGCCTTCTCGGCGGAGTCGCGGTAGGGGAAGCCGTGGGCGACGAGCCATTCGCTCATCTCTTTGCGGCCGCCGAGCTCGGTGACGAAGTCGGCGTCGAGCCACGGCTTGTAGATTCGAAGGCGCGGGTTGGCGAGCAGTCCGTAGCGGTAGAACCGCTCGATGTCGTTGCCTTTGTAGGTCGAGCCGTCGCCCCAGATGTCGACGCCGTCTTCTTTCATGGCCCGAACGAGAAGCGTTCCGGTGACGGCGCGGCCGAGAGGCGTGGTGTTGAAGTAGGTCTTGCCGCCGGAGCGGATGTGGAACGCGCCGCAGCTCAGGGCGACGAAGCCCTCCTCGACGAGCGCGGTCTTCGCATCGACGAGCCGGGCGACCTCGGCGCCATAGTCGAGCGCGCGGCCGGGGATCGACTCGATGTCGTCTTCGTCGGGCTGCCCCAGATCTCCCGTGTAGGTGCAGGGCACCGCGCCTTTGTCGCGCATCCAGGCGACGGCGACGGAGGTGTCGAGTCCTCCGGAGAAGGCGATGCCGACGCGCTCGCCGACGGGCAGTGACTGGAGAACCTTGGACATGCTTTCCAGTCTATCGGCGGGATCTCCGGTCCCTGAGCGAGGAGCCCTTCGTCTCTCTGCGCGGTTCCTGAGCGAGGAGCCCTGCGTCTCGCTGCGCGGTCCCTGAGCGAGGAGCCCTGCGTCTCGCTGCGCGGTCCCTGAGCGAGGAGCGCAGCGACGAGACGAAGGGCGCTCAGGAACCGGATGCGGCGTTCGTAACGATTGAGTCTGGATGTTTGCTATGAGCCGTGAATAAGTTAGGTTAGGGGGAGCACTCGGGTGAGTGCACGGGTGAGTCTTCGGGTGGGGGCCCGATGTCAAAGGGGACAGTTTTCATGAAGAACACAAACGAGCGCCGTCCAGCAGGCGGCGCGAAGATGCGCCGCCTGTCGACTGTAGTGGTGGGAGCCCTGGTGGCCTCCTTGCTCACTGCGGTCGGGGGGATCGCAACGGCTCCGTCCGCGGAAGCGCGTTTCGCTACCGGCGGTTCCGGTACCTACACGGGCGCGATCGACTGGTTCGAGTGGGGCACCGCGGCTACGCAGATTACGACGTCAACGCTGACCGAGACGAACACGCGAATGATCGACGGCAAGGCCCTGTCGGTCACGTGCACGGTCAGCAACATCGTGGGCACGTCGAACAACGCGGCCGGCACGGTCCTCACGAACCCGCTGATGACCTATCAGTCCGGTACCTGGCGTGGTGACTCCTTCGACGACCTCTACAACATCGGAGGAACCGGAACCGCGAACCAGATGGTCGCAGGTCTCGCGAACTACTATCGCGACACCCCCGGCTCGACGGTCAAGTTCGACTTCAGCTGCTCAGCAACCTTTGACGGTACCCCGCTCACACTGCCCGGCCTCGTCATCGCCGACGCCGAGTCGAGCACCTACTACGGCGTCAACGACACGGAGTACGTGCAGGCAACACCGACAGCTCCGAACGCGAACTGGTACATTGCCGAGCGTTACCGGTCAGCTGGTTGCACGACGTCGACGATCGCAAAGCGGTCGAGCGATAACACGCTGCGTTTGGAGCCGGATGGCGTTGAGTGCACCGACGCGACTGTTGGCAATACCGCCTGGGCTGGACCCAGCGCTGTCGCCGTGATGGAGAACACCGCAAGCGCCGCAATCGAGCTTCGCGGGCGCGGTCGCAGCGCGATCGCTCTCGGCGTCGTGTTCCCCGTGGACTACGGCGACGCGCCGGCCAGCTATGGCGAAGCCGGAAGCCTCTTCGTGCCGACTCCGGTGGGAGGCGAAGTTCCGGTCGGCAACACGAACGTGTCTGATGCATCTTTCACACCGACGGTGCCTGGTGCGCCTCCGCACCGGCTCGGAGGTTACGTGGACGGCGACGGCGATGTCTATCTGGCTTCGGCGGATGCCGCACTCGATGACACCACGAGGGTCGACGACGAGACCTCGATTTCGGTCACGACCGTGAAGGCCACTCCTGGACAGACCTATCGCATCGATGATGTGTCGTGTTCGGCAGGCTGGGTGAACTCGTGGCTGGACTGGAACCGCAACGGCCAATTCGACGCTGGCGAGGCGACCGGCGCCGTGGAGTGCTCCGGCGGCCAGGTGGATCTGGTCTGGACAGTTCCGATGGACGCCGTGGACTCCCGCGACGACACCAAGACATTCCTGCGCGTGCGCATTGCGGAGGTAGCGGCGCAGGTGGCCAGCCCGGTTGGTCTGTCGCTCTCGGGCGAGGTCGAGGACTACGCCGTGAACGTCGAGCTGCCCAAGCTCAAGATCACCAAGGAATCGGATGCTACGGCCGCTTCGCGCGTCGGAGACACCGTCACCTACACCGTGACCGCCACGAACATCGGTGAGACCGACTTCACGACCGGCTACCCGGCCGTGATCGTCGACGACCTCACTGATGTGCTCGATGACGCCACGTACAACGGGGATGCTGCTGCGAACCGTACCGGCACGCTCACCGGCCCGAACCCGCTGGCATGGACCGGGGCGCTCGCCGCAGGCGACACTGTCACACTCACCTACTCCGTCACGCTCAAGGCGGGTGGAGACGGCACCGTACACAATGTCGCGTGGGTGCCAGAAACCCCAGACAGCCGGACGCCTCCGGCGTGTGAGTCGACGGTGAACGACGTCGCCTGGGGGCCCGTCGATGCGGTGACGGGCGAAGCTTGCGCTGTGACGGAACTGCTGCTGCCGAAGCTGACGATCAGCAAGTTCGCCGATACGACCGAGTTGCCGGCAGCCGGCGGCGAGGTGCAGTACACGATTCAGGTGACCAACCCCGGCCCGGGCGACTACACCTCAGCACGGCTCGCGACGTTCACCGATGACCTCAGCGACGTGATCGACGATGGCGAGGTCGTCGCCGGCAGCATTTCGGCATCGGCAGGGACCGCGACGCTCTCTGGCACCACGATCAGTTGGTCGGGCCCGCTCGCCAAAGGTGCAACGGCAACCGTGACGTACCGGGTGAGCTACAACGCCGGGGGCAGCAACGTCCTCTTCAACCGCGCGTGTGTTCCGGCATCCGAAGTCGCCCTTGGTGGTCTGGAGTGCGATACCGTGCGCATTCCGGGGGCCGCGCTCGAGCAGTGGAAGCAGGTGACGGCATCCGATACGCCCGCCGTCGCCGGCAGCACGCTCACCTACACGCTGTTCTTCAAGAACAACGGCCAGGCGGCAGCGACCATCGACGCGGTCGACGATCTCACGCAGGTGCTTGACGACGCAGATCTCAACCCGGCATCCATCGTCGCATCCACCGGGCTCACCGCGGCCGTGAACGGCAACCGCATCGCCGTCACGGGCACTGTCGCTGCGGGGACGACCGGCACGGTCACCTTCACCGTGACGGCCAAGGCGGACGGAGAGCGCGGCGACAGCATCGCAGCGAACTTCCTGCTTGCGCCGAATGACCCGCCGCCGACGACGCCGGACTGCACCCCGGCAGACGCTGACCGCCCGGACTGCACCACGACGCCGATCTCCGGCGTGACGTATGAGAAGTCCGTGTCGGCATCCGATGATCCAATCGTGGCCGGCACCGTGCTGACCTATCAGATCACCGTGCGAAATGTCGGCGCCCTCACCGCTCCGGTATCTCGTGAAGACGTGCTGACTGGCGTGCTGGACGACGCCGATGTGAGCACCCAGCCCTCCTCCGATCTGGGCACGGTGACCGTGACCGACATCGTCGATGAGCGCTTCACCATCGGCGGCGAGATCGCGGCGGGGGCGACGGCGACGATCACTTACCAGGTGGTCGTGAAGCCGGAGTCGGAGCGCGGCGACAACGTGGCGGAGAACTTCTTGGTCGCTCCTGGCGCCCAGCCTCCGACAGAGTGCGTCGCTGGTTCCACACAGTGCACCGTCACTCCGTTGCCGAACATCGACGTGGAAAAGACCGCCGACCCGGCTCCGGGCACGGCGGTGAACGCCGGCGAGGTTGTCACCTACACGCTGACATTCACGAACACCGGCGAGGCGGCAGGTGCCGTCGACTACACTGACGACCTCTCGGGCATCATCGACGACGCCGAACTCACCACTGCTCCGACCACGAGCGATGACGCGCTCACGGCGAGCGACGGCACTGATGGTGAGATCCGGGTGACCGGAAGGCTGCAGGGCGGTCAGACCGTCACAGTGACCTACGCGGTGACCGTGGGCGAAGACGGTGAGCGCGGCGATAATGTCCTCGACAACATCGTGTTCCCGACGGGCACCGTCGACCCGGAGTGCGGCGATGCGGACGTCTCGTGCACCGAGCATCCGATCGGCCAGCTCGAGGCGTGGAAGAGCGTCGACCCGGCATCCGGCACTACAGTGCGCCCGGGGCAGACGCTCACCTATACGCTGCACTTCGAGAACACGGGCACCGGCACGGTGTTTGTGGATCGCGAAGACGTGCTGACCCGCGTGCTCGATGACGCGACGGTGACCACCGATCCTGCGTCGGCGGATGGCCTTACTGTCTCGGCGATCGAGAACGGACGTTTCCGCATCACCGGCACGATTGAGCCGAGTGAGACGGCAACGGTCACCTACCAGGTGACCGTGAACGCCGACGGAGAGCGGGGCGACGACCGGTTGGCGAACTTCTTGGTACCGACAGGCGAGGACCCTTCGGACAGTTGCGCTCCCCTCGACCCCGACCGCGCAGACTGCACCACCAACCCGGTTTCGGTCGTGTCAGTGACCAAGACCAGTGACCCCGTATCGGGCACGAAGGTCAACCCGGGCGAGAAGGTCACGTACACTCTCGCGTTCGTGAACCATTCGACGGATGCGGATGCTGCGCCGCTGGCGATCTCGTACACCGACCACCTGGTCGATGTGCTCGACGACGCGACGCTCGTCGAAGGCTCCGTGACGGCGGGCGGTGCGCTTACCGCGACGGTCGTCGGTGACACCCTGGTTATCGAGGGCGACATCGCTAGCGGTGAAACGGTGACCGTCAGCTACGCGGTGTTGGTGAAGGCATACAACCAGCAGGGCGACCACGTGCTCAACAACGTCGTGGCAATGACCGGGGACGAGCCGGTGTGTGCGGCAGGGTCGCTGCTGTGCACTACGCACCCGGTGACTCCGCCGGCGACATTGCCGACCACGGGTGGCGAGGTGCCCTACGGTTCTGTGGCTGCGGCCATGCTCCTGCTTGGTGTCGGCTTCGTGCTGGTGCTGCTCCGGCGCCGGCGGCTGGTCGAGACCGAGTGATCGCGGCCGACTGAAGTGATCTGACGGCGGGGCTTCCGGGTAGTCACCCGGGGGTCCCGTTGTCGGCTTGTCAGATGAAGTGGACGTCGACGCGCAGCGCGGCATAGGTGCCGACGGCTCGACGATCGCAGGTCAGCAACGGGAGGCCGGCTGTCTTTGCCGCGAGCCCGACGAGCCCGTCGTATACGGCGCCGCCGGCGATTCCTGCGGATGTGAAGATATCGATCGCACGCACCGCTTGTTCAGGAGGAAGAGCGACGCAGGCGGGGAACTCGACGGCGATGATCCGCCCCGCTGTGTTCGGAGTGATACGAGCCTGCCCGGGCAGCCGTGTCAGCACGGAGTACGTCTCGATCAGCGCGTGACCTGCGAGTCCGAGTGTGCGTCCGCGTACCGCATAGGTGACGGCCTCGTGAGAAGGATGCGCTTGTCTTAGCAGAGCGAGCGCGGCGCTCGTATCGAGGAGGATCTCAGCGCTGGTCTGCAAGGCGCAGCTCGCGAATGTCGTCTGCAGTAAGAACGGGGCCGCCGGTGATGACGAGACGTCCGTCCTTCTCGATGATGTTGTCGTGAGCCTCAACCTCGATGCGCACGCCGGTACCGTCGATGATCAGGTCCACTGGGCCGGGGAGGATCCCAAGGCGTTCGCGTATGGACGCCGGGATGACGATGCGCCCTGCCTTGTCAATGGTTGCTTTCATGCCCTGACAATACCATTCGGATGGTGCATCATTGACAAGCCGTTGTTTCGTCTCGCTGCCGGTCCCTGAGCGAGGAGCGCATCGTCTCGCTGCCGGTCCCTGAGCGAGGAGCCCATCGTCTCACTGCCGGTTCCTGAGCGAGGAGCGCAGCGACGAGACGAAGGGCGCTCAGGAACCGGGGAGACGCTGCGTCGCTCAGTGGAACCCCCCACGACGCGACAGCGAACGGCGCTCGAACAGGCCGGCGATGAGCGTAGGGAGGCCGAGGAGCAGACCACGCTTCCCGATGCCTCGAAGAAGTCATTGCTCTCTGCGCTTCCTGCGCCGCTTCCGCGTTGGACGCTCACTCGGGTCAACAAGAATGCTTGGATGGGAACCTATGTACTCAAGAACAGCATCTCCGTCGCTGTCGCCTACAACGCGCGGTTGGATGTGAAGTGGGGTTCTGTTGCGCATGAGTTCCAGTCGCCAGCTTTCGGGCAGGACTTCAGCGGCCCGCTCAGTGAGATCTTCGACATCGACCATCTGGACGATCCGTTCAAGAATAGATCTGAACTGGCAAGCAATCGGCCCCACGCTATAGCTCGGAGCCAGTTTTCATGTAGCGGGATAGGTTACTCCTCGTCGGCCGCGGGTCGTCGGCCAATCAGTACTGATAGGCCGATGAACCCGACCACGAATGGCGCAACCACAATCAGCACGTAGTGCAGCCACAAGGGTTCAACGACGGGACTGTAGGCGGTTATCACAGCTCCGATGCTGCCCATGAAAAGCAACGCCAGGAGCCAGAATCCGGCTCCGTTCACACGGCTGCTGATCCAGAACGTTCGGACGATCACCCCCAGGATTAGCGAGATGCCCGCTACGCCGAACGTGATCAGAAACGTACCGAAGGTCATGGCGTCCTCAGATCAGTAGCCGCGGACGAGGCTGTAACAAGTACCCAAGCCTACGGCGTTGAAGAAGAGCTTCGCTCCCTCGCGCAGAAGACCCTCAAGCGCGGTCAGCTGCTTGCGCGTCAGCGTGTTCTTGTTGTTAATCCACTTCTTGAAGACGCCGATGACCTTGTCGATTTTCCCCCCGAGAGCGTCGTAGTACTTGCCCAGCGCTGCAGCCGCGCGAACGATCTTGTCTGCCTTGGCGAAGACCTGCACCGCCTTCGCTCCGACAAGACTGAGCCCGGCGATCTCCGCGAGGCATCCGGCGGAGTTGGCAACGATCCACCAAAGGTCAGGGTCGGCGACGACAGGGAACGCAGTGACTGCAGACGTATCGACGACCTGGACGACAACCGAGCCTTCGACACGGAACGAGGTGGACACAGGAGCGCCGCTGGCGTCGAAAGCCCAGGGCACGTCGAGCATCGCGGTCGGCAGCCCCGTTGCGTCGTTCACGAAGACCGACCCGTCAGGGCTGGAGCTCAAGCGAAGCGCCCTCGGCCAGCTCGAACGGGAAGACATACTCGCTCGGGGCAGCGGCGTCCACAATCTCGATGAGCGTCTGAACACCAAAGTCGGACTCATAGGACGTGAGCAGCGCACCGTGCAGCTCGGTCGATGAGAGCGGCTGACCTTCGCCGCTCTGGAGCTCGGAAGGCACAGACTCCAGCTCAACTGCATCCAACGCTGGCTCACCAGGAAGCTCGAATGCTATCGCGCTGTCGACGCCACCGCTCACGGTAGTCGTGACTGCCGCGCCAGTGCTCTCCGTCGTGATTTCGACAGGCTGAGCGACCTCGTCCAAGATCGCCGCAATCGCCTCGGACTCAGCTTCGATTTCCGGCTCTGCGGCAGTGGCCGCAGTAGCTCCTGAAGCGACGAGTGCAACTGTCGCGATCGCCGCAACAGCACCCAGAAGAACTTTTCGCATGCGTATCCGATTAATCTGTCGAGCACCCCAGTGGCAAACTCGGCAGGACGACAATAGGTGACGTCCCTGGTGGAGGTCAAGTCGGTCGGTCCAGGACGTGCCTCAGCTTCTTTGAGTACGAAGGTGTTGTTGGTGTCTTAGCCTCTTTGAGCGCGAAGCTTGCCTGTGTGGAAAGCAAGATCTCGGCAGAACCTGACGCCCTGTGCGATATTGGACTGACACGTGCCGCCATGAGCATCGGTGTCGATTACGACGATGACAGCGAGGACACCGATGATTGAACTGACCTGCGTCGCGAAGTCCTATCCTGGCGGCAGAATCGCACTCAGGGAGATGTCTGCGTCCTTCGACGAGGGCGAGCTTGTGTGGGTGAGCGGGCCATCCGGATCGGGCAAGAGCACGCTTCTCGGCATCGCTTCCCTGCTCATCCCGCAGAGCAAGGGGAGCGTGCGCGTCGGTGGGGTGCTCGTTCCGCCGGGGGATGAGCACGCGCGGACTGCATTTCGTCGCGATCACTTTGGCATCATTCCGCAGAGTCCGCGTCTCTTTCCCGAGCTCACCTCCGCGCAGAATGTCATGCTGTCGTCGCCGAATCTCACTGAGGCCGATGCTCGCGACAGCCTCTCGCGCGTAGGGCTTGGTGACACAGGTTCCCAGCCGGTGAAGACCATGTCTGGCGGCGAGCAGCAACGGGTGTCAATCGCGCGCGCGATCTCGAAGCACCCAGACTTTGTCTTCGCCGACGAGTTGACGTCGGCCCTCGACGACGAGAATGCGCACGCAGTGTGGAAGATTCTGCGCGAGATTGTCGACGGGGGTGTGCGGTTGTGGTCGCATCCCACGACCCGCGCATTCTGGGCTACGCGGATCGTCGTATCGAACTCGGAGGAAGCTGATGCGTCAAGCCACTTGCCTTGCTGGATGGCTTCTTCCGGGGCTTCTGCGGCGATATAGAGCCCTCGTCCTCGTCGCGGTGGCGGGCATCGCTATCGTTGGAAGCATCGTGCCCCTCGCCTCGAATACGGCAGCGAGTGCCGCCACGGCGAAGGAGGGGCTCGGCTCGCCCGCACTGAGTGCTGTCATGCTCAGTGCGTCGGGAGGCACGAATGCCCCGGAAAAGCCACTGAATGGTGCAAGCCTGGAAGAGATCGCGAGCGTCGAAGGGGTGGACTCGGCCGTCGGCTGGTCGCAGGCGTTGCTGACGGTACAGCATGGTTCGGCGGTGATCTTCCCGAATCTCACGCCGCGGTTTCCCCCGCTACAGCCCGCGCTTATCGCGGGCAGAGAACCAGTCAAGGCAGGGGAGCTGGTGCTCTCGGCGGCACTGGTCGACGAACTCGGCATCGATCTGGGAGACACTACGGTCGCGACGTATAACACCTACGTGTCTGCCGGTGTGCAAGAGGGGGTCGACGTGGAGGTGACCATCGTCGGCGAGTATGACGCGACGACCACCGGAATCGATGGGGATCTCGCAGCGTATGGAGATCCTGCCTGGGTGAATGTCGTTCTCGCCGCACAGCAGGGGGTGCCACCAGGTGAGCAGGCGGTGAAGGGGGTATCCTTCCAGTACGTCTACGTCATCGCGAAATCGCGCGATAACGTCAGTGCCGTGGTAGAGCAGCTGCGCGCTCTTGGTTACACCGCTAGCAGTCTCAGCGCTTTGCTTTCCGGTGTGGAACCGGTGCAGGCGGTGCTCGATCTTCTGCGCGTGATCATGGCATCACTCCTGGTCATTCTGCTGCTGGTGGTAGCGGGAACCGCCGCCTCATCACTCCTCGTATCGAAACGAGGCGAGATCGGTCTACTCCGCGCCTTCGGATGGCCGCGTCGGCACGTCCTCTTGGCTTTTATACTTCAGTTCGGTGCGCTGGGCGCTGTCATCGGCGGGATGGGGGCGGCGCTTGGCGCGGGCGGGCTCGCCATCCTTTCCCTCCTCTTCCCCGACGGAATCTTTGGCCTTCCGGTGGAGGTCGGTCTTTCGCCGACGAGTATCGGGGTGTTGGCTGTGTTCCTGGTGGCGCCGCCTCTGTTGTTCGCGCTATCCGCTGCTCTGCCCGCATTGCGCGCCGCGTCGACGCCGCCCGATGAAGTCCTTCGTGATCTGCGGTGACGCGGTGTAGAGGTACAACTTTCGTCTCGCTGCGCCACTCAGTAGAACCCCGCATACTCCGCGAGCTTCTCGATGAACTCCTCGCGGTCGGCATCCTGAAGCACCGCATCCGCGACCACGACGATCTGCAGACCCTCCACCGGCTCGCCGGTGCGGGCGCTCTGCGCCTCTCGGGTGCGCTGCAAGCCGCCGTCTTGGTCGTTCGACAGGTCGTAGATGTCGGCGTAGAAGCGCATGGGCTCGGGATAGTTGTCGGTGTACGACTCCCAGGTGTGCTGGGTGTGCGGGTCGTCGCTGCCGTACAACTTCGTCAGCATCGTGGGATCCATGCTCGATGCCG
This sequence comes from Microbacterium sp., assembly GCA_047605925.1. GTDB lineage: Bacteria > Actinomycetota > Actinomycetes > Actinomycetales > Microbacteriaceae > Microbacterium. The sequence goes on from JASGEY010000088.1 coordinate 17,694, forward strand.
ACGGGTCGTTGAACGCGTAGAGCCCGTACATGCCGTGATCGATGACGATGTCGTCGATCAGGTCCATCACGGCAACCTTCGTGTCGTAGTCCTGGATCGGTTCAGTGGTGGCCCAGCCTTCGGTGGCGAACGTGTAGAGCATCGACTCGCCGCCGTAGCCGTTGCGCTCCGGCCGCAGAGCCTCGTCGCCGACCTGCACCCAGTCGTACCCGAACTTCGCAGTAACCTGTTCGCGGATATCCGCGAACAGCTCGGCTGCCGCAGCGCGGACGTCCTCAACAGACTGCTGGTCAAGTGCCTCCTGCGGATCGGTGCCTTTGATGCCGGGGTATGCCTCCTCGTGCTTCTGCTCGTCGGACTTCATCCCGTCGTAGCTTCCGGCGGCCGACGTTCGTAGCGCGCTCAGGCCGCCGACGGTGGCCACGTTGAACAGCAGAGTGATCGCCAGCGCGATGGCGCCCAGCATCCGCCCCCGAGAAGTGAACACTGTGGCGATCACGAGGCCGAGAATCACCAGCTGGAGTGCGAACAGGGTGGTGCCGTAGAGGGCATCGGTGCCTCCCGCGAGCATCATGATGAGCAGGATCGCGGAGAACACGATCGCAGCGACCAGCACGATTCGACTGAACACCGACGATGACTGCTTCGCCTCAGAGTCTGCGACGATCCCACCGGCGCTCGGAATCGGAGCGTGGATGCCGGGGGGCTGATACGGCGCCTGCTGTCTTTTTGCGCCGCGGTAGCCTCCGGGGGGCGGCACCGGCGGCGCCCCCTCAGTGCCCGCAAGGTAGCGCTGACGTTGCCGCTCCGGATCCATCACCATGGCTTGTCCGTCCCTGAGCCACCGAGCCCATCGCCGTCGTCGTGCTGGTCGCGCTCCTGCTGCCCCTGTTCGAGCTTGTCTTTGAGGTCTTCGAGCTTGTCGTCGGAGGGCTGAGGTTCCTGCTGCTCCTCGGGTTCCTCCTGCGGATCGTCCGGCTGGTTCTGCTGATCTTGCTGATTCTGCTGGTCTTGCTGCTTCTGCTTCAGGCGATCCTCGGTATCTTCCTTGGTCTGTTGCAGGTCACGATCGGGATCGGAGGACTGCTGCTGCGCCTGATCGCTGTTGCATTCCTCGGGGGTCTCGGCCGTGATCGTGAGCGCCTCACCATAGAACTCGGCCGCGGCGACGCCATCGCCGTCCTCGCGGGCCGCATCGCCCTGCCGTTCGACCACGAGGGCGAGGTTGATGCGCACCGTACACACCTCGAGACCGTGCGCGAGGGCGAGAGACTCCTCGAGCTTCGCGCGCGCCTCTGGCAGTTTTTCGGCGCCTGCGAGAGCGGTGCCAACGTTGAAGGGGGCCTTGTACGGCTCGAACCAGTTCAGGAACTCCTGAGCGCGGGCAGCCGACTCCGAACCTGCGTAGTCGTCCACGACATAGGCGCTGACCGCCTGATGCGCGAAGGCATACATGCTCAGCAGCTTGCCGACGAACAGCAATGCTGCGATGGTCAGCGGCAGCGTGCCGATAGCGATCCAGCGACGGATGCTGCGGCGTTTGCGATTCGACGCGAGAAGAGCGGATGCCGCGGCCTGCGTGTCAGTCACGATTCACCCCTTGCGTCTCGCTGCGCGGTCCCTGAGCGCCCTTCGTCTCGCTGCGCTCGCTCAGGGACCGGGAGAGACGAGGCGGTCGGCGCCCTCAGCAGCCGCAGGCGCGCGACGAGCATGGCCCCGCGTGCAAGCTCGACCGCGAGGAGCGCGGCCATCACGAGCGCGCCGATCCAGTACAGTTCGGTGATGTTGCCGACCTCGCCCGACTTCGTGTAGCTGGTCGTCGTCGAGGGCGCCGCAGGCAGAGCCGCCTCAGCATCCGCCGTTCGATGCTGGTACTCGACACCGAGCTCTTCGGCGATCATCTGCAGGTTCGTCTCATCGATCACCGACATCGCGATCGAGCCCTGGTACTGGATGTACTCGTCCTCACCGGTGCCTGCCCCCGACGACGGGTCGACTTCACCGGTGGTCAGCTTCATCGGACCACCCTCAGCTGTGCCGTAACCGAACACAGCACCGGCATCCGTCATCGCCGCGCTGCCTGCGAACGATTCCGGCGTGCTGCCGTCGGTCTGCTCGCCGTCCCCGAAATAGAACACCATGCGTGAGCGCTCGGCTGACGATTCGGCGGCGTTCGACAGAGTGTCGGCGAGCAGATCTGCGGCAATGCCGATCGAGCTCCCTCGGGATTGGCTCGTCACCTCGGGGCGCAGGACGTCTAGCGACGAGATCAGGGCCGTGGTGTCGGTGGTCAACGGCATCCGCAAATCCGCCGACGCGTCGAACGTGATCAGCGCGAAGCGCGCGCCGGGATACTTCTCGACGATCGCCTGGATGTCGGTGCGCACGCCGTCCAGGCGCGGCTGATCGCCGTTCCAGTCCTCGGCGACGATGCTTGCGGTGGTGTCGACGACGAGCACGATGTCGGTGTCGGTGGCGAGCGTCTGGGTGGCTCCACCGGGGATGCCGGGCCGCAGCAGCATCACGAAGCAGGTGAGTACCATCGCCAGGCGGGTGACCCACAGCCAGCGCGGTGCGCCGCCGTTGACCGGGCGCGTCATCGCGAGGATCGCTACGGCCGTCACCGGTGCGAACAGCAGCAGCAAGAGGAACACGTTGAGGACGGGTTGGAAGATCACAGCTTCACCCTCCACGCCACAACGATGAAACCGAGCGAGGCGACCATCATCACGACGATCCACAGGTTCGGAGTGTCGGTCCACACCACCTGCGCCTGCCCCTTCAGCTCGGTGGCGTCCTGCTCTTGCACGGCGGCGATGATGTCGCCGACCGTTGTGGTGTCGCGCAGTCCAAACGCCTGACCGCCGGTGCTCTCGGCCGCCCTGGCGAGCTCGGCGCTGATCTCGGTATCGATACCCTGCGCCGGGTTGATCGCGAACACGCGCACACCGTTCGCCTTCGCGTAAGCGGCGGCTTCGGCGACCGTGACGATCGATGCGCCGTTGACCTCGTTGTCGGTGGCGAGGATCACCGAGCGGCTGCGCTCATCGTCTGGGTGGTCGAAGGCCATGGCGCACGCCGCGAGACCGTCGCCGATCAGCGAGGCTCCGTCACCGTTGAGGGTGCCCACCCAGTGCTCTGGCACCTCCTCGATGTAGTCGAAGCTCTCGCGGATGCTCTCCAGGTGCTCTCGGACGAACTCGTAGTCGTCGGTGAGAGGAAAGATCTGCACCGGCGAGCTGTTGAAGATGGTGAGACCGATGCGCTCGCCCTTGAACCCGTCGAGGAGCTCTTCGAACACCGAGAGCACTTCGACGTCGACCTCGCTCATCGAACCAGAAACGTCGAGGCACAGCATGATGTCACGGCTCGTGTTGACCGGGTGGATCGTCTGCGACGACATCGGGCGCGCAGCGACAACCCCGGCACTCAGAGTCGCAATCGCCCCCAGGGCAAGGATGCCGGTGAGGCCAAGGACGCGTCGGCGCAGCGCCGAGCGGAACGTCGGCAGCGCGCGAAGTCGTTCAGCGCGAGCGATGCGGGCGCGCTCTGCCGCTCCGGTGCGGATGCGCAAGCGCAGTAAGAACGCGAGCGCGAGCCCAAGCCCGACCGCGACGACGACGATGCCGGCGGCGACGACAATCATCCACCCGTTCGCTAGTGCCATGTGCGCACCACCGTCCTCGCGGCCTCGGCGCTGGCGATCGGGTCGATCGCCGGCCCAGGGCGGAAGATGCTCGGGTAGAAGTGTCGACTCAGCGCATCGATGAGAGCGGGGTGCACGCCGCGGGCGACGAGGTCGTCGAGGGCGAGCACTGGTGCCTCGAGTCCGCTGTACTCGTTCACGAAGGTGCGCGTGAGTTTGCTCAGTTCGAAGTTCGCGGTGCGTGCAGAGAGCGCGCGCGCACGGTAGTCGTCTTCGACGCGCTGGATGCGCTCGAGATACTCCAGGCGCAGCTGCGAGAGCACGTCCATCGTGAGCACCTGCGGGCCCGGTCGGTTCGCGTCGAGCTCGCTGATCCCCCGGCGGGGGCGGGTCAGCAGAATCACGACCCAGGCGGCGATCACGAGCGCGGCAAGGATGCCGAAGGCGAGCAGCATCCACCAGCCCGAGTACTGGAACGGGGGGTAGAGCTCGTCAGAGCCGGGCATGCGACCTCCGGTTCAGCAACCGAAGCAGCTCCGAGACGGCGTCGTCTTGACCGTCGAGCACGGCATGGCTGATCTCCAGGCGCCGGAGCAGATCGGCCAGCTGCTCGGCATCCGCCAGCGTCTGCGCGGTGAGCTCGCGCACGATCGCGGCGTCACCCTGCACGAAGTCGGGCACATCCCACATCGTGTCGACATCAGTGCGGACGGCGTTCGTCGCATGATCGAGCACGACATCGGCATCGCGAACGGTGAGCCACAGCACGTCATGCTGCGCGCGCAGTCGGCGCAGCATCCGCTCGGTATTCTCGGTGATCGGTGCCTCATCGGAGATGACGATCACGATCATGCGTCGCGAGATCGTGCGAGTGATGAACGACAGCAGGCCGTCGCGGTCGCTCGGTGCGCTGCTGGTGTCGATGGCGGAGTTGATCGTGCGCAGGGCGTGCTCAAGGGCGCCCTCGCTGCGACCGGGCGCCCGACGTCGCACGCGGTCGGCGTCTCCGTAGACCACGGTGAAGTCGTCGCCGTGCCGAAGGGCGAGCATGCCGAGCACGCCTGCGGCGAGAATGACGAGGTCTTTCTTCGAGCGCTCGTCGTGGGCAAGAGCGGCCATCGAACGGGCGGTGTCGACCGCGAACAGGATCGTGTGCATGCGCTGCGCACGGTGCCTCTTGACCAGCGGGGTACCCTGGCGCGCGGTCGCCCGCCAGTCGATGTCGCGCACCTGGTCGCCGTACTCGTACTTGCGCAGGTCTTCGAAGTCGAGGCTGCGCCCGTGCAGCAGTGACGCGTAGGCGCCATCGAGGGCGTGCAGCGACTTGCGCGACGAGTGGACGAAGAGCTTGCTCTTCACCTGCGTGATCAGGCTGGGCATCGAGAATGGGGTCTCTGGGTTGGTCGAGGGGTCTTGATGGGTTAGGGAGTTGGCACCGCGGCGAATATCTGGTCGATGATCTCCTCACTGCGGATGCCTTCGGCTTCGGCCTCGAAGGTGAGCAGCACCCGATGGCGCAGCACGAGGTGCCGAAGAGAGCGGATGTCTTCAGGCAGCACGTGCGTGCGGCCGTTCAGCAGCGCGAGCGCGCGCGACGCCTGCAGGAACGCGATGCTCGCGCGGGGGCTCGCGCCGTACTTGATGTAGCGGGCGCGTTCATCGCCGATGTACGGCGCCGGGTTGCGGGTGACATAGGCGATCGAGACGATGTAGTTGCGGATGGCCGGGTCGACGTAGATGCGGCTGGCAGTGTCTTGCAGCATCCGCACGTCATCGAGGGTGACAGCGCTGGAGACGTGCCGGTCGGGGTCGAGCACGCCGGAGTCGATGCGTCCGAGGATCTCGAACTCTTCCGCGGGGCTCGGGTACTCGACGATCTCCTTGAGCAGGAAGCGGTCCATCTGCGCCTCTGGCAGCTCGTAGGTTCCCTCCTGCTCGATGGGGTTCTGCGTCGCGATCACGAGGAAGGGCTTGGGCAGCGGGTGAACCTCGCCGCCGATCGTGGTCTGATGCTCCTGCATCGCTTCGAGCATGGCGCTCTGCGTCTTGGCGCTTGATCGGTTGATCTCGTCGAGCAGCACGAAGTTCGCGTGCACCGGGCCCAGCACGGTGCGGAACGATCCGGTCGTGGCGTCGTAGATCTGGCTGCCGGTGATGTCGCTCGGCAGCAGGTCGGGGGTGCATTGGATGCGTTTGAACGACGCCTTGACCGTATCGGACAGCGTGCTGGCTGCGGTGGTTTTAGCGAGCCCCGGCACGCTCTCGAGCAGAATGTGCCCGCCGGCGATCAGCGAGATCAGCAGGCTCATTCGCAGGCGGTCCTGGCCGACCATCTTCGCCGAGTACGAGTCGGAGATGACGTTGAGCACTTGGCTGGCGCGAGCGAGTTCGTCGGCCGTCGGGCCCTGCCGGGTCGGCCCGGCGGGGGCGGGTGCGGGGGATGCTGTTGGTGCAGGTGGTGGCGGCGGGGCTTGGCCTGTTCCTGGCGCGTATGGCTCGTTCATCTGCGTCTCCTCATTTGCCGGGGACACGGCGGCGATCCCCCACGCTCAGCGTAATAGCACTCCCGTGTGCGATGTGAAGAGCGTGCTGCCAGGAAGTGCTGAAGTTCCCGCAATAGGGTGGAACCCGCGCTACATGGGCCAGTGGCGAGAACCGACCACAGGAAGCATTTCCGATTCATGACTGATCTACACGTTTCACTGAAAGAGCGACTGGGCCCAGCGGCACTGGAGGGGAAAGCCTTCGCCGACCAGATCTTCGCCATCATCGGCCACGCCATCGTCGAGGGCACTCTCGTACCTGGTGAGAAGGTCAACGACAAGGAGCTGGCCGCAGCACTGGGCATTTCGCGGACGCCCGTCCGCGAGGCGTTGCTACGGCTGGCATGGGTTGGGTTGATCGAGACTGTTCCGAGTCGCTACACACGGGTCACCGAAGTCTCTGCGGAGACGGTCCGCAGCACGTTCGAGCACGTGGGAATGCAGGCGAGTGTTGCGTTGCAGCTCGCGATGCGCCGGATGGATGCCGACGAGTCCGCCGAGGCGCTGAGGCTGGTCGACCGCGTGATCGACGCCTCAGCGTCGAGCGATTCCGAAGCGATGATGCAGGAGTCCGTCGCCCTCCTGGAGTATCTGGTGTCGAAGTCCGGCAACCCCATATTCCAGGCGACGATGGCTGAAACGAGTTTGCTTGTCGCACGCAATCTGAAGCACCTGCGCGCGCAGCCTGACGCGTCGGACTTGCGGGTCGAGTGCTACCGCAAGATGCGCGAGGCGATGGTTCAGGGCGATGCGGATGCTGCCGAGAAGTGGTTCCGCGCGCAGCACGGCGTTGGCGTCGACACCGCCCTCTGAGCGCGCGCGTGCCCGCCGCTCGCGCCGCCGCTTTGCGGCGGCGCAGTGGTCAAAAACGCACCTCGCATCGCCGCGCAGGATGCTTTTTTGACCACCGCGGATGCCGGAGGGGGAGGGGGGTCGCTGCGGGGCACTCGCGGGCGTGCCGGGGAGTCTGCGGGGTCTGTCTCGAAGCGATCATCGAGAAGGGATCGCGAGCCGAATAGCCGGTTGAGAGGGATAGTCATACTCATCGGATGCTAGGAACCGCAATGAAGCGTACGCAGAATCGAGGTGCGTCGGTCTCGGGCGACCACTCACCCGGTATGCTCCTGGCATGTCGCAGGAATCGCACGCTCGGAGCGGTGAGGGCTGAGTATGGAGGTCTCCGTCTGGTTTGACGTACTCGCTTCGGTAGCGACGGTCGGGGCGCTGGTCGCGGCGATCTACCAGCTGTGGATTGCAAATCGTGATCGGCGTGATTCTGAACGATCCTTGCGTGCGGAGCGAGCTATGCGACTCTACGAAGAGGTCGTCGCGGGGGGTTACACGGCCGTCTCCTTCCATGAGTTGAGTCTTTATCTGCGCAAGCATGGCTCGGAAATGCTCCACGATGGCGACGTGACGTGGCATGTCGTGTCGGATGCGGATTTGAGGGCAGGAGGTCTGCTCTCACCTTCTTCCGAGGCGCGAGAGAAGGCGTTCGCCAACCTGTATACCGTGATGTGGTTCTTCGAACGCGCTTCGGCCTCGCTGGAGGCTCATGTCGTTGACGACTCATCTTGTTTTCGTGCTCTCGGATTCCATATCTGGTGGTGGGACCAACTGCTTCGAGATCTGTCGGAACCGAAAGCGCGAGCTGCCCTCGGGCGCCTCGCTGTCTGGGTAACCAGCAAGGCTCACGCCGAGGGCGTCCTGGACGATTGGGTAGGCCGGTGTGCCACGGATTTCGATGGCGGGCCGCCGATATTGCGCCCGTCGGATCCTCTTCAGGCCGGTAGGTATGGTTGAACTGTGCTCCAGATGATCGAAGAAGCCGAGCGTGCGTCAGATCTGTCCGTGAGTGTCAGCGTGCGCGCTCTCGGAGAGCGGGATGGGGCTCTGTTCGAGCACGCACCCGACCGCTTTCTTCGAACCGCGAGCTCGGCGAAGGTTGCGGTATTGATCGCAGCGGCGTCCGCGCTCGCGCACGGTGAAATCGTCGCGACGGATCTCCTGGACCGCGCCAGTGTGGAGGAGGTGCGCGACTCCGGAATCTGGTGGCATTTGGATCAGAAGACCATGGCCTTTTCCGACGCGGCCAAATTGGTTGGCACTGTTTCTGACAATCTTGCAACCAATTGTTTGATCGTCGCATTGGGGGGTATCGAACGAATCGGTACGGTGGCACGAGAGTTCGGAGTTCGCGATGTGGCGCTGAACGACATCGTGCGTGACGCGCGAGAGGCGCACCATCCTGCCACTCTCAGTGTCGGCACTGCCAGCGGATACGCGAGCATCTTCTCCCTCCTTCGGCAACGTGCACTGGCGGACGATCCAGTCGCGCAACAAGTCCTCGACTGGTTGAGCGATGGGATGGACCTCAGTATGGTGCTTTCCGGATTCGGTCTCGATCCACTTGCTCACCATGAGCCAGACCGAGGGGTAACGGTGATCAACAAGACAGGAACCGATGTTGGTGTCCGTGCGGACTCAGGTCTGGTGAATTTCCGTCAGACATCGGTGGCATACTCCTGCTTGATCAACTGGTCGCCTGACGGGTCGGAATGTGATCATCGCAGGGATGACGCTCTGCGGCTCATGCGCGCTGTCGGAGACCTCGTGCGAGCGAAGATTGAGCAATCTTCAGGATCCGGGGTATAGCGAAGGGGCGATCCCGGTGATCCTCACCCCCGCCCGACCCCTCCGATAGACTTGGCACCGCCCGTTCAGGGCGAGCTCATCAGCCGGTGCAACCCCGGCGAATGCAAGGGGGTTTCCCGTGCCAGGAATCGTGATCGTCGGCGTCCAGTGGGGCGATGAGGGCAAGGGCAAGGCCACAGACCTGCTCGGCGAGCGCACCGACTGGGTCGTGAAGTACAACGGCGGCAACAACGCCGGCCACACCGTCGTCGTCGGGGACGAGAAGTACGCGCTGCACCTGCTGCCCTCCGGCATCCTTTCGCCAGGGGTGACCCCCGTGATCGGCAACGGCGTCGTGATCGATCTCGAAGTGTTGTTCAGCGAGCTCGAAGCCCTGAGCGCGCGCGGCATCGATATCTCGCGCCTGAAAGTCAGCGCCAATGCGCACATCATCACTCAGTACCACCGCACGCTCGACAAGGTCACCGAGCGCTTCCTCGGCAAGCGCAACATCGGCACCACCGGCCGCGGCATCGGCCCGGCATACGCCGACAAGATCAACCGCGTCGGCATCCGCGTGCAAGACCTCTTCGACGAGAACATCCTGCGGCAGAAGGTCGAGGGGGCCCTCGACCAGAAGAACCACCTCCTGGTGAAGGTCTTCAACCGCCGCGCCGTCTCCGTTGACGAGATCGTCGAGGAACTGCTCTCCTACGCCGAGCGTCTGCGGCCGATGGTCGCTGATACCGGGCACCTCATCGCCGAGGCGCTGGGGCGCGGCGAAGTCGTCGTCTTCGAGGGTGGACAGGCCACCATGCTCGACATCGACCACGGCACCTACCCCTTCGTCACCTCGTCGACCGCGACGGCGGCTGGCGCGGCATCCGGCTCTGGCGTCGGCCCAGGCTCGCTCGACCGCATCGTCGGCATCGTCAAGGCCTACACGACCCGTGTCGGCTCAGGTCCCTTCCCCACCGAGCTGTTCGACGAGCAGGGCGAGTGGCTGCGCAAGCAAGGGTTCGAGTTCGGCACCACCACCGGCCGGCCGCGCCGCGTCGGCTGGTACGACGCACCGATCACCCGCTACGCGACCCGCATCAACGGCATCACCGACCTCGTGCTCACCAAGCTCGACATCCTCACCGGCCTTGAGCAGATCCCGGTGTGCGTGGCCTACGACGTCGACGGCGTTCTCTTCGACGAGGTGCCGGTCAACCAGACCGACTTCCACCACGCGACCCCGGTGCTCGAGAACTTCCCCGGCTGGCACGAAGACATCTCGAAAGCCCGAACGTTCGACGATCTGCCGCAGACCGCTCAGGACTACGTCCTCGCGCTTGAGCGCATGAGCAACACGCGCATTTCGGTGATCGGCGTCGGCCCCGAGCGCGACCAGGTCATCGTCCGCCACGACCTGCTCGACTGATCCGGCCATGGTGCGCTTCTGGTTGGGCGGCTATGGCGCTGAGATGCAGGGAACGGCCTCCGGAATCGGTCTGCTCGCCGGAGACGAAGGCGCCGAGACCGCACTGAGCTATCGCGGTGCGGCCACTGACACTCGGTCTCCGTCCTGGCTTGCTGCACATCCGAGGCTCGACATCGTCTACGCAGCGCTTGAAGCGGATGCTGCGGTGCAGGCCTTCGCCAGGACAGGCGAGTCGGCGCTGACCCCTCTGGGCGAACCGGTCGGTGCTGGGAAGTATGTGTGCCACCTCTCCGTCGCCCCCGATGGCAGATACCTGCTCGCCAGCTGCTACGGAGACGGCCGAGTGGTGCGCATCGGCCTCGACAACGCAGGGCGATTGGTGCCGGATGCTGCGCACAAGGCCGCCGCGCTCAGAGCCGCGCTGTTCGGCGAGAACGACAGCCCCGAAGCTCCCGCGGCCGGCGTCGCCGCAGCCGCCGTCGACCCCTACGCCGATACGGCTCGCGAGTCGCACGCGCACTCCGCGGCGTTTCTGCCCGATGGGCGCATCGCCACCACAGATCTCGGCTTCGACCTGGTGCGCATCTGGCGCGCCTCACCTGCCGCCTTGGTGTTGGATCACGAGGTCGTTTTCCCGAAGGGCACAGGGCCTCGGCATATGGTGGTGCATCCGAGCGGCCATCTGCACGTGGTCACCGAGTACTCCTGCGAGGTGTTCACCCTCGCTTCGGCCCCCGACGGCACGTGGTCGGTCGTGTCGTCGGTGCTGGCGAGCCCCGCCGCCGATGCCGACGTCGCGGCGGAGCTCGCGCGTACGCGCGACGGTCAGTTCCTCTACACGGCGCTGCGCGGCAGCAACACGATCGCCGCACTGCGGGTGCGCGGAGCCGGCGAGAGCCTCGAACCGATCGCGCTCGCCGACTCGGGAGTCGACTGGCCGCGCCATCACCTCGTGCACGAGGGCAAGCTGCTGGTCGCTGGGCAGCGTTCTGATTCGATCGCGTTGCTCGACCTCGATGAACGAACGGGCGCGCCTCTCGGCATCCGTCATCGTGCGCCGGTGCCGACCCCGACGCACTTCTTGCCGGTGCGCTGACCGTAGAGTATGACCATGACCGATGCCGTTGACCCGAACGCCGAACTGCTTCGACTGCGCGCGAGCATCGACAACATCGATGCCGCGCTGATCTTCATGCTCGCCGAGCGATTCCGGGCAACGCAGCAGGTCGGCCAGCTCAAGGCCGAGCACGCGATGCCCGCATCCGATCCCGGCCGCGAAGAACAACAGGTCGCTCGACTTCGCTCCCTGGCTGAGGACGCCCATCTCGACCCGGAGTTCGCCGAGAAGTGGTTCAACTTCGTGGTGGCCGAGGTCATCCGTCACCATACTGAAGCCGCTGAGGGGCGATAGCCCTGATCTTGCACTGAGCGCCCGTACGGGGTGCCGCAGTTGCAACTGCGGCACCCCTGGGCGGTTGGTGTCCGTGTCGTTCCCCGCACTCCCCAGTGCACAGGTTCCCCAGATCGACCGCGCCTCCCGCTCGCTCCGCCTTCTCGAAGCCCTGTCGCGTTAACACCTTCCGCACATCAAGAGCGGGTTCGAGGCCTCATGATACATCGAACCGAAAACATTCAGATTCCGCTCCCGTGACACTGGAACGGAGCCCGAATGCCGGTGCGAACGGATGCCGCCGCCAGCGCCTCGGAGGGAAGTTCTCCCTGCGCGAGGCCAGAGTGTATGGCTGTGAGCAGTTCGCTGGCGACGGCATCCGACACCACCACCGGCGCCGCGATAACGCACCGCGTCCCCGCGTGCAGCCACACCCGCGCCATGCCCAGCGCCTCCTCTCCCCAGCGCACCGAAGAGCGCCCCAGTTCGCACGCCGACAACACCACGGTCGTCGGGGGTTGCGGAATCAGGTCGACGTCGTATCCGAAAAGGGTTCCGTCGACGAGTTCAATGCCGGAGAACAGCGGGTTGTCGGTCGCATGACGTCCGTGCGCGGCGATGTGGAGAACGTCGGTGCGGGCGGCGAGCGCGGTGACCGCCTCGACGTGTGCGTCGCTGCCCGTGAGCACTTCGGCGTCCGTCCAGACGTCCGCAGCACTGCGCACCTCGTTCTCTGCGCGTGGAACCCGGGGTCCCGCCGCGAATCCCGCGGTCACTCGGGGGCGTCGCACATCTGGGCGCGCGCCGCGATGCTCGAGCCACCGCGACACCGAGGCGGCGAGGGTGAACGGCACGCCGTGCAGGCTCGGCAGCATCGCCCACGGGATGCCGCTGAGCACCCCCGGAACGGTGACGGCGATGCGGTGGGCATCGGCATGCACTGGCGCGATCAGTTCATCGTCGAGCCGCTGCAACCGCTCGCCCAGCGAGCGCTCGGCCAGCTGCGCCATCGGCCCGCCCCTCGTGAGGGCGGCAACTTCGAGGTCAGCGCGCAAGCCGTCGAGAGCGGCCTGAACGCGAGGCCAGTCGAGCGGCACAAGCCAGGAGGCGGATGCCGTCGCCGCCGCGCACCAGAGTTCGTCACTTGTGAAAACGTAAGCGAGGATCGTGGTGCCCTCATCGAGCAGCGCTTGCGCTTCGGCGAGTTCGACCCGGTCGCGCGCTCCCGAAGTGCCAGTGCCCGACCATTGGCGCTCGCGCACTCGATCGCGCAGACGCCGCACGCGGGCATCGGCGCTCCAGTCGGAGCCGGCCAGTTCAGCGCGCAGCATCCGCAACTCGGCCAGATCGCTCGACCACTCGGCGTCCTGCGGTGGACGCAGGGGGGCGACTTGCTGGCTGAGATGCCTCGCCCGCTCAGACCATTCGAACAGCACGGCAGGGTCACGCGCGCGGGCGGCCGCGCGGAGTCCTGCGAACACCAGGTCGGTGCCGTGCATCGCCGCTGACGCCTGCAGGTCGAGGGCACCGAACGACCGCTGCCAACCGGTGAGCAGGTCGAGGCCAGCTGCGGCCTCGCGTCGGGCAGCCGCATCGCGACCGGCGTTCACTGCTCGCGCGGCGCGCACCTCGATGGCTCTCAGACGCAACGGCAGCGGCGCATCGGCGGTGAGAGGCGGCATCCGCTCGTCGTCGAGCAACCGTGACGTGAGCGTCAGCGCGGTCGCCTCGGTGCGCAGACCCGCGGCGCGCAGGGCGGATGCTGTTCTCGCGAAGTCCGCCGCAGGGGTGGAGCGCCCCGAGCGTATCCTCGCTTCGAGCCGGACAGCCTCGGCGCGGCTCGCCCAGGTGTCGCTGCCGAGGGCAGAGAATCGGCGAGCGGCGGTGCGCGCCGTGACTTCTGCGGCGCGCGGGTCATGGCGCAGCTGTGATCGTGCGAGGTGGAACTCGGCCTCCGCTCGCGCCTGTCGCATGCGCTGTGAGCCGAAGCGCACCGCGACCTCGGCCAGCAGCGCTTCGGCCTCGCTCGTGAGGCCCGCATCGCGGAGGACCTCCGCACGGTCGAGGTCGCTGATCGCCGCTGCGAGGTCGCTCGATGCGGCGATCACCGGGCGCGAACGGGTCATCAGGGCGAGCGCGGTGACCAGGTCCCCGCCGAGCAGCGCGGCATAGCCGAGGTTGTGGCGGGCCTCGGCGAGCGGTTCCTCGTCTCCGGTCACCTCGTAGATCGCGATGGCGCGTTCGAGGTCGGTGATGCATCCCTGCAACTGGTGTCGCTGCATCCGTGCCACAGCCCGATTGATCAGCAGATTGGCGAGCTCGCCGGTCTCGGTCGCCACAGCCTCGATCGCCGTGGTAAGCATCGCTTCGGCCTCGTCCAGACGGCCTGAGTGTACAAGCAGAGTGCCGAGTTGGCCAGCGAGTACTGTGATCGTGCCGGTGTTCAGGCCAGGCCGTGCGAGCGCCTGGCGGCAAAGGCGTTCAGCGTCGGCCGGCATTCCGATCTGGCCGAGCACGTACGCCATCGTGCCGTCGATTCGGGCGCGGAGGTCTTCGTCTTCGGCGCGGGCGGATGCTGCGGACAGCGCGCTGCGCGCCTGGGCGAACCGTCGCGCGTTGGCTGCGGCGACGCCGCGTTGGTGCAGCTCGCTCGCAGATAGACGCATGCTTCCAAGGATGCCGGTGTGCTGGCCTCGGGGGAAGAGTGGATCAGGGAGCTGCGGGACCTGCTCGGGGCGGTTCGGACTGTGGGGACACTGGCTCAGCCGTGCACAACCGGGGTTGGCAGCCCCTCCAGCACCGTCGCGACAGCATCCCGCGCAATCTCGGGCCGAACGCCCGCTGGCGGCACGAACCCTAGCTGTGCCGCGATCCTCCCCGCGACGTAGGGAGCTGCGAACGAGGTGCCGCTCCACACGGAAAAGCCGCCGCGGTAGTCGTCGGGGTCGAGCGTCTCGCGGTGCAGTCCGTCGAAATCCGCCCTGCTCGACGCCTGCTCTCCGCCGACGAACGCCGGAGAGCAACTCACGACCGCAGCGCCGGGTGCGTAGGCGCGCACCCACGGGCCGACGTTCGAGAACAGCGCGATCGAGCGTGCCGAGGGATTGAGCGCTCCCACCGAGACGAGCGGGGGGTCGTCATCGCCGGGGATGCCGTTATCGGCACCCGGCCAGGCCCACAGCGATGCGGGAAAGGACGGACGGTCGATCGCATCGTTGCCCGCTGAGCACACGACGACGCATCCGAGTTCCCGCGCCTTCGTCAGCAATGCGTGCAGAGTCAGACTGAACAGTCCGTCGCTCGGCGTCTCGTGGTAGTAGCCGAGCGAGAGGTTGAGCACGTCGATCGGGTGCCCCATCCGCGGGTTCTCGCGGTGGCGACGCAGCAGCTCGACCACCTGCCCGAGGGTCGTCAGGAACGTGCTCTCGTCGACCACACCGAGGGCATCGGCGATGCGGATAGAGAGGATGTCGGCATCGGGAGCCGCTTGGCGGATCAGCCCTGCGATAAACGTGCCGTGCCCGGCGACGGCATCGATCTCACCGTCGAGTTGGCCGTACAAATCGGGGTAGACCTCGGGATCGGCGTCGTCGGTGAGTCCGATCGGTGTGCCGTCGAGGTCGATGTGGCGGGTGACGATGTCATCGCCCAGCCAGTCGTGCGCACCGCATCCGGTGTCGAGCACTGCAACAACAGGGCGTCGCGTGCGTTTCGGTGTCGAACGGCGGGCGGGCGCCGCTCCCAGCCAGCTCACGGGCTGGCGGGCGCCTCGACCCGGTTGCAGGTAATCAGCTGTGCCCGCAGGGTTGGTCCGTGTGAACGGGTTGGTCCGTGTGAAGGGATTCGTGCGAGTGAACGGATTGGTTCGGGTGAATGGATTGAGGCCGATCGGGTCGATCGACAGCAGATGCTCGAGGCTGGTGCGGGGCATCGTCGACTTCGAGATCTGCCTGGCTCGCTGCAGAACGCGCCACGCGTCTGGGGGCACCGGAGACTCGCCGCGCACCGGTTCGTCCGGGATGGTCAGCAGCGCTCGCACGAACCAGGGAATATCGGCGATGACGCCGGCGCGAGGGCTCTGCTCCTGCACCTCAAGTCTCCAGCCGAACGATCCTGCGGCCTCCTGCAGGGTGGCGACTTCGCGGTCGAAAGCCCCGGTGTCCTCATCGATCGTGACGAGCAGGCGCGTTGGTAGATAAGCGGTGGGAAAAGCGCGGATGCCGTCCACTGGATCGACGTCCGGATCGAGAGTCGTGCCGCGGGTGATCGACCCATCCGCGCGGTCCTGCCAGGTCCATCCTTTGGGCTGATCCATCGGTCGCTCCTTACACGTCAGCGGTTGCTATAACTCGAACTGCGGTGTTGCGAGGGTGCGCTCATCGTCGCCCACCCTCGTGGTCAGGCGCACCAGGGTGAGAGCGGACGGTACATCATCGAAGACGAAGCGTCCAACAGCGGAGGGAGTGGTTGAGCGGATGCTGTCGCCCTGAGTGAGCATGACTTCGGCTGCTGCCGCATCGACCCAGCCATCGACGCGGCGCAGCCCGTTCGCGTTCGTCGTCACATGCAGCAGGATGCTGTTGGTTCCGTCGCTGAACTGCAGCGTGAGAGCATCCGTCTCTCCTCTGACCTCGCTGAGCGGATGGTCGATCAGGGTCAACAGTGCGTATTCCTCGGAAAGGGAGTCGGTCGCCACGGCGGCGATCATGCGGTCGATCAGGCTCGCCGGCATCGGGTCGACCGTGGTCCACAGTGAGCGCAACCGAGCGAACAGTTCGGCGTCTTCATGACTGCTCATGGATTTCCTCCTGTCGGGTCGATCAGGGCTCGGAGTTTGACAAGGCATCTCTTGCGGGTCGGACCGATGCTGCCGATCGGCATTTTGAGGTCCGCGGCGATGGCCGCATAGTCGGGGCGCTCGTCGAACGCGATGACGCGCAGGAGCCGTTGGCAGCGCTCATCGAGCGCCCGCACTGCAGTCCACAGGCGTCGGTTCTCGTCGCCGGTTGCTGCATGATCCTCGGCAGAGGTCTGGGCGGGGAGCAGGATGTCGAGGCCCTCGGCATCCGCTGTGTCCACCTTGCCGTGCGCCTTGCCGACCTTCCACGCCTCGCGGCGCGCTGTGGTGGTGAGCCAGGCGGCAACCGCGCGCGGGTCAGCGACCCTTTCGTGCCCGCGCACGAGCTGCAGCCAGGTGGTCTGCACGACGTCTTCGGCGCGCGTGCGCTCGAGGCCGTACGCGCGCACGACGTGCCAGAGCACAGGGGTCATCAATCGCACGAGTTCATCCATCGCGCGGCTGTCGCCGTCTCGCCACGCACTGAAAGATGCAGCGGCGCGCTGCCACCGCGCTGCACCGTCGTCGGTCGGGTCGAGATCGGCGTCGGGGGCGCCTTCGATCATGAGTCCCATTGTGATCACACCAACAAGGAGCGCGGCAAGGGCTTTCTGATACATCGTTGGGTCGTCGCATCCCTTCGGATGCTGGTACGCCACCCCCTGATCCCCCCAACCCCCGACCCCCGACCTCCGACCTCCGACCCCCAACCCCCGACCCCCGACCTCCAACCTCCAACCTCCGACCTCCAACCTCCGGGGGACGTTTGCAGGATCGAAGCACGGATGCAGGACCGGAATACGTTTTCTGATCCTGCATCCGTGCTTCCGTCCTGCAAACGTCCCGCGAAGCGGGGGACCCGGAGTCGAACCCGGAGTCGGACCCGGAGTCGGACCCGGAGTCGGACCCGGAGTCGGACCCGGAGTCGGACGCGCGTCGGATGCTGGTGCGGATACCGTGGAGGGGTGATTCCTCTCGTCGTCCTGCTCTTTCTCAACGCCGCTTTCAACGTTGTCGTCTGGCCCCGGTTCTACAAGCGGGTGGTGACGGATCCCCGTGCGAGGGACGAGAACGGCAAGGCGACAACCTTCCTGAAGGTGCACGCGGTGCTCATTGCCGTGGCGCTCGTGCTCGCGCTCGTTTCAGTGCTGGTCGCGGTCGCCGCGCTGACCGGGGTGCTCTGACCTCGGTCTCTCTGGCGCTCCATTCGGGAAACCCGGATCATTCGCCGACGGGCGGATCGGCGCCCGACACGCTGAGCGCCGCGCACTTCGTCTGGACTTTCCCGCTGTGTGCGATCAGCTCGGGGGACGGGCGAATACGGCGGGCGCGCGTATGGTGGGGAGGTGCCCGACTTCCCCTACGCCCGCCTGCGGCGCCGGCCCGATGTCGAGGCTGAGAACCTGCAGGCGCACGACGCCACCGACGTCTTGCTCGTTGAGTGGGCGATCGAGACGGGTCTACCCGGCGCTCAGATCGCGGTGATCGGCGACGACTACGGTGCGATCACCCTGGCGTTGACGGATGCCGGACGCACCGGCGTGCGCGTGCACCAGGACCTCATAACCGGGCGCCGCGCGCTCGCGCTCAACGCCGAGGAGCTCGGGCTGAGCGGTTTCATCACACACGAGCAATCCCCCGCCCTGCTCGATGACGCACGGCTGGTGCTCGTGAAGCTGCCCAAGTCGCTCGCAGAGCTGGAAGAAATAGCGGATGCCGTTGCCCGCTGGGCAGCTCCCGATGCCGTGCTCGTCGCCGGAGGCCGGGTGAAGCACATGACCCTCGCGCAGAACGAGGTCCTCGCACGGTCGTTCGGCTCGGTGCAGGCGCAGCGCGCGCAGCGCAAGTCGCGGCTGATCGTGGCGTCCGATCCACAACCGGTGCCCGCAACGCCGCCGTTTCCGGTGTCGGCGCAGCATGAGGGATTCACCCTGGTTGCTCACGGCGGCGCATTCGCCGGATCCAGGCTCGACATCGGCACCCGCGTCCTGCTCGGCGTGCTCGACCGCATGCCCGTGGCGGCCGATGTCGTTGACCTCGGTTGCGGTACTGGCGCACTCGCCGTCTCTTATGCGCGTGCGCACCCCGAAGCCCGGGTGATCGCGACTGACCGGTCGGCTGCGGCTGCGGCATCCGCTCGTGCCACCGTCGTCGCCAACGGCGTTGCCGATCGTGTCACGGTCATGCACGACGATGCGGGCTCCAAGCTGCCGGCGGGGAGTGTCGACCTCGTGCTGCTGAACCCGCCGTTCCACCTCGGAACGAGCGTGCACACAGGTGCGGCGACGCGCTTGTTCATCGCGGCAGCGCGGCTATTGCGACCCGGCGGTGAGCTCTGGACGGTCTACAACTCTTCGCTCGGCTACCGCGCCGAGCTCGGCCGCCGCGTTGGACCCACCGAACAGGTTGTGCGCACGCCGAAGTTCACGGTGGCGCGGAGCATCCGGCGCTGACATTTTCTGCACAGGCCACCAACAGAACGACTTATCCACAGATCGTGGGAGATACGGCTCAGCAGGCAGGTCAAGTCCCGTGGTGTGGTGTCACTCGGGTTGTTTCCTTGATGGTTGTTGGTTAGGCGGTCAGGGATAGTTCGGGGTGAGCGGGTTCGGTGGTTTCGTGGAGGATGTGGACGAGCGCGCGTAT
>JASGEY010000089.1:0-4217 GCA_047605925.1 Microbacterium sp.
CCCCTTTCGCCCGCCCCCCTTCGCCCGCCCCCCGAGACCCCGTCTTACCGCCGAGACCCCGTGCTGTTCGCGCGAACAGCGCGGGGTCTCGGCGATAGCGCGGGGTCTCGGGGGTCAAAGGGGGCGTGATGATCGCGGTCGATGTGACAGGTCGCCCTTCGTGGAGAAACCGAGTCTCGATCGCGGACCTGCTGATCTTCCGTCGTGAGGTGCTGCGCCCGCGATTGATTCCGACTGCGCTTCGCGATCTCGCGCTGAGGGTGTCGTAACCAGAGCTGAGCGAGACGCTCCCACCTGAACCCGCAGGGCGAGGGGATGCCGGACGCTCAGCCGGTGACGGTCAGCTGCACCTCGGACGTACCGCCGGCCGAGACCCAGGCCATCGAGCGCTCGAGGATGGCGCGCAGAACGTCGAGATCGATCTGCTCGAGGTCTTTGATATACAGGCATCCGGCGCCCGTCGTGTGCGGGCCGAGTGCCGCCAAAGCCTCTTCGTGCGCCGCGACGCCGTCGAATAGGTAGATCGTCGTTGCCGCCTTACGCGGACCGAAGCTGAGTAGGCCGCTATCACCTTCGGTGCCTGTCGGATAGCGGTAATGCACAGAGCCGAAGCCGATGATCGTGCCCCAGGTCGCAGGTTCCCGGCCGGTGATCTCCTGCATGAGGGCGGTGAGGGTCTCAGCATCCCGCCGTCGAATCGCCGGGCTGGAGCGTGCGATGAGTCCGGCGACGTCGTCGCCTGTCGGCTTCACGCCGACCCGCTTGTCGTCGGCGCGTTCGCTGCCTTCATGGCCTTCTTGTGCTCGCGGACTTTCGAGAGAGATTCCGGGGAGACAATGTCGGCGACGCTGCGGAATGAGTCCTCTTCGCCATTGGGGGCGGATGCTTCGCGCCATCCCTCGTCCGTGAACCCGTACTGCTTGCCGAGCTCCTGGCACAGTGTTTGCACGCGCGTCGCCATCGAGCCGGGGAAGCGGTGCACGGCCGGCGTCTGCCGGAACGCCTCGAGGAACTCGTCGGGGTCCACGTGTGCGATGGCGGCGGTGTCTCCGGTGATGTGAAGAGCCATGGCTCCAGTGTGGCATCAGCGGGGTGGTTTCTCACTGGAGCTTGCAACATACATGCAGCGTCATGCTTGATGCATGACAACTATCCAGGTGCGCAATGTCTCGGAGGAGACCAGCCGGGCGCTCAAGGCGAAGGCTGCGTTGGAGGGACGATCGTTGAGCGATTTCCTGCTTCGCGAGCTCGATCGCATCGCTACGCGACCGAGCCGTGCCGAGCTGCTTGAGCGCATCGCGGGGCGACCGGTGGCTACGCTCGAGCCGGCATCCCTGGTGCTTGCGGAGCAGCGGCCGAATCGGTGACTCTGGTCGTCGACGCATCCGCGGTCGCAGAGATCCTGTTCGGGTCCGCGGCCGGTCGTCGAGCCGCCGCGTTGCTCGACGGGCACCAACTCCTTGCGCCGCAGAATCTCACCGCCGAAGTCGCCTCGGTCATCCGAGAGTGGTCGCTCAGCGGGCAGATCACTGACGAGCAGGCGCTGCGGGCGTTCCATGAATTCGATGCGCTCGGGGTGGAGCAGGTTCCGATGATGGCTCTACTCCCTTCCGTGTAGTCGCTGCGGCAGAACGTCAGCGCCTACGATGCGATGTACGTCGTGCTTGCCCGTGCGGCCCAGTGTCAGCTGCTGACGCTTGACGCTCGCTTGGCGACCGCTGCCGCAGACTGCGCGGTGCTGCCGCAGCCCGCTTCGACGTGCGGTCGCGCATGCAGGTGGCCAGTGCCGACGATTTAGGCGGTGGCGGATGCTTGGGCGTCGCCCTCTTCGGGCTCGATGCCGTAGAGCGTGGTGAGAGCCGCGGCGAACTCCTCAGCGCGCCCCGATGACGCAAGCTCGTGGGCGCGCGTCGTCGGGGTGTGCAGCAGAACACCAGCCAGGTGGCGAAGAGCCTGCTCGACCTTGCCGTCCTCGTCGCCGCGTGCGCGGGCTCTATCGATTTCGGTGTCGAGAAGCGAGAAGATGTGCGAGCGCAGCGCCACGACCGACGGCGTGACGCTCTGACGGGTTCCGACGACGTGGAACGCGTCTGCAGCTTCGCGGATCACGCTGCGCGCAGCATCCGCTGCCTGCAGTTCTTCGAGCGGAGCATGCAGGCGGATCGTCTCAAGATCGAGCAGGGCCACGCCGTCGAGGGCGGAAACGGCCGGGTCGACGTTGCGGGGCATACCGAGGTCGACGACCAGTTGGCTGCGGTAGCCGAAAGGGCAGCCGGCAGACGCGACAGCGACGGGCCGCTGCAGGTGCTCGGGTCCGAGCACGGGCTCGGTTGCGGTGGTGCAGGTGATCAGCAGGCTCGATCGCGCCGCCGTACGGGTGTAGTCGGCCTCGGTGACAGGGCGGATGCCGTGCTTCGCGGCGAAGCCCTCGGCCCGGCCTGACGGCGAGTACACGGAGATGTCAACAGCACCGCGTTCGCGGAGCGTGGCGAGGGTGACGGCGGCGTACGCGCCGGTGCCCACGAGCAGCACGCGCTCGGCGGACCAGTCGGCGATCCGGCTGTCAGCGAGTTCGAGGGCAAGGCGCACGAGAGAGCGGCCGGCGCGGCCGAGTGCGGTGACGTTCTTGACTTTGCGCTGTGCCTGGCTGGCGCGCTGGAACAGGCGTTCGAGCTCGGGGGTGGTGGTGCCGTCTTTGCGCGCGGACTTCAGCGCGCGCCGCACTTGACCCGCGATCTCACCCTCACCGGGCACGACCGATTCGAGTCCCGATGCCACCGAGAACAGGTGTTCGGTGACGCGGCGGCCGGAGTGCACGTCGTACGCTCCGTCGAGCTCGGACGCCGCAACCCCGGTCGCAGACTCGACTGCTTCGAGCAAGGCTTCGACGCCGATGGCGCCAGCGGCGGTGACTGGTTCATCGAGTTCGAGGTACGCCTCGAAACGGTTGCACGTCGCCAGCACAACCGCACCCTGCACGCACGGTGCCAGCTCTACCAGGGTGGAAGCGACATCGTCGGGGGTGCGGCTCAGGCGTTCGAGCAACTCGAAGGAGGCGGTCTTGTGACTCGCCGTCACACACAGCAGCACCCTCTGATTGTACCGGCCACTGCCGACAGCGACGCCTGCAGATGGAAAGATGGACGTATGGCCCTCTCCGACGCCCCGCTCGTCCGCGCCCTCACGGGCCCACGGCCCGCCAGGACCCCGGTGTGGTTCATGCGGCAGGCGGGTCGCTCCCTGCCCGAGTATCGGGCGCTGAGGGTTGGGACGCGGATGCTGGATGCCTGCCTGACACCGGATCTCGCTGCCGAGATCACGCTGCAGCCGGTCAGGCGCCACGGCGTTGACGCTGCGGTGTTCTTCAGTGACATCGTGATTCCGCTGCGCCTGGCCGGCGTCGCCGTCGAGATCGAAGCTGGCAGGGGACCGGTGTTCGCCGACCCCGTGCGCACGGCGGATGATGTCGCCCGCATCACGGCGATCGACCCTGACGGCCTCGACGGCGAGGCCATCGCCGCTGCAGTGAAGATCGTCGCTGCTGAGCTCGGTGACGTCCCGGTGATCGGCTTCGCCGGAGCTCCGTTCACCCTCGCCGCCTATCTGGTCGAGGGCGGCCCGTCGAAGGAGCACCTGCGGGCGCGGGCCATGATGCACGCCGATCCCGACTCGTGGCACCGCCTGGCCGGCTGGCTGGCTCGGGTGTCGCGGCGTTTTCTTGAGACGCAGCGGGATGCCGGAGCATCCGTCGTTCAGCTTTTCGATTCCTGGGCGGGGTCGCTCAGCCCCGCCGACTATCGGTCGTTTGTCGCCGAGCACTCTCGCGCGACGCTCGCAGACATCGGCATTCCGACCATTCATTTCGGTGTCGGGACGGGACCGTTCCTCGCTGATATGCGCCTGGACGGCGTCGCTGACGCTGTCGGTGTGGACTGGCGTCAACCTCTCGATGAGGCGGCTCGTATTCTCGGACCTGACGTCGCCGTGCAGGGCAATATCGACCCCGCTCTGCTTGGCGCCCCTTGGCCGGTACTCGAAGCGCACGTGCGCGAGGTGCTCGATCGTGGCCGCGACGCGCGCGGGCACATCGTGAATCTCGGTCACGGTGTACCTCCCGAGACCGATCCCGGTCAGCTCACGCGCATCGTCGAGCTCGTGCACGCCAACTAACCGCAGTTCCGGTCGCGAACCTGGTTCGATTTCCGGCGGAAATCGAA
>JASGEY010000090.1:0-5813 GCA_047605925.1 Microbacterium sp.
CACCCGCGAGCAACTGCGGATCGCAATGGTGACCTGGATCGAACGGACCTACCACCGTCGCCGACGCCAGCGCCGCCTGGGCCGTTTGACGCCCATCGAGTTCGAGACCATCATGAACACGACCGCCACACTGGCGGCGTGACTACAACCTGTCACCTATCCGTGCAGCAGTCCCAACCTGAGGCACTGTCACAACATTCGAGCTCAAAAAACCTGAGGCACGTCAGCGAGTTGCCATCCCCATCTCCTCCAGGCTACAGTTCCCGTGTGTCCCTGACGTGTCGTTGTTGTCGCTGAGCGCCTCCGCTCGCCATCAACCGACCCCAGACCTCTGCGCGCCATCAGCCGCGCGCCCCTGAAGATCAGGAAGAACACCCGTGCGCTACGCCCAGCACATCGCCGAACTCGTCGGCCACACGCCCCTCGTCCGCTTGAACGCCGTTACCTCCGGCATCCGTCCGACCGTCCTCGCAAAGGTCGAGTACCTCAACCCCGGCGGATCGGCAAAGGATCGCATCGCCGGTGCGATCATCGACGCCGCAGAACGCGATGGCCTCCTGAAACCCGGAGGCACGATCGTCGAAGCGACCAGTGGCAACACCGGCGTCGGCCTTGCCCTCGTTGCCCTGCAGCGCGGATACCGGATGGTGTTCGTGGTGCCCGATAAGTTCGCCGGCGCCAAAGTCTCGACCCTGCGCGGCTACGGCGCCGAGGTCGTGATGACCCCGACGAGCGTCGATCCCTCGGATCCGCGGTCGTATTACAGCGTGGCCGCGCGTCTCGCGGCGGAGATTCCGGGGGCATTCAACCCGAATCAATTCGCGAACCAGTTCGGCCCGCGCGCGCATTGTGAAACCACCGGCCCCGAGATCTGGGATGACACAGACGGGCAGGTGACGCACTTCATCGCCGGGATCGGCACCGGCGGCACGATCAGCGGCACAGGGCGTTACCTCAAGCAGGTCAGTGGCGGGCGAGTGCGGGTCATCGGGGCAGACCCCGAAGGCTCGATCTATTCGGGAGGACCGGTGCACGCCTACGACGTCGAAGGCGTCGGTGAGGACTTCCTGCCGACGACGTTCGATCCGACCGTGATCGATGGATTTGAGCGGATTTCGGATGCCGAGTCCTTCGCGATGACGCGCCGCCTGGCGGCGGAAGAGGCACTTTTCGTCGGCGGCTCCAGCGGCATGGCCGTTGCCGCTGCGCTGCGCACCGCAGAGACTCTCACCGAAGACGATGTGGTCGTCGTGCTGCTGCCCGATCACGGGCGCGGCTATCTCGACAAGGTTTACGACGACGCGTGGCTCGCCGAGCGCGGATATTCCGTGCCCGAGCGGACGGCGGATCCGGTCGTTGCCGAGGTGCGGGCCTTTCTGGCGGATGCCGGTTAGCCGCACGCTCGGGCGCACGACTCGGATGCTGTGCATGTGTAGACCATAGGGTGCCCACAGGCGGACGGGGTGCACTGGAGGCATGGCTTCCTCCCGCTACCGCATTCGCGCGCTCTCCGCATCCGTTCTCGCTACCACCTCTGTGATCGCACTGGCCTCCTGCTCGGCGCTCGCGGCAGGGGAAGCAGGAGCGTCGAGCCAGGGTGAGTCCGGTACGGCATCCGCTCTGTGGGACTCCTCGAGCGTGCATGAAATTTCGATCGATTTCGATCAGGATGCCTATGACGCGATGATCCAGGCATATCTGGACACCGAGGAGAAGCAGTGGATCGAGGCGACCGTCGAAATCGACGGTGTGACGTACGAACGGGTTGGTCTCAAGCTCAAGGGCAACTCCTCTTTGCGCGCGCTGAGCGAGGAGTCGGCCGAGAGCCCGGAGGATCTTCCCTGGCTGATTCGGCTGGACAAATACGTTGACGGCCAAAACGACGACGGCACCACCGAGCTGGTCGTCAGGGGAAACAGCTCTCAGACAGGGTTGAACGAGGCGCTCGCGCTTGACCTGCTTGAGCAGGCAGGGCTCGCGAGCGAGCAGGCGATCGCCGTGCGCTTCAGTGCTGCAGATTCTGAGGAGGCGCTGCGTCTGGTTGTGGAGAACCCCGATGACGGCTGGATGCAGGCCGAGCTCGGCGACGGGTTGCTCTACAAAGCCGAGGCTGGCGGCGACTACTCCTACCGTGGGGCGGATCCGGCCTCATATGTTGACGTCTTCGAGCAGGAGGGCGGTGAGGAGGACTACACCCCGCTGATCGGTTTCCTGCAGTGGGTGAATGAGTCAACCGACGAGGAGTTTGCCGCGCAACTTGGAGAACACCTCGACGTGCAGTCTTTCGCGACCTATCTTGCGTTTCAGGAGCTCGTCGAGAACAGCGACGACATCGACGGGCCGGGCAACAACTCGTACCTCTACTACGACCCGGACTCGGCGCTGTTCACCGTGGTGAACTGGGACCTCAACCTCGCTTTCGGTGCGACGCCGGGCGGTGGCGGTGGCGGTGGAGGCGGTGGCGGCGCCGCCGCTGGTGGCGGTGTCGATGGTGGCGGGCAGCAACCGCAGACGGATGCCGGCGCACAGCGCCCCGACGTCGGCGCAATGCCGCCGGGCGACGGCATACAGTCAGGCGACGGCATGCAGTCAGGTGACGCAACGCAGCCGGGCGGCGGTGGGCCAGGCGGCGGCGGCCGCGGCGGGATGGGCGGCTCGAATGTGCTGTCGGAGCGTTTCCTCGCAGTTGCGGAGTTCGCCGCCCTCGTCGACTCGGAGCTCGATCGTCTGCAGAGCGAGCTCATCGATTCGGGTGTGGCCACCGAACTGCTCGACTCCTGGACCCAGACCCTCGTCGACGGCGCATCCGATCTTGTCGCCGCCGACACCATCGCACAGGAGTCGGATGCTCTCGCAGCGAAGCTCGCGGAATGAGCCGCTGGCGGGCCGACGGCGGGCGGATGCCGTGGGACGGGAAATCGCGTACGTCCCATCGACGTGCCGTGCGGCACGGGCTATTCTGGCGTCAAGCGGACGATCCCGCCCGCTGAACCGTGACGGAAAGTGGTGTGCGATGGACTCGATGATGATGGGTGCGATGTCGAAGAGCATGATGTCGATGCCCGATATGGCGATGATGGACATGTCCGTCATGCAGGCGTGCATGGACGCGTGCTCGGCCTGCGAGCAGGCGTGCACGGTGTGCTCGACGCAGATGATGGACTGCTCGTCGGCGTGCATGAACTGCGCCGACATGGCAGGCACGATGATGCGCTCGATGATGCGGATGCAGGGGATGACTCCTGCGTCGATGATGTCGATGCTCGACGCGTGCATGGCCATGTGCCAGACCTGCATGGACATGTGCATGATGCACTCCGAGGACAGCGAGGTGTGCATGATGTGCGCTCAGGCCTGCAAAGCGTGCATGGACGCCTGCATGGCCATGAAGAACATGATGATGGCGGGTGCCTGAGCGCCCTTACGGTTCCTGAGCAAGCGCAGCGAGACGAAGGACGTCTGTGCGCAGCAGTGTCAGACCGTAGCGACGTTGAACTGCGCGCGCCCAACCGCCAGTACGCCGTAGCGTACGTGCAGCGCGACCGGGGTGCCCTCGGCTGCTTCGAGGGCGGCTCCGGTCGCGTTCCACAGTGTGTGCGCCTGGCCCTCTAGTGTGCGCACGACGAGTTCGCCGGTGGCGGCATCCGTTCGCTCAACGATGGCATCCACCCATTCCGCTGGCGTCGCCGATGCGAGCCGTGCCTGGATCAGGTGCAGTCCGTGCCCCGCTGCGAACGATGAGCACACCTCGCCCTGAGCGCACATGCACGCCGAACGCTCACGCAGCCAGGGCTGTGCAGTGCGGTTCAGTGGCGTGGACACGGGGCTCTCCTTTGGTCGGGGCGTTTCGGTAAGCGTAGGTCGGCGCGCTTCGATCGGGAAGAGCGCCCGACACGCGGCGAAACAAAGCCCTGCTTCCTGCTCAGACCCCGGTGTCATCGATGACAGGGTGCGCCACGCCACAGCGACGGATGCCGGCGAGCGGCGGATGCCGTGCGCGGCCTCACAAGCGCGGTGTGCGCGGCGGTGGCGTGCGACGCGAGCCAGGTTCGCCCGCAGCTTCGAACGCCGCGGCCAGGGCGAGCAGCCGCGAGTCGTCATAGGCGCGACCGGCAAAAGTGAGTCCGATCGGCATCCGGATATCGCTCATCACGCCCATCGGTACCGTGACCGTCGGCACGCCAAGGTGGCGAATCGCGAGGTTGCCGTTGGCGATCCAGGTGCCGTTGCGCCAGCCGAGGTCGGCGGATGCCTCATTCACGTCCATGTCCGCCGGACCAACGTCGGCGACCGCAGGGAACACCACGGCGTCGAGACCGAGGTCGTCCATCCACTCTTCGAGGTCAACGCGACGGGTCTCCTCCAGGCCGCGCAACCCGCCTTCGAGCTCGGGCATATCCAGGAAGCCGACGCCGGGGTGCTCGCGCACCCAGGCAGGGTACTCAGCGATGTCGTCATCGAAACCCGTGTAGCGGTCGGGCAGTGCGCCCTCTGGACGCGGAAAGATCGT
This sequence comes from Microbacterium sp., assembly GCA_047605925.1. Lineage (GTDB taxonomy): Bacteria > Actinomycetota > Actinomycetes > Actinomycetales > Microbacteriaceae > Microbacterium. The sequence continues at coordinate 4,511 of JASGEY010000090.1, forward strand.
GGCACCATCGACGCCCACGAGCGTTGAAAGTGCCGGGTCGGCATTCGCCTGCAGGAAATCCTCCCACGCCCACGCCGACAGGTCGACGATCTCACGCCGAAGGTACTCGGGCGAAACCAGTCCGCGCGTCGCGATGGTCGGCGCACCAGGGCGGTCGCCTTCGTAGTTCGACACCACAGGGAAATCGACCTCGACAACCGTGGCGCCAGCGGCCACGAGATCGCGACGGGCCGACTCCCAGCGCTCCAGGATCGACGCGCGGGTCTGGATGCGCTGCCCGGTAGGGCCGCCGATACCCGGGTTCACTGCCATTCCGGCATCCGGATCGGCGTTGATGTACATCCGAGGGATCCCGATGCGCGCCCCCTGCAGCGAGGCGGAACCCGCGAGAGCGGGGTACGACGCGGGGCGCACAGCGGATGCCGCAGGAAGCGACACCCAGGGCTGTGAGCGCCAGAAGTCGCCGCGCGTTTCGGCGTCGTCTGCGACGATCACCTCGAGGACTTCGAGGAGGTCTGCGATGGTGCGCGTATGCGGCACGACGACGTCCATCGTTGGGACGAGCGGCCAGTTTCCGCGGGTTGAGATGACGCCGCGCGACGGGGTGTACGCGCACAGTGCGTTGTTCGTCGCTGGGCCTCGACCGCTCGACCAGGTCTCTTCGCCAAGGCCGAAGGCCGCGAAACTCGCCGCTGTAGCGGTGCCGGATCCGTTTGACGATCCGGAGGCGAAGGGCGCCGTGAGGAAGTCGGCGTTGTACGGGCTTTCGGCGCGTCCGTATACGCCGCGCTGCATGCCGCCGTTGGCCATCGGGGGCATGTTGGTCAGCCCAAGGCAGATCGCTCCGCCAGCGCGGAGGCGTTCGATCGTGAACGCATCGCGCTGCGCGACAAGATGCTGGAAAGCGGGGCTTCCGGCGGCGGCGGTGAGACCGGCGACGAGGTAGCTGTCTTTGGCTGTGTACGGGATTCCGTCGAGTGGTCCGAGCAGGTGACCTGCGGCGCGGCGGGCGTCGGATGCCGCGGCCTCGGCCAGGGCCTCGGGATTGCTGACAACCACAGCGTTCAGCGCGGTCGCCGTCCCTGGGGCGTCGTACGTGGCAATGCGCGCCTGATACGCCTCGACGAGTTCGACTGCGGTCGTCCGTCCGTTCGCGAGGGCCGCACGCAGGTCGGCGATGGATGCTTCATAGACATCGAACACGGTGTGCCTTTCGCCACCGGTTCGCGGGTCTTAGCAAAATTCTCGTTTTGGGGGGGTAAAAGTGTCATTATCGAAGTATCGCAAGCCGGGTGGTCGTTAA
>JASGEY010000091.1:0-6803 GCA_047605925.1 Microbacterium sp.
CCGAGAGCACAGGGCCGAAGATCTCGTCGTCGTACACCTTCATGCCGGGCTTCACGTCGTCGATCAGACTGACGCCGATGAAGAAGCCGTCGGCGTCGAACTGCTGGGCCGTGCCGTCGACGACGACTTTCGCGCCCTCTGCTGCGGCGCCGGTCACATAGGAGGCCACCTTGTCGCGGTGCTCGCGCGTGATCAGCGGACCCATCTCGCTCGCGGCATCCGTTCCGTCCCCGATCGTGAGACCACCGATGCGCGAGGCGATCGCCGAGACGAGGTCGTCGGCCACATCGCCCACTGCGACGAGAACCGAGACGGCCATGCACCGCTCGCCCGCCGAGCCGTATGCGGCCGAGACCGCAGCGTCGGCCGCAGCGTCGATATCGGCGTCCGGCATGACGACCATGTGGTTCTTCGCCCCGCCGAGCGCCTGCACACGCTTGCCGTTCGCGGATGCGCGCTGGTAGATCGAGCGGGCGATCGGTGTGGAGCCGACGAAGCTGATCGCGTTGACTCGCGGGGAGTCGAGCAGGGCGTCAACGGCCTCTTTGTCGCCGTTGACGACATTGAGGACGCCATCGGGGAGACCCGCCTCGGCGAAGAGCTTCGCGATGAAGATCGCCGCAGAGGGGTCTTTCTCGCTGGGCTTGAGCACGACCGTGTTGCCGCAGGCGATCGCGGAGGCGACCATCCACAGCGGCACCATGACAGGGAAGTTGAAGGGGGTGATCGCCGCCACAACGCCGACGGGCTGCTTGACCGAGTGCACGTCGACGCCGCGCGCGACCTGCTCGCTGCGCTCGCCCTTGAGCAGGTGCACGAGGCCTGCGGCGAACTCGACGTTCTCGATACCGCGCGACACTTCGCCTGCGGCATCCGACAGCACCTTGCCGTGCTCGCTGGTGACGATCGCGGCAAGCTCCGGCGTGCGCTCCTTGAGCAGCTGGCGTAGACGGAAGAAGACATCGGCACGCTTGATCAGGCTCGTCTGGCGCCAGGCGGGGAGAGCGGCGGCGGCTGCGGCGATCGCCTCGTCGACCTCGGCGGCGGAGGCGAGCGCAACCTCACGGGTGACCTCGCCGGTGGCGGGGTTGAACACCCGACCGGTGCGCCCGGCCTGGGCGGTCTCGACTCCGTTGATGACGTGACGGACGGTGTCCACGGTTCTCCTTGAGGTTTCGGGTGGGTTCGAGCTGCGGATGCCGAACACTCTGACCGAGGGTTAGATACCCTGGTATTTCTCAATGATTACAGAGTGGAGCGGCGTGTGGCAGCGTCAGATCGTCAGGACCTTGAATCTTTCCAGACAGAACGTCCGAGGCGAGCTTCCGCCCTGCTCTCGGTATCGGACGTTCTCGCCGATCCCGCGGTGCAGGCTGGTGCCCCGGAGATCGTCGTCGGCGGTGCCGCACTCGACGCAGAAGTGCGCTGGGTGCACGTCTCCGACAGCACAGCGGTTGCTCGCCTGCTCAACGGTGGCGAACTGCTGCTGAGCACCGGTGCTGGATGGTCGGCCGACCCGATTGCGCTGCGCGAGTTCGTTCGCGCTCTGCACCGCACCCGTGTCGCTGGGATCGTCGTCGAGCTCGGCGTGGCATGGGAGCGGATGCCGGATGCCGTCGCGCAGACGTGCGCGGAGCTCGGCCTTGCGCTGATCGCTCTGACCAGCGAGGTGAAGTTCGTCACCGTCACTGAGGCTGTGCACAGGGCGCTGATCGACGCGCAGACCGAGGCGCTGCGGGAGCGCCAGCGCCTGCACGAACTGTTCACTGCGCTGAGCCTGCAGGGTGCTGCAGCCGATATCGTCGTCGCCGAGACCGCTCGGGCCATCGGGGCCCCCGTCGTGCTGCAGAACCTCGCAGGCGAGGTCATCGCGATCGAGAATCTGCGGATGTCGGTGGCCGATGCGCTGGAGCAGCTCGGCTCTGCCGACCAGGTCCCGGTGCAGGCGCGTGGAGTGCGCTGGGGAGTCCTCTCTGCGCTACCGGGGCCTGTGCACCCCGCAGGCAGGATTACCGTGCTCGAACAGGGGGCAACTGCTCTCGCCTTCGGGTGTCTTGCTGCAGGCGGCGCCGACGAGTGGTCGCTACTCGCACAGGGCGGTCTCATTCGTGACCTGCTCGGAGGGCGGTACGTGACCCCGGTCGACATCGCCGCGCGTCTCGCTGCAGGGGGGTTTCTGTTCGACGGCCGGGTGTGCCACGGCATCGTTGCCAGGGGAGCGGTGTCGGCGAGCGAGCTGGCGTACCGGGCGCGGCAGGCCGGGTGCGCGGTCGTGGCCGCGAGCGTTGACGGTGATGATGTGGCGGTGCTGTCTCTTCCGGCATCCGATGTGCTCAGCGATCAGGTAGCTACGCGCATCGCCGGGGCTGATCGGACGGTGTTCGTCGGCCCTGCATCCGATAGCGTGCTCACGCTCTTGGCGTCGCTGCGGTCGGCGCGCGATCTCGCCGCAAGCGACAGCACGGATGCGGAGCCGCGGGTGCGGCGTGTTGAGGAGCGCCCGCTGGAGCGGCTTGTCTCCACCCTGCGCGACGACCACCGACTGCACGAGCACAGCGAGCGGATGCTGGCGCCGCTGATCGCCTACGATCGCGAGCGCCGAGGCGACCTGCTGGCCGTGCTCTCGGCCCTGGTCGCCCATCCGGGCAACAGGTCGCAAGCGGCATCCGCCAGCCACCTGTCGCGATCGGTGTTCTATCAGCGACTCGCCCTGATCGAAGACCTGCTCGACGCCGATCTCGACGACGGTGAGACTCTCGCGGCGCTCCACGTCGCAATCATGGCCCGGCGAAGCACCCGCGCGAACTAGAGAACGCTCTCGGCCCTGGTCAGCACATCGCGCAGGATCTGCTCGATCTCACGGAACTCAGCGGGGCCGATCGTGAGTGGCGGAGCCAGCTGGATCACGGGGTCGCCGCGGTCATCGGCACGGCAATAGAGTCCTGCCTCGTACAGTGCGGGCGAGAGGAAGCCCCGCAGCAGCCGCTCGGACTCCGCGTCGTCGAAGGTCTCGCGCGTCGTCTTGTCTTTGACCAGCTCGATGCCGAAGAAGTACCCGTCGCCACGAACATCGCCGACCAGCGGCAGATCGCCGAGCTTCTCCAACTCCGCACGGAACAGCGGGGAGTTCTCGCGCACTCGCTCGTTGAGGCCTTCCTCGTCGAAGATCGCGAGGTTCTCGAGCGCGACGGCCGCGGACACCGGGTGACCTCCGAAGGTGTATCCGTGATAGAAGGTCGTGTCACCCTTCGAGAAGGGCTCGTACACACGGTCGCTGACGATGGTCGCGCCGATCGGGGAATATCCGCTCGTCATGCCCTTGGCGCAGGTGATCATGTCGGGGATGAAACCCATACCCGTGCACGCGAAAGTGTGCCCGAGGCGGCCGAACGCGCAGATCACCTCGTCGGAGACGAGCAGCACGTCGTGCCGGTCGCAGATCTCACGCACGCGGGCGAAGTATCCGGGAGGAGGGGGGAAGCATCCGCCCGAGTTCTGCACCGGCTCGAGGAAGACGGCAGCCACTGTCTCTGGCCCCTCGAAGAGGATCATCTCTTCGATGCGGTCGGCGGCCCAGCGGCCGAAGGCTTCGATATCGTCGGTTGGCGCCCCCATCTCGGCCGCACGATAGAAGTTCGTGTTCGGCACGCGGAAGCCGCCGGGCGTGACCGGTTCGAACATCGCCTTCATCGCCGGGATGCCGGTGATCGCGAGAGCTCCCTGCGGGGTGCCGTGATAGGCGACCGCGCGGGAGATGACCTTGTGCTTGGTGGGCTTGCCCATCAGCTTCCAGTACTGTTTGGCGAGCTTGAAAGCGGTCTCGACGGCTTCGCCGCCGCCGGTGGAGAAGAAGACGCGGTTGAGGTCGCCTGGTGCCTCATCGGCGAGTTTGTCTGCCAAGTCGATCGCTGCGGGGTGCGCGTACGACCACAGCGGGAAGAACGATAGTTCGGATGCCTGCTTCGCCGCAGCTTCGGCGAGCCGGTGGCGTCCGTGTCCGGCGTTCACCACGAAGAGCCCTGCCAGGCCGTCGAAATATTCCTTGCCCTGCGAGTCCCAGATGCGGTGGCCATCGCCTTTGACGATGATCGGCACGCCGGAGCGTTCCATCGTCGACTGCCGCGTGAAATGCATCCAGAGGTGGTCGCGAGCTTTGGCTTGGAGTTCGGCGTCGGCGGATGTCGTCATCTGGTCCCCCAGTTGTAGAGCTGTTTCTGCAGTTTGGCGTAAATAAAGGTCTCGGTCCCCAGCACGCCGTCGATCGTGCGGATGTGATCGTTCATCAGTGCGAGCAGGTCTTCGTCGTCTTCGCAGATCACCTCGGCGAGGATGTCGAAGGAGCCGACCGTGATGACGACATAGTCGACGGCGTCGATCGCGGCAACGGCTTCGGCTACGACTCTCGTATCGCCGCTCACACGGATGCCGATCATGGCTTGGCGCAGGAAGCCGAGCTGCATCGGATCGGTCACGGCGACGATCTGCATCACGCCCGACTCTGTGAGCTTCTGCACACGTTGCCGAACCGCAGCCTCGCTCAGGCCGACGACGCGTCCGATCTCGGAGTATGAGCGCCGCCCGTCGTCCTGCAGCAGTTCGATGATGGTCTTGGAGACCTCATCGAGAGCGGGGAGCTTCTTGGACGGTGTCATGGTGCGATCTTCGCATCTGGCGCAGGAGTTAGCAACCGATTTCGCAGTTTCCAGGCATTGTCTCTGCGAAATTAGGACTCAACGGGACCTAGCCATGCGTGTGCAGCGGTGGCGTGCGCCGACTCCGGATCCGAGGGATGAAAGCCTCCGGCGAGCACATCGCGGTAGAGGCGAGACAGCTCGCTGCGGGTGAAGTACGAGCTGCCGCCGGCTGTGAGCATCGCCTGATCCACAACCTGCTTCGCCATCGTCACCGCTCGATGCTTGAGGCCGGACAGCAGTGTGAACCAGCGGACTCCGTTGTCGGCCAACTCGTCGACATCGCGGGCGAGAGCCGCGATCTGCGGCGGGAGAGCGTCGTACGCGATCGCCATATCGGCGATGCGCCAGCGGATATCAGGGTCCTGGCTGTACGACCCCTGAACTGGTCCCTGAGTCCGCCGAACAGTCGACCTGCGCTCGTGCGCCGTCTGCACAGCGACATCGAGCGCGCGCCGTGCGATCCCGGTATACACCGATGCCAGCAGGATCTCGAAGACACTGAAGATGCCGAACACGATCGGATCAGGGCTCGGGCCAGGGTCGATTCGGCGGACGATGTGCGCGGCATCCGCCACCGCGCCATTCAGATGCGTCGTTCTGCTCTGCGTCGCCCGCATGCCCAGGGTGTCCCAGTCGTCGGCGGTGACGACGGCATCCGTCCTCTCCACGAAACCGAACACGAGCTTCGGGGCGTCGGGGCTCGTCGTGTCGAGGCCGTGCAGGCCGAGCTTCGTCCAGACGGGGGCGAGGGAAGTGAAGATCTTGGTGCCGGTGAAGGCGTAGCCGCCGTCGCCGGTCGGCACTGCGGCTGTGGCGCTGCCGAACAGCACGAGATCGTTGCCTGCCTCACTGATGCCGAAAGCGAAGACGTCGCCTGACACGGCACCGTCCTGCACGAATTCGAGCCCGGCCAGGCCGCGGTCGGAGAAGACCTTCGCGACCCCGGTCCAGACCAGGTGCATGTTGATCGCGAGAGCCGTCGCCGGGGAGGCTGTTGCGAGCCGTTGCTGGAGAACCGCCGCCTGTTCGAGTGTGAGTCCTGCACCGCCGCGGTCGCGGGGGACGAGGATCGAGAGGTAGCCTGCTTCGCGGAGTTCGTCGAGATCCTGCTGCGGGAAGGTGTTCTCCCTGTCGTGGATGGGGGCGCGATCGCGGATGCGCTCGAGCAGGTCGTCGGGGAGGAAGGCTACGGGATCGAAGCTGCTCACTTCGACTCGCTTCGCTCGCACAGCGCGGCTCACGACAGGGACTCCAGCAGGTGACGAACGGACTCTTCCGGCTTGTCCCGGTGCAGGGAGTGACCTGCGCCCTCGACCACGCTCATCGTGATCAGGGGATTCGCCGCGAGGACCTCTGCTGCGCCAGCGCCGGCGAACAGGCTGAAGACTGCTGGGTCCGCGGCGATCACGTGGGTGTGCACGGTGAGACGGGCGGCATGGGCGCGCACGTCCCATGGGTCGTTCTGGGCGCCGGTCTGCTCAACGGCCCACCGGCTCGCGCGCCGCACAGCATCCACTTTGAGTTCGATATCCTGCGGATGCCAGTGCGGGTGCTCCGCGCGCACCGCCTCGATGCGGTTGTCATCGAAGGCGCGCTGTTGGCTCGTGCGGATCACCTGCGCATCGCGGCCTTCGAGCACGATCGCAGGATCGATGAGGACGAGACGGCGGGTCCACCCAGGATCGGATGCGGCGGCAACCGTGCTCGATGCTCCGCCGAGCGAGTGGCCGATCACGGCATCCCACATCCCGTCGCCCTCAGGGCGGGTGATCAGGAGGTCGGCGGCGTACGCGGCGATCGTGTAGTCCTGGGCTCTTGGTGCATCGCCGTGTCCGCGCAGGTCGACGGCGGTGGCGTGCCACCCCGCTTGTGCGAGGGCCTCGCCGAGGCGCCACATCAGAGCAGCCGACGAGCCGAGGCCGTGGATGAGGAGCGCGCGGCGGGAGGACGCAGGATCTCCCCACGCGATGCGGGGAAGGGTGAGTGGCGCAGGCATGTGCTCAGCCTATGACGGGGACACCGCTAGTGGTTCAGTCTTGTTGTCAGCCTATGACGGGGTCACCGCTAGTGGTTCAGTCTTGTTGTCAGCCTATGACGGGGTCACCGCTA
>JASGEY010000092.1:0-7646 GCA_047605925.1 Microbacterium sp.
CAGTCGAATCGAACTCTGCTCAGTCGAATCGAACTCTGCTCAGTCGAATCGAACTCTGCTCAGTCGAATCGAACTCTGCTCAGTCGAATCGAACTCTGCTCAGTCGAACCGAGCCGTGACCAGGATCGGGCGGTGGTCGCTCATCCCCTGGGGCAGAGTCGTCACCTTCTCGATCTCGACGCCGGTCGAGGTGACGAAGTCGTAGTGCCCGCGAAAAACCCGATACCGGGTATAGGTGTGGTCGTCGCTCAGGGTCAAGGCGTACCCCTGCTCGCGCACGGCATCCCCAAGGTGCTCTTTGAAAACGGGATAGTTGTAATCGCCCACCATGAGCTGGGGGAGAGCAGACCCCAGCGCCGCAAGCTCAGTGAGCGCCGCATGGATCTGATGCCGTCGGAGCGAGTTCAACGCGGTGAGAGGTGCCGCGTGGAACGACGCGACGATCAGCTCGCGCCTTTCATCGATGTCGTGCAGTCGCACGCCGAGCACGCGTTCGTGCGCCGGCTTGGCGATGCGATCGTGTAGGGACTTCTTCAGCTCGATCGTCTTGGCTGCCACGACCCGGAACGTGTTGGCGCGGTAGAACAGCGCGAGGCCGAGGCGGTTCCCTTGCGTGGCGTCAGCAAGGACAAGGTCGCCGACCTGCTCGGGAAGATCCTGTACATCGCACTCCTGCAGGCACAGCACGTCTGGGTCGTACGCGCTCGCGAGTTGCGCGAGCTCGCCGACGGCGCGATGCTTCTGCAGGTTGTAGGAGATGACCTTCATAACGCTCCAACGCTACCCGCGGAGGCTGTGCGCTACTGATGAGTGATCCGTGGTATCCAAGCGGATGCCGGGCATCTCCGTCGCCTCGATTCGCATTGACGCGCCAGGATCACGTAAGCTGTCTCTTTGGTACTCGACTGCCGAGTACCGCGAACGTGAGCCCTCCACTGGCGTGTTCCCCGAAGTCCTCTCCGCAGGCCACAGGGAACCACCCCGGAGTGGGATTCACGAACCTCTCCGTTCGAACAAGAAAGCAGCACTATTGTGACGCGCACTTTCACTCCCAAGGCTGGCGAAATCCAGCGCGACTGGGTCGTCATCGACGCCACAGACGTCGTTCTCGGCCGCCTGGCCTCGCACGCTGCAGCGCTCCTGCGCGGCAAGCACAAGCCGACCTTCTCCAACCACATCGACTCGGGTGACTTCGTCATCATCGTGAACGCCGACAAGGTCGCGCTCACGGGTCAGAAGCTTCAGAAGAAGATCGCCTACCGTCACTCCGGCTACCCGGGTGGACTCAAGGCGACCACCTACTCCGAGCTTCTCGAGAAGAACCCGGTTCGCGCTGTGGAGAAGGCCATCCGCGGAATGCTCCCGAAGAACAGCCTCGGCCGCCAGCAGTTGGCGAAGCTGAAGGTCTACACGGGTGGCGAGCACCCGCACGCCGCTCAGCAGCCCACGCCGTACACCCTCGACCAGGTCGCGCAGTAAGCGCCGTAAAGACTTAAGGACATACTCGTGGCTGACATCCAGGACACCACCGAAACCCTCCAGAACTACTCGACCTCGACCCCCGAGGCCGCTGAGACCGAGACGGCGGCTCCGCGCCCCGTCCTGAGCGTCCCCGGCGCGGCTGTTGGCCGTCGCAAGCAGGCCATCGCCCGCGTGCGTCTCGTCCCCGGCTCGGGCACCATCACGGTCAACGGCCGTACCCTCGAGGACTACTTCCCGAACAAGCTGCACCAGCAGCTGATCACTGACCCGTTCACTGCGCTGAACCTCGTCGGTGCTTACGACGTGATCGCCCGCATCTCGGGTGGCGGCGACTCCGGCCAGGCTGGTGCTCTGCGTCTCGGCATCGCACGTGCACTCAACGAGATCGACGCGGAGAACAACCGTCCGACCCTGAAGAAGGCCGGCTTCCTGTCGCGCGACGCTCGCGTCAAGGAGCGCAAGAAGGCTGGTCTCAAGAAGGCCCGTAAGGCGCCTCAGTACTCGAAGCGTTAAGGTCCACCCAGCCGATGCCGATCTTTGGCACGGATGGCGTTCGAGGACTCGCCAACGGCATCCTCACCGCCGATCTGGCGCTCACCCTGGCCCAGGCGACTGCCGTCGTCCTGGGCCAGGGCCGTACTGCGGAGGCCCGCAAGGCTGCAGGCAAGCGACTCACCGCCGTGGTGGCACGCGACCCTCGCGTCTCGGGTCACTTTCTCACGGCTGCGGTGGCCGCTGGTCTCGCTTCGTCGGGTGTCGACGTGCTCGAGGCTGGGGTCATCCCGACGCCGGCCCTCGCGTTCCTCGTCGCCGATCGTGACGCCGATTTCGGCGTGATGATCTCCGCGTCGCACAACCCTGCCGCCGATAACGGCATCAAGATTTTCGCCCGCGGCGGCGTGAAACTTCCCGACATCGTCGAGGAGCGCATCGAAGCAGCGATGTCGGCGGAGAAGCTGCGTCCGACGGGTGCTGGTGTCGGCCGCGTCATCCGCTTCTCCGACGCCGAGGACCGCTACGTCGTACACCTGCTTGCCTCGCTGCCGCACGCTCTCGACGGCATCCACGTTGTGCTGGACTGCGCGCACGGTGCGGCTTCGGGAGTTTCTCCTGAGACATTCCGGGATGCCGGTGCCGAGGTGACCGTGATCGGCGCCGACCCCGACGGCTGGAACATCAACGACGGAGTGGGATCCACCCACCTCGACAACCTCGCAGAGGCTGTTGTCCGCCTCGGCGCCGATGTGGGCATCGCTCACGACGGCGATGCTGACCGCTGCCTTGCGGTGGATGCCGATGGCAAGGTCATCGACGGCGATCAGATCATGGCGATCCTTGCCGTGGCGATGAAGGAACGCGGCCACCTGACCGACGACACTCTCGTCGCCACGGTCATGAGTAACCTCGGTCTCCATGTCGCGATGCGCGAGCACGGCATCGCTGTTCGTCAGACGGCCGTCGGCGATCGCTATGTGCTCGAGGAGATGAACGCGGGCGGCTATGCGCTCGGTGGCGAGCAGTCGGGTCACGTGATCATGAGCGAGTATGCGACCACGGGTGACGGATTGCTCACGGGACTGCATCTGGTGAGTGAGATGGCGCGGCAGAAGAAGTCCGCCGCTGAGCTTGCAAGCATCATGACCGTGTATCCGCAGGTGCTCATCAATGTGCGCGGTGTCGACAAAGACTCCGTCGATGAGGACGAGGGCGTGCAGGCGGCGGTCCTCGAGGTCGAGGCCGAATTGGGCGACACAGGACGCGTGCTGCTTCGTAAGTCCGGCACGGAGCCGCTTGTGCGCGTGATGGTCGAGGCAGCGGATGCCGAATCGGTGCAGAAGTACGCTGAGAGACTCGCCGACGTGGTGCGGGAGCGCTTGGCTCTGTGAGCGGTCGATCAGTGCCAGCAGGGATTCACTCCACCACCGATACTTCGCTCCACCACCGATACGATGTAACCCGTGACCTCCGTCGACCCTACGCTGCCGCTGTCTCCGTACCGGCAGATCGATCGCTCCGAGTGGGCTCGACTTGCCGCAGGACTCGACCAGCCCCTCACGGAGACGGAGATCTTCGAGGTCAGGGGCATCGGTGACCGGCTCGACCTCGATGAGGTTCGAGAGGTGTACCTGCCGCTGAGCAGGCTGCTGTCGCTCTATGCGAGTGCCACCAAGCAGCTTGGCGCGGCGACGTCGTCGTTCTTACAGGAGGACGACACGACAACGCCGTTCGTCGTCGGGGTGGCAGGTTCCGTCGCCGTCGGCAAGTCGACGATCGCGCGTCTGCTGCGCGAGTTGATGAGCCGCTGGCCCGGCACGCCAAGGGTCGAACTGGTGACCACCGACGGCTTCCTTTACCCGAATGCTGAGCTGGAGCGCCGCGGGCTCATGGACCGCAAGGGATTTCCCGAGTCTTACGATCGCCGAGCGCTGATCCAGTTCCTCACCGAGGTGAAGAGTGGAGCCGCAGAGGTGCGGGCCCCTTTCTATTCGCATATGCGCTACGACATCGTGCCGGACGCGCACGTCGTCGTCCGCCGCCCAGACGTGGTCATCGTCGAGGGCCTCAATGTGCTGCATCCGCCTCCCGCCCCGAACGATGTGGCGGTGAGCGACCTGTTCGACTTCTCGATCTTCGTCGACGCCGACACCGCGCATATCGAGAAGTGGTACGTGGAGCGCTTCCTTGCGCTGCGGCAGGGCGCCTTTTCGAATCCGACGTCCTATTTCAACGTGTTCGCGCACCTCACCGACGAGGAAGCCATCACCACGGCACTGGGCTACTGGAATGAGATCAACATGCCCAATCTCGTGGAGAACGTGATGCCGACCAAGCACCGCGCGCGGCTTGTGCTCAACAAGGGCGCCGATCACGCAGTGGAGAGCGTGCTGCTGCGCAAGCTGTGAGGCGCAAGCGTTGAGGCGGCGACAGGGGTGCGCGGCATCCGCTATTCGTTCGGCTCCCTCTCAAAAGCGGGCGCCTACGCTTGAAACCATGTGTGGAATCGTCGGATACGTGGGCCCGCGCCCCAGCCAGGAAATTCTTCTCGCCGGGCTTTCCCGCCTCGAGTACCGCGGCTATGATTCCGCAGGCATCGCAGTGATCGATGACGCAGGCACGCTCGGAATACGCAAGAAGGCGGGCAAGCTGAGTGCGCTGCGCGACTCGCTCGCCGAGATCGCTCTACCAGAAGGCACTACCGGCATCGGCCACACTCGCTGGGCAACACACGGCGGACCGACCGACGTCAACGCGCACCCGCATCTCGCCGATGAAGACAGACTCGCGCTGATCCACAACGGCATCATCGAGAACTTCGTCGAGCTGCGTGACGAACTGCGAGCCGAAGGTGTGACTTTTCGCAGCGAGACCGACACAGAGGTCGCCGCAGCCCTGCTCGGCCGCGAGTACCGCTCCAATGGGGGCGACCTGCAGCTCGCATTCCGCAGTGTCGTGAATCGACTCGAGGGCGCGTTCACCCTGCTCGCGATGCATCAAGACCACCCAGGCCTCGTGGTCGGAGCGCGCCGCAATTCGCCGCTCGTGATCGGCCTCGGCGAGGGGGAGAACTTCCTCGGGTCCGACGTCGCCGCCTTCGTCGAGCACACGCGCAAGGCGCTCGCGATCGGCCAAGATCAGATCGTCTCGATCACCCCGGATGCCGTCACAGTGACGGACTTTGCCGGTACCCCCGTTGACGCCGTTCCCTTCGATGTCTCCTGGGATGCTGCCGCGGCCGAGAAGGGCGGATGGTCGTCATTCATGGCCAAGGAGGTTGCCGAGCAGCCCGAGGCCGTCGCCAACACGATTCGCGGCCGCATCCAGGATGGCGCAGTCGTGATCCCCGAGCTCGACGGCCTTGATGAGCTGTTCATCGGAATCGACCGCATCATCATCACGGCCTGCGGCACGGCTTCGTATGCAGCGCTTGTTGGCAAATACGCGATCGAGCAGTGGGCTCGTGTGCCCGTCGACGTCGAGCTCGCGCACGAGTTCCGCTACCGGGATCCGGTCATCGGCGCCGCGACGCTCGTCGTCTCGATCAGCCAATCGGGCGAAACCATGGACACGTTGATGGCCGTGAAGTACGCCCGAGAGCGCGGCGCGCGCACCCTGTCGATCTGCAACACTCAGGGCGCGACGATTCCCCGCGAGTCGGATGCCGTCGTCTACACCCATGCCGGCCCCGAGGTGGCCGTCGCCTCGACGAAGGCGTTCTCGGCGCAGATCACCGCTCTGCTCCTGCTTGCCTTGCACATGGGCAGGGTCCGTGGCACGGTGGCCGATGCATCCGTCGATGTCGCCGAGCTGCAGGCTCTCCCTGAAAAGATCGCCCGAGTCCTCTCCGAGGAGCAGGAGCATGTCACCCAGCTGGCCGGTTGGATGGCCGACACCCGCTCTGTGCTGTTCCTCGGTCGCCACGTTGGCTTCCCGATCGCGCTCGAGGGTGCGTTGAAGCTCAAAGAGATCTCGTACATCCATGCCGAGGGGTTCGCCGCAGGCGAGCTCAAGCACGGCCCTATCGCCCTCATCGAGCCGGGTCAGCCGGTGTTCGTACTGCTGCCGTCGCCGCGGCACTCCGCGCTGATCCACTCGAAGGTCGTCTCGAATATTCAGGAGATCCGCGCCCGCGGCGCGCGGGTGATCGTCGTGGCCGAAGAGGGGGATGCTGCGGTCCTGCCGTTCGCCGACGAGGTCATTCGTATTCCGCTCGCCGGTGCGATGTTCGAGCCGCTGCTGGCGGTCGTGCCGCTGCAGGTGTTCGCCATGGCGCTCGCCACCGCCAAGGGGCTCGACGTCGACCAGCCTCGGAACCTCGCGAAGTCGGTCACGGTCGAGTAGAAACCTCGCTGAGTCGTGCGGTTCGGCATCCGTCGTCGTGCCGTCCGGCATCCGTCGTCGTCCCGTCCGGCATCCGGGGGAGTCGTCCCGTCCGTCGGCTCAGATTCCGTCTGCATGGTGAGATCGGGGTTTTCGGCATGCAGACGGAATCTGAGCGTGCAGACGGGACGAGAATCACACCACCGACCGCGCGAGCGCAGGCAGAATCGCCGCAACGACCCGATCCCACTCGTAGATCACCATCGAGTAGTCGAAGCGCAGGGTCTCGTACCCACGGGCGGATGCCGCGGCATCCCTCATCAGGTCGTTGTGGCGCCGATCGGCTCCCGCGTGATTCTCACGGCCGTCGACTTCGATGATCACGCGGCCGACGACGAAGTCGACGGTGCCGACACCGGGGATGGCGACCTGGGTATCGAGCGCCAGACCGAGCAGATGCAGTCGAAATCGCAACAGTGACTCCAGCCCGCTCTGCGCATCGGGCTGCGCGAGGTCGAGCATCCAGGCCGCCGAGGAGGGGAGCTCGCGTCGGATTCGGCGGCGATCGGATGCCGAGATCTTCCGCTGATTCCATGCGGACTCGTAGGCCGCGAAGAATGCTTCTGGCTCGAAGCAGCGATATGCGTGGATGAGTGCGGCGACGACGGGTGCATAACCGAGCCGCGCTGTGCCCGGTGAGAAGTGGGTTGCGCAGAGTTCGTCGCAGTGCGGATGTTGGCGCCTGCGGCCGGAACTGCCGAGCCACACGTGGACCTTGTCGTCGGGGCGCGGGAGCGTCCAGATGCCGTGGTGCCGCAGCGCGTCGGCGCAGCTCACCGCCCCGCCATGGCGCGCCGCGATGACGACCTTGGGGTCAGCGTGTGGGAGGGCAAAGACTCCGCGGCGGATTCTCACGATCTCGCCCTGGTCTACGGCATCAGCCAGAGCGTGCTTGGTGCACCCATGGTTCGTCAGCCACGCGGTGCGGGCGATGCCGTCGGTATTTGTCAGAAGTGTCGCCGGAGTGAGCATCTCACGAGCATCCGACGTTTTTGGCTCCGCCGGATGCCGATGTCGGCGATTGTGGATGGATTCGGCGAAATGCGTGATTGTGGAGGACGAGTGGGTTGTCCCGCCCGGCATCCGTCCTCGTCCCTGTCCTCGTCCCGTCTGCAGGCTCAGATTCCGTCTGCATGGTGAGATCCGGGTTTTCGGCATGCAGACGGAATCTGAGCCTGCAGATGTCGCTGCCGGGTGAATACTCACCCTCTGGTGCTGTTTGAATCTTGACCCTTTCAGCACTCTTGGGAGAGTGATTGAAGTGGAAGATTGGGCGGAGATTCGCC
>JASGEY010000093.1:0-12730 GCA_047605925.1 Microbacterium sp.
AACCCGCGACCGGAACGGTCGACGAGTTGCCGGAGCGGCACAAATCGCGACCGGAGCAATGGCCGACTGCGGCAACACGCACAAGCGCGGCGGCGGCGGGGTCGGCTACGGCTGGCGCGCTCAGCGCGGCGCGTGCGCCTCGAGGAACTCGTAGACGTCGGTGGTGTCGACGCCGGGGAAAGAACCGGTCGGCAGCGTCGCCAGCAGCGTTCTCGGCGTCTTCACGTTCGGCCAGGAGTTCTCGCGCCACCGCTGCTCCAGCTCGGCGGGGGCACGCCTGCAGCACACCTCGACCGAATGCCGTGACGCGCCGCGATGCGGGGTATCGCGCCCGACGAACCAGCGCGTGTCGTCGAAGCGCACACCAACGCTCACCGAGTGCAGCCCCTCGCTCGACGCCTCAACGCGCGCGGTGCACCAGTAGGTGCCGTTGCCCGTGTCTGTGTATTGGTAGTAGGGGTTGAAGCGGTCGTCCTCATCGAACACGACGCGGCTCGTCCACTTCCGACAGCACATCTGCCCCTCGATCGCCCCAAGACGGTCGGTCGGGAAGTTCACGTCGTCGTTCTCGTAGGCCTTCGTGATCGTGCCGGACTCGTGCACCTTCAGAAAGTGCACCGGGATGTCGAGGTGGCGGGTGGCGAGGTTCGTGAAGCGATGCGCCGCAGTCTCGTACGACACGGAGTACGCGTCGCGAAGATCCTCGATCGAGATCGCCCGACGGCTCTTCGCCTCCTTCAGCATCGGGATGACGTGCCCCTCGGGGATCAGCAGGGCGCCGGTGAGGTAGTTCGTCTCGACCCGCTGGCGTAAGAACTCGGCGTAGCTACGCGGCTCGGCGTGACCCAGCATCCGGCTCGACAGCGCCTGCAACACCGCGGTTCGCGGATCGCCTTTCGCCTGGGTGTGCGTAGACAGGTACAGCCTTCCGTTGGCCAGGTCGGCGACACTGCGTGTCGTCTGCGGCAGATCGGACGCGTAGTGCAGTGTGAACCCGAGGTAGGCCGCGATCTCGGATGCCGTGCGCTGCGTCAGCGGTCCGCCGGAGTGCCCCACTGCAGAAAGAATCTCGGATGCTTTCGCCTCCAGATCTGCGAAGTGGTTGTCCTGCCGGCGCATGAGATGTCGGAGCTCGACGTTCGCGCGCCGAGCTTCCTCCGGGGTCGCTGCACGCTCGTCGCGGAGGCGGTCGATCTCGCCGTGCAGGGCCAGCAGCGCCCTGAGTGCGTCAGTCGGCACGCTCTTCGCGATGCGGAACGGCTCGATACCGAGCGACTGAAAGGTCTGCCCCTTCATCGCACGCTCGAGCGCGATCTCCAGTGCACTTCGCTCGTCGAGCGGCTCGCCCTCAAGGAGGGTGTCGATCGTGACACCGAGTGCGCGGGCGATGGCCTGCAGCTGGGTCAGTTTAGGCTCGCGTTTTCCGGTCTCGATCATCGACATCTGACTCGGTGCCCGGTCGACAGCGGCAGCGAGGTCGTCAAGGGTCATTCCGCGCGAGGTGCGGAGCTGACGGATGCGACGGCCGATTGTGAGGGCGTCGGCGTCTTCATCCACGGCAGGGGTCGTCATGCGAGCGATTCTGTCACAAAAACAGAATTTTGCTCAATCTTCACCGTCGATTTGGTCAGATCACGTCGTGAACTTCACTCAGAGTGGTCTCAAGCCACCCGGCACGAACGAGAGGAAAGGACCTCCGACATGAGCACTCCCACCATCACCGCACCGATCCAGACGGCGGCTCAGGGGCCCGCCATCACTGTCGCCGGTCCCATCCGAGACCGCTACGACGAGATTCTGACGCCCGCTGCGATTGCCTTCCTCACCGAGCTGCACCACCGTTTCGCTGGCCGTCGTCACGACCGGCTTGCCGACCGCATGCGTCGCCGCTTCGAGATCGGCAACGGACACGACCCGCGCTTCCGCGATGACACCGCACACATCCGTGAAGATGCCGATTGGCGTGTGGCCGGAGCCGGCCCAGGACTCGAGGACCGCCGCGTCGAGATCACCGGACCCACCGACCCGAAGATGACGATCAACGCCCTGAACTCCGGAGCGAAGGTATGGCTGGCCGACCAGGAGGACGCCACCAGCCCCACCTGGAAGAACGTCATCGAAGGACAACTCTCGCTACGCGACGCGATCCGCGGCGAACTGTCGTACACCTCCCCCGAGGGTAAGGACTACCTCGTCACCGCCGAGCGCACACCGACGATCGTGATGCGCCCGCGCGGCTGGCACCTGCCTGAGAAGCACATCGAGTTCATCGACCGCGCAGGGCGGCGGATGTCGGCATCCGGCTCCCTCGTCGATTTCGGACTCTACTTCCTGCACAACGCCCAGGCTCTGATCGACGCCGGTCGTGGCCCGTACTTCTACATCGCCAAGCTCGAATCCAGTGAAGAAGCGAAACTGTGGGACGACATCTTCACCTTCAGCGAGGAGTACATCGGCATCCCGCACGGCACCATCCGCGCCACGATCCTGATCGAAACGCTGCCAGCAGCCTTCGAGATGGAAGAGATCCTGTACGAGCTGCGCAACCACTGCGCTGGCCTGAACGCAGGGCGCTGGGACTACATCTTCTCGATCATCAAGAACTACCGCGGCCGCGGTGCGCGCTTCGTTCTCCCCGACCGCAGCGAGGTGACGATGACCGTGCCGTTCATGCGGGCGTACACCGAGCTGCTCGTTTCGACCTGCCACAAACGCGGCGCCTTCGCCATCGGCGGCATGAGCGCGTTCATCCCCAACCGCCGTGATCCCGAGGTGACAGCACGGGCGATCGAAAAGGTCTCGGCAGACAAAAAGCGCGAGGCCGGCGACGGCTTCGACGGAACCTGGGTCGCCCACCCCGACCTGATCCCCACCGCACAGGCGGAGTTCGACGCCGTGCTCGGCGACCGGCCGAACCAGATCGATCGTCAGCGCCCCGAAGTGCAGGTGACGGCATCCGATCTGCTCGACCTCCACATCGGGCGCCCCATCACAGCCCGCGGTGTGCGCGACAACGTCTCCGTGGCGATCCGCTACCTGGAGGCGTGGCTGCGGGGCCTTGGCGCAGTGTCGATCGACAACCTCATGGAGGACGCCGCAACCGCCGAGATCAGCCGCTCGCAGGTGTGGCAGTGGATCCACCAGGACCGCACCACCGAGGACGGCACCGCGATCACACCCGAGTATGTGGAGGGCTTGATTCGCGAAGTGCTGGAGCAGGCGACGAGGTCGGCGGATGACCGTTTCGACGACGCCGCAGAGATCTTCCGCGAGGTGGCTCTGAACGAGGAGTTCCCCGCCTTCCTCACCCTTGGCGCCTACTCGCGCTACCTCATCGAGAACAACTGACCGCACACCATCTGAGAAAGAGCTTGACATGACCCAGTACCAGGACGACATCGACGCCATCCGGGCACTCAAAGACGCGAACGGCTCGAGCTGGAGCGCCATTGACCCTGAGGCTGCGGCCCGCATGAGGGCGCAGAACCGGTTCCGCACCGGACTTGAGATCGCGCAGTACACCGCCGACATCATGCGCCGCGACATGGACGAGTACGACGCCGACTCCTCGGTCTACACCCAGTCGCTCGGCGTCTGGCACGGCTTCATCGGACAACAGAAACTGATCTCGATCAAGAAGCACCTGAAGTCGACGAACAAGCGCTACCTCTACCTCTCCGGCTGGATGGTCGCGGCGCTGCGCAGCGAGTTTGGACCGCTGCCAGACCAGTCGATGCACGAGAAGACAGCGGTGCCCGCACTGATCGAGGAGCTCTACACCTTTCTGCGACAGGCCGATGCCCGCGAGCTCGACCTGCTGTTCACTCAGCTGGACGCCGCGCGTGCGGCCGGAGACGAGACCTCGGTCGAGCTGATCCAGTCGCAGATCGACAACTACGAGACGCACGTCGTGCCGATCATCGCCGACATCGACGCCGGCTTCGGCAACCCGGAGGCGACGTACCTGCTGGCTAAGAAGATGATCGAGGCCGGTGCCTGCGCCATCCAGATCGAGAACCAGGTCTCGGACGAGAAGCAGTGCGGACATCAAGACGGCAAGGTGACTGTGCCGCATGAGGACTTCCTCGCGAAGATCAACGCCGTGCGCTACGCCTTTCTCGAGCTCGGAATCGACAACGGCATCATCGTCGCGCGCACCGATTCTCTCGGCGCCGGGCTCACCCAGAAGCTCGCCGTCACCACTGAGCCTGGAGACCTGGGCGACCAGTACAACTCTTTCCTTGATGTCGAGGAGATCTCCGAATCCGAACTCGGCAACGGCGATGTGGTCATCAAGCGCGACGGAAAGTTGCTGCGCCCGAAGCGCCTTGCAAGCAACCTGTATCAGTTCCGCCCAGGGACAGGGGAGGCGAGGTGCGTGCTCGACTGCATCACGTCGCTGAAGAACGGCGCGGATCTGCTGTGGATCGAGACCGAGAAGCCGCACATCGAGCAGATCGCCGGAATGGTCGACGCGATCCGCGCGGAGATCCCGAACGCGAAACTCGTCTACAACAACAGCCCGTCGTTCAACTGGACGCTCAACTTCCGCGAGCAGGTCTACGACGCGCTGGTTGAGCAGGGGCAGGATGTCTCGGCCTACAACCGCGACAAGCTGATGAGCATCGAGTACGACGACACCGAGCTGGCGCGGCTCGCCGACGAGAAGATCCGCACCTTCCAGCGCGACGGCTCGGCGCGGGCAGGGATCTTCCATCACCTCATCACGCTACCGACCTACCACACGGCCGCGCTGTCGACGGATGATCTCGCCAAGGGCTACTTCGGTGACGAAGGGATGCTCGCCTACGTCCAGGGCGTGCAGCGTCGCGAGATCCGCGGCGGAATCGCCACGGTCAAGCACCAGAACATGGCAGGCTCCGACCTCGGAGACAACCACAAGGAATACTTCGCAGGGGATGCTGCGCTGAAGGCCGGCGGTCAGCACAACACAATGAACCAATTCACCTGACGCAGGTCACTCACGGATCCCTGACTCCGCCGACGCCCCTGCCCGGCTGCGACGCCCCAGCTCAGCCACGTTGCTGGGCAGGGGCGTCGCAGCCGGGCGGGGGCGTCGGCTGATCGAACTCCGCTGAGCCGTCGCGGGAATCGCGTTCATCGGAACGATGCGGCCACAGAGTTTCGGTGGTAATCGAAGACGATGCTCGTGCGCGTGGAAGCAACACTCGCCTGCGCCGACAGGTGTTCGAGCACGAACTCGCGCATTTCGGACGAGTCCGACACAGCGATGTGCAGCAGAAAGTCGTCATCCCCACCGAGGAAGAAGACCTGGATAACCTGCGGCAGCACACGCACACGCTCGGCGAATTCCACGATGCTCTCGCGGCGCCCGCTCGGGCGCAGCGTGACGCCGATGATTGCCTGCAGGCCCGCGCCAAGCATCCGCTCGTCAACGCTGGCATGGAATCCGGTGATCACGCCGCGATCGAGGAGAGAGCGTACGCGCGCATGCGCGGTTGACGGGGCGATGCCGAGAGTGGATGCCAGTTCAGCGTTGGGCATGCGGCCGTCGGCCGCAAGCAGGCCGACGATCCTGGCATCGATCGCATCGAGAGCAGGGGCTCGCAGAGTATTCGGCCGAGGGGCCTGAAGAGACGTCTCCATCCGAACTATTATTCAGGATCTGCGATTCTGTCGAATAGTCTTCAGGGAATCTTTTTCTTTGCCGATGTTTCTGCGAATCTGGGTGCACCGCCGTCACAGCAGGAGGACCAATGAAGATCGCCGTGCCCACCGAGGTCAAGAACAACGAGAACCGCGTCGCGCTCACGCCCGCCGGCGCCGACCGCCTCGTTCACGAGGGTCACCGCGTGCTCGTGCAATCGGGGGCAGGGCTCGGCTCGCGCATCGTCGACGAGGACTACCGTCGCGCCGGCGCCGAGATCGTCGACACCGCAGACGAGGCCTGGTCAGAGGCCGAGCTTCTCCTCAAGGTCAAAGAGCCGACACCCGCGGAGTACGGCTTCCTTCGCCCAGACCTCACCCTCTTCACCTTCCTGCACCTGGCCGCCGACCGGCCCCTCACCACCGCGCTCATCGACGCAGGCACCACAGCAGTCGCCTACGAGACCGTTCAGCTTCCCGATCGCAGCCTGCCGCTACTCGTGCCGATGAGCGAGATCGCCGGCCGCCTCTCCGTCACGATGGGCTCGTACTCACTGCTGCGCGCGAACGGCGGCCGCGGAATGCTGCTCGGCGGCATCGCCGGAGCGCCCCGCGCGAAGACGGTTGTCATCGGCGGCGGCGTCGCCGGTGAACACGCAGCAGCCAACGCCCTCGGGCTCGGCGCCCAGGTCACCGTCATCGACATCTCGCTGCCAAGGCTGCGCGAGCTCGAGCACCGCTTCGGCGGCGCGCTGCAGACCCGACTGTCCAGCCGATACGACATCGCTGAGGAGCTGGCGACGGCAGATCTCGTGATCGGCTCTGTGCTGATCCCTGGAGCCGCGGCGCCCAAGCTCGTGACCGATGAGATGGTTGCGACCATGAAGCCAGGCTCCGTCCTCGTCGACATCGCCATCGACCAGGGCGGATGCTTCGAAGGCTCCCGCCCGACGACTCACGACGACCCCACATTCGCCGTACACGATTCGATCTACTACTGCGTGGCGAACATGCCAGGTGCCGTGCCAGAGACCGCCACGCGTGCGCTCACGAACGCCACGATTCCCTACGTTTCGGCCATCGCCGCCAAGGGGTGGGAGCGTGCAGCATCCGACGATCCGGCACTCGCCAAAGGGCTCAACGTGTACGGTGGCCGCATCGTGCTCGATGCCGTAGCCAGCGCGCACGGCCTCGCCGCATGACCCTGCGCCGAACGAGTACGCTTTCTGATGTGACCGAACGCGCTCCTCTCTCTCGCAAACTGTCCGCCATCGCCGAGTCCGCAACCCTCAAGGTCGACGCCAAGGCGAAAGCTCTGAAGGCCGAGGGCAAGCCCGTCATCTCCTACGCCGCAGGAGAGCCCGACTTCGCGACGCCGCAATTCATCGTGGATGCTGCGGCCGAAGCCCTCGCCGACCCTGCAAGCTATCGGTACACTCCGGCCGCGGGACTTCCCGCGCTGCGCGAGGCGATCGCGGAGAAGACGCTGCGCGACTCGGGCCTTGCGGTCTCCCCCGGCCAGGTCATCGTCACCAACGGCGGCAAGCAGTCGGTCTACCAGGCGTTCCAGGCCGTCGTGAACCCCGGCGACGAGGTGCTGCTGCCCGCGCCGTACTGGACGACCTACCCCGAGGCAATCCGTCTCGCCGACGGCATCCCTGTCGAGGTGTTCGCCGGGGCGGATCAGGACTACAAGGTCACGGTCGAACAGCTCGAAGCTGCACGCACAGAGCGCACCACGGTTCTCGTCTTCGTGTCACCCTCGAACCCGACCGGTTCGGTGTACACCGCCGAGGAGACCAAAGCGATCGGCGAATGGGCCCTTGAACACGGCATCTGGATTATCTCCGATGAGATCTACCAGAACCTCACCTACCCGTCGGCGGACTCCGCAACACCAAGGGTGAAGGCTGTCTCGATCGTCGAGGCAGTGCCCGAGGTCGCCGGACAGACGATTCTCGTGAATGGTGTTGCGAAAACCTACGCGATGACCGGCTGGCGGGTGGGCTGGATGGTCGGCCCCGCAGACGCCATCAGAATCGCCGGTAATTTGCAGTCGCATCTGTCGAGCAACGTGAACAACGTGGCGCAGAAGGCGGCGATCGCCGCACTGAACGGTCCGCAGACCGAGGCTGAGCAGATGCGCGAGGCCTTCGATCGCCGCCGCAGGCTCATCGTGTCTGAGCTGTCGAAGATCGATGGCTTCGTTGTGCCGAATCCGCTGGGAGCTTTCTACGTGTACCCCGATGTGTGTGGTGTGCTCGGGCGGACCTGGGGAGGCGTTACGCCGACGACGTCGCTCGAGCTGGCCGATCTCATCCTCGAGCAGGCCGAGGTCGCGGTCGTCCCCGGTGAGGCTTTCGGCCCGTCAGGGTACCTCCGCCTGTCGTACGCACTCGGCGACGACCAGCTCATCGAGGGAGTGCAGCGCCTCCAGCGCCTGTTCTCCTGAGTCGGCGTGCCCCAGCATCCGCCCGCCCATCCGCCGAGGCGCATGACAGTGCGAACCTACAGCTCCACGCCGACGAGCACCGGCTCCGGCTGCAGCACCAGGCCGAACTCGGAGTGCACGCGGTTCTGAATGAACCGGGCGAGCTCGGCGACCTCCGCGGCGCTCGCGCCCCCGCGATTCGTCAGAGCCAGGGCGTGCTTGGTCGAGACCGACGCGCGCGAGCGCGGGAGTGCGAATCCCTTGCGGATGCCGGACTGCTCGATCAGCCATGCTGCGCTCACCTTGACCTCGGCGGGCGCCGGTGACGTGGCCGGAACCAATCCGTCGTATGCGGAGAGCGGGATCACGGTCACGGCGTCCAGGTCAGGGGTGACCGGCCACTGCGGGCACTGGGCCGGCAGCGTCCGCGCGACACTCTCCGGCACGATCGCATTCTGGAAGAACGATCCGACCCCGTGGGTGTCCGCATCGTCGTCGTCGAGCAGCATCCCCTTCGATGCCCTCGTCGAAAGAATGCGTTCACGCACCCAGCTCAGCGGCACCGGCGTCTCATCGTCGAGGCCAAGAGCCCGACGCAACTGCTCTCCTCGCACGACCCGCTCCTGCGCGACGAGCAGGTCGAGGGTGATCGACACGATCACCGCTCGCCGCTGCGGGTGGCTGCCGTAGTGATGTTTGAGCACCGAGGTACGAAAGCCCAGCCCCAACTCGGATGCCGGTACGGTGACGATCTCGTCGGAGTACTCGTCGATCAGCTCGACCTCGACAAGAGTCTCCTGCACTTCCTGACCGTATGCCCCGATGTTCTGCACAGGAGCTGCACCCACCGTGCCGGGAATACCACTCATGGCCTCCACCCCCGCATAGCCGTGGTGAACGGCATAAGCGACAAGAGCGTCCCAGGAGTGCCCGGCCTGCGCCCGCAGACGGATGCGGCCGGGGTGCGGGCTCGGCAGCTCCTCGATGCCTCGGGTGAGCACGCGAATAACGGTGCCAGCGAAATGCTCATCGCCAACCAAGAGGTTCGACCCCCCACCGAGCACGAACCAGTCATCGCCGCGAGACCAGACATCCTGAAGCGCC
Source organism: Microbacterium sp. (assembly GCA_047605925.1). Lineage (GTDB taxonomy): Bacteria > Actinomycetota > Actinomycetes > Actinomycetales > Microbacteriaceae > Microbacterium. The sequence goes on from JASGEY010000093.1 coordinate 9,164, forward strand.
TCGACAAGCCCGGCGGTCGTTGTCGCTTCGAGCATGCGCGCTGGCGCGGCGCCGGTCTGCATAGTCGTCAGCTCCGACAGGCGAATCGGCTCGATTTCGCGCATCACAGGGCGACGCGCAGCTGCGCTTTGACGAGCACCGTCGCCTCGCCGGAGGTCACCTTGAGATCGATCCGCGCCGCATCCTCATCGATGGCGCCCACGGTCGCGATCACGTGCACGTCAGCGCCGAGTTCAGGGTCGACAACGACGGGCTTGGTGAAGCGCACTCCGTAATCGATGATGCGCGCCGCAGGATCGAGGGCCGCGACGACGGTCGACGACGCGATGCCCATCGTCAGCATTCCGTGCGCGAGCACTCCAGGAAGACCGACGGCGGTCGCAACATCGTCACGATAGTGGATGGGATTGAAGTCTCCGGATGCCCCGGCGTAGCGCACGAGAGATTCGCGAGTGAGGTGCACGGTGCGCTCTGCGACGAGGTCACCAACGGCGAGCGGCATCAGGATGCTCCTTTGTCCGAGGGTTCGCCCGCGGCCTCATCCGAGCCCACCAGCAGCACGCTCGTGGCCGTCACGACGTGACCGCCAGCGGCATCCGTGATTTCGGCCTGGCTGGTGATCATCGCGTTGTGGCCCATCGTGCGGATGCCGGTGACCGTCAACTTTCCGGTGAGCTCATCGCCAGCGACGATCGGTCGCGTGTAGGTGAAGCGCTGCTCTGCGTGGATGGTGCGTGCCAACACGATTCCCGAGTCGGGTTCTGCGAGCAGCTGCTGCAGGGTCTGATCCTGGATGACCATCGCGAAGGTCGGCGGGGCGACGACGTCGGCGAAGCCCGCCGCACGCGCGGCTTCAACATCGGTGTGTTGAGGGGAGTCCGCGAAGACGGCCCGAGCGAACTCACGTACCTTCTCGCGCCCGACCAGGTACGCAGCGGTTGGAGGGAAATCCCGACCGACGAGATCTTGGTTTACTGCCACCCTTCGATCCTACTTTCCTTGGCCGCGGTTCAGCTCTTCTGGCGTCCTTTGATCGCCTTCATCGCCATCTGCACCGCGATGAAGGCGAGGTAGACCGCGAAGAGAATGTTGCCTGTGAGCGGGTCGACAATGGTCGCCAGCCACGCACCGAGGGCGGTCGTCGTGCAGGCGGAGACGCCGATCAGAGCAGCCGCAACGAGGTCGACGTTGTGGCGCCGGAGGTTGCTGAACGTGCCTGACAGCGCGGTGGGGATCATCATCAGCAGCGAGGTGCCCTTGGCGACGAGATCACTCGTGCCGAAGGCGATCATCATGGCCGGCACGACGATGATGCCACCGCCGACTCCGATGAGCCCGGCGACGATGCCCGTCACAACACCGAGCGCGACAAGCGCGATTCCGCTCAGCCAGGTGAGGTCGAAATCGGCATCCCGCGAGGGGATCACCAGGAAAAGCGATACGATCACGGCACCCAAAAAGACCACGAACGACCAACGCAATACCGTCTGTGACAGCGTCGACAGCAGGCGCGTGCCGATCTGCGCACCGACGACAGCCCCGGCGGCGAGAATCAACGCAGGCACCCAGGCGACAGAGTCGTGCGCCGCATAGGAGATCACGCCGACGATCGCGGTGGGGACGATCGCCGCGAGGGAGGTGCCGGCGGAGATGCGCTGGTCGAGGTGCACCAGGAGAACGAGCAGTGGCACGATCACGGTTCCACCGCCGACGCCGAAAAGCCCCGAAAGGAGGCCAGCGGCAAGTCCGATGCCAATGAAAGTTGCGTAGGCGCGAGGCCCCCGGCTCTGCACGTCACTCACCGTGTCAGCCTACCTCACGGGTTTCCCCTGGGACGCGGTGCCATAGTGTGCGACACTGGATCGCGTCGGACGACGGCGTCCGCAGACCCGGATCGAAGGAGATCTTCATGGTTCGCAGTTCCTACCCTGATGTGGAGATCCCCGAGGTCTCCATCCACGAGTTCCTCTTCTCAGACCTCGACGAGTCTCGGCTGGATGCAATCGCGATCGTCGACGGCATGAGCGGGGCGACAACGACATACCGCCAGCTGCTCGGTCAGATCAATCTGTTCGCCGGTGCTCTCGCTGCCAGGGGCGTCGGCGTCGGTACCAAAGTCGGCGTGCTGTGCCCCAACGTTCCGGCATTCGCTACGGTGTTCCACGGCATCCTTCGCGCAGGAGCCACAGCGACCACGATCAACTCCCTTTACACCGCCGAAGAGATCGCACACCAGCTGACGGATGCCGGTGCGACCTGGCTCGTGACGGTATCGCCGCTGCTGGCGGGAGCGCAGGCCGCGGCAGAGCACCTCGGCTTCGACGCCGATCACGTGATCGTCCTCGACGGGGCCGAAGGGCATCCATCGCTCCCGCAGTTGCTTGGTGAGGGGCACGCGGCGCCTGAGGTGTCGTTCGACCCGGCAACGCATCTCGCTGTCCTCCCCTATTCCTCGGGGACCACCGGTCGCCCGAAGGGCGTCATGCTGACGCACCGCAACCTGATCGCCAACGTGATGCAAGGCCGTGCGGCCATCGCGCTCGGCGATGACGACCGCGTCCTCGCGGTGCTGCCCTTCTTCCACATCTACGGGATGACCGTGCTGCTCAATTTCGCGCTCCGACAGCGTGCGGTGCTCGTGACCATGCCGAAGTTCGACCTCGTCGAGTTCCTCCGCGTGGTGCAGGAGCACCGCACCAGCTGGGTGTTCATCGCTCCGCCGATCGCGGTGGCCCTGGCCAAGCATCCGCTCGTCGACCAATACGACACCTCGGCGATCAAGGTGGTCTTCTCGGGCGCAGCTCCGTTGGATGGGTCTCTGGCCTCAGCCGTCGCGAGCCGACTGGGCTGCGTGGTGTGCCAGGGATACGGCATGACGGAGACGAGCCCGGTCACCCATGCGATCCCATATCACCGTGATGACATCGACCGCTCCTCGGTCGGCTTGCTCGTCGCGAACACCGAAGCGCGCCTGATCGCTGAGGACGGTTCAGACATCGAGGCGCCGGAGTCGGGCATGAGCGCTCCTGGTGAGCTCATCGTTCGCGGCCCGCAGGTCATGCTGGGCTACCTCAATCGGCCTGAAGCCACGGCGGAAATGATCGACGCCGACGGCTGGCTGCACACCGGCGATGTCGCCACGGTCACCCACGACGGCATCTACCGCATTGTCGACCGCCTCAAAGAGCTCATCAAGTACAAGGGCTACCAGGTCGCGCCTGCTGTGCTCGAGGCCGTGCTGCTCGAACACCCAGCGATCGCGGATGCTGCGGTGATCGGCGCTCTCGACGAAGACGGGCAGGAGGTGCCGAAGGCGTTCGTCGTCGTGCAGCCTGGTGCCGACCTGGATGCGGATGCCGTGATGGCTCATGTCGCCGCTCACGTCGCCCCGCATGAGAAGGTCCGCCAAGTCGAGTTCATCGACGTCATCCCGAAGTCGAGCTCAGGAAAGATCCTGCGCAAAGACCTCCGCGCTCGCCCCTAACCCCCCGCCCTCCCCTCCCTCCCAGCCCGCCCGTTCCGGTCGCGAACCTGGTCGGATTTCCTGCGGAAATCGAGCCAGGTTCG
>JASGEY010000094.1:0-34726 GCA_047605925.1 Microbacterium sp.
AGATTCTCCGCCGAATACAGACGGCGAATCTCCGCCCAATCTTCCACTTCAATCACTCTCCCAAGAGTGCTGAAAGGGTCAAGATTCAAACAGCACCAGAGGGTGAGTATTCACCCGGCAGCGACACGGCTGGCTTGAAATAACAGCTCGAACTATGGCCGGGCCGGGCGTCTTCATCGTCTGCTAGCGCTGCGGAATCTCGATCAGATTCGCTCCGTCCCACCAGAATAGCTGACGCACTTGGGCGTTGGGATGCTTGGCGTTGTAGTCGCGCATCTGGTTGATGAATTGCGGCGTCGGCGGGTACTTCCGCGAGTAGACGATGAATCTGTCCTTTTCGTCGCCGTGATTGTCACGCGCCGCGATGATCGACCGCGCAACTTCTTTCGACACGGTCGCCCGATTCGGACGCTGGAACGACTTGATCTCGACCTCGCCCAGCGTTGTCGCCCTGAAGTCGTTCGAGGAAGGTCGCTTCCCATTGGCGGCACGGGGAGGGCGTGGGATGAGCTCGAAGCGCTCCCCTGCGTCTTGAAACTGCTCGTAGAACGCGATCTCGTGCTTCTGCAGCGTCTCGCCGATATCACCAGCATGTAGAGCGGCTTGGCGTTGCTCGAGCGTGCCAATGCGGCGTACCGCCTGCACACCCAACCTGTCAGCGATCGTCGCGATGTCCCCAGCCCCGGTGAACTCCCGTGCCGCGAGGTACTCCTTGTACAGCCCGTCAGGGTCGTACCCCTCGATGCGCGGGGGTGTCGCATCGAAGCTCAGGATTACGCGGCTGTGCGCTCGAACCGTTTGTTCAGCGCTTGGATGATCTTCGGCGGCATCTCGCCGGGAATCGCGAAGTCGCGATCACACGCATCCACGGCCTCCCCGCCCCCGCAGGATGACCGCACGGCACCGACCGACCACCACGACACGAGGACCCGGAGACCCGCACCGCAGCGCCACGCGGCCCACTGTCGTACCCTCGTGACAGAATCAGACCCACGACCCCGGCAACGACGCCGAACAGAACCCATCACGCCACCGATGAAAGTCGAGGCTAAAGGCCAATAACAGCCCTCACTGACGGCCAGACGGGATCGCTTGACCGATCCAACCGGTCAACAATGGCGCGTAGACTGTCGCGGTTTTCCATTACGGCGAGAGCTGCGCGTATGGATTCCTCATTCGCTCGCTCTATATCGTCGCTCTCAGCGAACCAGTAGCGGTCGACGATCGCATCGAGTTCACGCAGCAACGCAGCGTCTTTGAGTCGGGACGCCTCGCCCACGATCCTTCCCAGCGCACGATCCATGTCGGGGCTCATTGTTTCAACTCCCTGGCAACCAGTGATGTTCTGTTGAATACAAGGTAGTACCACTCACCGGGTCTCGGGCCGGGAACGGCCATCGCGTCATACCCTTGCAGCGCGGCCACCCGCGCTTTCTCGCCTTTTCCAGCGGCGGGAACGTCGTCAATCCGCACTACTTTCGCTTCGGGCCTCAGCGCCAGCTCGACCACGCTCGTGCCGATATGATCCCGTGTGTCGTTCGGGGCGAACATCGATCCTTTAGCCGCGTACTGATTCGCCGTTGAGAGTCGGGTTGATGTATACCATCCTTGCCCGTACACGCCGTCTCCAATCCACGGCGCGTCATCATTCAAAAATGCGAGGTGGAGGTCCCGTGCGCTGGTCCCGTTATCAAGATCCTTGACACCTCTGTAGATTCGCGGCGACTCTGGTGTGAATGCGTCGAAGGCCTCGTCGCTCAATTGCTCGATGCGACCTTGCCACCCTTGCGCAGCGATGATTCCTCCCATATCCAATGGAGCGTCAGCCCATTCCTCGACGCTGTGGTACGCGGCAGCGTTGTATCTCGATGCCTCTGCCCTTGCGACCGCTCTCCGCCCCATCTCATCCGCGATAGCAGTTGGGTCTGAACCGACCTTCGCCCTCGCTGACTGGTATTCCTGATACAGCCCGTCAGGGTCGTACCCCTCGATGCGCGGGGGTGTCGCATCGAAGCTCGGCACGGGCATACAGTCGCAGTTGCCGTGGTACGTGTCACCGTCCTTTTTCCGGAACTTCGCTTTGTGTTCGGACGTGTACGCCCACCCCCGGGACGCCAGCAGCAGGCAGAACCCGCACGTGGTTGCTCCGGACGGCACCCGCTCCCACATCACACCGTCACGCTCCGCAGCACCCACGATCGTGTTCCGTGCTGACTGCTTCACGAACTTGTCCAGAGAGGTCTGCAACACCTCCAACGCCCGTTCCGCGTTGCCCTGGAAAGCGTGCCCCATCGCGGAACGTACTCGCCTAGTGATCGCATCCTCCGGATAGCCGCCCTTGACCCGCACGCGAGCCTTCTTGCCAGCTTCGCGGAGCGCGACACCCTCATACCAGTCCGCAGCGACCGCCGCGGCCTGATCGCCATGCTCACGCACCAGCGCAGGCAACGCCTCCAGCAGTGCGTCCCGCACTTTCACGGGGTACCGCTGGTCGATGCTCGAGAACAACCACGCCAACTTCTCTTTCGCACTGTCAGAGACAACACTGAGCGCGTCCTGGAGGTCTTGCACGTCACCCCGGTCAGGCATCCGTCACCCCCGCTCCCGCGTCGACGTCGTCAGTCAGCGTCAGACACGACTGGTTCATTCATAGGCGCGGCACGCAACGCGAGCGCTTGCTGCAACGCATTCCCGCCCGCCGCGCGCGCCTTATCCGCAAGAAGACGTGTGATCTCCGCGTGAGAGAACCCCGCAGCCTCTCGCGTTCTAGTCGTCTCTTCCTCGCACGCGCCCCCACAGGCCACGACTGATCGCCTCCACCGGATGCGTGACCTCCCGCGCCCGCACCTCAGTGGGCACCATCGAACGGGCCCCGAAATACTCCGCCGACGACGCCACCTGAATCACCGCATTGAAGAAATCCAGGTTCGAGTGTGAGGTGTCGAAGTCGTTCCGCTCGGCGGCCATCACAGCGATCGCCAATGGACACGACCTTGAGGCGACGCTGGTGCAGCTCGGCCACGCCCAGCACGAAACGACGGAGCGCAGCTATCGGAAGCGGACGCATCGCCCGCCGTATGTCACTGATACGCTTGAGGAGTTCAAAGTGCTGCCTCGTGACAGCATGTGACACGGGGCTGTAGTTCAATGGTAGAACTTCTGCTTCCCAAGCAGACAGCGCGGGTTCGATTCCCGTCAGCCCCTCCACGGCATCCTGCCTCCCCGACCACCGGCGCAATGAGCACCGCGTCAACGCAGAATGCCGCGCCCTCTACTCAGGACGCGGCATTCCATGACCAACCGGGACTCAGGCGCCGATCTTCTTGGCGTCCTCGCTATTGAGCGCGCGGAAGAGTACAGCCGCGACCACGGCGCCGATAACCGGCGCTACGACGTACAGCCACAGGTTAGCCCAGTCGAAGTGACCACTGATCGACAAGCCGAGAGCGACGGCCGGGTTGAAGCCGCCGCCCGAGATCGGACCGACAGCGACGGCGCCGGCGAACACCGTTGCACCGATCGCGAGGCCGTAGAACGAGTTGCCGTCTGTGTCCTTGGACGTGGCGACGTTCAGCACGACCCAGACGAGCGCGAGCGTGAACAGTGCCTCAGCGAGGAATGCCGGGCCGGTCTCGATTGCCGCAGCCTCCCCAGCCGCCGGCCAGATCGCGGTGCTCGCAAGTGCCGCAAGCGCGCCGCCGACGAGCTGCGCCACGATATAGGCGACGAGGTCAGCAGCGCTGAGTCCGCCCCGCACAAACACACCAACCGAGACGGCCGGATTCAGGTGAGCGCCCGAGATGTGCCCCGTCGAAAAGACGAGCACCGCGAGCGTGAGACCAATCGCGAGCGGCGTGAGAGGGTTACCGCTGTTGACGGCACCGATGATGCTGAAGACGAAGAGGAATGTGGCGATCGCTTCAGCGAGCGCCTTGCGTGCTGTCCCGGTCATGATGAAGCTCTTTTCTTGAGATGAGGGGCGAAGACTCATACCGCCAGCGCGCATCGGCGGCGGCATCCGCCATAGCGTCATCGAGACTAGCGCGCGACGGCGGCGATGAGCGGATGCCGCGCAGCGAATCTGCAACGTCCCTTCACACGGATCGTTTACAGCCACCCGTTCTTCTTGAACACGGCGTACAGCCCGCCGCCCATCGCGAGCATCAGCGCGATCGCCATCGGATACCCGAAGACCCAATCCAGCTCCGGCATGACGCGAAAGTTCATGCCGTAGATGCCGGCGACGAGTGTCGGCGCGAACAGGATCGCCGCCCAACCAGAGATCTTCTTGACTTCGTCGTTCTGGCGGATGCTCAATTCGGTCATCCGCCGCATCTCGTCGTTCTGCCGCCGGGCGACAATCGTGGACTCAACGGTCAGTGCGTTGTCGAGCAGAGTGCGGAACGTGCTCACCCGGTCGGCGATGCGCAGCGCATGATCGTGCACGTCCCGCAGATACTTCTGCAGTTCCTCATCGACCGCGTACTTGTCCGAACCGCGCAGCAGCGCCTCCAGCATCCCCGCCAGTGGCTGAGTCGCCCGCTGGAAGTCGATCACCTCGCGGCTGAGCTCGTAGATGCGCTGCGTCGAATCGACGCCCTCCTCGAACAGCTGCCCCTCGATCTCGTCGATGTCGTTCTCCAGACCAGCGAGCACAGGCACATACTCGTCGACGATCTCATCGATGATGGCGTAGAGCACAGCCTCAGGGCCGTGGCGAAGCAACTCCACATTCGCCTCAAGGCGCCGACGCACCCGGCCGAGATCGGGGGCCTCAGCGTGCCGAATCGTCACCACGAAGTCCGGCCCAGCGAGCACGTGCACCTCGCCGAACTCGACCTCCTCGACGTCATCGAGGTAGCGAGCAGGACGCATCACCATGAACAAGACATCGCCGTAACGCTCAAGCTTCGGCCGCTGATGCCCCGCCAATGCGTCTTCTACGACGAGCTCGTGAATGCCGAACTCGTCGGCCACCGCCCTGATCTCGCTCTCGCTGGGTCGGTATAGGCCGATCCAGCTCATGCCGCCGCACTCACGCATGCGATCGAAGGTCTCGTTGAGGCTCTGCGGGTTCGCGGTGCGCACACCGTCGACGTAGATCGCGTTGTCGACGATGCTCATCGCAGAATCCCCTATCCGCTCACCCGGCTGGAGCAGGAGCGACGCACGTGATCGCGGCGTCAGAGATCGCCTGGTGGTATTGCTCGGCCGTGAACGGCAGTCCGAACTCGGGAGCAGTCTGCCCTGAGGCCGCCGGCGCCTTCGAGGCGATCGCGGCGAGCTCCCAGGCCAAATACTGTGCGAAGCCGACTCCAGCAGTCGAATCGTTCAGCGCAACAGCGACCGTGAACCCGGTGGCCGGATCGGAATACGCGGAGGTGGCGTAGCCCGGGGTCCACCCCTGCTGACCGATCATCGATCCGGCGAGGAACCCGCCACCGGCCGCCTGGAACCAGGAAGGGGCGCCATCGCGCGCGGGTAGCGGCGATGCGAACCGCTCTGGCGTCTTCTTCGTGCGCAGCACCTGAGCAGCCTCGGCCTGCGCGTACCGGCCCAGATCGTCAATGGTCGAGACGACACCGGAATCGGTAAAGCCCGTGCTCGAAGAAAGGGTGGTGATGTCGACGGGAGCTGTGCAGTCGTACCCGCCCTCCACCGCCGTGAGGTAGTGGCCCTGCATCACCGGTCCGTCCGACGGCGGCGCAGCGGCCGGCGCAGGCAGCGAGGTGGAAGTGAGACCGAGCGGGGTGGCGACATACTTCGCGATGAGTTCGGATGCCGTCAGGCCCGTCACGCGCTCCAGAGCGAGACCGAGCAGCAGATAGCCGGCATCGGAGTCGCGATAAGTGGTGTGTGGCGCGGTGCGCTCCTGGGCGAGTCCGTAGGCGGCGAGCTCGAGCGGAGCCCACTCCCGCTCCGGTGTATTCAGCCACGCGGACTTCACCGTCGCCTCGGACGAGCCGATGCCACTCGTTCCGTTGCACAGGTCGACGAGTGTGATGTCCTCCATGCCGGCGACTCCCGCGACATGGTCTTCGACCAGCGCGTCGAGCTCGACGGTGCCCTCATCGGCGAGCGCGTACAGCACGTCGCAAGTCATCAGACGCGTCTCGTCGGCGATCCGGAAGGACATGTCGGTGCTGAGCTCACCGCCCTCACCGCCGGGTGACTGCGTTCCAACCGCGGTCACCCAGGTGCCGCTCCAGGGCACCCATACGCCGACGATCGCCCCGGAGGCGCCGGACGCCGTAAGCGCGTTCGCGACGGCATCCTGCATTGCGGTCACCGTGTCGTCGGGCAGCGAGCCGTCCACCTGCGCTGGAGGCGTGTACGTGTCGGCGTCGTCGGAGGTGCACCCGGTCAGCACCAGGGCGAGCGCAGCGATGCCGGCCGCGGCTGCGCGCACACGGCGCGACGAGAGAAGCTGCATAAAGGGAACCCCCGAAAGAAGTATCACCAAAGTCTAGAACGCGGATGCTGAAAACCCGCTCACACGACGGCATAGGGTGGGCTTCGTGACCCACATCTTCGACACCGCGATCGTCTCAGCCGTCCTTCGGCACATGAACGGAGACCACGCCGATGACAATCTGCTGATCGTCGGCGCGTTCGCCGGCATCCCCGCGGATGAGATAGCGGATGCCGTGATGATGGGCTTCGACGGGGACGGCGGCATCTGGTCGTATACGCGCCAGGGTGCAGCATCCGAAATTCGCATCCCGTGGCCGGGCGGGTCAATCTCTGAGCGACCCGAAGTGCGCCGAGAGGTCGTCGCGCTGTATGACCTCGCCTGTGAGCGGCTCGGTATCGACCCGCGTCCGCACGGCTGAACCTGATCCGGGGTCGCACGTCCGCGCGGATTTCACCCGATGAACACCCCCATAGTATTCAAGTAAGGCACGCCTTACACTGGTGTCATGTCTGCGATCCTTTCCTTCTCCGCCGCCCTCCGCGAGCGCTCCTCGGGGTCGCACTCACGGAGCGAGCACGCCGGCTTCATGTCCGACCTTCTCAAAGGCGAAGGGTCCCGTGAGGACTACATCCTGCTCGTCACCCAGCACTACTTCATCTACGAGGCGCTCGAATCGGCAGGGGAGCGGATGCGGAAAGACCCCGTGGCGTCGGTGTTCCTCAGCGACAAGCTCAGGCGGCTTCCCGCCCTCGAGGCCGACCTCGAGTTCTTGATCGGCGCCGACTGGCGCGAGCGGATCACGGCGCTTCCCAGTACGCAGCGCTATGTCGAGCGCATTCGCCAGGTCGGCGCAACCTGGGCCGGCGGATTCGTCGCACACCATTACACCCGCTACCTCGGCGACCTCTCCGGGGGCGTTTTCATCGGCCGGGTCGTGGCCCGCCGCTTCGGCTTCGAGACCAATGGCATCGGCTTCTACCTGTTCGACGACATCGCCGACCCGGCCGCTTTCAAAGACGTCTACCGCGAGCAGCTCGATGCGGCACCGTGGGACGAGGCCGAACGCGAGCGCGTGATCGACGAGGTGCTTCTCGCTTACCGTTTCAACACCGAGCTGTTCGAAGACCTCGACCGCGCGCGCGCCGCAGCCTGACGCGCCCCCGCCCAGCTCGCGAGACTTCACAGATGTCACGTTTTCCGGGTGAAAACGTGACATCTGTGAAGTCTCGCGAGCTGCGGGCGCTACTGGGGGAGGGTCGGCGTTGACGCCTCCCAGGCCGCGCGCATGAAGCGTCGAACGTCCTCATCGACCTTGATGTCGCTTGGTCGCAGTGGGCGCGACAGGTAGAGTCCGTCGAGCGTACTCAACCGGCTCAACGCGACATAGGTCTGCCCTGGCGCGAACGCCCCCGAGCCGAGATCGATGATCGCCCGGTCGTACGTCTTACCCTGCGACTTGTGAATCGTGACTGCCCACGCCAGCCGCAGCGGGAACTGCGTGAACTCGGCAACGACATCGCGCGTGAGCTTCTTCGTGGCGGGGTCATAGGAATATCTGAGCCGCTCCCACACGGCGGGCTCGACGTCGACCTCCTCGCCGTCGATCTCGACACGCACCTTCTCGCCAAGAATGCGCACGACCGTGCCGATCGTGCCGTTCACCCACCGCGGCGGCTCCGCCCCAGCGGCAGTGTCATTGCGCAAGAACATCACCTGCGCGCCCACCTTGAGCTTCAACTCGGTCTCTGCGGGAAGCGACGCCTCCCCCCGCCCGAAATCCCCGCTGATCTCGGCGCGCGCCGTCTGCTCTTTACCCGGAAGCGCGGCAAGGTGTCTCCTGTTGATGGCGTTCACGATGTCGTTGCGCGTGGCGAGCGTGATCATCGGCTGCTCCCCCGGCTCGGGATCGGGTGGCGTTCGCGCCCCCTGCGTGTTCAGCACCTCGGCGATCTCAGCCGTCACCCGGCCGTAGCGCACGGCGTTGAGCATGGCCTTGAATCCGTCGTCGGCTTGCCGGTGTATGTGCACGAGCTCGCGCACATGCAACGCGGCCCTCGTGTCCACCTCGAACAGGCCCTCCTGCGGTTCATCGCCCGCCGCGCTCGTCGACGAGCCCGCCCACACCTTCGCGTCGAAGAACCAGAACGAGCGGTAGTGGTCGCGCACATAGGCCAATTCGTCCCCCCGGGGCGGCACGGGAGCGAGCTGATAGGGATCTCCGAACATCACGATCTGCACACCGCCGAACGGGATGCCGCGCTTGCCGCGAGCCTGACGGAGAGAGCGGTCGATAGCATCCATCAAATCCGCGCTGACCATCGAGACCTCATCGATCACCAGCGTCTCGATGGCGTTCAAGATGCGCCGGGTGCTGTCGTTCTGCTCGATGTCGCTGTCGCCGATGAGCCCGATCGGCAGCCGGAACAACGAATGGATCGTCTGGCCATCGACATTCAGCGCAGCAACTCCCGTGGGGGCACAGATCGCGATCTGCTTCTTCGTGTTCCAGGCGAAGTACTGCAGCAGCGTCGATTTTCCTGTGCCAGCTCGTCCGGTGACGAACACGTGCTCGCTGGTGTCCTCAATGAGCTGGAACAGCTCATGCTGCTCTTCAGACAGGGCGGGAAAGGACACGGCTCACTCACGACGGACAAGCGGATGCTGGGCGCTCCCCATGCTACGTTGCCCGCAAGGCTGTGCGGCGTCGCGCACGGCATCGCGTGCTCGCATCGCGCACGGCTTCATCCCAGGCCGCGCTCATAGACTGGCGCCATGGATCAGGCTGAGACGAGAGCGCGTCGGCGCTCGGGCCTCGGCACCGATCTGACCATTCTGGCTGTCGTCGGCATCCTGCTCATCGCCGCTGTCGGCGCCGGAATCTCGACGCTGTACACGTCGTACTACGGACCATCCGCATTCGTGACGCGCTACTTGGATCTGCTGTCTTCGGGTCGCGCTGCCGATGCTCTCCAAGTGCCAGGTGTCACTGTCGACAGCGCAGCACTCGAAGAAGCGGGCATCACCAGCACCGCCTCTGAGGCCATGCTGCGCGCGGCAGCGCTAGCAGCGCTCACTGACGTGACAGTGGTGTCTGAGAAGAACGATGGTGCGCAGACATCCGTCACCGTCTCCTATCGAGCGAGCGGCCACCCTGGCACGACGACCTTCCTCGTCGAACAAGACGGCTGGGTCGGCGTCACCCCGAACTGGCGCTTCTCGACGAGTCCCCTGGCGGTGATCACCCTCACCCTGCGCGGAGCGGATCAGTTCGCGGTGAACGGCTTCGAAGTGCTGCGCGGGCAGATCTCCGCCGCGGGCGGCGACGCCGCGCCGCTTGATCCCCTGCCGATGCTCGTCTTCACCCCTGGCCTGTACGCCTTCACCGTAGACACGGCGATCTCGGCGGCTCCCGCCACCGCCGTTCTCGCCGACACCCCCCTGGCGACCACTCCTCTCGACGTGCAGGCGGCGCCAACCGACGACTTCGTCGACGTCGTGCAGCAGCGCGTTGAAGAGTTTCTCACGCAGTGCGCACAGCAGGAGGTGCTGCAGCCGACGGCATGCCCGTTCGGGATCGAGGTGACCGACCGTCTCGCATCGACGCCGCATTGGTCGATCACTACGCAACCGACGGTGACCGTTACTCCCGACGGCGCACAGTGGCAGATCCCGCCGACACAAGCCGTCGCCCACATCGAGGTCGACGTGCAGTCGCTGTTCGACGGCACCATCGAAGAGATGTCAACAGACGTCCCGTTCCTGCTCGACGGCACCATCACGATCCTCCCCGACGGCTCTGCATCGATCAGGGTCGGATCCCCCGAGGGCGACGCCGCGCAGGATTGAGCGGATGCCGTTATCGGCCCTCGTGCTCAGCCCGACGCCGGTCACGCTCGGCGATACGGGCGAGCCGCGCGTTGTACTCCTCAAGCTCGGCATCCCCCGTCCGATCGGCGTGCCGGTCGCGCCGCCTCTGCAGCTTGGTGTCGTTGCGGCTCCACTGGATCGCCACGGTGATCGCGAGGATCAGGGTCGGAATCTCTCCGATAGACCAGGCGATGCCGCCGCCGACATACTGGTCTTCCATGGGGCTCAGACCCCAGTCGCGCCCCATCGAACCGAACCAATCGGCGACGATGAGCCCTGTCTGCATCATCATCGCGATGCCGAAGAAGGCATGCATCGCCATGACGGCGATCAGCGTGATCAGTCGGCCAGGATATGGCAACCGGTATGGCACCGGATCCGCGCCGATCAAGCTCATCACGAACAGGTACCCGGAGATCAAGAAGTGGGCGACCATCCACTCGTGGCCGAGATGTTCGTACATCGCCCACCGCACCAGGTCGGTGAAGTAGAACGCCCACAGCGAAAGAATGAATACGGCGGCCGCGACAAGAGGATGGGTCACGACGCGCGCGAACGTCGAGTGCACTGCCCACAGCATCCATTCCCGTCCGCCTCGGGTGCCATCGTCGCGCTTATCGATCGCGCGCAGCGCGAGCGTGACGGGAGCGCCAGTGACCAGGAGCACCGGAATCGCCATCGACAGCATCATGTGGCCGAGCATGTGCACGCTGAACAGGTATTCCTGGTAGGCGTTGATCGGCCCTCCGGTGACCCACACGAGCAGCAGCATCCCTAGTAGCCAGAAAACCGTGCGATGGATCGGCCAGCGGTCACCGCGCCGATGGAGGCGGCGGACACCTGCGAGGTAGAGGAATATGCCGAAGCCGACGGCAACGAGCCAGAGAATATCGATGCTCCACTGGGTGAACCAGCGGTCCAGGGTGAACTCCGGTGGTAGGACGGAGCCGGTCAGATTCTCGGCAGGCGTACGCACGAACGACGCCTCGGTGCCCGTCGGCGGGGGCGTGCGCGCGAGAGCTGCGGCGGCTCCTGATGCCAGGCCCATCAGCCCCACTTCGCACAGCACGAGCAGCCAGAACCACCCCCTCGCTCGCTCGCTGTCGAGCCGCGGAATGAGGCGGATGCGGTACCACGCGCCGAACAAGCCCAGAGCGCCGAGCACCACGACCTTGGCGAGCACGATGAGCCCGTATGGTGTGAACACCGCGTCCCAGGCGCCGATGGCCACAATCGAGCGGGTGATGCCGGAGACAGCGACAACGACGAAGGCGGCGACAGCGAGGCTGGAGTATCGGCGGATGACGTCGTCGGTCGTCGTCGGATCCGGCATCCGTCCGCTCGTCCGTCCGCTCGTCCGTCCGCTCGTCCGTCCTCGAAGCAGCACGACTGCCAGCAGCCCGCCCAGCCACACCGCAGCTGCCACCGTATGCAGCAGGATCGAGTTGACCGCAACCGTGTGCCCGGAGAGCTCGCCGGAGTGCCCCTGCGTCGCGAGCGGGATGAAGGATGCCGCAGCAAGCAACATCGTGATGAGCGTCGTCGTCCACCCGCGCCAGGCGAAGGCGAGCACCGTGACAATCGCGCCGGCGATCGTCGTGATGAACCAGGACTGGCCGAGGGCTGTGTTCAGCAGGAACTCGCCGAGCTGCGCGCCAAACAGGGGGTCTGCGCTGAGAGCCGGGTTGAACGCGGCCATGAACGAAAGGAATCCGCTCAGTCCGGCGGTCACGGTGAAGACGGCGGCGGCGACGGATGCCGTGTTGAGCACGAACTCGAAGGCAGCCTCTCCGCTGCGCAGGGCATACAGGGCGAGCACCAGCGAACCGAGCATGCCGGCTGCGGCAAGGTTCATCACCAGCTTCACGAGCGGCAGCATCCAGCGCACGATGGGGCCGGGGTCCTGAAGCAGTAGTGGGGCTGCGCCCCCGCCGTACAGGAGGGCGATCGTGGCGGCAAGGAGTCCGGCCGCAAGGAGGATGCCGATCCCGCCGAGACGGTACGCCGTCGTCGGGGTCATGGCGCGGGAAGTCACCCCTCCACCCTATGCCGCGCCGGGGTACTGCAAACGTGCCGCCGGGGGTGCCGCCGGGGCTGCCGCATCCGCCGACGCCCCTGCTGAGCTGCGACGCCCCCGTTCCTCTACGTCGCTGAGAGGGGGCGTCGCAGCTCAGCAGGGGCGTCGGCAATGGGGACGGGTGGGATGCTTGACGAGAACGCCGTGAAGCACGAAGGCCGCCGCCCCGAGGGGCGGCGGCCTTGGTGCGGACGCAGTCTTACTTGACGGCAGCCTTGAGCTTGGAACCAGCGGTCACCTTGACGCGCTTGCCGGCAGGGATCTTGATCTCGGCGCCGGTCTGCGGGTTGCGGCCGGTGCGAGCGGCGGTTGCAACCTGCTCGAACGAGATCCAGCCAGGGATCGAGACCTTGCTGCCCTTGGCGACGGCATCGGAGACAGTGCCGAAGAGTGCGTCGAGGACACCGGAGACGGTGGCCTGGCTCTGGCCGGTGGCGGAAGCGATGCTCGCGACGAGCTCGGTCTTGGTGATGGACTTGTCAGCCATGTCATCCTCCAGCGACGAGGATCCCCGTCGCATCGTTGTGTGGGTCGGAGCGGATGCCCCTGGTCGAGTGACCGCCTCGAATGTATCAACGACAGAGGACATTTCCGCGTCATTTCGCGGAATTTGGGGTAATTCAGGGCGTGTCGCTTCACTTTCGTCACTCCAGTCACAGGTTTTGCGTCGTATCGTGACGATCTGAGATCTCAACCAGCATCCATCCTGCGGGGAACACCCCTGTTCGGGAGGAGAACTCGCGTTCGGGAGGAGGCCCCTTCGTGAAACGTCCTCCCGAGCGGGAGAATCCCTCCCGAACACGAGCGCCTGACACGAGCGCCTGACACGAGCGCCTCACAGTGGCACGACTAAAGTCAAGCCGCGAGGTGCAGGCGCTGGGCGACTGCCGCGAGGATCAGCGACTGAACCTCTGGCCAACGCTCCATGAGCTGGTGGTAGCTGATCCTGATCACGTGGTATCCGTGCAGCCTGAGGAGCGCATCGTGTGCGTTATCACTGTCACGCTGTGCGCCGACGTGATGGGCCCCGTCGATCTGGACGACAAGCCGGTTGCCTATGACGAAGTCGACACGGTGTCCGAGCAGCCACACCTGCGGGGTGATCGGCACTCCAAGCCACCGCAGTCGCGTGAAAAAGATGGTCTCGGTACCGGCATCCGCGAAAGGGCGCGCATCAGCGAGCAGTCGCCGAGCCTCCGGGGGTAGCGGGACCCGTTCGAGAACGCGCGCGTCGATCTCGCCCCGTCGCAGCGCCGACTCCCACGTGGCGAGCGCGCTCTCGTACGGCTAACACGTCGAGAGGATGATCAGAGCATTCTCGAGCGAATCCTCCAGGCTGTCGGGATCGCGAGGGAACCATGGGCGGTTCCAGTGGACCACCCCACGCGCGACAGCGATATGTCCGGCATTCGCCGGTGCAGCCAGATGATGCTGCGAGGAGTCACGCACCCACAACCCCCTCCGCGATGCGAGCGTGATGCAACTGAGGATCACTCCTCGCCGAGCCGCAGCGATAAGCAAGGCATCGGCGTCGCGCACGGCTGCCCACCCGCGCCGGACGCCAACGATCGCTCCGGATTCGCGCGCCCGGCGCAGAGCATGCACCGTCACGCCGTCGCGACGCAACGCGTCGACCCTCGCCCCTCCCCCGCGCCTGATCAGCGCCTCCACAGCATCCATTCGCCGATCATCGCGCAACGCAGCACCGGCGCTTTACCAGAATCCCGCAACCCGTGGACAACATGGTGAGAGCATTCCCGTGTGCAGAACGACTCGTTCGGGAGGAGAACCCGCGCTCGGGAGGAGAACCCGTCACGGCGCGGCCTCCCGAGCGAGAGATTCCCTCCCGAACACGACCCCCACCCGCACGCACACGCCCGAGCAACACAGAAGGGGCGGAGATCCGAAGATCCCCGCCCCTTCCGATACGCTCAGGGCGCGCTGAGGCTTACCAGCTCGACTTGGTCACGCCGGGCAGCTCGCCACGGTGCGCCATGTCACGGAAGCGGACACGCGAGATGCCGAACTTCGTGAGGACACCGCGAGGACGCCCGTCGATGACGTCGCGCGAACGCACGCGAGCCGGCGACGCGTTGCGCGGCAGCTTCTGCAAGCCGACGCGAGCGGCCTCACGGGCCTCATCGGTAGCGTTCGGGTCGACCAGAGTCTTCTTCAGCTCAGCGCGGCGCGCGGCGTAGCGCTCGACAATGACCTTGCGCTGCTCGTTGCGAGCGATCTTGCTCTTCTTAGCCATTGATCAACGCTCCTCTCGGAATTCGACGTGCTGACGGATGACCGGGTCGTACTTCTTGAGCACGAGGCGGTCGGGGGTGTTGCGGCGGTTCTTCTTCGTCACGTAGGTGTACCCCGTGCCGGCGGTCGAACGCAGCTTGATGATCGGACGGATGTCCTGTGCCTTCTTGGCCATTAGAGCTTCACACCCTTCGCCTGGAGGTCCTTGACCACGTTCTCGATGCCGCGGACATCGATCACCTTGATGCCCTTGGCAGACACGTTGAGCGTGATCTTACGACCGAGCGAGGGGACGAAATAAGTCTTCTTCTGCACGTTCGGGTCGAAGCGGCGCTTCGTCCGGCGGTGCGAGTGTGAGACGTTGTGACCGAAGCCGGGAACAGCACCGGTCACCTGGCACACTGCTGCCATGATGTGACTCCTTCTCTACCGTGAGGCCGGACGGCCCCACCCAAGATCCCTTGTCTGCGCGCCGGCCACGAAGCCAGCGCACGAACTACGCACAGGAGCGTGCGCAGACAAACGACAAGCCTAGCACAGCCGTTAGGAAGGGATCGAACGCTCAGTTGAGCGTGATGTTATCGAGTTCCGCGTAGCCGGTGCCGCCAGAGAAGTAGGGCGATCCCTTCGCCAGGCGGATCACGTTGTACCCGGCACTCAGGTTGACGGACACCGTCGTCGAGGCGAACTGACCCCACCCTCCGGTCGGCGCGTACGACACGCTCGACCACGCGGAGCCGTTGTAGGCGAATCCGTGCGTCGAGGTCGCCCCCGTGCCGTTGGCGTAGCGGATGCTCATCGCATAGGTCTTCGTTGTCGGCACGTTGACGATGAAGTCGACGAACGAGGCGTTGCGCGAATCGCCGGTGCCGTCGATCTGGCCGACGTACCACCCGTTGCCCGCGTTGGCCGAGGCGAAGCGGTTGGCGTTCACGACGGTTGCATTCTCAGCCTCATATACCTTCTGCCAGCTCGAGGTCGGTCCCCCCGCCGGCGTCACGACGATCTCGTAGGCGCCGAGGTAGTCCTGGTTCTCGATCGGCACCGTGATCGATCCGTTCGCGACCGCGTAGGTGGTGCTCGAGAGCTGTGTCGGCGCCTGGACATTCGCGTGGCGACCCAAGTTCGGCGTGTAGTTGAGCGTCACCTTGACGCTCGTGCCGAAGCCGCCCAGCCCCTTCACCTGCACGTGATTGGTGCCGTAGACGCCGCCGACGATGGCTGTGACGATCTTCCGGCTCGAGTCGTAGGAGGCGAGCCCGTCGAAGTCGCCGGAGGCGGTGGTCTGCACCATGTTCCCTGACATGTCGCCGTACCACTTGTACGTCCAGTAGCTGCCGGTCGGCTGGTTGTTGTGGAACAGTCCGCCGATCGTTCCCGGCTCGTACCAGTAGGCGCGCTCGGCATCCTTGATACCGGTTCGCTCGAACTGGGCGAGGTAGTGCACCTGGACGCTTGGGATGTCGACCTGGTTCGGCGAGCCGTACTCGTTGATCGAGATGGGCCGTGACGAGATTCCCAGGGACTGCTCGATCGCCCGATAGTCGGCGACGTGCTCATCGATGCTCGCCCAGGTGCCGTCTTCGAGCTCATGCCAGGAAACGACATCGGGTACCGTGTTCGACGCCTTGGCCGCAGTCATGAAGCTGAGCATCCAATTGTGGTCGTACAGCGCATAGCTCGGCCCCACGATCGGGGTGATCGAATCGAGCGATCGCACCTTGTTGAACGTGCGCGCCCAGCCGGAGGTAAAACTGCCAGCCTTCGCGGTATCCCACGTCCAGTCCGGCTCGTTCCACAACTCCCAGCCGTTGATGTTGGTGGTCGAGACGGCGTTCAGGCGTGCCGTCACCATCGTGGTGATCTTCGCCTCCCAGTCGGCCCAGCTCACCCACTTGTAGGGGAAGTCCTTGTAGATGTCGGGCATCCGCACGTAGCTCTGCGCCCCCGCACCGATCGTCGATGGCGCCACGACGAGCACATCGCCGCTCGGAACCGTCGCGCCATTGCCGAGCTGCTGCACCCCGGGCGCCGGCTGCGTTAGCTGGTTGAGATGCAGCGGCTTGAGCAGTGCCGGATCGGGTGTGGTCGTCGTCGCCAGGGCGTAGAGCCCGCCCGCTCCCACGTGGGTGACGGGACGGATGGCGACGGATGCATCGATCACAAGCGTGTTGTTCGCCGCCGTGGCGCTCGTGGTGGGCACGAGCGCAGCGATGAGCGCTGCCATCGCCGCGAGGGCGACGGGGATCCCGCTATTTCTCATGAAAAGCTCCCTTGCTTTCCGCTGGTGGGGCGCCTCGCCATGGGGCCGGCGCAGACCCGGCGAGGGCCGGGACGTCTTGTCAGCGCACGCTCGGGATCCAGACGCGCATGGTCGATGGCCCGCGATTCGCCCAGTCGGCATAAGGGCGCAGACGCGCGGGGACGGGGCCGTCGGGTGCCGTCGCCAGGTCAGAGTCGAGACGGATGCGCAGCGTGGCCTGCGCACCGTCGTCGGTCGCGATGAGCGGCGCATCCGCGTCGAGCTCGACGTGCTCGACATCGACGCCGACTGGCAGATCGACGTCTTCCAGGGCTAGTACGAGGGGTCCCCGTTCGACGGCCAACTGGCCGCGAACGGCATCCACGCGAGGGTGCGGGACTGTGAGCCGCGGCTCGAGAGGGAGGATCAGGACGAGTTCGTCACCCGGTGCGAAGATGCGGCGTGTGTCGGCGAGGCCGGGGGACGCCGGTGCCGCACCCCCGCCCGCGTCGAGCGTGGCGCCCGTGGCCCAGCCGGGCACACGCACGCCGATGCCAACCGCGACGTCCGGCGCCTCGAGCACTGTGATGCGTACGACGCCGTCGCTTGGATAGGCCGTCTCGACCCGCACGGCCAGCATGCCGGCATCGAGCTCGACCCTCAGTTCGCATTCGACGAGCTGGTGCAGGCGCAGGCCAGTGCCGTCGGTCGTCGCGACGTAGCCAGCGAGCGAGACGAGAGTGCGCGCGACGTTGGTCGGGCAGCAAGAGACCTCAAACCAGGGCGCGCGCATGCTCGCCTCAGCGCGCTCACTCAGCTCATCGTCGGCGTTCGGATGCGTGCACGTGCGCTGGTGAAGCGTGTTGGCGTAGTAGAACGCGCGGCCGTCGTGGCGCGGTGAGACGAGAACGGCGTTGAGGAGGGTGCGCTCGATCTGATCGGCGTACTCTTCGTCGCCGGTGCGCAGCAGCAGCCGCCAGGCGACCATGAGCGAGCCGATCGCCGCGCAGGTCTCGGCGTAGGCACGGTCGGCCGGAAGCTCGTAGTCGTCGCCGAACTCCTCGTTCTGGTGGTGCGACCCGACGCCTCCAGTGAGGTAACTGCGACGCTCGATCGTGCGACGGTACTGAGCCTCGACGGCATCGGCGAGAACGTCGTCGCCTGTCTCGTCCGCCACGTCAAGCGCACCCGCTGCGAGGTACATCGCACGCACGGCATGGCCGCGGAGCACGCTCGCTTCCCGCACCGGAATGTCATCGAGGAAGTAGTCGCTGCCTTGAAAGAGGGTCGTGCCGAGTGTGCGACGTCCGCGGCGCTCGACGAACAGCTGGGCGAGTTCGATCCAGCGTCGGTCTGCCGTCGCCCGTCCGAACTCGGCGAGCGCAACCTCGATCTCGGGGTGACCGCAGATCGCATCTCGCCCCTCTGGGCCGAACTCGATCCACAGATGCTCAGCCAGCCGCCGGGCCACGGCTGGCAGCTCATCGTCGTAGCCGGTGCGCAGCCGTGCGACGGCTGCCTGCAGCAGGTGGCCGTGGCAGTAGAGCTCATGCCCCCACTCGAGGTCGCTGTAGCGCGGGCGCTGTCCTGGGTGCCCGAAGCTCGTGTTCAGATAGCCGTCAGAGTCCTGGGCGGCGCCGACGCGGTCCACGAGCCCGGCATAGCGCTCCGCGACGGCGGCGGCAGGGCGACGACCGAGCTCCCATGCCATGGCCTCGAGCAGCTTGTAGACCTCAGAGTCGACGAACTCGATGCCCTCATGGTCGCCGGATGCCGTGCCGGCAATGCGGTCGAAGTTGCGGATCCAGCCGATGCGATCCATCCAGCCGAGACAGTGATCGATGACGGCGTCGGCGCCCAGTTCCTGCAGCGCCCCCCAGGAGCCACCCGTGATACGCACCTCGTCGAGGCCGAGGGGGCGGAGGGCGCCGCGGGAGGGCGCGACCGGCCCACTCGCGGTCCGGCGGACGACGGTGTCGGGGAGCTCGTTCACGGGTGCCTATCGATCGGATGCTGATTCGCGACCCGGAGGACTTGCAAAAGTCGAACCGGTTCGATTATGGTAGCGTCCAAACCAGAGGGTTTCAACCCCGATTCCGTGTGAAATTCGAAATATTGCTCGTGTTCGACGACAGAATCGGGAAATATCCTCGTCAGAAGCATCCAGAATGCATCGAATCGGTTCGAAGGAGAACGAGCGTGACAACCATCGGCGACGTGGCGAAGGCTGCAGGAGTCTCCCGCAGCACCGTCTCCTACGCGCTGTCGGGCAAGCGCACGATCTCGAACGAGACCCGCGAACGCATCGAGCGCGCCATCCACGACCTCGGTTTCACGCCCAACGCCGGCGCCCGGGCGCTCGCGACGAGTCAGACGATGGTCATCGGCCTGCTCGTGCAGTTCTTCCGCGACGAGTTCTCGCCCGCCATGCTGCAGTACGTCCTACCGATCTCAGACGCCGCCCGCGAAGCCGGCTACGACATCCTCATGGTCACCGAGGACGACGGACCCCGCGCGCTGCGCCGCATCACCGACTCCGGCATGGTGGACGGCTTGGTGCTGCTCAACGTCGCCCACGACGACCCCCGCGTGCCGCCGCTGCGTGCAGCCCGTCAGCCGGGGGCTCTGGTCGGACTCCCGCGCGACACCGACGGTCTCGACGTCTTCGATCTGGACTTCGGCGAAGCCGCCCGCATGCTCGTCGACCATCTGCAGGAACGCGGTCACCGCGAGATCGTGCTCATCTCGCCGAACGAGCACGTCATCACACGCGGAGGCGCCTACGCGTGGCGCTTCCGCGATGCCGCCCTCGAGCGCGCCGCCCGGTACGGCCTGCGGATCCACCCGTACTACGGCGACACCGAGCAGCCCAGGGTCACCGAGACGTGGAACCGCATCCTCGACGAACGTCCCACGGCCACCGCAGTGATCGTGCACAACGATGCGATGGTCGCGGCCCTGCCGCCCGTGCTGAACGCGCGCGGCGTCGAGGTGCCGCGCGACCTCTCGGTCGCCGGCATCTTCTCCGAGGACTTCAGCCGACTGTTCTCGCTGCCGTACACGGCCATCGAAACGTCGCCGGACAAACTGGGGCGCGCTGCGGTCCAGGCACTTGTGCAGCGAATGCAGGGCGGGGACGGCGTCGGCGATCCCGTCGTCCGGTTCATCGCACCCACACTGACAGATCGAGGCAGCACTCGCTGACTCGCGCTCATGCGGTCGGCGGGTCCGTCGGCGCGCTCATCGAACCGGTTCAACACTCACCATCCGCACATCGATCCCGAATCAATCAATTCCGAATCAACAACACACCGCACCACACCGCACCATTCAGAGAGGAATACCGTGGACAACAACCGCACGGCCCGCATCGTCGGCGCCACCGTGCTCAGCACCGTCTTCGTCGCCACCGCGCTCACCGCATGCTCCAGCACGCCGACCGACGACAGCTCGTCGGGCTCGACCGAGTACACCCTGTGGGACCCGTACCCCGACCGTGACTCCTCCTCGGACTGGGCGAAGGCGATCGACGCCTGTGCCGCCGAGATCGGCATCACGATCAAGCGCAACGCCGGCAACACGGGCGATACCGTCAAGGATCTGACGACCGCCGCTGCGGGCAAGCTGCCCGACATCGCGATGGTCGACAACCCCAAGGTTTCCACGCTCGCCGACGCCGGCCTCCTAACGACGACCGACGACAACGGTCTGGATGTGTCCGACATCCAGGAGAACATCCTGACCGCCGGTCAGATCGACGGGAAGACCTACGGCGTCCCCGTTGGTGCCAACACCCTCGGCCTGTACTACAACCCCGAGGTGCTCGAGACGGCCGGCGTCGACATCGCTTCCATCACCGATGGCGCCTCGCTTACGGCGGCACTCGAGAAGATCGTCGCGTCCGGCAAGAAGGGAATAACCTTCTCCGCCGTCGGCACCGAGGAGGGCTCGTTCCAGTTTCTCCCGTGGTTCTGGGGTGAGGGCGCCGACCTCACCGCGCTCGACTCCAGCGAGGCAGAGTCGAGTCTGGCTCTGTGGGCCGACTGGGTCAAAAACGGGCTCGCCCCGCAGTCTGTGCTGCAGAACACGCAGGGCACGAGCTGGGACGAGTTCCTCACCGGCGAGTTCGGCTTCGCCGAGAACGGATCGTGGTTCAAGTCCGCTGCGGATGAGGCCGGATACCAGGTCATCCAAATCCCGGGCGCGGATGGCAACGCGGCGCCTGCGCCCACGGGCGGCGAGTTCATCACCATCCCGATCCAGAAGGACACCGCGCGCTATGCGACGTCCGTCAAGGTCGTGAAGTGCCTCACCGAGGGCAACACCGGCGCCGACGCGCTCGGCTACATCGCACCGACCGCCGAAGGACAAAAGGCCCAGCTCGCGGCTGACCCGAGCCTCGAGTTCTGGGTCACCGCCGTCGGTGATGCGAAGCCCCGCACGGCCGACAACCTCGGCATCTCCTACGGGATCATCTCCGAGCAGCTCTACACCGCGATCCAGAACGCGCTCTCCGGCGGGTCAAGCCCCGCCGATGCCCTTGCGGCAGCGCAAAAAGCCGCATCAGAAAAGCTCGACTGACCCGATCGGCCCGTACCCCGCCACCCCTGAAGGACGCACCATGACAGCGATGCAGACAGCACCTCGAACCGGTGCGGGCGTGGGTACGGGCCGAACCCGGCGGGCGGTGTCGGCATCCGACCTCTCCCGCCGAGCCTCGCGCAATCCGCGCAGCCGCAAGCGGCACCTGCGCGAACAGCTGATCTCCTGGGGGTTCATCGCCCCCGTCGCGATCTACATGGTCGTGTTCTACGCGTACCCGCTGGTGCGCAATATCGACCTGAGCCTACGCGACTACACACTCGCGTCGTTCATCACGGGCGAGGCCCCGTTTGTCGGCATCGCCAACTATCTCGAGGTGGTTCGCAGCGCGACCTTCTGGCCCGCCCTCGTGAACACCGCCGTCTTCACCTTCGGCTCGATCATCGCGCAGTTCGCACTCGGGCTCGCCCTTGCGCTGTTCTTCTACCGCCGCTTCCCCCTCGCCACTACCCTGCGCGCACTCTTCCTCGTGCCCTGGCTGCTGCCGCTGCTCGTGTCGGCGTCGATCTGGGGCTGGATGCTCAACTCCGATTCCGGCGTCGTCAACGCGACCCTCGCCGTGTTCGGCATCCCCCAGGTCAACTGGCTCACCTCGCCGCAGACTTCCATGATCGGCGTGCTCATCGTCAACATCTGGATCGGTATCCCCTTCAACCTCGTCATCATGTATTCGGGCCTTCAGAACATACCCGCCGAGGTCTACGAGGCCTCCGCGCTCGACGGGGCGAACGCGTGGCAGACCTTTTGGCGCATCACCTTCCCGATGCTGCGTCCCGTCTCGGCGATCACTCTCCTGCTCGGCCTGATCTACACGCTCAAGGTCTTCGACATCATCTGGATCATGACCCGTGGCGGACCAGGCAGCTCATCGACGACCTTCGCGATCTGGTCGTACCAGCTCGGCTTCGGAGGCGGCTCGCCAGATCTCAGCCCCGCTGCGGCAGTCGGCAATGTGCTCATCGTCATCGCCTTCATCTTCGGCATCATCTACATCCGCGCCCAGCGCAGAACGGAGGACGAGTCGTGAACTCCAATACGAAGCGCATCCTGACTAGCGTCGTCGGCGTCGTCCTCACCGGGATCATGCTGTTCCCACTCTATTGGATGATCAACGTCTCGCTCACCCAGCCCGATCGGCTGCGCAAGGACCCGCCCGACCTCTTCCCGGTTGATCCCACCTTCGACGGCTACACGCGGGTCTTCCAGGACCAGCTGCCGTACCTGTTCACAAGTCTCGTCGTCGGCCTCGGAACGGTCCTGCTCACGCTTACGCTCTCGACACCCGCAGCGTACGCGCTCGCCAAGCTCCGACCCCGCGGCGGGCAGGTGGTCGATTTCATCATGCTCATCGCGCAGATGATCCCCGGCATCATCATGGCGATGGGGTTCTACCTCATCTTCTTCAACTGGGGTCTACTCGATTCGGTGCCCGGCCTCATCCTGGCCGACTCGACACTCGCCGTCCCGTTCGGGGTGCTCATCTTCACGGCCTTCATGTCCGGCATCCCCGACGAGCTCATATCGGCAGCGAAGATCGACGGCGCGAGCGCCTGGCGCACCTTCCGCTCGGTCGTGCTGCCCATCAGCCGCAACTCAGTCGTGACGGTATCGCTGTTCACGTTCCTGTGGTCGTGGTCTGACTTCCTGTTCGCCTCGACGGTCAACCGCGGCGGAGAGCTCCAACCCATCACGATCGGCATCTACCGCTACATCGGCAACAACACGCAAGACTGGAATGCGATCATGGCGACCGCGGTCGTCGCCTCGATTCCTGCGGCCGCGCTGCTCGTGATCGCCCAGCGCTACGTCGCCGCCGGCGTTACAGCAGGAGCGGTGAAATAGCGGCGCAGGGATCAGTAGTGCGGCGCCGTCTGGCACCACGACGAGTCGAAACCGGTGAGCACGACGAACTCCTCGCCTGTACGCAGAGCGAGAAGGTGTGTTTCCACCCTCTGCGGCAGCGGCAGCAGCATCTGGTCGTAGGCGTTGTTCGCGAGGTCGGGGGCAATCGCGACCGCAGCGTACTGGCCGCTCGGCGAGGCGCACGCCTGCAGAATCGAATCGGTCGAGCCGACCTGCACGAGGGGCGTGGCGGTGCCGTCGTCGTCGACACGGAAGACCGCCTGGCCCGTCGGGTAGCCGGTCTGATCGACAGACACGACGTGCCGCAGCGTGCCACCAGGGAAGGGGACGATCGCAATCGCGTTGCGGTATTCGGTCAGGGATGCCGCAAGCGGAAGCTCTGATCCGTCTGCGAGGTTCAGCTCGACAACGGATCCGTCGACGCGCTCCACGATCGCGGTGTAGGTGCCACGGGAGATGCCCTGAATGTTCGCGGCCAGCCCAAGCGACTGCACCTCGCCAGCTGTTGAGCGATCGATGAGGGAGAGCGCTCCGTTGAAATCGATGAAGAGCATCGCAGACGAGTCGGGTACGAATTGCCACGACAGGATGCTGGCCTCCGCACCTGACACTTCGGCGATCTGCGGCTCGTCATCACCAGACAGCGACTGGGTGACGAGCACGCTCGCCCGGCCGGAGTCCTCGCTGATCTCCTTGTCGGAGTATGTGTAGCCAACGAGCCCACCGCGCTCGGACACCTGGATCGACCCGATGTACCCCTCGCCAGGGAGGGTCAGCGCGCGCGGGTTTGCACCATCGCGGTCCATCACGTAGAGCGCGGACAGGTCGTTCTCCTCGACGGCGACGACGAGGGCGGTCGACGTTGCACGGAAGTCATCGATCTTGTCGGCGCTGTACACGGGCACCGCGTTTTCTCCGCCGAGGTCGGTGACAAAAATGGTGTCGTCGCCGTCGGCATCGCGGCGGAGCAAAAACATCGTCGATGCCGGAGTCGTGACGGTCGTTTTCAGCGTGGCGCTCGGGCCGCCACCGGATGCTTGCACGTCGCTCACCGTGATCGCGTACTTCGTTGAATCATCGAGGGGGACAGTGAAGCGGATGCCGATACCCCGCCCTGCCGCGTCAACGGTGAACGGCACCGCAGGCTCGACACTCACCTGTGAGGCATCGATCGCCGACAGCGGCTGGTTGACGGTGAGGATCACGCGGCTACCGCTGGACTCGATCGCGTGAGCGGGATCGGCCTGCACCTTCGTGATGCGCGGCCCCTGCGTGAGACTGACGAACCCGAGACCAGCGCCGATCAGCACGAGAACCCCGATCGCAGCGATCAGCGCGAGCGTGAACCGACCCGAGGCCCGGCCGCCGGCGGCATCAGGCGCGGGGTCTCGGGGAGCGGATCCCGGAGAGCCAGGCGCCTCAGAAACAGATTCCTCAGGAGCGGATGCCGCGAGAACAGATTCCGCCGCATCCGCGGCCTCGCGGGCAGCAGCGGCCTCGCGGGCATCCTCTGCTTCGCGGGCAGCAGCAGCCTCACGGGCAGCAGCCGCCTCGCGGGCGGCACGCAGCTCGGCGCGGGTGCGCGGAACCGGGGTCTCGTCAGTACTCATACGGATCCCCCGGCTCGTCGATCGCCTTGACCGTTTCCGGCTCGATGCGCAGCGCGCCGTCGGCATCCGCCGTCACTGTCCCAGTGACCGCCACCCACTGTCCGGTCTCATACTCGCCGGCATCGATCGCGATCGGGAGGTTCGCCGGCTGCGCGTCGATCACGCAGTGCGTGATGACCAGACGCGTGAGGTTGACGCCCTTACCTGCGGGAGTAATGAATCCGGTCAAGGTGACCGCTGTGCCGTCATAAGAGGCAGTGTCGGTCGCCGTCGCGAACACACTCGCCCAGTCCCCAACGCCGAAGGTCGAGGTATCCGCCACGCCCAGTCTCACCTCGTCCGCGCCGGCGAAGAGCACCGCGGATCCCCCCGACCTCGACATCGCAAGTTCGACCGACAGCGTCGCCGGCGGCAGCACGAGCGCCGTGACGACAACGCCCGAGGCGATCACCCCGCCGGTCACCGTCGCCGTGGTAGCAAGCAGCCCGGGCTTCGCAGGCCCATGGTCGTGCCCATGCTCATGACCTTCCTCAGCGCCGAGCGGCAACGTGCACGACCAGATCGCCCCGCACAGCGTGACCACCGCCGCCGCGCACGCGAACCACACCGACTCCGGGCTGATGTAGAGCGTGAGCTTTCCCGTGACGCCGAGCCCCAGGGTGACCACCGACAGGACGGTGGCCACACCGATGCCGAGCCAGCGCGAGCCGAGAGAACGCGTGCGCTCAGACAAAGACGTTCACCCCGATCCCGATTGAGAAGGCGCAAAGCAGCACGATGCCGACGACGCCGACGAGCGTGCGGGTTGTGAAGGTCGTGCGCAGCAGCGCGATCATCTTCACATCAACCAGGGGGCCGGTGATCAGGAAGGCGACCAGCGCGCCGCCCGAGAACGTCGAAGCGAACGTCAGCGCGACGAACGCGTCGACGTTCGAGCAGACGGCGACGATCATCGCAAGCGCCACCAGCACAACAACGGACAGCACCGGGTTCGACCCGATCGCGAGAAGCAGGTCACGCGGGATCAGCACCTGCACCGCGCCGGCAAGCGCCGATCCGATGATGAGAGCGGGCATCACAGCGCGCAGTTCGACGAGGAATTGAGTGAGGCTGCGACGCACCGGTGTGCCTGGTTCGTGCGCAACCCGATCGCACGTGTCGATAAAACGCTGGGTGAGCAGCGCATCGGGCGACGGATGCCGGCTGTAGATCCATCCGATGAGGTTGGCGATCAGATAGCCGCCGACAAGGCGAGCCACAAGGATGCCATCGTCGAATCCGAACGCCGCGTGCGTGGTGAGGATCACGATGGGGTTCACGATCGGAGCTGCGATCAGGAAGGTCATCGCCTCCGCGGGCGCGAGGCCACGCATCATGAGGCCGCGGGCGAAGGGCACATTGCCGCACTCGCACACGGGTACCAGCATCCCGAGCAGCGACAGCACCGCTCTGCGCGCCCAGGCCCGCTTCGGCAGCCAGCGATGAACGGCATCGGCAGGCAGCCACACCTGCACGACGATCGACAGGAGGATGCCGAGCACGACGAAGGGGAGCGACTCAATGACCACGCTCAGAGACAGGGTGAGGCCGTCCTGCGCGCGGTGCGGCAGCGACACCGTGTACAACGTCGGAACGAATCGGTCGATCAGGAACAAAGCCGCCACGATCGCGATGCCGACGGCAACAGCGAGCCACGGCGACCGGCGCCTCCGGCTTCCAGACCCGGTCGGTCGGTGCGAGTACCCGACGTGATCTGCGGAGGCAGCACGGGCTGCAGACGCAGTCACGCGCTCGCGTCCTCAGCGTCGCGCGTCGTCGCGCACGACGGACACACCCCGAAGATGTCTACGACGTGCGCAGCATCCGTGAATCCATGCTGGGATGCCGTCCGATGCGCCCACTGCTCCACATCTTTGGCTTCGATTTCGACCGTCAACCCGCACGATCGGCAGATCAGGTGATGATGATGACCCTGCGTGCTGCAGGCGCGGTACAGCGCCTCGCCCTCCGGGCTCTGCAGAGAATCAGCGTCGCCCGAGGCGGCAAGACCGGCGAGCGCCCGGTACACCGTGGCGAGTCCGATGCCGGTGTTCTCCTCACGGAGTCCGGCGTGCAGGGTCTGCGCACTCACGAAGCCGCGCGCATCTGCGAGCGCCTCGCGCACGCGTTCGCGCTGCCACGTGTTCCGCTGAGCCATACCCCGAGTCTAATCGCCGGGCCTCTTGGCAGCCTGGCAACGTCGCACCCGAAAGGATCAGCCTCGATGAATCCGGGCGACTCGCTCGCGGCGCGCGCCGACCGAGCGGCAGACGATGTAGATCGCGAACGAGATGGTCGTGATGTACGGACTCACCGGCAGGGTGCCCATGATCGCGAGCAGGATGCCGCCGACAGCGGACACAATGCCGAAGACTGCTGCGAGCACTGGCACGGCGACCGGCCCCGCGGATACCCGCAGCGCGGCCGCCGCAGGGGTGACGACGAGGGCCATCACGAGAAGGGCGCCGATGATGTGCACGGCCACGGCGACGACGAGTCCGAGCAGCAGCATGAAAGCGAAGGAGACACCGACCACCGGGACTCCGCGCGCTGCCGCCGACTGGGGATCGAGCGAATCGAACCGCAGCGGGCGCCAGATCAGCAGCAGCCCGATCAGAGCGATGGCGCAGATCGCGGCCAGCCAGCCAAGCTGCGCCGACTGCACGGACACGATCTGCCCGGTGAGCAGGCTGAAGCGCCCGGCGGCGCGGCCGTTGTACAGCGACAGGAACAGGATGCCAAGACCCAGTCCGAAGGGCATCAACACCCCGATGATCGAGTTGCGGTCGCGAGCTCGCGCGCCCAGCCATCCGATCAGCGCGGCGGCGAGCACGGAACCGACGACGGATCCGGTGACCACGTCCGCACCGATGAGCAGCGCGGTTGCGGCTCCCGCGAACGAGAGCTCGCTGATGCCATGCACGGCGAAGGCCATGTCGCGCTGCATGACGAACAGGCCGATGAGCCCGCCAACGATGCCCAGGATCGCCCCCGCCCACACCGAGTTCGACACCAGGGCGAGGATCTCGCCGTACTGCGAGAGCCCGCCGAACATGGCGTCGCCGATGTCGTCGATGCTCACGCTCCCTCCTCCTGCCCGTGATGGTGGTGGGCCGTCTGTTCGGCATCCGGAGCGCCGACGACGACGAGGCGTCCTCCGGCCTTGAGCACGAACACCGGAGCACCATACAGAGCCGAAAGCACTTCGGTGGTCAGCACTTCTTGCGGGGAGCCGAGCGTGAATTGCCCGTTCGCGAGGTAGAGGATGCGGTCGACGATATCGAGCACGGGGTTCACGTCGTGCGTGACGAGCAGCACGCCAGCGCCAGTGCGACGGTGGGCGTCGATGAGTCCGACGACGGCCTGCTGATTGGCGAGATCGAGGCTGGTCAACGGTTCGTCACAGAGGAGAAGGCGGGGGTTGCCTGCAAGGGCCTGACCGACTCGGAGGCGCTGCTGCTCGCCTCCGGAGAGGATGCCGACCGGCTTATCAGCGAACGCGCTGGCGCCGACCGCATCGATCAGCGCGTCGGTGCTCGCCCGGTCGCCTCGGCGCGGAAACGGGAAGCCGAAGCGGTGCCCGTCGATGCCGAGCGAGACGAGGTCGCGGCCACGCATGGACGTCTCTGCCGGCAGCGGACGAGTCTGCGGCAGGTAGCCGATCCGGCGATTGCCGCGTGTGCGCACCGGCTGACCAAGCGCAGTGATGCTCCCCTCGGAGAGCTGCTGCAGCCCAAGGATCGCCCGAAGCAGCGTGGTCTTGCCGGATCCGCTGGGGCCCAGCACGGCGACGAGCTCGCCGGGAGCCAGGTCAAGGTCGAGGCCGTGCCAGAGCGCGCGGTCACCGCGCCGGATTGCGGCGCTGCGGATCTGCAGCGGCAGCGTGCTCGAGTCACTGGTCACCTGTCGAGATTACCCGCGAGTGTCGCGATGTTCTCCTGCATCCAACTGATGTAACTGTCGCCGTCTGGCACCAGCTCGGTGACCTCCTGTACAGCTGTGCCTGCGGCTTCGGCAGCGTCGATGACCTGGGTGGTCTCGGGTCCTCCGGTCTGCGCGTTGGCGAACAGTACCGCGATGTCGCCTGCCCCGATCAGGTCGAGTGCTTCCAACAGGGTGGCCGGTGGCACGTCCTGCCCCTCCTCGACGGCCTCGCTGAATTCTTCGGGGGTGACGTTCACGAGTCCGGCGGCTTCGGCGAGATAGAGCGGCACCGGCTCGGTTACGAAGATTTTGTCACCCTGGTGGACCGTCGCGATCTCGGCGAGGGAACTCTCCAAACCATCGAGCTCGCTCTGGAAATCGGCGAGGTTCTGCTCGTAGTCGGCCGTGTTCGCGGCATCAAGCTCGATGAGCTCCTCAGCAATCGCCTCAGCGACATGCGAGACCGTGTGCGGGTCGTACCAGACGTGCTCGTTGAAGCCCTCGATGTGGTCGTGATCGTCGTGGTCGTCTTCGGCGGCGTCGTCGTCCGTCTCCTCGGCCTCGTCATGCGCGTCGTCATCGTCATCGTCGTGAACGTCAGATCCGGGATAGTCGTGCGAGTACTCCACGGCGGTGACGACGTCAGCATCAGTGCCACTCGCCTCGCGCAGCGACTGGATGAACGCGTCATAGCCGCCGCCGTTCTCGACGATCAGCTGCGCCTTGTTGACCGAGAGCTGATCGGATGCCGTCGCCTCGTACTCGTGCGGGTCCTGCGACAGCGAGGCGATGATCGAGGTCACCTCGACGTGGTCGCCTCCGATCTGGCTGACGATGTCGCCGTAGACGTTGGTGGACGCGACCACTCGGATGACGTCGGCAGTCTCCTTGTCGGTGGAGCCTGTGCCTTCGCCCTGCGAGCATCCCGCGAGGGCGAGGACGGCGACCGAGGAGAGCGCGATAACGGGAAGAGGCTTGTTCATAACGGCAGTCTAACCGCTAATGAGAACCATTATCAAATCAATGACGATGCGGGATCCTGTTCTCGCCGTCTCCGCCGCGCCGCGTCCCCCGCCCACTTGCACGATCGGGGCACAGATGCACGACCGGATGCCGGTTTTGGTCGTGCATCCGTACCTTGGTCGTGCATCCGTACCGCCGAAGGCCGGGCGACGGGGGCCGGAAGACCGGAACTTCAGACGAGACCTGCGGGCGCGATCCACACCGTCGAGTCCGCCGGCAGCGCCCTGTCGATGACCGAGCCGAGCACGACGGCTCCGGCATCCGCTCCCAGGTCGAACGATTCGGCACCGAAGTTGGTCACCACCTGCCAGCCGTTCGGGCGTGCGAAGCGAAGCACGTCGGCACGGCCCGTCTCGATCCATTCCAGCGCCTCGTCGGTCTGCAGCAGGCGCCGCAGGCGCAGGGCCTCGCGATACAGCGACAGGGTGGATGCCGGGTCGGCAGCCTCGATATCGACCGCAAAGTCCGCGAACCACGCCGGCTGCGGCAGATGCGGCTCCGCCGTTCCAAAGCCCAACGAAACGCCGGATGCCGTCCATGGCAGCGGCACGCGGCATCCGTCCCGGCCGTACATCTCCTGGTTGGTGCGGAAGAAGGTGGGATCCTGGCGCTGCTCGGGTGCGATCTCAGCCACCTCGTGCAGACCAAGCTCCTCACCCTGGTACAGGTACGCCGAACCGGGAAGGCCGAGCATGAACAGCGTTGCGGCGTGTGCACGACGCAGGCCGCCTGCGCGATCGAGGGCCGACTCGTCGGCGCCCGACTCGAGCCAGCCGCCACCGTGTCGATTAGGCACCTCACCTTCGGGCACAGGCTGCACAAGGCCGTATCGCGTCGGGTGACGGAACACGTCGTGGTTCGAGAGCACCCAGGTGCTCGACGAACCCGACTCCGCAGCGAGAGCGAGATTGTGGGTGACGACGTCACGGAACTGCCCCGCGTCGAAGGCCGCCATCAGCAGATCGAAGTTGAACGACTGGCCCAGGCTTTCGGGAGCCGCATACTTTGGCACCCGGTCGGAGGCCACCCACGCCTCGGCGACCGCTGTGCGCGGCGGTTCGTACTCGTCGAAGACGCGGCGCCACTCGGCATAGATCTCGTGCACATCGTCCCGGTCGAGCAGCGGGTGGTTGCCGTCGATCGGAATCAGAGCGAGCTGGTCGCGGCTGGGCAGTGGGTCGGTGAGATCCTTTGTGAGCATGTGCGCCACGTCGATGCGGAATCCGTCGACCCCGCGATCAGACCAGAACCGCAGGGTCCTCAGAAAGTCCTCGCGCACCTCGGGGTTGTCCCAGTTGAGGTCAGGCTGCTCGACGGCGAAGCTGTGCAGGTACCACTGGCCGTCCTCGACCCGCTCCCACGCCGAGCCGCCGAACATCGACACCCAGTCGGTGGGCGGCAGCTCGCCGTTCGAACCTGCGCCCTCGCGGAAGATGTAGCGTTCGCGAGCGGCCGAGCCGCGGCCGGCGGCAAGAGCCTCCTGGAACCACTCATGCAGGTTCGACGTGTGATTCGGCACGATGTCGACAACGACGCGGATGCCGCGCTCATGCAGCGCAGCGACCATCGCGTCGAAGTCATCGAGGGTGCCGAGGCGCGGGTCGACGTTGCGGTAGTCGGCGACGTCGTAGCCGCCGTCGGCGAGCGCCGAGGGGTAGAACGGGCTGAGCCACACGGCGTCGATACCGAGTGCGGCGAGATAGTCGACACGAGAGAGGATGCCGGGGACGTCCCCCAGCCCGTCTCCGTTCGCATCGGCGAAGCTCCGCGGATAGATCTGGTACACGGCGGCCTGACGCCACCAGGCGGCGGTGCTCGTGTCGGCCGTGCGGGGCTCGACGAGTGCTGGCATCGACGATGTTCCTTCCCGGTGGGGATGAAGAAGATTTGATTTGATAAACAAATAAAATTCGTTCCGCCGAAGTCTTCCGGCTCAGCGAGCAGCCTGTCAACACCGCGGCTCCCCGAGTCGAGCAGATCGGGGAGCCGCGGGCTTTAGCCCTTTACCGCACCCTGCGTCACGCCCTCCATCACCCAGCGCTGAGTGAACAGGTAGGCGACGATCGCCGGCGCCATCGCCATCAGATACGACGCGAACGACACAATGTAGTTGCTCGCGAACTGGCTCTGGAACAGGTTCTGCCGCACCGGCAGCGTCTGCTCTGCCACGTCGTCGCGCCGTCGATGCGCGAACTCTCCTCAAGCTCGAGCGGGATCGAACGCAAGAATGCCGTGAACAGCAGCACGCTGAAACTGAGGTGGAACATCGCAGCGAGGATGATCACGCCGAACGAATTGTCCAGATGCGCCCACCCGGTGAGCTGGATCTGCGGCAGGGCGACCACCGGAAACGGGATGAACATCGCCGCCAGCAGATAGAAGAACGACCAGCGGAACAGCCAATGATCCCAATTGCGGACGATGGCATATGAGGCGAAGGCTGCGAGCACGATCGTCAGGATGACTGTGCCCGCAGTCACAAGCAGCGAGATGCCGCCGCCCACAGGCCACTTCGTCAGGTTCCACGCCTGCACGAAGCCGTCCATCGAGAACGGCGCCGGAAGCGAGAATGCATTTCCGTCCACGGCCTGGCTCGTCGTCTTGAAGGCCATCGAGACGGTCACGTACAGCGGAAGCAGCACGGTCACAGCGCACAGGATCAAGATGATCGTGCCCCGCACAATGGCGAAAACGTACCTTTCCTTGAGTTTGCGGAGTGGATGCTATGCTCGGCCCATGAACTCAAAGGGTGCACGTCGCGTGTCGACGCTGACACGAGTCGCCCTTCCCATTTCGGTCACGTTGGCTCTCGTTGGAGGGGGTCTCTCCCCGGCGTACGCTGATGAACTGCCCCCTTCTCTCGATGACGCTTCGGCTGTGATCAGTGAGGTGGTACCAGAGGTTCTTGGTGAGACATCGGATGGCGACCACATTTCGCTGGATGAGACCACGGAGTCTCCAGTAGTCGAAGTGTGGGACCGCGATGACGCAGCCGCGGACAATGTCTCTCCGGGAGTTTCATTCTCGATTGACTACGCTGACGAACTAGTCGAAACTGACAACAACCTCACGGTTCTTCGAGGTCAGAACGAAAGTGTCGCTGCTTACGTGCAGCCGACGGGTTTCGGTGTGCGTGTTCTCACGGCCATCTCGGATTCAAGTGCGCCTACGAGCTATGACTACACGTTTGACGTGCCGGAAGGGACTGAACTTGTTGAGAGCGAGTACGCCTACTATCTCGAAAGCGGCGACGACGTACTTGGGACGGTCTTCAAACCGTGGGCAACGGACGCGCAGGGCAACTCGGTTCCGACCACCTATTCTTGGCCAAACGGCACACTCACGCAGCATGTCGACTTGTCCACTCCCGGGATTGAGTTCCCGGTAATAGCGGACCCAGCTTGGGGATACACCTACTACTACTCCGTGAGCAAGACTGCTGCGCAGAACAAGGCGCTCCTGAAGAAGTGCTTCAATTGCTACTTTCCCGTAGAAGGCGCGCCCAAAGCGTTCCCCACGGCTGGCAAGCTGCTCCCGCTCCGTGTCGCTGGGCTCAACTTCGAATGCAAGTTCAAGAGTGAGTTCTCCGGAACGAACTACTTTGGGTTCCAGTTTGACGCGACTAAGAATCATGTTGATGGGCTCACGTCGAACATCATCTTCGAGTTCCGAACGATCAACGGGAAGAAGCACCTAGTCGTTAGCGCCTACATCGCGAACGACTCGAAGTGGATTAACAATGGATACTACCGCCTTGGCGCAGCTTTGAATTGGCAGAACTTTGCCAAGAACCTGAATAACGCAAAGTAGGGGCAGGAGCATGAAGTCATCCCGTGAACAGAAGACCCGGGTGAATTGTTCGGTGGTAGCGGTCGGTTCGGCGGCGGTTGGAGCGGTCGCTGGGGCTGGGTACGCAATCGTTCTGTCGGGGGGGAGCGGATTCGTTGTGTGGGTGGCCCCAGGTGCCGCGCTTGTGGGTTCGATTGCTGGTGCTATTTCGTTCGTTGGTGGGGCTCTCGCGTATCGGGCTTTGCGGCGAAGCAGATTGCGCCTGATTCCCCGTGCCGGTTCGATCTTGGTGGCCGCAGCGATTGCGGGAGTAGTGGCGTTCAGCGCTCTCACTGTCACGAAGAGCGTATACATAACTAGCACGACGGTCGGCGTCGCCCTGTTTGCGACGCTCGTGGCCGCGCTTGCGCTGCGCCCTCTCGAACGGTCTGTCGATGTGCTGCGTTGATATCACAGGTTGCTGACTTCGTGCTGGCCTGAGTGCGCCTACAGGACCACTGACGCCAGGGCCGACCGGCAGTCAGCCCCCGACCCCACACGGCAGAAGTCTCCCCAGCGCTCGCCAGAGGGTCGTCTACGGTCGTGCGGCGTCGGGCTAGCCTGCCACGTCGAACTGGAGCAGCGCCCGCCAGGTGTGCCAGATCGGGCTGTCGTAGCTGTACTCGCCGGGCTGGCAGCCGTTGCAAGTGCTCTCGCCGCGCACCTGGGTCGACACGGTCAGGTGGGTGGCCTTGGCCTCAGTCAGCTCAGCCAGTACAGCCGGGGGAGCATCCACGCCTTCCTTGCGCGCCACGTCCACCGTGCCCAGCACGTCGCCATTGAGCGCGTCGACCAGCGTGAACCGGAGCACCTGAGCGCCGTGTGTAACCTCGTCGTCGCGCACGTGGATGCTCGTTAGGTGTTCTTCCCATTGACGTTGTGTGCAGCGTGGTGTGACGGGATGAGGTGAGGACCTCCGGTATCGATATGGGTAATCACACCTGATCGAGTCCACGGAGGTCCTCGTGTCTTACGTTACCCAT
>JASGEY010000095.1:0-4615 GCA_047605925.1 Microbacterium sp.
GAGACTCCTACCGCACCCATGGGCGCCGCGACCTCATCGCGAAAGACCGCACCGACAAGAACTGACCCCCAGCGGGGTCAAGATTCAGACGGCAAAACGGGGTGAAACTTCACTCGGCATTGACACTATGAGTGGGGTCGTGAGGAACTCGCCCGCATGGTGGCTGAGCAGACATCGATCGCGAACGAAATCCTGCCTGGTGCCTCAGTGGCGGAGGCGGTTTCCCACCTCGAAGCGGATCCCGATCGTAAGCTCGTCGGTACCGATGCCCTGCAGCGATGGATGCAGGAGACCAGCGACCGCGCCGTTGCAGAACTCGGGGCATCCCACTTCGATATTCCTGAGGAGATTCGCACCCTGGAGTGCATGATCGCACCGACCCAGGAAGGTGGAATCTACTACACGGGTCCGACTGACGACTTCTCGCGCCCCGGTCGCATGTGGTGGTCGGTGCCGGAGGGTGTGACCGAGTTCGACACGTGGCGAGAGTTGACCACCGTCTATCACGAGGGCGTTCCAGGTCATCACTTGCAGATCGCGCAAGCGGTGTACAACCGCGCCGAGCTGAACTCGTGGCGACGGCTGCTCGCTGGAACGTCAGGTCATGCCGAAGGGTGGGCACTGTACGCGGAACGGTTGATGGAGCAGCTCGGCTACCTGAACGACCCTGCCGATCGCCTTGGGATGCTCGACGGGCAGCGCATGCGCGCGGCTCGGGTTGTGCTCGATATCGGTGTGCACCTCGGTAAGCCGCGGCTTGACGGCTCCGGAGTGTGGGATGCTGAGCATGCGCTCGACTTCATGCGCGAGAACGTGAACATGTCGGACCAGTTCGTGAAGTTCGAGGTGAACCGCTACCTCGGGTGGCCGGGGCAAGCACCCTCGTACAAGGTGGGTCAGCGTATCTGGGAGCAGGTGCGCGATGCGTACCAGGCCGAGCGCGGGGCTGACTATGACGTCAAGGAGTTCCATAAGCGTGCTCTGGACCTGGGTGGGGTCGGTTTGGACACCTTGCGCACGGCACTTCTTCGCGCGTAGGGCCTTTCCCGCGCCCTACGATGAGATCCATGGGTGACACCTCTGCGCCGACACGTGCGTCGCTGACCGAACGGTTGGACGTGCTGCCGTTCACCAGGAAGCATCTCAAGCTCCTCACCGGTACGGGCATCGGGTGGGCGCTCGATGCGATGGATGTCGGAGTCATCTCGTTCATTCTCGCCGCACTCACCCAGCAGTGGGGTTTGACGAGGGCCGAGGCTGGGTGGGTCGCATCGGCGGGGTTCATCGGCATGGCGCTCGGCGCGACGATCGGCGGGTTGCTCGCCGACCGGCTAGGGCGCCGCCAGGTGTTCGCCATCACCCTGCTCGTCTACGGTCTGGCGACGGGTGCCAGCGCCCTCGTCGGCGGTCTCGCTCTGCTGCTCGTGCTGAGATTCCTCGTCGGACTTGGTCTTGGCGCCGAGCTTCCCGTCGCGTCGACGTACATCAGCGAGCTCGCCCCCGCGCATATTCGTGGTCGGCTCATCGTCATCCTCGAAGCCTTCTGGGCGCTCGGGTGGACTGCGGCTGCACTGATCGGATACCTCGTCATTCCCGCATCCGCCGATGGGTGGCGCTGGGCATTCGCTCTCGGTGCTATCCCTGCTGTGTATGCGCTGGTCGTCCGCTGGGGCGGTATGCCGGAGTCGCCGCGATGGCT
The DNA here is from genome assembly GCA_047605925.1 of Microbacterium sp. Lineage (GTDB taxonomy): Bacteria > Actinomycetota > Actinomycetes > Actinomycetales > Microbacteriaceae > Microbacterium. The sequence goes on from JASGEY010000095.1 coordinate 1,700, forward strand.
GACGCTGCGCGGGCGCGTCGCTGAGGCAGAGGCGGTCGTCGCATCCTTCGAGAAATCCGCCGGAATCGAGGCGGGCCCTGCCATCCGAAAGGAGCCGCCGTCTCGGGCGATAACAGCGACAACGCGCGCACGGGTGACGACGCTCTGGCATCCGGAGTTCCGCCTGCGCACGGCATGCCTGTGGGTCGTCTGGCTGTACGTTAACTTCGCCTATTACGGGGCCTTCATCTGGATGCCCAGCATCCTCGTCGATGCCGGTTTCGATCTCGTTCGTTCCTTCGGTTTTACTCTCATCATCACCCTCGCTCAGCTGCCGGGTTATGCACTCGCTGCTTGGCTCATTGAGGTGTGGGGACGCCGGAGCACCCTCTCGGTGTTTCTGGTGGGGTCAGCAGCATCCGCTCTCGTCTTCGGAACAGCAACGACCCCAGTGATGATCGTTGGCGCAGGCATGGCGCTGTCTTTCTTCAATCTGGGCGCTTGGGGTGCGCTGTACGCGATCACCCCGGAGATCTATCCGACGTCGTTGCGGGGGAGCGGTGCAGGCTGGGCGGCTGGCATTGGTCGGTTGGCATCGATCATCGCCCCTCTCGCGGTGCCTGTGATGCTGGCAGCTGGCGGACCATTGGCTGTTTTTATCGGTTTCGGGGCATGTTTCATCTTCGCGGCTCTAGCTGCCTGGGGGCTCAGTGACCGCAAGGGACAAGCTCTCGATGATCGGTGAGCATGGCGCTCACTGTGACGAGACAGACGCAGGGTCGCATCAGCCTCGCGATCGATCTGCGGAAAGACCCATGCGGATGCGGGTGCGCTTACGCTCGACGATGATGAATATCGTGCCGATCACCCACAGCGGCACTGGCATCAGGAACGCAATCCTGAAGGCCTCGAAGGTGTAGTTCTCCGGGGTGCCTGCGCCTTGGATATCGAGCGCGAGGCCGATGAGGAATATGGCGATGAGTGCGGCGATGAACCCGCCAGCGTTCGTGACCCCGGTCGCCGTGCTGAGCCGGTGCGACGGGTTGTGTGCACGGGCATGGTCGAAGGCGATCATGCTCGCAGGTCCTCCCGTGGCGAGTGCGATCGCGAGCACATAGAGCAGCCAGATCGGGGGTGGGCCGGGGAAAACGACCACTGCGAGCCAGGCGACGAACTGCACACCCACCGACGGCACGATGAGACCGAAAGAACGATGGTGGGGGAGTCTTCGCGACAGGTCACCCATCACAGGGCCGAGTACCATGCCTGCGACGACGTAGACCGAAATGATGCCGGCAGCGTGTGCGGTGTCGAGACCTTGGCCTGCGGTGAGGAACGGCATACCCCACAGCAGTACGAATGCTGTGCCGGCGAACGGTGAGGTGAAGTGCGACCAGAAGGCGAGTCTTGTGCCGGGGTGCGACCACGCTGCGCGGATCCCGACGCCGGTATCGACAGTCGACGTCACCACCTGGACCGCGCCGGTGTCGGTGTTCACCGTCACGTCGGAACCGCGCTCCGGCGGGTGGTTTCGGATGACTGCGAAAAGCAGGATGGCGAACAGGATGCCGAGGCCGGCGACGCTCCCGAAAGCGATCGACCAGCTCGTTGAGTGAAGCAGCGCAGCCAGAGGGAGAAGGGCGACGAGCTGACCGGCCTGGCCGAGGAGCCCGGTGAACTGCACCATGAGCGGTCCTCGCTGTGCGGGGAACCAGGTTGCGATGAGACGAAGCACGGCGGGGAAGATGGTGGCGTCACCGGCTCCGAGGAGCAGGCGTGCAATAATCGCAATCCCGATGCTGGGGGACAGGGCCATAGTCAGCTGTCCTACGGCCATCAGGACCATCCCGATGGTCATGATCGGTCGAGCGCCGTAACGGTCCAGCAGTACGCCGACGGGGATCTGCATGCCGCCGTAGACGGCGAGCTGTACAACAGCGAACAGGGCGAGAGTTGAGGCGTCGGCGTCGAAACGTATCGCGGCATCGACGCCCACAGCGCCGAGCGATGTGCGATTCGTGATCGCGAGCATGTAGGCAAAAATCCCAACCGACCAGATGAGCCACGCTCTCCACCCCGGTGTTGTGCTGGTGGGGGAGGCGGGCGTCGGGGTCACGTCACCACGCTATCTTATTCTATCTGACATAATGTGCATTATCGGTTATTGAACTTCCTGGGTTGCGTCTGATGCGAAGACTCATGAACTCGTGATCGTTCCCGGTGATTCTGCGGGATTCGAGTCAGGTCACCCAGTCGATGGGCGTGATCAGCTCGTCCGCGGATAAACGCTATTGCGGGGAGCTTCAACGCGTCCGTGAAACGCGAGCTCCTCGAAGGCGCGCGCACGTTCCCCGACATACCCACGGCCAACCGGGCCGTGTTCCGGCGGGTGAACCCCTACAGCACCCGCGGACGCCGCTCCGCGATCGGCAACCTCAGCCTGAACGCCCACGAAACCAACGCATCCGCTGCCATCGCGGAAGCGGCATAAATCCAATCGAAATCGTGCCCAAGATCAGGGGGTCGTCCCCTTCTGGAGTCCGCATGTCGACGCCGCCCCTTGCGGTCTCTGATCTTCACAGCTTGGATAGATGGAACCTGTCGACCAACGGTGGTCGCAAGGAATGATCGGAGGACGCCATGGAAACGATGATTCGTTCACGAGCATCGGGTGGCTGGCTGGTTGGCTTAGTCGCAGTGTCCGCTTTGACTCCCCTTCCGTCGGTAGCTGTCGCTGAGACATCGGACGATGCGCATAGCAGCACTGCGGCCATCGGCACTCGCGATCACGAAACCTCGGGTCTCATCGACCTAGTAGCGTGTCGCTGCTAATGGTTTGGGTATGTTGAGGGTTGGCTTGTCCTGATTGATACTTTGATCGGGAGGAGCCGCTGTCGTGCCCAGGCCGAAGGATCATGTCGTTGCGTTGATGGTGGA
>JASGEY010000096.1:0-11030 GCA_047605925.1 Microbacterium sp.
CTACGTCTTCGACAAGCGCCGCTCGATGGACTTCTCCGACCGTGCTGCGGTTATCGGAGTGTGCGCGGGCTGCGCCTGAGCGTCGACCGGCGAGCCCGGCTGCAGGCGCTGCTGGCACCGCGCTCCCTCGCCGCCGCGGACGCCACCGCGCGCGCGGCGGATCAGGCGGCGTGCGCCGCGCAGGGAACGGCCGTGCAGGTCGAGCACACCACGGACTGGGTCTGACACGACCGGTCAGGGCAGTTCGCGGTGCGGTTCGTCGCCGAGCCGCAGCCCGCGCACACTCCGATAACCGCAGCACGGTCGGAGAAGTCCATCGAGCGGCGCTTGTCGAAGACGTAGAGCGAGCCTTCCCAAAGCCCATCGTCACCGTACTTTTCGCCGTAGCGGACGATGCCGCCTTCGAGCTGATAGACCTCGCCGAAACCACGGGACGTCATCAGGCTCGACAGCACTTCGCAACGGATGCCGCCCGTGCAGTATGTGACAACCGGCTTGCCCTTGAGGTCGTCGTATACCCCGGAGTCGAGCAGGCGCACGAAGTCGCGCGTTGTCTCGGTGTCGGGGACGATCGCGTTCCTGAAACGGCCTATCTGCGCCTCGAGGGCGTTGCGGCCGTCAAAGAACACGACCTCGTCGCCGCGCTGGTCGATGAGCTCGTGCAGCGCCTCAGGAGTGAGCCGTGCGCCGCCTCCGATCACGCCGTGCTCATCGACCTGCAACTCACCGGGGACCCCGAACGACACGATCTCTTCGCGCACCTTGACGCTGAGCTTGGGGAAGTCGAGGCTGCGGCCATCGGCATCCACACCCGTGCCGTCGCTCCATTTGATGTCGACGTTCTTGAAGGGCGCGTAGCTGCGGAACCTGCGCACCCATTTCTTCAGCACTAGGACGTCGCCGCCGAGGGTTCCGTTGATGCCGTGCTTCGAGATGATCAGCCGCCCACGCAGCCCGAGCGATTCGCCGAGGTCACGCTGCCACAGCCGAATCGCCTCGGGGTCGGCGAGCGGAGTGAAGACGTAGAAGAGGATGATCTTGGGGGTTGCCACCCCTGGATTTTACGCGGTGGGCGCGGTCATCGTGCCCATCGCCGATCGGCTAGACTGTTCAGGTTGTTCCCTGGTGACGTGTCCGAGCGGCCGAAGGAGCACGCTTGGAAAGCGTGTGTTGTGCAAGCAACCGCGGGTTCGAATCCCGCCGTCACCGCCAAACGTCGCATGACCCTCGCGTAGCGGGGGTCATGCGACGTTTATTTGATGCCGTGGGATTCGGGGAGCCCTGAGCCTCGCGAAGCGCGGAGTCCCGCCGTCACCGCCAGATGTGAACGGAGGGGTCGCGAAGCGCGGCCCCTCCTGTGCTGCAGTGGATTCACCATCCTGCAGGACACGATCCCGGCATCCGGCACTGCAGAACAGCGGATGCACTGCAGGATGCCGAAGGCTTCACCCGAACTTAACCCCGTAACTCTTCCCGGTCCCCGTTGCACACTCCGTCATGCCGAGCCGCTCGTAAAAGGCCGCGGCCCCCGCATTCGCTGGATCAACGCCGAGGTGCAAACCCGCGACGCCGCGCCGGGTCAGCTCGGCGAAGACGTGCTCGATGAGGCGCCGACCAAGCCCCTGCCCCTGCGTCTCGGGCAACAGGTCGATGTGCAGGTGCGCCGGATACTCCACCGCGTGCGGCTCAATGCCGGGCGCTCGCGAGTACCCGTACGCGACCATGCGGTCCTCGCGGGTCACAGTTTTCGTCGGCCTCGGATACCTTTCCGCGAGCCCCGGCCACCACTCATCGCGGAACCAGGTGTAGAAGGCGTCGGTGTCCTCGGTGGCGACGATGTAACCGACCGCGCGGCCGTCATCGGACTCGACAGTCCACGCGAGATCGGGGTGGCGCTCAACGTAGGGGACCGCGAACAGATCGCCCCACAGTGAGTCATCTGAGAGGATGCCGGTGGCATCTCCCCCGGCATCCGCTGTCTTCAGACAAATCTCGTACAGTGCCGCGCGATCGCCCGGCCGGTAGCGTCTGATCACGCTCACGCGACACTCCTCGGGGTCGGATCGAGCAGACGGACAGCCCGCACCCACGGCAGCAGCCATGCCGCCAGCAGCAGCACGACGGCCGAACCGATCAGCGCGCCGCCGAGCGTGTCTGTCGCCCAGTGCACCGACAGGAAGGTGCGCGACAGCGCCATCGCGACGGTCCAGCAAGAGCCGAGAATGGCGATCCACACACGAGGAATAAGCACCACCGCGACGCAAGCGTTCGTTGCGGCATTCGCTGTATGCCCCGAAGGGAATGAACCGAAGTCGCTGGCCACGATCATCCCATCGGGTCGCGCCCTGCCGAACAGATGCTTGACCAGCTGCACAGCGCCAGCACTCGCCATAAAGCACATCGCCGCGAAAACCGCAGCCCGCCAGCGTCGGGCGATCAGCAGCGCAACAACCACGGCCAGAGGAACAGCGAAGATCGCGACCCAACCGCCTCCGATCGCGTTAAGCACCAGGGCGAAGTCGACCATGCCGTCACTGCGATACGCCGCCACGAACCCGTTCCACCACGAATCGAGTCCGAAAAGCCCAGCATCCACCGCCACGAGCACGACGCCCAGCAGTAGCGCGGCTGCGAGCAGGCCGGCACCCCAGCCCGCCAGCATCCGTCGTCTCATCGCACCATTGTGCCTTCGATCAGGGCTGGAGCATACCCACAGTGCGCGGACGCACGATCAACCAGAGCGCAAGCACTCCAACGACAGCGCACCCGACCATCACCGAAGCCATCGTCGTCGCGGTGATCCCGGAACCGTTCGAAAGCCAACCGGCGAGCGGCGAGATGAGACCCGCGATCCCGAAATTGGAGGCGCCGATGACGGATGCTGCAGTCCCCGCCGCTTTGCCGTGGCGATCGAGAGCCAACACCTGCACATTCGGGAAAGTGAATCCGCAGGCCAGCATGAACACGAACAACGGGATGACGGTGCCCCAGAGCCCCAGGCCCAACTGATCTGTGACGACGATCGCGACGCCGGCTATGAGCAACACCGAAGTGGAGTACGCCATGACCCACTGTGGACCGAAGCGCGCGGCCAGCCGCGAAGCCAGCTGAACGCCGACGACGAGACCAAGGGAGTTCATTGCGAACAGCATCCCGTATTGCTGGGCGTCCAATCCGTGCACCTGCTGGAAGAGGAACGGCGAAGCCGACAGGTATGAGAACACCCCTGAGAATGTCATCCCGCCGATGATGAGGACGCCGATGAACACGCGGTCAGAGAGCACCGAACGGTACCTCTGAAGCACCGTGGCTCCGCCTCTGTCTTGCCGACGCGCAACCGGCAGCGTCTCAGGAATGAATGCGACTGCAGCGACGAGCATGATTACTGCGTACACCGCGAGGAACACGAAGATGCCACGCCACGGCATGAGAGATAGCAGCCATGAGCCGATGAGAGGTGCCGCAACCGGAGCAACGCCCGACACCAGAGCCAGTCGCGAGAGCATCACGACGAGGCGCCTGCCGCCGAACAGGTCGCGCACGATGGCCGTCGCTACGACGCCACCTGCCGCCGCCCCGATTCCCATGAGCACGCGGGCGACGCTGAGCAGCGGCAGCGTCAGCGAGATCGCGGCTGCGACACTCGCAGCGACGTGCAATGCAGTGACGACGATGAGGGGGATTCGGCGTCCGACCTTGTCGCTGAGCGGACCGACGACGAGTTGACCAAGCGCGAAACCGATCATCGTGCCGGTGAGCGTCAGCTGAATAGCTGCGGATGTCGTGTGGAAATCCTTCTCGAGGATTGGAAAAGCCGGCAGATACAGATCGATCGTGAACGGGCCGAGTGCGGTCAGCGCCCCCAGCACCACGATGTAGAGGATTCGGCGGCCGTTCGAGATCGCGTCGCCAGGGTGCAACACGATCGGCGCGGTGGCCGGATTCGATCCGAGCGTGCGGATTGCGCCGGTGTTCGTGCGGGGTTTGTCAGACACTGAAGACTTTCGGATGCTTGCTTCGAATCGATTCGACGGCGGAAGTGTCCATGGTACTCCGTCCCGTCTGCATGCTCAGATTCCGTCTGCAGGCTCACAGGCCGGATCTCGGCATGCAGACGGGATCTCAGCTGACCGACGGGACTGGCTCAGCCGACCGACGGGACGGGATCAGCCGATTCTGCCGAGGGCACCCTCTAGGTCAGCAATGAGGTCGGCCACGTCCTCAATCCCGACCGAGAGGCGGACGACATTCTCCGGCACGGCCAGCGCGGTGTCACGCACCGAAGCGTGCGTCATATCCGGCGGATAGCCGATGAGCGACTCCACTCCCCCGAGAGATTCGGCGAGCTGGAACAGCTCGGTCGACTCAGCGAACGCTCGCGCAGCATCCGCTCCGTTCGCGAGCGCCAGCGACAGCATCCCGCCGAATCCGCTCATCTGTCGTGTTGCGAGCTCATGCCCAGGGTGCGATGCCAGCCCTGGATAGTAAACCCGCTCGAACTCAGGGCGAGCTTCAGCCCACTCGGCGATCGCCTGCGCATTCGCCGAGTGCTGGCGCACCCGCACGGCGAGGGTCTTGATACCGCGCGTCGTAAGCCAGGCATCCATGGGCGCCGAGACCGCGCCAACGGCGAACTGCTGAAACGTGACGGCCTCAACAAAGCGGTCGTCACCGAACACAACGGCACCGCCGAGAACGTCGGAATGTCCGCCGAGGTACTTGGTCGTCGAATGAACGACAAGGTCAGCGCCCAGAGCGAGCGGAAGCTGCAGCGCGGGGGACGCGAAAGTGTTGTCGACGACGAGCACAGCGCCAGCCGCGTGCGCGATCTCAGCCAGGGAGGCGATGTCGACGATTTTGAGCAGCGGGTTGCTGGGAGTCTCGACCCAGACGATCCGGGTCTCAGGCCGGAGCGCGGCACGCACCTGGTCGGCATCCGACATCTCCACCGTTGTCGTCTCGATTCCCCAGGGCGCCAGAACTTTGGTGAGCAGGCGGTAGGTGCCGCCATAGACGTCGTTGCCGATAACGACATGGTCACCAGGGGCCAGGATGCCGCGCAGTACCGCGTCTTCGGCTGCGAGCCCCGACGCGAACGACAGCGCGCTCGCTCCGCCTTCGAGAGCTGCGAGCTGCGTTTCGAGGGCGGAGCGCGTCGGGTTGCCAGCGCGGTTGTACTCAAAACCCTGACGGAACCCGCCGATGCCGTCCTGCACATGAGTCGACGACTGGTAGATCGGTGGGATGATCGACCCCGTCGTTGGATCGGGTGCCTGGCCTGCATGGATGGCTCGGGTGGCGAATGCGTGATCGGACATGTCTTTCAGACTACGTCCGCGCCTGCCACCCGAGCCCTCTCGTTACATCCTGGGTCAGCCGTTCGTGGGTCAGCCCTTCGTCGACCCGGCGAGCAGCCCTCGCACGAAGTAGCGCTGCAAAGAGAAGAACACGATCAGCGGCACGATGATCGACACAAAGGCACCAGCCGTCAGCAGATACCAGTCGTTCCCTCGCGTTCCGGTGATCTCGGCCAGGAGCTTCGTGATCGGTGCCGCTGCCCCGTCGGCGAAGACGAGGGCGACGAGCAGATCGTTCCACACCCAGAGGAACTGGAAGATCGCGACCGAAGCGATTGCCGGCATTGTCAGCGGCAGCACCACACGGAAGAAGATCTGCCCACGAGAGGCCCCGTCGACGCGCGCAGCCTCAATGATCTCGCCCGGGATCTCCGACATGAAGTTATGCAGCAGGTAGATCGCCAGTGGCAGAGCGAACATCGTGTGCGCTATCCACACCTGCGCGTACCCCTGCGAGGCTCCGAGCGGTGTCGTGACCTGCAGCCCGAACAGGTTGATGCCGCGAGAGAACGAACTCAGCAACGGCACGAGTGCCATCTGGATCGGCACGATCTGCAGCGCGAACACGAAGATGAACAGCGCATTGCGCCCCTTGAACTCGATCCAGGCGAACGCATATGCCGCCATCGACGCGATCATCAGCGGAATGAGTGTCGCCGGAATCGTGATCGCGATCGAGTTGACGAACGATTCCACAATGGTCAACTGCGTGGTGCCGGACTGCAGCACCTGTGCGTAGTTGTCCAGCGTCACCTGCGGATTGACGAAGAACTCCCACCAGCCGGATGAGGAGATCTGGTCCTTCGGCCGGAACGACGAGATGAACAGCCCGAGCGTCGGCAGCGTCCAGAGGAATGCGATGACGATCGATGCGATCGACGCCCAGGGCCGCGACAGGCTCTTACGTGCGCGCCCGGCCGAGGCGTCCAGGCGTCCACCCGTCGTGACTGCACGAGTGCTCTGTGAATCGGTGGTCACGGTAGCCATCAGCGCACCTCCCTCTGCTTCTTGATCTGGCGCGCGTTGTAGATGACGATCGGCAGCACCAGGATGAACAGGATCACAGACAGGGCAGCACTTCGCCCGGCTTCGAACTTCGAGAACTGCGTGTACATCTCGTTCGCGAGCACCGATGTGCCGTAGTTACCTGCGGTCATGGTGCGCACGATGTCGAAGACCTTCAGCGAGGCGATCGATATGGTGGTGAGCACGACGATCAGCGCGGGGCGGATCGAAGGCACGGTGACCGCCCAGAAGCGCTCCCATGCGTTTGCCCCGTCAAGCTCAGCGGCCTCGAGGAGCTCGGCCGGTACACCCTTGATGGACGCCGACAGCACCACCATCGCGAAACCTGTCTGCACCCAGATGAGCACCACGATGAGGAACAGGTTGTTCCATGGCTCGTTCAGCAACCACTGCTGCGGCGTGCCGCCGAACCAGACCATGATCTGATTGAGCAATCCGATCTGCGTGAACTCACCGCCGCGGTACTCGTACATGAAGCGCCAGATGATACCGGCGCCGACGAAGGAGATGGCCATCGGCATGAACACCAGAACCTTGTAGACCTTCTCTCCGCGCGTGCGGTCGATGAACACCGCATATGCGAGGCCGACGAGTGTCGAGATGACAGGCACGAGCAGCACCCAGATGATCGAGTTGATCACTGAGGTGATGCCATCGGACTGGGTGAAGATCCAGACATAGTTCGTGAGGCCGACGAACTCCTTGCCAGTGGAGTTCCAGAACGACGAGTACATGGTCTGGATTGAAGGCAAGATGAGACCGACGAGCAACAGGAGCATTGCTGGAGTCATGAATGCCACAAGCTGGATCAGATAACCCGCACCATCGCGAGATCTGAAGTCCAAGAGGAAGAAGAGCGCGCCGACGAGCACGGCAACCCCCATCGCCCAGTAGTAGGACTGGAAGAACCACATCACGGCGAGCGGGATGAGTAGGCACATCGCGAGGCGGATGCCGGTGTACAGCGTTCCCTTACGAGGAGCGATGTCCACGAGAAAGAGGATGGCGGCCACGACCACCGCGAAGGCGATAACAACAACCACGGCTTGGAGGATAGGTGGAAGCGACCCCACCCAGGTGAAGAACGATTGTGCGGTCACGGAATTCCCTTCATGACGCAGGACTGCGAGAGACAGGAGCGCGCGACGCTGCGCGCTCCTGGCAGATGACGGGGAGGGCCGCCCCTTCGGACGGCCCTCCCTAGACGATCAGCTGGACGGCCAACCGGTCTGGATCTGCGTGAGCACGTCATCCGTCGACGCCCCGTTGACCCAGTCGACCATGCCCTTCCAGAACGTGCCGGCCCCGACCGCACCCGGCATCAAGTCGCTGCCATCGAAGCGGAACGTGGTGTCGGGATCCTGGAGGATCTTGATGGTCTCCTGCAGGATAGGGTCCTCAGCATTCTCCGGGTCGAGACCGTTGTTGGCGCTGGTAACGCCGCCAAGGCTGACGCGGCTGTTCGCCCACTCAGGGCTCGACAAGTACGCGAGCACTTTCTGCGTGGCCTCAGAGTCACTGAATGCGCCCACGATCTCGCCACCACCGGTGACCGTCGTCTCGCCCGATGTCTTGCCCGGGAGCATGAACGCCCACACATCGCCATCCGGGGCGATGTTCGTGCCATCAGGGTAGAAGCCTGACAGGAACGAAGCCTGGTGCGTGAGCGCGCACGATCCGTCGGCGACCTTGGCCGCGACATCACCGAACGCCGTCGAGTTGATCGAGCGCACGTCGCCGAAACCTGCGTTGACGTAGCTCGGGTTCAGCAGGATCTCACCTACCGAGTCGAAAGCGGTCTTGATCGCCTCGTCCGTGAACGGCACATCGCCGGCGACCCAGTCGTCGTAGACCTCGGTGCCCGACTCCCGCAGCACATAGTCCTCGATCCAGTCCGTCCCAGGCCAGCCCGTCGCGGTACCCGATTCGAAGCCGACGCACCACGGCGCAGTGCCGGTCTTCGACTGAATGGCGGAGGTGAGCGTGTTGAGCTCGTCGAGAGTGGTCGGCACCTCGACGCCCCACTCCGCGAACTTCGACGGCGAGTACCAGATCCACCCCTTGACGTTGGCCATGAGCGGCGCACCGTAGAACGTGCCGTCGACGGTGCCGTAGTTCACCCAGTCCTTGGTCCAGTACTCGTTCGCGTTCTCTTCGACCTCGGCTGGCGCCGGCTTCAGGTAGTCGCGGCTTGCGAAGTCTGCGAGCAGACCGGGCTGCGGGAAAATTGCGATGTCCGGCGGGTTGCCGCCCTGAGCACGAGTGCCGAGCTGCGTCTCGAAGTCCTGGCTGCCCTCGTACTTGATGGTGATGCCGTTCTCCTCGGCCCAGTCGGCCCAGGACTCCTGCAGCAGCGCGGCCTCGTCGTCGACGATCGTGCCGTAGATGGTGACAGTGTTCGAGTCCTCGGACTCGCCCTCGCTTCCTCCCGGCGCGCCGGGCGCACCGCATCCTGCGAGGGCGACACCGGCCACCCCCAGGAATGCGAGCGGCACCAATCGCCGTGAACGCTGTGACAGACCCATGTGGTTTCTCCTCTTCGAGTAACTGGCCCCATACCTCGATCGATGCCATCCAGTGGCTCGATCGGGAACCGATTCCACGCTAACCTACCGGCGCCCACCTCCCGACACAATGCCCAAAAATCACAAATTGGCATCCACTCTTCGTGATCACAAGCGCTCTCAGAAGTGCTCGCGCCTTTTCTATGTGGAACCGGTTCCGATGCGGAGCGTTCGCGGCTAAACTGTCGAACGGCACTGCCGCGCGAGGTCGAGGAGGACCGATGAGCACAATCGCGGACGTCGCCGCGCGCGCTGGCGTCTCGAAAGCGACCGCGAGCCGCGCCCTCAGCGGCAACGGGTATGTATCAGAGCGGACCAGGCAGCGAGTGAGTGACGTCGCAGCCGAACTGCAGTATGTAGCGCACTCTTCTGCGACGAGCCTTGCGACCGGTCGCACCCAGACCGTCGGCGTCATCATGCCCCCGGTCGATCGCTGGTACTTCGCCGAACTCCTTGCCGGCATCCAGGAAGCACTGTTCGAACGTGACTATGAGCTCGCGCTCTACGGCATCCGCGAAGCAACCACCACCAGAGAGCGCCTCTTCGACGCTGTTCTCCCCCGTCGGCGTTTCGACGGGATCATCGCCGTCGGAATCCAACCCAGCGCGAATGAACTTGAGCGGCTGCAGCGCTCACAGCGCCCGCTGGTGAGCGTTGGCCCGTACAGCGAGGGGTGCAGCGCCGTCTCGATCGACGACATAGCCGCAGCCCGCATCGCGACCGAGCACCTGCTCGAGCTCGGGCACAGCGACATCGCATTCGTCGGTGCACCGACGGATGCCGCGATGCCGAGTTTCGGCGACGCACGGCGTGTCGACGGGTACCTCGAGGCGCTCGGCACTGCTGGGCTGCCCGATGCGGCGCGCATCGTCGACGCGGCGCCGACCATGCCGGGCGGCTACGACGCCGCCGTCGAGCTGCTCGGCGACCGGCGCCGGCGCCCCACAGCCATCGTCGGCGTGTGCGATGAAGCGGCGATCGGTGCGACCATCGCGGCGCGACGGCTGGGGATCGCTGTGCCGACGGAGCTCAGCGTGGTGGGCATCGACGACCATCAGCACGCGGCGATGTTCAGCCTCACCACGATCCGCCAATCACCGCGCAAACAGGGGCACGAGGCGGTGCGGCTACTGCACAAGCGCATCGACGAGCCCGAAGGCGAGATCGAGCGCGTGGTGACGGCATCCGCTCTCGTCGTGCGCAACTCGACGGCTCCGCCCGGCAGCTGAAACGCACGAAGGCCCCGGGAAACCCGGGGCCTTCGCAGAAGCGTTGCGACGCAGACGCGATTACTTGAGGGTAACCGTTGCGCCAGCCTCCTCGAGAGCGGCCTTGGCCTTCTCGGCTGCCTCCTTGTTGACGCCCTCCAGGACGGCCTTCGGAGCGCCGTCGACGACACCCTTCGCCTCGCCAAGGCCGAGCGAGGTGAGCTCGCGGACGACCTTGATGACCTGGATCTTCTTGTCGCCAGCAGCCTCGAGGACGACGTCGAACGAGTCCTTCTCCTCTTCGGCAGCGGCCTCGCCCGCGCCGCCAGCGGCGCCTGCGACGGCGACGGGCGCAGCAGCGGTGACGTCGAACTTCTCCTCGAACGCCTTCACGAACTCGCTGAGCTCGACGAGGGTGAGGTCGGCAAACTGCTCGAGCAGCTCTTCGGTGGTGAGCTTCGCCATGATTTATCTCCTAGATAGATGGGGTTTGTTGGTCGAGAACGCCGGACGCTTACGCGGCCTCAGCGGTCTCCAGCTTTTCGCGAAGAGCATCGATGGTGGCTGCTGCCTTGCCCATCGTGGCCTTCATCATGCCCGCAGCCTTCGCCAGCAGAACCTCGCGGCTCTCGAGCGAGGCGTACTTGTTGACCTCGTCGGCGGTGAGGGCGTTGCCCTCGAAGATGCCGGCCTTGATCACGAGAAGCGGGTTGGCCTTGGCGAAGTCACGAAGAGCCTTGGCAGTGGCGACGAAGTCACCGTGCACGAACGCGACAGCCGACGGACCCTTGAGGTCGTCGTCCAGCGCGGTGATGCCGGCCTTGTTGGCGGCGATCTTGGTCAGCGTGTTCTTCACCACGGCGTACTCAGCGTCC
>JASGEY010000097.1:0-19246 GCA_047605925.1 Microbacterium sp.
CTGAAGGTGCTCCTCAAACTGAGCGAATCGTTCCCTAGACAAGAACCATTCTCCCAGGTCAGGAGCACTTTCCACGTCTACGACACGACCCCGGAATCCTTCAACGGTGAAATCTCGAGGCTAGCACTTTCCGCGGTCGACCGCGCCCCCGAAACTCAACGCCACCTTTGACGAGGAGGGCTCTTACGCGAGTGATCGAGTAACCGGAGGAATCAGCCAGATCCTGAACCGAAGCACCCGCTTCGTACTCCTCGACCAGGATGCGAGCGACACGATCTGACAGCCACCCGCTCATTCGCTCGTTAGGCTCCAACGTCGGGAACTCCTCGATCTTTCCGCCCTCGTAACCTCGGTGCGTCTTGCCTTTGGGCTCAACCGCGTCATCTGACTCGTTACCCCAGGCGCTCCAACCTGGTCGCGCGTATTGAGCGAACATCTCAAGGTAGGGTCCGGGTGAGCAGGACTCGATAAGATCGTACTGCTCGTCGGGCTTACGACTGTGCTCACGCTTTCGGGTCTCAATCATGTTGACTGTGGAACGAGCCGGAGCGAGCGTCCGCAGGGATCCCTTGACTCCGAAGAGGATAGGTTCAGTGACGTTCCGGAAGTAGAACCCGACACCGCGACCATCGGGACCACCGTCCTTCCGTCGCTTCGCCCAGATCACATTGCTCACATAGCGGAAGCCCCAGGCCTGGAGCACATCGATACCCTCGAGAAGCAACGCGTTGGGCACCCAGAGGTAGAGGTGAGCGTCCTTCGCAGTCACTTCGCCCACGGGGAGTGCCTTGATCTCTTCCAGATCCATGGTGCCGTAGCGGTCAAGTCGTCGGTGCTCCGGAGCGACCTTCCCTGTGCGGTTCGCGAACCTCCACGGAGGGTCAGCAAGCACCGTTTTGAAGCCGCCGTCCACCGAAGGGAGAGGTGGAACCTCGGCGAGCGACGATGGCATATCGATAGTGGCAGGCATGAGCGCATCGTGTCGAAAAAGATCTAATAGATCTTCATCAGATCTTTTCTTCGCGCGTGTCCTCATGCTCACGGCAGGCACCTCCTCGTTGCGGATCAAGCCATGGTGCCGTACACCACCGACACTCACGGGAGACCCCGCCGTCCTTCCGGCGCTTCTCCCAGATCACATTGCTCACATAACGGAAGCCCCGGCCGATCCAAGCACTTCGATACCCTCGAGAACCGGCAGGTACCGATGGAGACCGCACTTAGTTGGCCGCCGTGATTCTCATCCCGCTCCACTCAGAGGCGGCTCGGAGCTAGGTTCGATGGCGCCATCACCACGGCGACGCTTGCGCTCGTCTTCTCCTGCCCACCACACGATGAGCAGTGCGACGAGTGTGAGTCCGTAGCCAACTATCAGTCCCCCGCTGGGTGGCGCGAGGAACACCATCACCCCGGCACCACTTACGTAGACAACTGGCACGATGAGTCCGAGCCACACAGGATTGCGCCGCGAGAGACGCATGTGAAGGAAGATCAAGCCCACGCCGACGGAAGCCAGCATCACAATCACGCCGGGCGGAAAAACACCATGGTTCATCGCAATTCCTCTGCACTCGACGTGACTACAACGCCCTGACCAGAGATGCGCACGTGCCGATACCCAGAAGGTCAGTCAGCATCGATGCTCCGAAAGCCACGGTCGCAGTCACGGCGCTACGCTGTGCGGCGGAGAGCTTTGCACGTGCATTTATGATCTTCGTTGCCTTGGCGAAGATGGTCGGTAGCTTCGCCCAGGCCACTACAAATGCGCTGACCTCAGCAGCACATCCGACGACCGTTCCGGCCCACCACCAGAAGTCAGGATCTGCCACGACCGGGAAGGCAGTGTCCGCAGTTGTTTCCGCAACCTGTACGACGGTGTTCCCACGAACTTCGAAGTGCGTTGATACCGGCGCGCCATTCGCGTCGATCGCCCACGGGATCCCAATCTTGCCCAATATGCGAGCCTGCGCGACCCGCTCTCCCTCGCCGTTCCACAGCGCGATCTCGCCTACGAGATCGACCGATCCGTCATCGTTCAGCCGCGGAGTCGCGTCAGAGATGGGATAGCTGTACTCCGTCGGTGAATCCGCGGTCGGGATGATCGTGTGAATGCGAGTATTCTGCGGGCTGCTTATGACGGCGACGGAAGCGTCCGCGGCGGTGAGCGCCGGGTAGCCAACCGTGCCATCGGGAGCCAAAGCAGCTTCGGCAACAGCGGCCTCAATGGGAAGACCCACGCCGATGCCAGTCGAGGAGACGATCTCATCGTTCGGGTCGACAGGCAAGAGAGCCTCAATCATCCCAGCCTCGTCCTGAACAATCAAGTCTCCGACGTGCCTCAGCTTGTTTGACCGCATGGATGGGGTTGATGCCTCAGGTTCATTGAGTGTGAGGCTTGCCGGTGTGGAAGGTAAGGTTCCGATGGCCGCGCGGCGTCATGGCACGAATTGGTTGGATGTACCCTCAGCGCTTCTTCACGTCGTCTCGCGTTGCTCGCTCAGCGCGGCGCTTGAGCGCCTTCTCGTTCACCGGGGCGTTACCGGATGCCGCGAGCGCAGCGTAATACTCGCGCGCCTCATCCTGGCGGGCCTTTTCGGCGCCAGACGCGATCGGCGCACGCAGGTGCTCCTGCTCATAGCCGAACGCGTTGACGAGGTCCAGCGCATACGGACGCAAGCGCGCGCACAGCCGATCGATGTAGCTGGACACCGCCGCAGCGCGCTGCGTCGAAAGCCGACCGTTGATGAGGTACCAGGCCAGGTGTTTTTCGATGAGCTGCAGGCCGAACAGATCGCGCAGCCAGGTGAGCACCTTCTTGGTATCGGCATCCGTCGCTCGCCGAACGCCATCGGTGAACGCCTCCCACTGCAGCAGCTCACCGTGCGCGCGGGCGGCCTCGATGAGCTCGGCCTGATTCTCGTTGAACAGCCGCGCGCCGAGCGCCTTGTCCTTGCCCGCGGCACGCAGTCGACCGGCGATGTCGGCGACCATCTGCTGCACGCGACCGGTAAGCAGCTCGTGCTGCTGTTCCTCGCGAAGACCCCGCTCGACAGACCTGGCCGTGGAGCCGAGGTCGCCGACGGTCTGCCCGAGCTGGCGCAGCCCGGCACCATGGAACACTTTGCCAGCGGTCTGCGAGGCAACGAGCTTGGCCAGCGCCGCAGCATCCTTCCCGGCGAACTGCTTCGCATAATCGGTCAGCAGACGCTTGCCGACCAGTTGCAGCAGCACATTGTTGTCACCCTCGAAGGTGACGTAGATGTCAAGGTCGGCGCGCAGCCCCACCAGGCGGTTCTCGAACATGAACCCGGCACCACCGCACGCCTCGCGCGCCTCCTGCAGCGTGTCGAGAGCGTGCCAGGTCGACAGCGGCTTGAGCGCGGCAGCCAGAGTCTCCAGATCCTCCCGGTCATCGGGGGTGTCGGTGCGGCCCGAGAACACTCCGTCGAACTTCTGCAAGAACTCGTCATGCGCGAAGATCTGGGCGTACGTGGTCGCCAGGCGCGGCAGCAATCGGCGCTGATGCTTGCCGTAGTCGAGCAGCACGACCTCCTGACCGTCAGGACCATCGAACTGCCGACGCTCGGTGGCGTAGGTGACCGCGATCTTGAGACCCAGAGCGGATGCCCAGCACGCCGCACCGTCGAGGGAGACGCGGCCCTGCACAAGCGTGCCGAGCATCGTGAAGAACCGGCGACCAGGGCTGTCGATCGGGCTCGTGTAGGTGCCGTCGGCTGCGACATCACCGTACTTATTGAGCAGGTTCGTACGCGGAATGCGGACGTGATCGAAGCTGAGGCGCCCGTTATCGATGCCGTTGAGGCCGCCCTTGAGGCCGTCATCCTCGCGCCCGATTCCGGGAAGATCGGCACCGTCTTCACCGCGCAGCGGAACATAGAAGCAGTGCACGCCGTGGTTGACGCCGTTCGTGATCAACTGAGCGAACACCGTCGCTGCCACCCCATGCAGCGCCGCATTGCCGAGGTATTCCTTCGTCGCCGCGCGGAACGGCGTGTGGATGACGAACTCCTCGGTCTCCGGGTCGTAGGTCGCAGTCGTGCCGACAGCGGCGACATCGGAGCCGTGACCGATCTCGGTCATCGCGAAGGCGCCAGGAATCTCAAGGCTCATGATGCCCGGCAACCACTTATCGTGGTGCTCGGCAGTGCCCAGCTGCAACACTGCGGAGCCGAATAGACCCCACTGAACGCCTGACTTGATCTGCAGGCTGGGGTCGGCGGCGACCAGCTCTTCGAAAGCGGCGATGTTGCCGCCGTTGTCTTCCCCTCCACCCAGACGTTTCGGGAAGGCGCGGTGCACTGCCCTGTTCTCGACGAGCAGGTGCAGTTGGCTGAGCACACGTTCGCGATGCTCGTCCTTGCCGAGGTCGTCCTTGCGCCAGAAGGCTGAGTCCTTGATCATTTCGCGGGCCTGCCGACGAGTGTCGGCCCAGGTGCCCATCAAAAGCTCGGTGATCTGCTCCACATCGAGCTGCGGACTCTTCACTTCGGACACAGTTGCGACGTCGACCATGGCATTCCTTTCAGAGGCGGGGGATACCCTTATGGTAGGTGTACAACAACGGCATCCGAAGTTGGCTGTCGATTACGCACAATCGGATGCCGACCCATCTCCCGCCCTCCTTGTCTCTCTCGCACAGTCCCCCACCCCTGCGGGCGCGTGCCTAAAGCGTCAGCCCGTGCCCGAAGCGGAACAGCGGATCCTCCGTGTCGAAGGGCACGTCGGGCCGCGACGCCTCGACGGCCGCCATCGAGCGCGGCACATCGAAAGGCAGCTTGCCGGTCGCTGGTACGACTCCCGTGAGCACGTCGAGCAGAGCATCCGCGTTCGCTCCCCAGTTCGCCACGACAGCGCCGGCCGCTCCGACGATCGGTTCGAGAATCGCCGGGCGATCGAGAAACACGTCGACAACGGTGGGGACGGATGCCGCGACCTCCGCGACGTGCTTGGTGACCTCCTCGGGAAAATCGAGAGAGCCCGCGTGGAAGAAGTTCTCGAACATCGATCCGCGCTGCTCGTACGGCGCCTGCAGGCGAAGGATCGCAGCATCCGCCTCGTCCGGTGTCGCAACGACCTCACCGAAGCGCGCAGCCGCCTCCGGCGAGATGCCCTCGACATAGAGCTTGATCCCGCGGCGCAGCGGCAGCACGCCGTCATTCGAGAGCACCGTGATCGAGGCGCGCTGCGCGTGCTCCCCCGCCGCCCTGAACTCTGCGGATCCGACGATCGCGTCGGCCGCAGCCACGTCGACATAGGGGTCGTCGAAGAGCCCGAGCTCGAACTTCTCACGCAGCAGTCGGCGGGCGGACACATCGAGGCGCTCCTCCGATACATCCCCCGAGCGCACCAGATCGATGAGCATATCCGTCACGTTCTCACCACCGAACTGGTCGGCCCCGGCGTCGAGGATTTTGACCATGCGCTCGGCGGGCGTGAGGTGCTCGACGCCCCACGCGCGGGCGGAGAAGTTCGTTCCCATGATCGCTTGGTCAGTGACCAGCCCCCAGTCGGTGCAGACGATCCCGTCGAAGCCGAAGCGCTCGCGCAGAAGCCCCGTGAGAACGTCCTTGTTGAAACCGAAACCGACTTCCTCGTACTGGGTGCCGATCGGCATGCCGTAATAGGGCATGATCTGGCGGCCGCCTGCCGCGAATATCTTCTCGAACGGCGTGAGGTGGTGTTCGAAGTTATCGCCGGGGTAGACCTGCTCTCGACCGTAGTCGAAGTGCGGGTCCTCGCCGTCCTTTTGCGGCCCCCCTCCGGGGAAGTGCTTGGTCATGGTCGACACCGAGCCTGGGCCGAAGGACTCGCCCTGGAATCCGCGCACATAGGCGGCGCCGAGTTCGCCTGCGAGCTCGGCATCCTCTCCGAAGGTCTGCAGCTGGCGCGCCCAGCGCGGTTCGGTTGCGAGGTCGACCTGCGGATGCAGGGCAACACGGATGCCGACCGCGAGATACTCCTGTCGCGCAATGTCGCCGAAGCGTTCGACGAGCTCTGCGTCACGAGTCGCGGCGAGGCCGAGGGGTTCTGGCCACTGCGAGAACGGGCCAGCGAACATGGTTGCCCCAGGGTTGTCGCTGAACGAGTGTCGAGGATCGGTGGAGATCGAAACGGGGATGCCGAGGCGAGTGGATGCTGCAAGCTCCTGCAGCCGGTTGTGCCAGGCGGCGATGTCGCTGGCCTTGGGCGCGACGCCGAGCAGGTTGAAGTGGTTCATGTGTCGCCGCTCGACGTATTCGCTGGTCGATGGGATGCCGAAGTCGGCGTTCCCGTCTGACAACTCGCCACCTTCGCCCATGACGATCATGGTCTGGAAGAACAGCCCTGCCTTCTCTTCGAGAGTCATCTCGGCGAGCAGCAGCTCGACGCGCTCTTCGACCGGAAGATCGGCGTTCAGCCACGGGCGTTCGTTCAGTTCATTCCGTTCGTTCACGGTCACTTCACTCCTTCTTTGCAGTGGACGGACTCCGCGTACAACCGCCTGCGCTGCATGGGCCATTGACGTGTCACAGTCGACGCTACTGCACATGCCCGTTGCCCCCGTGATCTCCCCGCGGTGTTCCCCCAGTGTTCCCCCGGTGCGTGGTCAAAAAGCATCCGGAGGAACCTTCTCTCCGGTGCGAAATTGACCACGCACCGAGCGGGGGCGGGGCAGCGGGGGCGGGGCAGCGGGGGCGGGGGCTCAGACGGCGGCGATCACGGCGAGCACGGCCTCGCCGTACGCCTCGCGCTTCTTCGATCCGATGCCGGTGATCCCGTCGAGAGCCTGCATCGACGCCGGCCGATGCTCAGCCAGGGCGCGCAGGGTCGCGTCGCCGAACACGATGTACGCGGGCACCCCCTGCTCGCGAGCAGTCTCGGCGCGCCAGGAGCGCATCGCCTCGAAGAGGGGGCGGTCACCGGCATCCAGCGCGTCACTGCCTTTCGATCCCTGAGCCTGCCGAGAGGTGCGGACACGGGAGGCGGATGCCGCGCGCCCGATCGTGTCTTTACGCAACGGCACCGGGGTCTCACCTCGGAGAACTCCTGCAGCTGGCTCGCCGAGAGCGAGGGTGCCGTATTCGCCCTGGGCGAGGAGGATGCCGCGCGCCAGAAGCTGACGGATCACACTGCGCCAGTCCTGCTCGGAGAGGTCGGCCCCGATGCCGTAGGTCGCCAGTTGATCGTGACGCTGCTGGCGGATGCGCTCCGTCGAGGCCCCGCGGAGGATGTCGATCAGGTGACCGGCGCCGAACGCCTGATTGCGCTCGCACTTCAGGCGCACGATCGTCGACAGCAGCTTCTGCGCTGGTACGAGCCCGTCGAAGGTCTCGACCGGCTCCAGGCAGGTGTCGCAGTTTCCGCACCGGTCGCCAGCGGTCTCACCGAAGTAGCCGAGCAGGTTCTGCCTGCGGCACCCCACTGTCTCGCACAGAGCAAGCATCGCGTCGAGATGCTGGCCCATGCGCATCTTGAACGTGCGGTCGCCCGGGCTCTGGTCGATCAACCTGCGCTGCTGGACGACATCGCCCAGGCCATAGGCCATCCAGGCGACCGATGCCTCGCCGTCGCGGCCGGCACGCCCGGTTTCCTGGTAGTAGCCTTCGACGGACTTCGGCAGGTCGATGTGCGCGACGAAGCGGACGTCTGGCTTATCGATGCCCATTCCGAAGGCGATGGTGGCGACCATCACGACGCCGTCTTCGCGCAGGAATCGCGACTGGTTTGCCGTGCGCACCTCCGGCGGCAAGCCCGCGTGGTACGGCAGTGCGTTGATGCCTCTCGCTGCCAGATAGCTCGCAGTCTGTTCGACCGTCTTACGGCTGAGTGCGTAGACGATGCCGGCCGCGCCGCTGGGCTGAGAGCTGATGAACGAGACCAGCTGCGCGCGCGGGTCGACCTTGGGCACGATGCGGTACTGGATGTTCGGCCGGTCGAAACTTGCAACGAAATGCTTCGCGGCATCGAGGCGCAGCCGTTCGATGATCTCCTGGTGCGTTGCCCTGGTCGCCGTGGCGGTGAGCGCCATGCGCGGCACACCGGGGAACCGCTCCCCGAGATCGCCGAGCGCGAGGTAGTCGGGGCGAAAATCATGCCCCCACTGCGACACGCAGTGCGCCTCATCGATCGCGATCACACTCAGCGTTCCGCGCTGCAGGAGTGCCGTAGTTGCTGGCGCGGAGAGCCGCTCCGGCGCGATATAGATGAGATCGAGCTCGCCCGCCACGTACGCGCGCTCGACCTCGCCGCGCTCATCGATCGACTGCGTCGAGTTCAGGTAGGCGGCCTGTACGCCGTTGGCGCGGAGCGCGTCGACTTGGTCGTGCATCAGCGCAATCAGTGGGCTGATCACCAGTCCGGTGCCCTCGCGCACGAGCGCAGGCACTTGGTACGTGATGCTCTTGCCGCCGCCGGTCGGCATCAGAACGACGGCATCCCCGCCGCCGATCACGTGATCGACGATCGCCGCCTGATCACCCCGAAACTCGTCATAGCCGAAGACCGAGCGCAGAACCTCGCGGGCGGCACCCACCCCGGTCCCTGAGCGAGGAGCAAAGCGACGAGACGAAGGGCGCTCAGGCACCGAAGTGGCCCCGGTCCCTGAGCGAGGAGCAAAGCGACGAGACGAAGGGCGCTCAGGCACCGCAATGCGATGCTGTGGCTCCCAATCCATGGGCTCGGGAGCGTCGCCCGGCTCCCAGCCGTCGCTCCAGGGCTCGTCTGCAAAGGGCAGATCCTCGTACGGGTCACGGGGAGTCTGCGGCATCCCTCCAGAGTAATCACCCCGCCGACGTCAGCGCGGCGTTCTCCCCAGGCGCAACCAGCCGCACGGTCTCGGGCGTAGGTTTATCGCATGACAGACACCGCCGTCACCCGCAACAACGACGCCTCCCGCTACGAGATCACCGCCGACGGAGTCCTCGCCGGCTACGCCGAGTTCGAGCAGCGCCCCGGCGAGATCCGGTTCACGCACACCGAGGTCGACCACGCATTCCAAGGACGGGGCTTGGCGGGGATCCTCGCCGAATTCGCATTGACGGATGCTGCGGCATCCGGCGTTTCGATAGTGCCAGTGTGTCCGTACATCGCGAAGTACCTCGATACGCACGAGATCCCCGGCGCGGAGATCCGCCTTCCGAAGCGCCCGGGGAACACGATCGCCGAGGCGTGACATCGAGTCACCTCTCCGCTGTCGGAGGTCGACACTAGGCTGGCACCATGTCCGCCTCCCGCGCCGCGCTGTCGACCCGTGAGTTGCTGGTCTGCGCGGCCATCGGGGTGGCCACAGGCATCCTCGGTGGTATCGCCGGCTGGGTGACCCTGCCCGTGCTCGCCGGCCCCGCCTTCCTCTACGGACTCGTTCTCGGATCGCACGTGTTGCCGGGAATCATCGCGCAGGAGGTGCTGCGCAGGCCCCTCGTCGCCCTGGTCACCCACGTGATCGCGGCCCTCATCGCGAGCGCATTCAACCCGGCGTGGGCGATGCGCTTCATCGGCACGGCGCTGCTGTTCGGAGCGATCCAAGAAGGGGTCGCCGCACTCACTCGCTACCGCACATGGGGCGCCTGGCGCTTCTTCGTCTCGGCTGTCGTGATCGGCATCATCGTCGCCATTGCCGTGTTCTTCGCCGCGCACCTGGCGACCATGCCTCCGTGGGCGCAAATCGCCTATCTCGCCATCGCGGTGGTGGGCCCTGCCTGCTGGACCGCCGTTGGCATCGCGATCGGCGCCGCGCTGGCGCGCGCGGGCGTCGCCCGACGGTGAGAAACAGCGTCAGGGCGCGGGGCGCGATTGAGGCCAAGCTAAGTTAGAGGGGTCCGTTCCGCCGATCCAAGGCTGCGCCGTGCGCCCATCCGCGCCCCTGCTGAGCGTGCGTGACCTAACGATCACCCACGCGGATGCTGGCGACCCCTCCGCTTCTGAGCGAGGAGAGCGAAACGGTCAGGTCGAGCCGTCGCCGGCGGGCGTCTCCTTCGACATCTACGCGGGCGAAGTCGTGCTGCTGCTCGGCCCGTCCGGTTCGGGCAAGTCGACGCTCACGCTTGCCACGAACGGCCTGATCCCGCATGCTGTCCCCGCTCAGCTCACGGGCACCGTCACCGTCGGCGGATTCGACACAGCGACGACCCCGACCCCGACCCTCAGCGCCCGGGTCGCGATGGTTTTCCAGGATCCGGATGCTCAGATCATCACCGCATCCGTCTACGACGAGGTCGCGTTCGGTCCGGAGAACCTGCTGCTGCCCCTCGACGAAGTCCACTCGCGCGCCGAGAACGCGCTGCGCCGGGTCGGGCTCTGGGATCGCCGCAACGATAACCCCGATTTACTCTCTGGCGGTGGCCGGCAGCGCCTGGCAATCGCGTGCGCTCTGGCGATGGAGTCGCCGCTCATCGTGCTCGACGAGCCGACCGCCAACCTCGACCCGCAGGGGGTTGACGATGTGTACGAGGCGCTGGCCGACATCGCCGCAACCGGCGACCGCGCGATTCTGCTCGTCGAGCACAATCTCGACGCGGCGATGAGGTTCGCCACTCGCGTGCTCGTGCTCGATAGGTCGGGCCGGCTCGCGTTCGACGGGCCGGCCTCCAGCGTGCTGCGCGACAACGTGGACGAGCTCGTAGCGATGGGCGTGTGGCTTCCGGCGGCGACAATGGAGGCGCTACGGATGCGGGATGCCGGGATAGTACTCGATCCGCTGCCGCTCACGGTGGACGAGCTCGCCGCCGCTCTCGACTCATCCCTCCCCCCGGACCCGACCCTCCCCCCGGACCCCATCCTCCCCCCGCGCCCCACCCTCCCCCCGGAACGTTTGCAGGAACCAGGCACGTCTGCAGGGGAAGAAAACGGTTTCTCGTCCGGCATCCGTGCTTCGATCCTGCAAACGTCCCCGAAAACCAACCCATCCGGGCCGGCAACCCACCCGACCAAGCCGGCAACCCACCCGACCAAGCCGACAACCCACCCGTCCGAGCCCCCACTCCTGCACACGTCACCCACGGGGACGCCCGTCATCCGCGCGCGAGGTCTCACCGTGCGCAAGGGCCGCGAGATCCTGCACGACGTCGACCTCGACATCGAATCCGGCAGTCTGACCGCGATCGTCGGGGCGAACGGGGCGGGCAAAACCACGCTGATCCAGGCCCTCGCCGGCGTCGTCCCACCACCCAGGCGACAGGTCGACGTCGCCGGACTCGATCCCGCGACGGCGCCTGCACGCGAGCTCGCCGGATGCATCGGGTTCGTCTTCCAGAATCCTGAGCATCAGTTCATTGCCCACACAGTCTTCGACGAGCTTGCCCACGGCCTCCGTGTGCGGCACACTCCCGACGACGAAATCACAACACGGGTGGAGGGGATGCTGGCGCGCTTCGGCCTTTCCGACAAGGCCAACCGGCATCCGTTCCTCCTCTCCGGCGGCGAGAAGCGCCGCCTCTCCGTCGGCACCGCGCTGATCTCCCGCCCACAGGTGCTCGCGCTCGACGAGCCGACGTTCGGACAGGACCGCGCTCGTGCGTCCGAGCTGCTCGCCCTCCTCAACACTCTCCGCGCCGAGGGCACCACGATCGTCATCGTCACGCACGACCTGCAGCTCGTCGCCGAGCATGCCAGTCACACCGTCGTGCTCGCCGACGGACGCGTGCACGCGAGCGGACCCACCGCCGACTTGCTGCGCAGCGAGCGCACTTTTACCGACGCAGGGCTGCGCCTGCCTGCATTGCAACGGATGCTGGCTGGGCGATCGTGACCGGAACCATCGATCCTTACGCTCGCTTCGAGCCGACCTCGCCGCGGCAGTTTCTGTACGGACTGAATCCGCTCGCGAAGATCGTGGCGGTGCTGCCAGCGATCGTACTGCTCGTGTTCGTCCGCGACCTGGCCACACCGGCCGCATTCCTCGTGCTCTCCTACAGCATCCTGTTGGTGGGCGCCCGGATCCCCCTCCACACCGCGGCGCTCCTGTTCGGCGCGCTGCCTCTCGGCATCGTCGTCATCGGGATCGGATTCTCGATCTGGGTCGACGCAGGTCTCGTCGCTGACAGCATCCCGATCGTGTCCATCGGTGGATGGATGCTGTACTCCGGCGCTCTCACGATCGGCTTCGCCACGGCGCTGCGGCTCGGCGCGATCGTCGCGCTTGCGCTGATCGGCGGCCTCACCACCACTGGTCCTGATCTGGTTCGCTCGAGCGTGCAGCAGCTGCGGGTGCCATACCGGATCGGATACACGGCGCTGGCGGCCTTCCGATTCGTCCCACGGTTCGGATATGAGCTTTCGGTGATCCGCGCCGCCCACCGCGTGCGCGGCCATCACGGCGGCCGCGGCCCGTTCGCCCGCATCGCGCGCGGCTCTGGGTACGTCGTCCCGCTGCTGGCCAGCGGGATCCGCCATGCGGAGCGTGTGGCGCTCGCCATGGACTCGCGCGCGTTCGGCGCCCACCCGACGCGCACCGAGCGGCACCTGGTGCCGTTGCGCCGGCGAGACGGCGTCTTCGTCGTGCTGATGCTCGCAGCATCCGCCGCGATCCTCCTCATTTTCCCGTCCCTCCCGTGAGCACACCCACCCCCACCCCCCGCCGCCCGCCTCATGCGGGCACAACTTCGGAGCTGCGGTCCGACACGCCGTGCCGCAGCATCCACTCCCCGGCGCGTCGCACCCTGGCTCCGAAACTGTGCCCGCCGCGCCCTCGGCGCCCGCTGTCAGAGCAACAGATGAAGGCGCAACGCCTCGTCGAGCGCACCCATCAGTTCGGCCGGAACCCAGCCGACGGGCCTGACGATGCGCGACACTGAGACAGTGCGCACCTGCTCGGCCTGCGCCTTCGAGTCACGGTCCAGCCCAGTGGCCCCGGCTGGCAGCAGCACCTGGAACGGCAAGACCCGCGCCGTATTCGACGTCAGCGGGACGACAGTGACGGTCGCCGATGCCGTGCGGCTCGCCGCGACGTTCGCCGTGTTGTTGCTCACGACAACGGCAGGCCTGGTCTTGCGCGCCTCCGAGCCAACTGCGAGGTTGAGCGACACGAGGACGATCTGCCCGCGGCGCAGCAGCGGAACGGATGCTTCGCTCACGCAGATGCAATCCCGTCGCTGTCGGCGTGATCCCACTCGGGGTCATACCCCTCGCCATAAGCCTCGGCATAAGCATCCGCTAGCCGACTCTCTCTGAGGAGACGCACGGCGTCTTGAACTGCAGCCGAACGCGAGGCATAGCGACCGCTGCCCGTCTCGGCATCAAGGAACGCCAGATCGCTCTCGCTCACACTGAGGCTGATTTTGGAGTTCATTTCGAAATCCTACTTTGGTAGCAACGATTTTACTACCACGGAATCGACATGCGCTGGCACCATGACAGGCGGCACTACGCCACAGCATCGACATGCGCGGTCACAGCTTCGAAACCATTGCGGCCAAGAAGCCGACCTCAGCGCTTGCCGACGATCTGGCGGCCGACGAGGTCACGCATGATCTCGTTCGTGCCGCCGTAAATGCGGTGCACACGGGCATCCGTAAAGGCCCTGGCGATCGGATACTCCATGATGTAGCCGTAGCCGCCGTGAAGCTGCACTCCGGTATCGAGCACCTCCCACTCGCGCTCGGTGGCCCAGAACTTGACCTTCGCAGCGTCCTCGGCGGTGAGCGTGCCGTCCTTATACGCCAGCAGGGCACGATCGATGTACGCCCACATCACCTCGGTCGTCGTCACCATGTCAGCGAGACGGAACCGCGTGTTCTGGAAGTCAGCGATGCGCTCACCGAACGCCTCACGGTCCTTCGTGTAGGCGATGGTCCACTTCGTCGCCGCCTCGGCCGCGGCCGCCGCCGCGACGCCGATCGACAGGCGCTCGAGCGGCAGGTTCATCATCAGCTGGATGAACCCCTGCCCCTCCTGGCCGCTGATGAGGTTCTCCTCGGGGATGAACACGTCGGTGAAGCTGAGCTCGGCGGTATCCCACCCGTGGAAGCCCATCTTGCTCAGCTTCTTGCCCTGATCGAACCCCTGCATGCCCTTCTCCACGAGCACAAGGCTGAAAGCGTCAGGGCGATTGCCCTCGCCCGTCTTGACGAAGGTCACCACGACATCGGCGGTCGAACCTGAGGAGATAAAGGTCTTCGCGCCGTTGAGAATGTAGCCCCCGTCGACCTTCTTCGCGTTGGTCTTGATGCCACGCAGGTCGGATCCTGCGCCAGGGTCGGTCATGGCGAGTGCGCCGAGCACCTCACCTGTGGCCATGCGAGGCAGCCACTTCTCCTTCTGCTGCTGGGTGCCCATGTGCACGAGATAGGGCACTGCGAGGTCGTCCTGGATACCGAACGCACCGGCCAGCGAGCCGGCACCGACGCCGATGATCTCCTCCATCACGATGGTTCGGAAGCGGTAGTCCTGCAGCATCCCCGCTCCGCCGAACTCCTCTGGCACGGAGAGCCCGATCAGACCGGCCTCGCCTGCGGCCAGCATGGTCTCGCGGTCGATCTCGCCCGCCGCTTCCCACCGTTCGATGGCCTCGTTCGTGACGTACCTCTTGACGAACTCTTTGACGAGGTCGCGGAATGCCTCGTGATCCTCTTCGTAGATGTCGCGTTCCATGGCGTCCTCCTGAACAGCTGGTGCATCGTTGCTCCGCCGATTCTATGCCGGACGAGAGACATTTGGGAACCAATCCCATCATTGTTGAGACTGAGTCCCATGTCTCTTGGAGAATGGGTGCCGGCATCCGATGATCAACGCGCGGATGCCGGCACCCTCGACTCATTCCAGATAGTCAGGCGCGGCCGGAAGGCCGAAGAACGCTTCAAGGGTGCGGTACCCACCCTCGTGATAGGCGGCGGCGAGCTCGCGGCCGATGTAGCGAACGTGCCAGGGCTCGGGCATGTACCCGCTGACCTCCGTCTCGCCGTCTTCATAGCGCACGATGAACCCGTACTCCCAGGCGTGCTCTGCCACCCAGGCGCCCTGCGCCGTCGCACCGAAGGCCTCGATTCCGCCACACGGTGCGCACGCGACGAGGTCGAGGGCGAGCCCGGTCTGGTGCTCGCTGTGACCGGCGCGTGCGGACGCAGCATCCGCATATGCCTGACCTTCGTTGTTCACATGCGAAGCGTAAGTGCGCACCTGCAGGTCGTAAGAGCGGTAGCCGTTGTTGACGCCGATCCGCCCCGCTCCGTCTGCCGCGGCAGCCGCCGCCATCTCCCCGAGCGCGGCGGCCACATCTGAGCGCACCTCACCCGATCCGGTGGTGATCTGCAGCGGAGCGTTGACGAGCGACTGCGGGACGAAGTCGATCGGGTTAAGCGGGCGCGCCTTGTTCACAACGACCCACACGTGCGACGGGTCGTCCAGGGCGATGCAGGGAGCGTTTTCGGCGGCGACGGCCTCACGGAAAGCTCCGCCTCCGCCGAATGCGGCGATGATCGCGGAATCATCGGCGGCAGCGATCGCATCGATGACACTCTGCTCAGAGCAGGGGTCGTTCGCCACGATGGCATTGAGCTCGACCTCCGGAACCGCTTGGACAACGCTCGGCGCGGGCATGGCCTCGACTCCCTCACCGCTGGCGGGCGGCGAGGGGATCGCGAGCAGGATGCCGATCGCCGTAACCGCGAGCCCGATGGGCAGTGCTGGGCCGCGAATCGGGGAGCGCGGCGGCGCATGCTGAGGCTGCCGCGAGGAGTGCATCCGTCCATTCTGTCGCATGATGCTGACCGGATCCTTGACTTCTCTTCGTTTTTCTGTTCGAATAAACCATGCGATGGCAGAGTAGGACAATCGGAGATAAGGATGCTGCGGCGCTGCCCGGTCTGGAGAGCCGCAGCAGTATGCTGCGCTCCGTGACGACCCCAGAGTTCGCCGGGATGACCTTTCACGAGGTGCTGTCGCAGTCGGCGCTGAACAGGGTGCCCGGCGCGTCGCACATGCCGTTCACGTGGACGATCAACCCGTATCGCGGGTGCAGCCATGCGTGCGTGTACTGCTTCGCCCGCGGAACGCATGAGTACCTCGACCTCGACGGCGGGGCCGACTTCGACTCGCAAATTGTCGTCAAAGTCAACGTGGTCGATGCCCTGCAGCGCGAACTGCGACGGGGCAGCTGGGAGCACGAGCTCGTTGCCCTCGGCACAAACACCGATCCGTACCAGCGCGCTGAGGGACGCTACCGGCTCATGCCTGGCATTATCGAGGCGCTCGCGGCATCCGGCACTCCGATGTCGATCCTCACGAAAGGAACGCTGATCCGCCGTGACATCCCGCTGCTGGTCAGGGCTGCACAGCGCGTGCCCGTCGACATCCAGATGTCGATCGCGATGTACGACGACGAACTGCAGAAGGCGATCGAACCGGGGGCTCCGACGACACAAGCCCGCCTCGACACGGTGCGGGCGCTGACGGATGCCGGCTTCGCGATAACGGTCTTCCTGATGCCGATCCTGCCGCACCTGACCGACTCGGTCGACACGATCTCCGCAGCGCTCGAGCGCATCAAGGCGGCGGGGGCGGTTCGGGTGGTATACGGGGCTCTGCATCTGAGACCTGGCGTTAAGCCGTGGTTCCTGCAGTGGCTCGGCGGGTTCCGGCCCGATCTGCTGTCGTCGTACCACGCCCTGTACCCAGGCGTCTCCGCCGAGGCCCCGAGACCCTACCGTCAGTGGCTGGCGAATCGCGCGCGGCCGCTGATTCGGATGCACGGGCTCGACGATCGCGATGAGGAGGATTCCTCCCGCGCCAGCGCGCGAGAGATGAGACGGATGCCGGGTGCCCCGGGGATGGCATCCGATCCGGTGCAACCGATGCTGTTCTGAGCCCCCATAGGCTTGCAGTCATGGCTATCGGATCGACCATGTACACGTTCGACGTGCAACTCGCTGACACCGAGCGCGGGGTCTATGAGGATTACTCGTTGCGGGTGGCGCGGCATCCGTCCGAGACCGAGCCGTACATGCTCACGCGCGTCCTCGCCTACGGTCTTGAGTACGCGGATGGCATCGCCTTCGGCGGCACCGTCTCTCAGGCGGACGAGCCGGCCGTGCTCGTGCGCGATCTGACCGGCCTCATCACAGCGTGGATCGAGGTGGGCGCGCCCGACGCCGAGCGCCTTCACCACGCCACCCGGATCGCCGAGCGCACCGTTGTGTACACGCACCGCGACCCCGTCAAGGTCATGACTCCCTTGGCCGACAAACGCATCCATCGAGCATCCGATATCCGCGTCTATAGCTTCGACGGCGGGTTCATTGACTCCGCGGTATCGCTGCTCGACCGTCGCAACACCCTCACGATGACGGTCACGGAGGGCATGCTCTACCTCGACCTGAAGGGCGCGACGCTCACGACCGTCGTGCACGAGCACGAGCTCGGCTGAGTTAGCTTCGCGCCGTCCCGTCCGTCGGGTTGTCGGCGCCGTCCCGTCCGTCGGGTTGTCGGCGCCGTCCCGTCCATCGGCTCAGATTCCGTCCGCAAGCCGAAAGTCGGGTTTTGGACATGCAGACGGAATCTCAGCATGCAGACGGGACAGAACCCAAAGGAGACCGAACCAGACGGGACAGAAGCCAGACGGGACAGAAGCCAGAGGAGACCGAACCAGACG
Source organism: Microbacterium sp. (assembly GCA_047605925.1). Classification (GTDB taxonomy): domain Bacteria; phylum Actinomycetota; class Actinomycetes; order Actinomycetales; family Microbacteriaceae; genus Microbacterium. The sequence goes on from JASGEY010000097.1 coordinate 17,582, forward strand.
GGACAGGACCAGACAAGCCCTGACCGGGACCGGACTCAGGCAGTCAGATCGGCCGCCGTCGGCACGCGACCGGCGATCTCCTCGATGATCTCGTCGTCGATGCGTGCACCCTCGAACGGGGCGTCGATCTCGGCACGGTCGAGCAGCTCGGCCATCCGGCGCTGACGCTGTCGCGTGATGAGGGTCACCACACGCCCCGAACGCCCGGCGCGGCCGGTGCGGCCCGCGCGGTGCAGGTACGTCTTGTACTCGTCAGGAGCGTCGGCCTGCACCACCAGATCGATGTCATCGACATGGATGCCGCGGGCAGCGACATCCGTCGCCACCAGCACGTTTACGCGACCAGAGGTGAGCTTCTCGAGGTTGCGCGTGCGCTTGGCCTGATTGAGATCGCCGTGCAAGGAGACGGCAGGGATGCCGGCATCGTCGAACTGCTCGGCGAGCATCTCGGCATAAGCGCGAGTGCGGGCGAAAACGAGCGTCTTACCCTCACGGTCGACAAGCGAGGTGAGGATCTCGGCCTTGTCGCGGTGATCGATCACGAGCACGCGGTGCTCGATCGTGCTGGACTCCTGGTCCTCACCGGCGACCTCATAGACCGCGGGATCGACGAGGAACTCATCGACGAGGGCGGCGACCTCACGGTCGAGTGTCGCCGAGAACAACAGCTTCTGACTGGCATCCGCCGTCTCCCGAAGGATCCGCTGCACCGGCTCGACGAAGCCGAGCTCGCACATATGGTCGGCCTCATCGAGCACCGCGATGCGGCAGTCGGAAAGGTCGAGCTTGCCCTGGTTGATGAGATCCTCGACGCGGCCGGGGGTGCCGATCACGATGTCGATGCCCTTTTTCAGCGCGCCGACCTGGCGACCCTGCGGCACGCCCCCGTAGATCTGGGTCGTGAACAGGCCGACGCTGCGGGCGATCGGCTGGATAGTCCGGTCGATCTGCAGAGCGAGCTCGCGGGTCGGGGCGAGGATGATCGCGCGCGGAGCGCGACCGAACTCGCGGCGCTTGCCCTTTTGCGATGTCAGGATGCTTTCGACGAGTGGCGCGCCGAAGGCGATGGTTTTGCCAGAGCCGGTGCGGCCACGAGCGAGCACATCGCGCCCTTCGAGCACAGCCGGGATGCTGGCCGCCTGAATCGGAAACGGCGTCTCAGCGCCCATGTTCCGAAGCGTCTCGACGATGTTCGAACCAAGCCCGAGGTCGGCGAAAGTCACACCTTCGACCTCGACAGCTTTGACTGCCTTGGCCTCGAGCCGCTCGTGCACCACATCATCGGTCGGCTCGAATGCCGCCTTCGTCGAGGCGTTCCAATCGCTGCGATTGGGGCGAGCCGTGCGTCCGCCGTCGCGGCGCTGCCGCTCCCCGCGCCCTGAGCCCTGCCGCTCCTCGCGCCCTGAGCGCCCGTCGTCTCGTCGCTGCGCTCCTCGCTCAGGAACCGCGAAGCGAGACGACGGGCGCCCGGACTCCGCACGGTTTCGGATGCTGCGCGCCTCGTCGCGACCGGCCCGCTCCTGGGCGGTCCAGCGCTGCTTGGGCGCGGCGCCATCGGCTTCGGCTGGACGGTACCCCCGGTGCCCGGGGCTCCGGCTGCCTGGACGACGGTCGTAGCCAGCCGACGCGGTGCGGCGGTCTGCGGCATCCGCTCGTCCGCCGCGC
>JASGEY010000098.1:0-19108 GCA_047605925.1 Microbacterium sp.
CTGCGCTACCGGGGAAGTGGGCGTCGTCGATCCGCGGTGTCCCGGGGCGGGCGCGCCCGTGACGGGCGACCTCGACAGGGCCGTCGATGCCGTGGTGGACGATCACGACCCGCTCCCCGTCGGCGGCGCCCTGGACGCGGACGAACACCTCGGCGCCCATCAGCAGGTGCGGGACGGAGTACTGCCCGTTCTCAAACGACACCATCGGCGTGTTCTCCCCGACCCTCCGACTCACCCCGAACGCGATCGTGTGAGCACGAGAAGGGACCGGGTGCAGCCGCCGCTGCTCCTCAGCGAGCATATCGACCGGGCGCCGCCTGGTGACCCGGTGCTCACGCCCGTTCACGTCGTCCATGAACTGCTCGCAGGCCGCCTCCAACTCCACGAACGACACGTACTGCTCCCGCAGGTTCGCGTCGGTGGGCACCAGGTCTGCTTTCGCGAGCTTCACCGACGCTTCGACCCCGCCCTTCGAACCCGGGTCCGCGGGCTGGCAGGTCAGCACCGTGACACCGTAATGCATCGCGAACGACACCGTCTGGCCGTTGCGGACCGGAACCCCAGCGATATGCGCCGTTGTCACCGTCTTCTCGTTGTCGGTCAGGACATACGTCGGCGCGCCCCCGACCACCCGGAACGTCCGATCCAACGCAGCGAACACGCTCGGGAGCGTCCTGTCACGGATCGGGATCACCACCCGGAACCGGCTGAACGCGAGCCACGCGACGAACAGCACCGTCTTCACCCCGCCGACCACGGGCCCGTCGCCGAAGTCGTACTGCAACCACAGCCCCGGCTCCGTCACCCACGGCCGGTGCACCCGCCGTTTCCCGGCCCGCCACGATGCCTTCACCGCGGCGACCGCCCGCCTGGTCGACCGCTCCGACCCGCCGAACCCCATCGACGCGAGCACCTCATGGACCTTGTCAGCCCGAACCTTGCCCTGCGTCTTCTCGACCAGCTCCTCGATCTTTGGCAGGAACTCGTCCACCACCCGCGGCCGAGGCGCCACCGCGCCGACAGGCCGGCCCGCGTCCCTCGCCGCGACATACGCGGCGACCGTGTGATGAGAGCAACCCGCCAGCTGCCCCGCAGCCCGATACGACCCCGTCGCATCGAACGCTTCCAGCATCTCCATGACTTCTCCGTCAGACTTCAACACAGCCCCTTCCTGGGCGACGACGAACCTAAGCACCCGTCATCGAACCGGGAAGGGGCCCCACCACCGCGACGACGCGCAAGGCAGAACCATCAGACGTGGGCAGAACTCGTGGCCACCTACGGGCAGTTCTCCTGACCACCTACGGGCAGTTCTCCTGACCGCCCACGGGCAGTTTCCCATGGCCACCGACAGGGCAGAGCGGGTCAAGTCCTCTTGTGTGCCGGCCGTCGTGACACGGCGCTCTCAGACGCTATGCGCGAAGAGCCTCGAGCACGTCGGTTACCGTGTCTACCGGCGGGTGATCTGCTCCTAGATCAAACTCTGCAATGGCGGTCCGGTCGGCGTCGTAGGCCTCGATCTTCGCGACCGTCCCATCACGCCAGATCCGGGTGAACACAACCGTGGGTTCCATGACGATTCCTTCGGGAGCGAGCATGCCGAAATTGTAGAGAGTCTCTGCCCACCAAAAGTTCACCGTCTGCGCCGGGGGCTCCCACTCCGCGGCCTGATTGGCGATGACACTACGGCCCAGCGCCTTCGAGGCTGCGGATGCGATCACGTTTCGATCTGCCGAGGCCGGAACGGTGAATACCTCGCCGCCGACGAGGGTGAACTCGAGGGTGTCCGGGCTCAGCCGGATCTGCCGGATGAGTCCGTCGTCCGGGCGAAGGTTCTCTAAGGTCGAAGCTTCCCGGATGGCGTCGCGCCAGATCGCGACGTCATCCGGGTGTCGGTGCGTCGTCGTCACTGGTTCAACGCGTTCTTCACGAAATCGGGGCACTTGCCGGTGATGCCCTCACAGTACGCGGTCACCACTCCGTATCTATCCCCCTGATACGAACGGAAGTCGACAATGGTTCGCACCCAGACCGTGCGCACGACCTTGCAGTCATTCCCCCAGAAGTCGCACTTGACCTCCTTGGCCGCCAGTCGGTAGCGCCATGATGTGCCACCGTCGGGGGTTCGTGTCGAGGCGTGCTGAGTGACGACGCGTGGGGTGCGGTATGTCAGGTTGTGCGTGGTGAGGATCTTGTTGTAAGGCAGGGAACGCAACACAACTTGGCGGCCACCGAAGTCATTCCATCGGAAGAGTACGTTGTTGGTTGCGGCTGCTAGCGCGGTGGGCGCAGCCTCAAACTGCACCGTCGGTGCGCTTGAGGCGGTACCTGAGATCACCTCGATCCCGAGTTCTGCGAGATCTGCATCCGTAACAACCGAACCAACGCCCTCTCCGACGTCACCGAGAACCGAAAAGATGACCCCCTCATCAGCGTCGACGGTCGCGTTAGCCGGTGCACCATACTCGGATGCGGTCGCGGGGGAAGCGGCTACCAAAGCACATGCCGCAACAATCGCGAACAACGAGAGAACAGTCCTATTGGTGGCCATTGGCAGACGCATTGACGGCGGCCCTTTCCGCGAGTTGGGGTCGCCACTGCCAGAGCGTGACAACAGAAGAAGCTACGCAGTTAGCGTCACCTAAGTAGGGTTCTTTGTCAAGCGAACAATGGATGACCACGAGGCATGGAGAATATGCGAGGAAGCGGATGTCCACGCTCAGGATCGCGGCTGTCGAGATCCGCCGCCGCGCGGAGGAGCACGGTGTCGACCTGGCAGTGTTGCTGGCCGAGCTCGCCGCGAGCGTCGATGAGGCGGACGCCGCCGAGGAAGCGGAGATCGCGCAGATCGTGCGGGAGCGCACGGCGTTCGGGGAAAGCGTCCCGCTGGCGGATGTCGCCCGCCCGTTCGGGATCGATCTTGATGAGCTGATGGGCCGTGATGAGTGAGTATCCCTGGTTCGACTTCGATCAGGTCGACTACGTCACCTCCGACACGCACTTCGGCCATGCCCGGATCAGCGAGCTCGCCGGCCGCCCGTTCAGCGCGGTCGAGGAGATGGATGCGGAGCTGATCGCCCTGTGGAACGCCGCGGTCGGTCCCGATGATGTGGTGCTGCACCTCGGGGATCTCGCGCTCGGCCCGATCGAGCAGTCCCTCGCTCTGACGGCACGGCTGAACGGGCGCCGATTCCTGGTGCCGGGCAACCACGACCGGGTCTCGCCGGCGACGCAGTCGAAGCGGGCGATCGAACGGTTCCGGCGGCTGTACGAGGCGGCAGGGTGGACGGTTCTTCCCGAGGTGATCGAAGGTACCCGCCGCGGGTACAGGCTGTTGGCCTCCCGCTACCCCTATGCCGGGGACTCGCAGGACGCAGACCGGCACACGGCGCACCGGCCACGTTGGGATGACGGTGTTCCGCTGCTGCACGGGCACACCCACTCCCGCGACCACGGCCCAGACGGGCACCAATTCCACGTGGGCGTCGACGCGCACGAATACTCCCCCATCCCGTTCACCGTCATCGACGAATGGATCCGCGCCATCCCCGGCATCCAGACCCGCCTCGAGACCGCGATCGGCGAAGCCCGCCGGGTGATCACCGGCTACGACAACGAGGAACGCCCAGGCATGGGCCCGATCTTCTATCAGCAGGGCTACAACGAGTTCCGCATCGTTCTCGGCGAACTCCTCGACGCCCTCGACACCTCAGCGGGCGGCGCAGAGGCGGACTGAGCCGGATGGGTCGTCAGTGGAAGAGGGCGTCGGGCATGGGCCGACGGTGGTCGAGGACTCGGTTGGCAGGGGTGGCGACGCCGGGCTCGTAGGGTTGCACCTGGATGCGGACGGTGCTGAGGTGGCGCAACAGGCAGCTGCGGTGGCGTTGCGATGACGCGACGAGAGCCTCCTCCAGCGTCGCCGGCCGCATGCTCGTGTGACTCCGCCGCATCCCGTTCGCCGTCTCCACCGCCGTCTTCCCCTGAGAGACGATGCGTTCGGCGACCTGGTGGAGCTGGTCGGTCGTGGAGCTGTGCATGATCGTGATGACGGCGGCCTCGAGGGCCCAGACCTGCTGTGCCAGCCGGAACCGTGGAGTGAGGAGGTAGCTGGCGAAGGACAGGTCGGTCAGTACCGTGGTGAGGCGGACGATCTCCGGATATGCGATCAGGAACACGCTGTCCTCGCCCACTCGGTCGATGCAGAACGCGGCCATGCGCTCGTGGAAGCGGTGTGGGAGGTCCGCGTCGGCGGCCCAGTGCTGGATCAGGGTCGCGGCCAGCTGCAGCTCCCCGGTGGTCAGGCCGACGCCGCGTTTCCACAGCGATCCGGACAGGCACCGCTCGGCACGCATGTACTCGGGGAACCCAGTCAGGTCGATGTCGGCGCCGTCGAGGTGCCAGCGGCGGTGCCGGCTGCAGACGGCCCCGCCGCGGCTGCGGACGGTCGTCTCCTCCCCGTGCGCGCAGCGCCGGCACGCAGACCGCGGCTGCTGGGTGTATCCGCAGCGCCGGCACGGGTGCGGCGCCCAGTCATGGTGGTGGCAGCGGACATACATCGCGTTGCGTTGCGCATCCCTGTCGAAGTGCCCGGACGGCAGCTCGCCGAGGCGTTCGGCCCACGCCGCCGCGCGCTCCAGGTCGGGCCGGTACGGGGAGATCCCGGAGATCCGGGTGACGTGGATCCGCACCAGCGTCGGCGTGAGGGCGTTCGCGACCGCCAGGCGCGTAAGGTATCCGGTGACCGTCTCCCCTGCCAGCGGCCGCACCGCGACCTGGTCCGGCCGTACCTGGTCCGGCGGGACCGGCGTCCTGCTCATGCCGATGCCGCAGCCGCAGCCGCAGGGGCCGGCTTGCGCCGAACACCGCGTCCAGGTCGAGGCGCTCGGCGCCGGAGTCGATCGCGTCGATGGCGAGCATGTGCAGCGTGCTCGTCAGGTCCCCGATGATCCCGCCGGTCGCGTCGTGCAGCTCACGTTCGTGCCGGAGGATCGCCCCGGGCTCCTGCTCGAGCAGCCCGAGGGATCCCTCGACGGCGACCAGCAGGTTCGCCCAGGCCTGCTTCGCCTTCCCGGTGCGAGGGAACTTCTGCAGGTTCATGATCTGGAAGCGGCTGCTGATCTGCCGGCCACGAGTCCCATCCAGCAGGCCACTGGCCTCCACGTTGACGCCGGCATACACGAAGGTCCCGGGGCACTTCTCGGACAGCTGCTTGAGCGTGTCGGATACTTCCGCCATCTGCCGGTACCTCTGGTTCAGGTTGTGGATCTCGTCCACAATGATCAGCTCTGTCCCGCACGTCCCGATCAGCGTGGCGATCGTGTTCATCAGCTCGCCAGTGGTGTACCGGGCACGCTCGGGCAGTCCCAGGAAGTGGGCGAACTCCCCGAGCATCAGCTTCGGCGTGCACGACGGCGGCACCGACACGTAGATCACCGGGATCGCGTTGCTTCCCACCGCGCCGATGCCCCGCCGGCGGCGTTCGAACCGGCGGGCGATCTGCGTGATCGTGGTCGTCTTGCCGATGTTCGGCTCCCCCGACACGATCACACCGAGCTTGCCGTGCGACTTGTACCGGTTCAGCATCAACCGACGCAGGATCTCCGTCTCGATCGCCTTGAACTGCGCCGTGTGCACCACGCTCCCGCGGATCATGAACTGCTTACGCGACTCCCGGTTCAGCGCGCGATCTCCCGGCGACAGCGCCTCCAGGTCCTCCCGGCGCATCGGCACCGGGGAGTCGAGGACCTCGTCGACGAATCCGGCCCAACCCTGCTTGGTGTTCATCGCCAGAGTCATGTCAGCCGGTCCCACACGCCGTCATCGTCGGACAGGAGCGAGAAGCCGCCGCCGCGCTCCCAGATCACCTCATCATCGTCCGGCTCCTCCGCCGCCTCGTCACGAGCCACCGACTTCGTGATGCTCGTCAGGTGCAGCGGGTCGAGGTCAACCTCGGCGGCGCGCACAGCGCGGTTGCGCTTCGTGCCGGGACGCACCCACTGGGCGCGTTTCATCCGATCCGCCAGGAATGCCGCATCTTCCCGGATCTCGTCGGCGGCGAGCGGATCTGCCTCGCGTGCGGCTTGCCAGGTCTCGCCGCCCACCGGCTCGTCGAGGAAGTCGCGCACGGCGCGGAACGGCATGAACTCGTCTTCGTGTTCGCCCCAGACGTACAGCGGATTGTGCGGGTCGTGCCGGATCACGCATCGTCGGGTCGCGCCTTCTCCCCCGGTGCCGGCGGCACGTAGCTCGGTGAGGCGGTTCGACTTGTAGACCCGGCGGTCGTGGTTGATGCCGTAGTCCTGCAGGGTGCAGGTCTTCGCGGGCAGGAACCCGATGAACTCGTTCAGCCCGAACGGGACGTGAAGCTCCGGTGCGAGTCGCCGGTTCGCGCGGAACATCTCGTTCGGTGTCAGTGCGCGACCCGGAAGCATCGGGTCGGTCAAGCCTTCGTGGGGGCGGTTCTGCCATTCGATCGCGACCCAGTCCTCCAGCAGCTCCTGCAGTTGGCTCACCGCCAGCGCACGATCGGTGGGTTCATCCCGTCCGCGTTGCTCGACGCTGCCGCCAGTGAAGCCTTCCATGTACTGCACGAATCGGGTCTTCATCGTGTGGAACGTGCGCTCCACGTGCGGCTTGTCCGTCCCGGTCTCTCGCGCGGCGAAGATCAGCGTGATGCCGACGCGCTCGCACCCGCGGCGAAACGCCTCCGACCTGTAGATCTTGCCGTTGTCCGTGGTGATGTTCTCCGGGAAGATGTACGGCTGCGCCAGCCGATGCCGGTCCAGACGCTCCTGATCGATCATGAACTGCCCCGCCCAGGTCGCCGACATCCTCCGTCGCTGCTCTCGCGCACCAGGCGGACGGTGCTCGTACGGGACCAGCACCCGCGCGAGTACACCTGCGAGATCGGCGGCGTTCGTGGAGATCGCACGGACCACCGCGGCCATGATCGTCCGGGACGCAACGTCGTGGATGATCGTCAGCTCCGCCCGGTTCAGCCGACCATCCAGCAGCTGCGACGGGACATCGATCACGGTCGAGTCGATCTGCACGTGATCCCCCGGCCGCATCGAACCATGAAGGCCGAACGACCGGTCGGGCTTGTTCGCCGCAATCTGACGTGCCCGCGCAGACCCGCTCAACTTGCTCGCCGTCGGATGCGCCTTGATCAATCGATACAACGTGCACTCGCTCGGTATGGCGACCTCGCCGCCATAGTCCTCCTCGAGGATCCACCGAAGCCGATCCGCGGTCTGGCTGGCCGTTCCGGACGACCGGGTCTTGCCACTCGCGCCGAGCTCGCTCAACGCCGCCCCGATACGCGGATCGATGCTCGACTTGTGTTCAGATATCGACGATCGACCAGGCTCACGATGCCCTCGGCGCAGTACTTGTGGAACTTGCGTCGCACTGTCTCGACGGATGCGACCTCCACCCACGGCGCCATCGCGACACGCACCTCTTCAAAGAGATACTTCGCCGCCTTCCCGGCTTCAACCGCGATCTTCACCCGCGCCAGTTGCTCCGCCCAAGCATCGACGACGCGACGTGCTTCGGCCGGCAGCGCATCGAGAATCTGCCCCGCTGCTGCGTCCGCTCCGCGGGGCTCATCGAGATGCCAGGTCACCTCTGGCATCCGGATTAGTTCTTCAACCTCGACATGGCGAGTGAAGTCCGCCGTCAACGAGCGCAGCACCGCATGCCGGTAGTCGATCGCGATGACGATGAACTGCTCGTCGTCCCAGGTCAGCCTCGCCCCGATGCCGACCCGCATGATCACGCCGCCTTCGCCGTCGTCGCGAGCGACAGGTTCCGGGACGAGTCGAACTCGAGCTCACTCCACCACAGCGCCGAGTACACCGCTCCCAGCAGCTCTGGGAAGGCGTCGCTCAGTAGCTCTTCCCACACGGAGAGCCGCGCGGATCGTCCGGCATGCTCATGCAGCAGCTCGACGCACTTCTCGTCATGCCAGCGTGCGTACCGATACCCGGACAGGAACCGCAGGTTGTGGACCTCTGTCTCGCTGATGTCGTCGACGACGAAGTACTCCCATCCGAGCTCGCCGCAAAGCCTCAACGTCCGGTCGAACGCGACGATGTGTTTCGGCTTGATGTTCCGGGCGGGCTTCACATCCACCAGCGTCGCCGTACCCTCCCTCCACCGCACGAAGAAGTCTGGCGTGTGATCCTGCACATCGCCCTGGCTCCGCGGCACAGCCCAATGGATCCGCATCGGCTGCGCAGATATCGCCAGGACCGTCGGATCCCGGTCCAGACGCATCAGCGCCGCCATCTCGTACAACGACTCGAACCAGACATGTCCACCGGTCGTGGCCGCCCAGTAGAAGCCCGTGTAGTTGACCTTGTGCTTCCAGGATCCTGGCTCCCGAACACGGTCCACGGTCTCGAACGCGACGTTCTGCACATCCGCCACGTCCAGCCTCGACGCGACACCACGGCGCTTGAACTCCACTTGCGCGGGCGGGACATGGCCCACGCATCACGGCTGCCAACGAGTCAGATTCATCTGGGTCTCCTCTCTCACAACCTGTGTTCAGTTGGAGAACGAGAACGTGAACCTGACGCGGCCAGAGTACGACCGGCACCATCCGCCATGCCCGAAGACACGCCCGCGCTCCAAGGAAGACCCAGAGGATCACCCCATTGATCCCTCGACAAGGTCCGTTCACGACGACACGTAGCTGATGTAACAGTTATATTCGTTACATGAAGCTCGCTACACGGAGCGACGAGGCACTCCAGTCGCTCGCGCGACAAGTGCGGCAGGAGCAACTCCGCCGACGCGGCCGCACACACACATGCGTCGTGTGCGGGGCAGAGTTCATCGCGCGCAGCGGTGCGCGAACATGCTCGACAACCTGTCGAGTCAGGGCACAGCGCGCGCGTGCCCGCACAACCCGGGAAGGGCACAAAATGATCGGTGTCGGATATGAGGGGCTCAGCGTCGATCAGTTGGTCGCCAGTCTCAGATCGGAAGGCATCGAGGTGCTGGTCGATGTCCGGCTCACTCCTTTGTCTCGCAAACCGGGCCTCTCCAAACGAGCGCTGTCCGCTGCGTTGACGGCAGCGGGTATCCGTTACGTCCACGACCGTCGGCTCGGCAACCCGAAGGAGAACCGATCTGCCTACGCCGATGCCGATTCTGACGACGGTATCGCGGCACGCGCCCGCTACCGTGAGCTGATCAGCGGCGGCGAGGGGGCCGACGCGGTCCGGGAACTCGCCGCTCTAGCCGAGGAACACGCCGTTGCCGTCCTCTGCTTCGAAGCCGACCAGGCACACTGCCACCGTGAGCAGGTCCTCGCCGCGGTCAAGCAAGTCGACACATCAGTCCTGGCTTAGATCGAACAAGCCCACGCTGGTGGCAATGCCTTCCGGCGGATAGTACACACCGAGGACGCTGAAGCTGTGACGCTTGCGCGCATCCTCGAAGTTGCCCATGAAGAATGACGTCTGTCGCCCCGGTGCGAACATCTGAGTGTGGAACTTCCGCTCGATCTGCGCGATGGCGCTGGCATCAGGCTCACGCCGCAACCGAGCCTGCAGCGCCGTGAGTTCCCAGTCCAAGATCTGGCCAACGTGACGCGGGCATCCATCAGCCATGCAGAAGTACTCGTAACGCGCAACGAACCTCGGCGCCTTCAACTCGGCGGGCGTCTTTGCCACATCTCCGAAGAGGGACAGCGGCGCCAGATTGGCAGCGTCAGCGATCCGTGCCTTCTGCGTTTCCGTCCACTCGCCGAACGGCTCGATCTTCAGCCGTTCGACCGACTTGACGGCGACCATCCCTAGCGAAGGCGCATCGTGACGCTCGGCAGCAGCGGCGCTCAGCGCGCACGTCGTCGTTCACGCGACTCGCTCCATGTACGGCTGCCGATCCTTCCAGTCATCGAGATGCCTGACGACCTTGATGCTGTCGATGTCCGGCCTATAGCTCTCGGGCCGGGTGTCCTTGGACTCGCGTCGCACCTCGACATCGATGAGGTCGAACTTCTTGAACTGCTGTTCCACGCCCATCCACCGGAACGGGAGCGGGTAGAGACGGATCCAATCGGCACGTCCCCCGTCTACCCGGATGCCGGCAACGCACACCGTGTCACCATACTTCGCTGACGGCTGCGGCGACGCCTTCACCGTGATGAGCACCCGCGCTGTCTCGGACCTGACTTGCATGCGTCTACGTTAGGGGCGCCCTCCGACACTGGGCGGACGGCGGCTCCCAGGCCCCCGGGCAGCGCGTGAACCACAAGTGGAGCGGCAAGAACTACAGATCCACCGTCACGCCCACAGGATCGATGGCAAAAACTACAGATGCGCTGACAACGGACAATCCGAAAAAAATTTCGTGACCAAACCGTTGCATTCGTTACCTTGCCGTTATAGAGTGATCGCACGGTGAATGTTTGCTGTGGCATCCACCTCATGTGATTGCAGGACACTCTTGGTGCAAGGGACAAGGGCCGGTCGGTAGCCTCTCCGACCGGCCCTTAACTCGTCCAGACGCGCCACGAACCCGGGGGCGCCGCCAAGTACTCTGTGAGCATGACCGATCGCACGCTCGCTCTCGAAGCGTGGGAGAGCCTCTTCCGCGCGCAGCACGAGGTGTTCGGCGAGCTGGTCCGCGATTTCGACGGTGCGCCCCTCACGCAGGCCGAATACGACGTGCTGCTCACTGTCACTCGCGCTTCCGGCATGACAGCTCGCCTGCGCGATGTCACCAGCAACATGCTGATCAGCCAGCCCAGCGTCTCGCGCCTGATCGACCGCATGGTCGCCAGAGGACTCGTCGCGAAATGCGCAGATCCCGATGACGGGCGCGGAGCGCTGATCAGGGCGACGGATGCCGGAGCGCGAACCTTCCGCGCGCTCGCCACCGTGCACGGCCGATCGATCGCTGAACGCATGTCCAACCTCGACGACGACGAGCTGCGCATGCTTCGCGACCTCGCCGAGAAGCTGCGCAATAGCAGGCTCTGACCATCGTCGGCGACGATGACGGGCGACGACTCACAGGTGCGACGATGCATCGAATCTGGCAAGGTGGAGCGTGAACGTCCGCAACTCCGCGCGGGCAACTCAGACCACCCCCTCGGGGGACCCAGGGAGGTCATCCATGGAGATCGCCGGAGCAATCGGCATCCTCATCGTTGTCGGCATCGCCGTCGTCGCCGTCGTCGTCATCGCGCTTGTCCTGCTGCTGTTAGCGCGCAGCTGGATCAAGGTCGCTCGAGCTGACGAGGCACTCGTCATCTCGGGGCGCAAACAGCGGGTGCAGCGCACCGTCGTCGCCGCCGACGGCACCACCCGCCCGGAAACCGAAGAGTCCCCCGTCACCGTAATCGTGAACGGCAAGTCGCTTGTCAACCCGATCACGCAGCGCCACGAGATCATCTCTCTGAGATCGCGCCAAGTGCTCCTCAACGCCGAGGCCCAGTCGCTCGACAACGTGACCCTCAACGTCGACGGGGTCGCGATCGTGAAGATCGGCTCAGATCCGCTTTATGTGCGCCGCGCCGCCGAGCGCTTCGCCTCTCAAGACAAGGCCATCGAGCAGTTCACCACCGAGCAGCTTGAGGGCGCGTTGCGCGGTATCGTCGCGACGCTCTCTGTCGTCGAGCTCATGCGCGAACGCAAGAAGTTCTCTGACCAGATCGCCGCTGACGTCAACAGCGAACTCGCCGATCAGGGGCTCATCCTCGACTCGTTCCAGATCAAGGGGATCACCGACAAGGTCGGCTACATCCAGTCCCTCGGTGCCCCAGAAATCCAGGCGAAGCGTCAGGCCGCCGAGATCTCCCAGACGAACGCCGACCGTGCGATCAACCAGAAGAACATCGCCAACCAGGAAGCGAACCTTATCGAGCAGACAGCGCTCGACACCAACACGGCCAACGCCAACGCCGGCATCGGCCGTGCACGTGCCGAAGCCGAGCAGGCCGAACAGCTCGCCCGCGCGCAGGCAGAGCAGGCGGTGCTCCAACAGCAGGCCGAGAACAAGCAGGCGCAGCTCGACGCCGACATCAAACGCGTCGCGGATGCACAGCGGTACGAAGCCGAGACCCGTGCACAAGCCGAGCTCTACACCCGCGAGAAGGCCGCAGAAGCCGCTGCGATCGAACAGGTCAAACAGGCCGAGGCCCGAACGCGCATCGCCGAACAGCAGGCGCAAGCCGACAAGGCGAAAGCCGACGGTGAGGCCGCTGCTGCCATTGCGCGCGCAACCGGTGAGGCCGAAGCCCTGCGCGCCCAAGCCGAGGCCGAGGCACAAGCCCGCCGCCTCCGCGCGAATGCCGAGGCCGACGCGATCCGCGCCGAGGGTGAGGCTCGCGCGGCCGCCGTCGAGGCCGAAGCCAAGGCCATCGCATCCAACCAGGACGCCTTCCTCTCCCAGCGCGTGCTCGATACCCTACCGGCGATCATGGCCGAGTTCGCCAAGGGATATTCGACCATCGGCAGCGTTTCGATCATCGGCGGCTCAGGCGATGGTGCTAGCGATCTCGTCGGCGCCGACAGTGCGAAGGCGTTGAAGTCGGTCTTCGACAGCGTCAGTTCGGCTACAGGGCTCGACCTCGCCGCGATCATCCAGGGACAGGCCGTCGGCCGCGGCATCGGCGAGAGCATCGTGGCAGCGACGCCACCTGCCACCGAGCGCGCACGCTCGACGACTCCCCCGAAGTCTCAATCCCCCGCAGCAGAGTGACCACCAGAAGGGTCGTCCCGCATCAACGCGGTACGGCTCTTCTCTGTGTCCAGCTGAGGTTGTTTCGTAGACTCGATTCATGGCGACGCCCTACCAGCACCCCTACGCAACGTTCTCGGGCGCCCTCGGCGACACGGCGACCGGCGGCTGGTACCCGGCCAATGTCGAGGTGAGCAACGGCTTCGTGACGCTCTGGGTTGCCCTTCCGACCGGATGGGCACAGTACTTCAGCGTGCCGGCCCAGGAGGTCGCCGTGAAGTCCGCAGCCCAGCGCATCACCCTGATCGTGCGGGCCAGAGCTACCCGATTCTCGCCAAACCCAAGTCGGTCGTCCGCACGCTCGGCTACGGCGTCGCAGGTACCGCCGCCAGCATTCTCGACAAGCCAGTCTTCGAAGCGGGCGTCGACCTCGGCCGCGGCGTGAACCAAGCATCAGCCGGTGTGGCATTCCAGGCAGGCGGCGGCCCCGAGTTCATCGCCGCCGCGCGCGCATCTGGCGCCCAGGTCTCGCGCCTCGGATACGGACCGCTCATCGCGATCGGATGCGGTGGCGGCGTGTTCGTCGTGACCGTCGTCATCGTCATCACTTTCCTCGCCCTCAGCGTAGGATGACCACACAGCACGCTGCGGACGTACTGAACGGGTCTCGCCCGTTTTCTGATCGGTGTACTCGATACCGGGCAGATCGCCTACCGCACGGCCGGCACTCGCCGGCCATGAGCATGTGATCGACCAACTCGCACTCCCCGAGCCCGCGCCTCAGCGCGTCCGGCGGCGGAGCGTCAGCGAGGCGAGCACCAGCGCGGCCACCGCGAAGGCCGCGACCACCAGAAGCGGACCGTACACCTCCCCATCCTCATCGCCAGCCGTCACGGCGCCGATCGCATCGATCGCGTAGCTCAACGGCAGCCAGTCCGAGATCGCCTCCAGCACCTCGGGCATCTGATCGCGCCGCATGAAGAGCCCGCCGAGGATGATCTGCGGGAACACCAGCAGCGGCATGAACTGGACCGCCTGGAACTCGGTTTGGGCGAACGCGCTCGCGAGAAGTCCGAGCGCTGTGCCCAGCAGCGCGTCGACGACCGCGACGAGACCGAGCTGCCAGAGCGGGCCTTCGACCTCAAGCCCGCACACGCCCACCGCGAACGACACTGTGATCACGGCCTGCAGCAGCGCCATGAGACCGAATGCGAGCGCATAGCCGAGGATGAAGTCGCCCTTGCCGAGCGGCGTCGTCATCAGCCGCTCGAGGGTGCCCGACCGACGTTCGCGGAGAGTGGTGATCGAGGTGATGAGGAACATCACGATGAACGGGAAGAGCGCCAGGATCGCCCCGCCGAAGCGGTCGAACACCCCGTCCTGATCCGCGAAAAGCCACGCGAACAGACCGACGAGCAGGCTCGGGGCGATCAGCATCAGGGCGATCGAGCGCGGGTCGTGGCGCAGCTGCTCGAGCACGCGGCCGGCGGTGGCCAGCATCCGTCTTCCGTTCATTCCGAAGCCTCCCGCCTGGCGCGGCGCGTACTCCTGTGCGCCTGGCGGTCCCTCTCGATGAGCGCGAGGAACGCGGCCTCCGGCTCTGTCGTGCCGGTGTCCGCCAACAGCGCGGCGGGGGTCGTGTCGGCGATGATCCGTCCGTCGCGCATGAGCAGCAGCCGGTCGCAGCGCAGGGCTTCGTCCATCACATGACTCGACACCACCATCGTGACCCCGCTGTCGGTGAGCCGGCGGAACAGCCCCCACAGCTCCGCGCGGAGCACCGGGTCGAGTCCGACGGTCGGCTCATCGAGGACGATGACCTCAGGGATGCCGATGAGCGCCATCCCGAGCGAGACGCGAATCGACTGCCCTCCGCTGAGCGAGCCCGTGAGCTGACCCGCCTGCGCGGTCAAACCGACCTCGTCGAGGACCCGGTCGACATCGCCCTCGGGCGCCTTCAACAGCCGTGCGAAGTAGGCGAGATTCTGCCGCACGGTCAGGTCTCCGTAGGTTGCGGCGCCCTGCGTGCCGTAGGCGACGCGGTGCCGCAGCGCACTCGATCCGCCCGGTTCTCCGAGCACGGTGACGGTGCCGCCGGCGATCTTCTGAACCCCGACGATCGACCGCATGAGCGTCGTCTTGCCGCATCCCGAAGGTCCGAGCAACCCCGTGATCTCGCCGCGCGGGATCAACAGGTCGACGCCGTCGAAGACAAGGGTCCTCCCCCGCCGCACCCGCAGTTGCGAGATCTTCACCGCAGGCTTATTCATCATGTGATGAATTATGCACCCGTCCGACGAGTCGGTGCAACAAGCGGGCACAGCTTCGGACCAGGCGGCACGACACGCCGTCAACAGACGATGCGGTACGGCGTGTCGCCCCTCAGCTCCGAAGCTGTGCCCGGCAGTCGTTTCTCAGCCGAACAGATACCGTTGCAGGGTGGGACCGACACGGCTCACAAGTTCATCGACCGGGGCCGCGGCCAGCGCCGGCAGCTTCACGACATACCGGGCGACGAGGATGCCGGCGATCTGGGAGGCGACGAGGCTCGCACGCAGTTCGGCGTCGTCCACGTCGAGCGTGCGGGCGATCCGCGCGATGAGCTCGCGCGAGAGGAAGCCCGCAAACATCGGCGTCGTGAGCTTGCTACCAAGGGCCGTGCGGATGAGCATCACTCCGCGTCGGCGCACTTCGGGCTTCTCAAACGCCTCCAGCACGTAGCGGATCAACCGCTCACCCACCTGCTCCTGAGATCCCGCGAGGATGCCGGGCACGTCGACGTCGGGGCGGATCGGGATGCCGACAGCCTCCGCGAAGAGATCGGCCTTTGTGCCGAAGTAGTGATGGATGAGGGCGGAATCGACGCCTGCCCGCGTCGCTATAGCCCGGATGGTGGACGCCTCGTACCCTTGTTCGCCGAACTCGTCGACGGCAGCGCCAATGATCCGCTGACGGGAGTCCGTTCCCCCGCGTGGACGCCCGCGACGTCGGGGCGCGGCCTGTTCGCTCATGCCCGACAGCCTACCCACGACGCCCGCGCACGGTCGTCGCGAGAGCTTGGGCGAGCATCACAAGTCACCGATACGCACGAACCGCCGCCGTCAGCACTCGATGACGTTGACCGCGAGACCGCCCTCGCTGGTCTCCTTGTACTTCGTCGACATGTCCAGCCCGGTCTGACGCATCGTCTCGACGACCGCGTCCAGCGACACGTAGTGGCTGCCGTCGCCGCGCAGGGCGAGACGGGCGGCTGTGACGGCCGTCGACGCGGCAATCGCGTTGCGCTCGATGCACGGGATCTGCACGAGCCCGCCGATCGGGTCGCACGTGAGACCGAGATGGTGCTCCATCGCGATCTCGGCCGCGTTCTCGATCTGACGGTTCGTGCCGCCCATCACGGCAGTCAGCCCTCCCGCCGCCATCGCACATGCCGAGCCGACTTCGGCCTGGCATCCGCCCTCGGCTCCCGAGATCGACGCATTCGCCTTGAACAGCGACCCCAGCGCGGTCGCGGTAAGCAGGAAACGACGGATGCCGCGGCGGCGGTTCGCCTCAGCGATGGCAGCCTCGCTGCGTTTCGTCTTGCTGCGCTCGCCGGGCGATCGGGAAGACACCCCGTCGCCCAAGGACCGGGCTGCACCCCCGTCGAAGCCGAGGAGGGCGCTGCCGACCAGCTCACCGTACGGTGTGACCGCGTTTCCCGCTCCGAGCCCGGAGTCGGCCAAGAACCGCCACCAGTACATGGCGACAGCAGGGACTATGCCGGCGGCCCCGTTGGTGGGGGCGGTGACGACCCGCCCGCCTGCGGCGTTTTCTTCGTTCACAGCAAGGGCGAACGCCCCCAGCCACTCCCCTGGCAGCTCGCGGTGTCCGCCGGCTTCGGCTGCCTCTAGCTGCGCGCGGATGATCCCGGCCCGCCTCTTCACCTTGAGAACCCCTGGCAGCACACCCTCAGCGTGCAACCCTGCCTGCACACACGACGCCATAGCATCCCAGATCGCATCGAGCCCCGCTGCGACCTCCTCTTCTGACCGAGCGGCGGTCTCGTTGCGTCGAGCGAGTTCGGCGATCGTGAATCCGTGCTCGTCGCACAAAGAGAGCAGGGCGGCAGCATCCGCGTAAGAGTACGGCATCGCGGCCGACGCGATCCTCTCCTCCTCGCCATCGCGGCGGATGAACCCGCCGCCAATCGAGAAGTACGTTTCCTTGGCAATGATCGCCCCCGTTGTGTCTTCTGCGAACACGGTCATCGCGTTCGGGTGCCCAGGCAGCCTGGTTCGAGGAGCGAATGCGATGTCGCCCTTCGAGAACGGCACCTCGCGCACGCCGGCCAGACGCAACGTCCCCCCATCGGGGAGGTCCGTCCACGCCGAGCGCACGTCGGCGGGATCGCAGGTCTCGGGAGCCAGTCCGCGAAGGCCTGCGACGACGGCATCCGGCGTCCCGTGACCGATACCGGTGGCGCCGAGTGATCCGTACAGGGTGCAGCCGAGGCGCGCAACGCGGGACAGCGCACCCGTCGCGTCGAGGCGCTGCGCGAAGTCGAGCGCCGCTCGCATCGGCCCGACCGTGTGTGAGCTCGATGGCCCCACTCCGATGGAGAAGAAATCGAAGGCCGAGACGTACGCTGTCACGTCCCCAGGGTACGCCCCGACTCGCCCCCATGCATGGTCGAGGTCGCCGCGATAGGCTCCGCACATGAACCTGGAGCAGCTCCGCGGTTTCGTGGAGGTCGCACGACTCGGACATTTCACACGAGCATCCGAGAGTCTCCACCTTGCGCAGCCGTCGCTGAGTCGGCAGATTTCCAACCTCGAACGTGAGCTCGGCGCGGAGCTTTTTCACCGGGCGCGCGGCCACATCTCCCTGACGGCTGCGGGCGAGACTCTACTCCCTCGAGCACAGCGGATGCTGGCTGAGACCGACACGATTCGCGAGGAGATGGACGAACTGACGGGGTTACGCCGGGGACGCGTGCGCTTCGGCGCGCCACCCACCCTCATCGGCCTCGTCGCGGAGGCGGTTGGTTCTTTTCACCGCACCTACCCCGACATCGAGCTGCATCTCACCGAGCGCGGCTCGCGCCTGCTCATCGAACAGTTGGCCGTGGGTGCCGTCGACATCGCTCTGATCACCGAGTCCGCCTCGCAGCCTGCGCCCGGCGTCAGCCTGACCCGCACGGCGCTGCTCTCCGAGGAGCTCGTGGTCGTGTCATCCGCCTCTCAGGAAGCGCTGACCGCCGCCGAAGTGATCTCTCTTGAGGAGCTCGCCGCGCTTCCTCTCATCGCCTTTGATGAGAGCTACTCGCTGCGAACGACCACGGATGCCGCCTTGCGCTCGGCGAACCTGACCCCGAACACTGTGCTGGAAGGGGCGGAGATGGATGCCGTGCTGCGCTTCGTCGAGCGCGGCATCGGCGTCGCCGTTGTACCGGCCATGGTGCTGCTGGATCGCCCGAGCCTGCGCTCGGTGCGCCTCGAGCATCCGTGGATGACCCGCACGATCAGCCTCGCACACCGGTCGGACGTCACCCCGGCCGTCGCAGTCGCTGCCATGCGCCGCGCCATCATCGCGACGGCCGCAGAGGTCGCACGCCGCGACCCGGCGATCACGAGCCTGCGTTGATAGAAAACGTGGACACTCGCTAGTCAGAGGTCCACATCGTGTCGATGAGAGTCTCGAGTTCCGTTCTACCCTGGTCCGAGAGATCACGTGCGCGATAGACGATGACGATCCAGTCGGACTGGTGGGAGTCGGGATGCGAGGCAGCGAATGCCCCCGCCGTCTCCTTGGACTCGAAACGAAGCAACTCGACCGCAGGAGAGGAGTAGCCCTCGACGCATCCCGACACATCGGCGCAGAGCACCGCGGTCTTCTCCTCCAGTCCGCCGAGCGCTTCAGCCGCGTATCCATCGTTGTGCTCTGCAGACATGGCTATCTCTGCGATCGTGAGGTCGGACCGAGAATCACGACTGATCGCCCAGATCCCGGCACCAATCAGCACACACACGAACAAGACCGCAACGAACACTACGAGCGTCGTCCGCGAAACGCGTCGGGTATGTATCATCAGATCACCAGTTGCAACGATGCCGACTGACATTATTCAGCCAGCTGGGATTATTCGAACGGTATCCCTCAAGATCCCAAGATGGCCCGCCCGTCACCGGTGTATATGCACCGAGAACGTGGCAGTCGTACTGCTGACGATACGTTGCTTTGTGCTGCACAGCAGGGACTTTCCCGACGAGCTCAGACCAACCCGCATTTTTCAGGATAACTGGCTCTTCGGACATCCGGTGGGGGTTATGGGGTGAGGCCGCCGGCGGCGAGGAGCATGCGGAGCCGGTAGTTGTGCCGGTTGCGGAACCCTCTGGCGAGGCGGCGGTGGAGTTCGATGATCCCGTTC
>JASGEY010000099.1:0-32571 GCA_047605925.1 Microbacterium sp.
CCCCCTGGCAGCGCGTCATCGACACAGGCATCCTCACCGAGGAGCAGACCCAGGCCGTCGCCACGCGGATCGCGGGCATCAACCCCGCCGACCTCACCCGCCAGATCAACCAGATCCAGCTCCGGCTCACCACACTGTCCCAAGGCAAGACCAAGGCCATGGCCACCTCCCGCGGGCTCGATATGGCATCGTTGGAACCGTCGATCCATCGACTCCAAACAACCAAATGAACCGCAAGCCTCGCGCTCACAAACCGTGAGGCACCAGCTCACCCTTCGCGCTCACTTTTCAATGAGGCACCTGACTCCCCGCGATACCGCGTGTCGGCTCATGACAGGTCTCGTGAGACAGACTGTCCAGTCGGCGCGACAGCCTGAGTGAGAAAACCCCAGGTCAGCTACTTCGCGATCGGACAGCTGTTGTGAGATCCGACACCGGCGGAATGTCGTGTCTCACTCCAGTGCTCCGATTCTCGGGTGAGTCCCGTAGCGTGGTGTCACTTCCCGCGGCTGGTTTTCGTCGTCGTAGACGGTGAGGGGCCATCGTGGGATGGTCAGTGAGAACCGACTAAAGCTACTCACAGAAAGACACGACGCACGATGGCTCTTGACCAGTCTGCCCTCCTCGAGCTCCTCGGGGAGCTGAAACTTACCGATGTCACCGACCGGATCCGGGTCGCGACCGAGACGCTCTACCAGGAGCTGATCGACGCGGAAGCGGCCGCGTTCATTGGCGCCGCCCCGTTCGAACGCTCCCTCGACCGTGTCACGCAGCGCAACGGCACCCGTCCGAAGACGGTCACCACTACCGCGGGCGACTTGGAGTTGCGCATCCCGAAACTCCGTCAGGGGTCGTTCTTCCCGTCGCTGTTGGAACGGCGTCGCCGGGTCGACCAGGCGCTGTTCGTGGTCGTGATGGAGGCGTATGTCCACGGCGTCTCGACCCGCAAAGTCGACGACCTCGTCAAGGCGCTCGGCGCGGACACCGGGATCTCCAAGTCCGAGGTGTCACAGATCTGCGCGAACCTGGATGAGGACGTCGCCGCATTCCGGGACCGGCCCCTCGCGGACACGACCTACCCGTATGTGTTCCTCGATGCGACCTACTGCAAAGCGCGCGTGGGCCGGCGGGTGGTGTCTCAGGCAGTGGTCGTCGCGATCGGCGTCGCCGCGGACGGGCGCCGCGAGATCCTCGGGTTCGAGGTCGGGGAGACCGAATCGCAGCCGTTCTGGACCACGTTCCTGCGTTCGCTCAAAGCCCGAGGGCTGGATGGGGTGAAGCTGGTGATCTCCGACGCGCATACGGGCCTGATCTCGGCGATCGAGACCGTGTTCGCCGGGTCCGCGTGGCAGCGGTGCCGGGTGCATTTCATGCGCAACGTGCTCTCGAACGTCCCGAAGGCGTCGGGCCCGATGGTCGCCTCGATCATCCGCACGATCTTCGCCCAACCCGACACCGAGCACGTGTTCGCCCAGTTCCACGAAGTGGTCCGGATGCTCACCCGCTCGCACCCGAAGATCGCGAGCATGCTCGAGGACGCGAAGGACGACATCCTCGCGTTCTGCGGGTTCCCGCAACAGCACTGGCGGCAGATATGGTCCACCAACCCCCTGGAGAGGCTCAACAAGGAGATCAAACGCCGCACCGACGTCGTCGGCACGTTCCCCAACCCGGCAGCTCTCCTGTGCCTCGCAGGGCACGTCCTCATCGAACAACACGACGAGTGGGACGGTGCCGACCGCCGCTACTTCTCCGAGCACTCCATGAAGCTCCTCACCGCGGAAGGCGAGGAGGTAGCGATCCCCGAACTCAACGCGGCATAATCAAAACAACTGATCCCGCACGGTGTCGAGAAACTCCACCAGACAAAGGGACGTCACCGTGAGAAACGTTCAGGTCAGCGAAGCCAGGGCCGTCCGATCGCGTGAGATCCGACACTGGCGAAGTGTGTCGGTGGCCAGGGAAAGGTGCCCGTAGGTGGTCAGGAGAACTGCCCGTAGGTGGCCACGAGTTCTGCCCACGTCTGATGGTTCTGCCGCGCGTGGTCGGTTGCATCGAAGCCGCAGAAATAGGGGGTTCCGGGAGTGTGCAATCGGTGGTAGGTTGCGAACACCGGTGACATCGAAGGAGCCCTTGATGCGAGCGCTCTCAGCCATCGTGGGTCTTGCTACCGCAGTGGCATTCGCCGCATTTGCGGCGCCATCAACCGCAGAAGCCCGCGCTGACTCTTCATGCGTCGCGCCTGCACGGCAATCGGAGCCCGTCGCCGCGGATCGGGTTGAAGGCATGAGTGCGACCGTCTGTGACCTCGTAGGTCAGCGGGTGGTCAGCGGCGGCATCGAAGTCGACATTCCTGAGCCTGGAACAGCTGTGACGGCACAAACCTCTGGCGACGTTGGCGCGCACTACCTGCACGTCGACGTCGCGAAGAGCGGGCTTATCAGCGTCGACACGTCTGAACCCGAACTCCGTTACACAGAACTGTTGAAGGACGGAAGCTCACGCCATCTTGAGGCGAGCGAGACGTTGAGCGATCTTGCGCTCGCATACTCTCGTTGCAGCGACTGGTCGTACTCCACGAGTGCGTGGTTCTCGCCGTCGATCTTCTACCTGAATAGTTCTGAGCGTCGCCCGAGCAATATCAGTAAGTCGGCTTTCGAGTCGATTGCTGTGGCATCCCTCAGTACCTGGAAGAACGGTACTAATGGCTGCGGAATCTCTCCTGCACTCGATGTTCCGGGGTCCATCTCGTATGGCAACTGGACCTACGACGGCAACTTCACGTCGGCAGGGGGATGCGGAGCGCGCGACAGTCGGAACGTCATAGACTGGGGTCCGCTCGCAGGAGAAGTGTTGGGACTGACCTGCACTTGGTTGATCAATGGTGCGCCGGTAGAGAAAGATATTCGTCTGGACACGAGTGGTCGATCATGGGTCACAACTGCTACGGGGTGTTCAGGCGCCTACGACGTCCGTTCAGCGTTGACCCACGAAATGGGGCACGGGCTGGCGCTCGGCAACGCTGCCGAGAATGGCGGCAATGACCTCACGATGAGCCCAAACATCTCTACGTGCAACACATCAGCACGAGTCCTGGGAGCCGGTGATGTCACGGCGATCTACGTTCAGCACGGCGGCTAGTCTCCTGAGCTGTGCCCTAGCAGTCGGTGTAACTGTTGCCGGGTGTTCATCTATTGACCGCGCTGGCGTGCCGCACGAGGTGAGTAGCGAAGTGGTTTGTGCCGAGCCGACTGTGGAGATCGATGAGAAGGTAGCGAAACCCGGCGCGACGATAACGGTGCGGGGCACAGGCTGGTTGGAATGCGCTGATGTCGAGCCGTCGGAATCCGTGGTCGACTGGACGAGTGTGGAGATCGTCTGGGTTGGTGGCGGCGAAGAAGCGGAACGGGAACCTGTGAAACTCAGCGATGGAGCGTTTCAGGCTTCCGTTTCAGTACCCGAATCCATGACTCCAGGACAGGCCATATTGCGGGTCACTGCTCATGGCCACCGTGTCGACAGAGAGATCGAGATAGCCGATTAATCGCGCATCGTTCTCCTCTGCGAAGGGTCAGTTTGCGGTTATCCACATTTTCCGGTGAACGTGTTCTTTCGCGTCTGCTGAGGGTTTGGTTGAGTCGGGATTGCTTCGCTTGAAGGCGGGGCTGGAAGGATGGCAATCGTGCCGGTGACGTTCGCTGGTGAGTTCAAGCGTGACGCGGTCGCGGCGGGGTGTGGGCTGCTCGGCTTCAGCGGGCAGGCGTACTACCAGTGGTTGCGGCGGCTGTGACGCCTGCCCGGAACATCCAAGCCGAAAGACGTCGTCGCGTTCGACCGGACGTCGGGGATACCAGGCCGGCTATGACCTTGCGTCGCCGCGGCGTTGGCTTCCGCTGTGAATCTCGTTTGCGCTCTGGCGGTTCACGATCTCCCCGTCCTGAACACCTTCGCTCTGTCCGCTTCCGCCCCGACCGTCTCCGCCGTGCGCGTCGCCGCACCCGCCGTCCCGGGGCCCCGCGGCGTCAGCCGCTCCCGTAGCGCTCGGTATTGTCGAGACGGAGGCTGCCGAGACGACCTGCGCTGAGCCTGCGTTCGTCCCCGGCGCGTTATGCTGCCATCTGCGCTGGTAGCTCTCGCTCCGTGTCGAGCGAAGTGCGTCCCCCTGGCCGACGTGCCGCCCAGGGACGCCTTGTTCCGGCGAGCCCTGGAGATCTACGCTCAGGGAGTCCTGCATCGTCGACACCAGACCGGTTTCGGTGGTCGGTGCCGAGACACTCGCCTCCGACTGTGCGGGCTTTGCGGCGGTCGTCTGGCTGAGTGCGGCTGCGGCCACGATCTGCACGGGATCAGACGCCTGATCCTCCACGGGAAGAGCGATCAGGCTCCCGCTGACCGAGAGCGCAAGGGCGCTCGCCGCTGCTGCCGGCCACAGCAGCGGCGAGGCATGTATCGTCGCCTCGGCCACGGGCTGGGCCGCAGCTGTAAATCCAGCCCATCCCGACAGATCCGCGACGCTCGCGACCGCGGCCGCAGCCTGGTCGGCGGGGAACAGCGACGGCGCGATCACGAGCCCTGCGCTGCCGGCAATCAGGGGACCGAACGACATTGCCTTCGCCAACTGCTTCGCCTCTCCCGCTGCCGCCCGGCACTCCGTGCAGTCGTGCAGGTGTGTGGAGACGAAGCGCTCCGACCTGGGGGAGAGATCGTCCTGCGCGTACGAGCCCAGCAGCTCGATGACCCGTGCGTGATCCGTGCCCTCAGGTGCGCTGCGCAATTGCGCACGGATCCACGCCTTGCGCAGGGCGTCGCGAGCTCGGTATGTGAGCGCTGCCGCGGAGTTGGGCCTAATGTGCAGCACTGCGGCTATTTGTCGTGGGGGTAGCTGCTCGACTTCGCTCAGCCACAGCGCGTGCTGCCAGCGTTCGGGAAGGGAATGGAAGGCCTCGGCCAGAGCCGAGGTGTTGGATATCGCGTCCACGTCGATCGTGCCGATCGTCGACGTCGGCGGTGTCGCCTCATCGAGAGTGGTCGTCTGGTGTGCGCGGCGGGCGTCGGTCATCCACGTGTTCTTGACAGTCGTCAGCAGATAGGGGCGGAAGCTGCGCTGCGGACCCTTTCCCTCTCGTAGCTGCTTCAGGATGCTGACGAATGAGTCGGCGACGACGTCTTCGGGATCTGGTGGCGCTGCGCCCAGGCTGCGGGCGTACGCGACGGCCACCGGAGCGTGACGGCGCCAGAGCTCTGAGAACGCGTGCCGGTCACCGGCGCGGCTCTTCTGCAGAAGCCGACTGTCAGAGTCGGAGCCCGCGACGTCGCTCGCTTCGTCCATGAGACCTCACAGGTAGGGCGGTCGGCTTCGGATGCCGGTGAAGCGAGAGTACCCTGAAAGGCGCTCTCGCACCTGGAAGGACGATGGGTGCGGGTGGGGTCGGAGGGGGGGAGGACCCCACCCGCAGGCCGCGACAAGGGGGGAGGCGCGGCCGAGACTTCGATCAGGTGGCCGAGGCCCCGAATCGATCGTCGTTACATGAGCAAGACACGATCCGGAGCGGATCATGACGCCGTTTCATGAAATTTCTCAGAAATCGTGCACGCTTGCCATCGAGACGAATTGCCCTCGTCTTGCGGACGGCGGCACGGCAGCATCCGCCGCAGCATCCGCCCGTGTCATCCGCTCTTCGCCACCTGCGAGAATAGGAGTTCCGTGCCGATTGCGATCTGAGGAGCCCCCGTGCAGTACATCTCGACCCGAGGCGGCATGCAGCCGCTGCCGTACTGCGAGACCCTGCTCGAAGGCCTCGCGACCGACGGAGGGCTCGCCGTCCCTGAGGTCATGCCGACCGTTGACGGGGAGACGCTGGAGCGCTGGAGGGCCCTTACCTACCCACAGCTGGCGACCGAGGTGCTCGGGCTCTTCGCCACCGACATTCCCCGTGCCGACCTCGCTCGAATGGCCGAGGCGGCCTACGCGTCGTTCCCTGAGTCTGTCGTCCCGTTGCGCGACATCGACGGTGGCCTCACGCTCGTCGGACTCTCCGAAGGGCCGACGCTCGCGTTCAAGGACATGGCCATGCAGTTCCTCGGCCAGGTCGTCGAGTATGCCCTGGAGCGCAAGGGCTCGGTGCTCAACATCCTCGGCGCCACATCGGGAGACACCGGGTCCGCCGCCGAGCACGCACTGCGCGGTAAAGAGCGCATCTCGGTGTTCATGCTCTCGCCGCAGGGCCGCATGAGCGCCTTCCAGCGCGCTCAAATGTTCTCCCTCGACGACGAGAACGTGCACAACATCGCGGTCGATGGCGTCTTCGACGACTGCCAGAACCTCGTCAAGGAGCTTGCCGGCGACCTCGACTTCAAGCGCACCCAGCACCTGGGGGCGGTCAACTCCATCAACCTCGCCCGCATCACCGCACAGGTCGTCTACTACTTCTGGGCGTGGCTGCGGGCGACGGATGCCGGCGGCTGGACCGAGCTGAGCTTCACTGTGCCTTCGGGTAACTTCGGCAACATCCTCTCCGGGTTCTACGCCAAGCAGATGGGGCTGCCGATCCGCCGCCTTGTTCTGGCCGCCAACGAAAACAACGTTCTCGATGAGTTCTTCCGCACCGGCATTTACCGTCCCCGCAGCGCGGCGCAGACACTGGCGACATCGAGCCCATCGATGGACATCTCCAAGGCGTCGAACCTCGAGCGTTTCATCTTCGAGCTGGTCGACCGCGATTCCGCTCGAGTCCTCGCAGCCTGGCGGGATCTCGACGAGCAGGGGTACTTCGACTTCTCCGCAGAGCTCCCTCGCTTCGTCGACGAGTTCGGCATCGTCAGCGGCACCTCGACCCACGCTGACCGCCTCGCCACGATCCGCTCGGTGTACGAGACGGCGGATGACGTGATCGACCCGCACACGGCCGACGGCGTCAAGGTCGCCCGCGAGTACGTCGAATCAGGGGTGCCGATGCTCGTGCTCGAGACCGCAAAACCCGAGAAGTTCGCCGACACCATCCGCGAGGCGATCGGCGTCGAACTCGACTACTCCGCCGACCTCCGTGCCATGCTCGATGCCCCGCAGCATGTCACCGAGATGGCCGACGATGCGGCCGTGCTGCGCGCCTTCATAGAGGAGCGTGCGCTGCGCTGATCACCGGTCTCCCTCCATCGCCCCTGGTCAGGGATACGATGACGGGCGTGAACGCACCACGTCCTGGGGTCGCCGAGCGACTCTCACAGCTGATCCAGCTGCCGACCGTGTCCGCTGAGCTCGAGGAGCGCGGTGCGGAGCCGTTCGAGGCTTTCGTCGAGCTGATCGCCGAGCAGTACCCGCTCGTGCATGAGACCCTGAGGCGCGAGCGCCACACCGACTTCGGGCTGCTGTTCCGCTGGCAGGGGACGGTCTCCGGAGACCCTCTTGTGCTCATGGCGCACTACGACGTGGTGCCGGTCGACGAGAGCGATGGCTGGACGTATCCGCCGTTCGCCGGCGTCATCGCCGATGGCCGCGTCCATGGTCGCGGCGCACTCGACGACAAGGGCCCGTTGATCGTCGTGCTCGAGGCGGTCGAGAACCTCCTTGCCCGCGGCTTCAGGCCCGCGCGCGACGTCTATCTGAGCTTCGGCGGCAACGAGGAGACCTTCGGCGGCGCTGCGCAGTCGATTGCGCGCGTCTTCCGCGAGCGCGGAATCACACCGTGGCTCGTCCTCGACGAGGGTGGGGCGGTCGTCGACGCGCCTTTGCCGTTCGTTCCGGGGCGGGCGGCCATGATCGGTGTGGGCGAGAAGGGCGTCATGACGATCCGACTCAGTGCCAGGGGCGAGGGCGGGCATGCCTCGGCTCCGCCTGCGCTCACTGCGGTGCGGCGGATCGCGAGGGCCGTCGATCGGCTCGGGCCTCGGACGTTCCGACCGCGACCATCGAAGGCAGTCGGGCGGATGCTGTCGCACCTCGCGGCGCAGACCCCCGGCCCTGCTGCTCTCCTGCTGCGCCTTCTGGGAGCTGTGCCCGCGCTCACCGGTCAGGTTTTCGCGGCGCTGGGCGGAGAGCCGGCGGCGCTCGTGCGCACGACCGTCGCGCCCACTATGCAATCCGGCGGCACGGCCGCGAACGTGTTGCCGTCTGCAGCATCCGCCACCCTCAACCTGCGCATCGCCCTCGGTGAGACCACCCAGCAGACCGTACTGCGCGTTCGCCACAGGATCGCCGATCCGCTCGTGAGGGTGACTGTGGTGGAGGCGAGCGAGCCGTCTCCTGAGTCGCCGACCGACAACGAGCAGTTCGCGCTGCTCACCGAGGCGCTGAGCGTGGCGCACCCTGGCGTCGCACCGGTGCCTTACGTGATGATGGCAGCCACCGATTCCCGTCATTTCCATCGGTTCGCGCCTGCCGTCTACCGCTTCGCTCCGCTCGACATGTCCAACGCCCAGCGGGCGTCGATCCACGGTGTCGACGAGAACGTCGAGATCGCCGCTCTCGAGCGAGGGGAACGCTTCCACCGCGCCCTCATCGAACGACTAGGGTGAACTCACCTTCTCTTCTCCTCCTCGCTCCGCTGCTCGCTCCGGACCCGGCGGCGAAGACCTACCTCGAACAGGACCCGCGATGACGCGCATCCGCACCCTCGGCACGCTCGCGACCGTTGTCGGCTTCCTCGCTTTCGTCGAGTTCACCAGCGGGGTGCTGCAGGGCTACTACACGCCCATGCTCACTGATATCGCACGTCACCTCGGCATCCACGATGCCGACGTGAACTGGCTCGAGGGAGCCCAACTCATGCTGTCTGCCCTCGTGGTTCCCGCGTTCGCGAGGCTCGGCGACATGGTCGGCCACAAGCGGATGCTGTTGATCTCGACCGCGCTGACGGCGGCGGCCGCTCTGGTGCTGCCGTTCACCGACTCGTTCGGCCTGTTCCTCGTCGCGTGGGCTTTGATGGGCTTCTACGTCGTGTGGCTACCGCTGGAGATCGCCCTGATCTGGTCGCGGTCGCGGCAGACGGACGGACGGTCGTCGATCACAGCGAGGGCCGCAGGCCTCCTCGTCGCGGCGCTCGAAGGCGGCGCCATCCTCGGCGCGCTCGCAGGCGGAGCGCTGATCGATGTGCTGCCGCTCCCGGTGGTGCTTCTCGTGCCGGCCATCCTCATCGTCGTGTGCTTCATCGTGGTGCTGTTCGGGGTGCAGGAGTCGCCAGAACCGACCGGTGGGGTGTTCGACACGGCCGGCGTCGCGCTGATCTCGATCGCGCTGTTGTGCTTCACCGGTGGCCTGGCGCTGCTGCGCCTCGAAGGAGGTCTCACGAACCCCTGGTCCTGGACGCTGGCGGCGTTCGGCATCCTGCTGGTGATCCCGTTCGTCCTGTGGGAGCTGCGCCACCCTGACCCGGTGATCGACGTGCGCATGTTCCGCTCGCCGGCGCTGGGACCGGTGTTCCTCACCGCCGGCCTCTTCGGCGTGAGTGTGCTGGGCGCGCAGGCTCCGCTGTCAACCTTTGCGCGCACCGATCCGACCGTATACGGCTACGGTCTGGGCTTGACCGGGTTCAGCGTGTCGCTCGTCATCGGCATCTATCTGATTGCGATGGTTGTCGGCGCGCTACTCTTCCCTGCGATAGCGCGCGCAGCAACACCCCGGCTGACCCTGGTGGTATCGTCGGTGCTCGTCGGAGTCGGGTTTCTGCTGTTTCTGCCCTTTCACGACGCGTACGCGCACGTGATCACGAACATGTTCATCGTCGGCATCGGATCGGGGGCGCTCGTTGCCGCACTTCCAGCTGCCGCAGCGTCTGCTGCCACTCCTCGACAGACCGGGGTCGCGACAGGCCTCACGAATTCGGTGAAGACGGTCGGTGGAGCAGTTGCTTCGTGCGTGTTCGGGATAGCGCTGCTGAGCGGAGTCAGTGGCACTGCAGTTGAGGGCACGGCAGGCTCCTTCACGGGTTACGTGACGGTGTGGCTTGTGTGCGGCGTCACGGCGCTTGCTGCGGCGATGCTGCTCCTGTTCGTTCCGAAGCAGGCTTTCACCGACCGCGAAACCGTGAGCGTCTGATCGCCCTTATCGGGCTGCGCAGGAACTCGAGACGGATGCTCTCGCCATTCCTTGGAGACCCCGGACATCCGCGCTCGGTGCGGCGTGTCGACCTGAGACACGCCGAGTCCCCTTCACATTCACCAATTGTCGCAGCGCGTGCCGGACCGACACGAGGCTGCCAGCTTCCGTCATGATCGCCCCCTTTCGCGACCCCCGCACCTGCTTGCCGACGTGCTGCGCCCATCGCAGTTCTCTGATATACCGCATGCACTCCGGCGTGCCCTCGACAAGGGAGGCCAGGTCGGGGTCGGGGAGATCGATCCACCATCCCCACGCCTCCTCCACGCATCGCGCGGCGGAGGGTACGACTCGTAGCGGTCATTGCGCTTCTGCTCCAAGGCAACAACCGGGGGAAGCGCGCGCATGGTGGTCATTCCGTCGTCTCGTCGGCTGGGCACTGCGCCGATCGGCACAGCTTTTACGGCATTAGGGGGCGGCGGGTCGTCGTGTCAAGGACTCGAGCTCGGCTGCTCAGAGCTCGATGCCGTGGTCTTCGTCGTTCACGCCTTCGTTGTGACCTCGGCGGGACTCGAAACCCAGAAACCAGCCGAACCACACGATCACTGCGAGCAGGAGCCCGAGCCAGACGTTCTCGAAGATCAGCCCGATGATCACGCCGAGGACGAGAAGCCCTGCGGAGACGGCGAGACGGATGCCGGCGCGAGGTGCGGAACTCATGATCCCCAGCCTACGGTCCTTATCGTCGCCGGTGATCCTCCGGGGCGAGCCGCGCTCCTCGACGGGGTTCGTGCACCCCGCTGGCGAAGATCAACCGGATCACACGCTGGCGCTGACCCGACCACGGCTCGAGCAGCTCGAGCATCCCGTCGTCGTCGGTGCGACTGCCAGTGAGGGCGAAGCCGACCTCGTGAGCCAGGTGGAAATCGCCAACGCTCACGGCGTCGGGATCGCCGAGCGCGCGGATGCGCGTCTCGGCGGAAGTCCACGGTCCGATGCCGGGCAGGCTCGTGAGCGCTCGGTCGCTCGCCGCGCCGTCGGCCGCGGAGGTCACCGCGCGCTCGATGCTCTCCCCGCGTTCGGCGGCCCTGACAAGAGTCCGCGATTGCGGAGGCTCGACCCCTGCCTTGTGCCAGGCCCACGAGGGGACAAACCGCCAGACCGACGGCTGCGGCGTGGCGAACATCGGCCGTGGCGTGGGACCTGGCGCCCGCTCACCGAAGCGCGAGACGAGGTACCGCCACGCCCCGAATGCCTGGAGACCGGTGACCTTCTGCTCGATGATCGCGCACGCGAGCGCGTCGAAGACCTGGTTCGTCCTGGTCAGGTGCAGACCCGGATTTCGGCGTGCAGCCTCGGCGATCACCGGATGCCGCGAGGCGTCGAAGCCGTCGTCATCGTCTTGCGCGCCGCAGAGGGCCGGCACGGTATCGAGGGCCGCCGCAGCGCCGAGACCCCATGCTGTCGCTCTGATTCCTTCTCCCGTTGCGCGCAGCGCCAATGTCGCGATGCCGGTCGGGGTGCGCAGTGCGCGCCAGATCGTGCTCCCGTCGTGCACCATTGTCGGGTCGTTCGGCCCTCGCCGCAGCATCCCCACTGTGCTCAACAGGTCGACAGGACGCATCGGACGATAGACGGACTCGCAGACGGCGAGCGATGCCGAAGCATCCGATGCCGAAGCATCCGATGCCGCACCCGCCGTCAGAGTCATGCGATTCACCCTACGCGGCGCTACCGACGTTGAGGTGTGCGCCTCAACGTCAGGGATCAGAACCGGTCGGGGGACGGGGTGCCGTGGCCGTAACGGATCACGACGTCGGCGTGCCGATCGAAGCGGTATCCGATGCCGCGCACTGTGCGCACGATGTCCTCGTAGCGGCCGAGCTTGGCGCGAAGTCGACGCACATGCACATCGATCGTGCGCTCGCCGGGAGCGTCGTCATCCTGTGCCTGCCAGAGGGCCGAGACAAGCTCACTGCGCTCGATCGTCTTGCCCTCGCGGAGCACGAGGTACTGCAGCAGCTCGAACTCTTTGTAGGTGAAGGCGGCGGACTCGCCGTCGATCAATACGCGCTTGCGGGAGATGTCAACGACGACACCGCCGGCGTCGGTTGAGGTCTCTTCCTCTGCCGCGGCCTTGGTTCGAGCGATCGCACCGGGCTCTTGCAGCGCGAGGCGCACGACATCAAGGTCGCGTCCACCTGATCCTTGCGGAGCAAGAGCGACAGTGGCGTGGGTCTCGGCGCCGGGTGCCAGCTCTGCAAGCGTGCGCCGGAGGGCGTCGACGAGCAGAGGGAGGCTGACTCCTGCTTCGGCGGCCTTGATTTCGTCGAGGCCGACGTAGAGGGCGAACCCGCGCGGAGAACGCAGTGCGGGGAGGTCGGCGGCGGGCGTGGTCGCGGCCTGCGGGCGTGCGTCGGTGTGCTGGCGGGCGTCGGTGGTTGCGGGGCGCTCGAGAAGTGCGGTGTTCGACATGATGATGAGTCCTCGGGGACGTGAACCGAAGCGGTTCTGTTGTGTTGCGTGAATGACCGGGCGGAGCCGGAGGAAGCGAGCAAGGGTGGATGCTCGGTCACACTGCCTCCGCAGATGGCGAGAGGTCAGGTGAGGCGGGGTGGCTGTTCGTTCAGCAACACATTCGGCAACACATGCCAACGCGCCCGGGCATCATCATCCCGGCAGTCCTGTTCGCCTCCTGGGCGGACAAAGGGCGTGCGTTGGTGGTCATGGGGGGATTATGTCTGAACAAGTCGTCGTGTGTCAAAATGACCCCCGCATGCCCAGTCGGGCGTAACGTTGCGGTCATGGTCATTCCGAGTGCGATACAAGGCTTCACCTTCACCGACGAGAAGGATGCCTCGCGCTACACGCTACTCCATGACGGCCAGCTGGTGAGTGTGCTCGAATATCGCGACGACGGAAGCACGGTCGCCTTGACGAGAGTCTTTACTATCCCGACTTTCCGCGGAAAAGGGTATGCCGCGAAGGTCGTCGAGGGTGCTGTCGCTGCTCTTGAGGAGCACGGGGGTCGGCGCATCGACCCGGTCTGCTGGTACGTCGCCGAGTGGTTCGAGGCGCATCCTGAGTACGCGTCGCTGCTGCGTACACGATGAGCTTGCCTGTGTGACACATTGTTACGGAGCTGGGTTCTGAACGAGCGCACCGTCGTCCGGCATCCGATGTCCGAGCCCTCGGCTAGGGTGTGGCCATGGGCCGCCCGCCTCGAATCGCGACGCCCGCTGGCTGAGTCGGCGCTGCGATGTGACACGTCGGTGCGAGGTGAGAGTAAGAGGAGACGCGCCATGCATGAAATCAAATGCCCGCACTGCGGGACGACATTCACCCTCGATGAGGCCGGCTATGCCGACATCGCGAGCCAGGTTCGCGACAGCGAGTTCGAGAAGCAGCTTCACGAACGCCTGGCTCGCGCCGAGCAAGACAAGAACACGGCGCTCGAACTCGCCGAGGCGAGGGCTGCGAGCGAACTGCAGAAGACGGCCGCAGCGAGGGATGCCGAGATCCACGAACTGAAGGCGAAGCTCGACGCGCGTGAGATCGAGCAGAAGCTGGCGATCACCGAAGCGCTCGCCGCGATGGAGAAAGAACGCGACGCTCTCGCGAGCGACCTGGAAAAGTCGCAAGCAGACAAGGCGGCGGCGGTGGAGCTCGCCGAGGCTAAGCTCGCCGCGGAGCTTCAGAAGGAGACAGCGGCTAAGGATGCCGCGATCCAGGAGCTGAAGGCGAAACTCGACGCCGCCGAAGTGGCAAAGAAGCTTGAGCTCACCGAGGCTTTGGCGGTGATCGAGAAGGAGCGCGACGAGCTCAAGAGCGGCTTGGAGAAGACCGAGCTTGAACGGAAAATCGAGCAGGCATCGCTCAAAGACAAGTACGAGACCCAGCTCAAGGACCGAGAGGAGCAGATCGAGCGGCTTCGCGATCTCAAAGCGAAGCTCTCCACGAAAATGGTGGGCGAGACGCTTGAGCAGCACTGCGAGATCGAGTTCAACAAGATCCGTTCCACGGCGTTTCCTCGGGCCTACTTCGAGAAGGACAACGACGCCCGCAGCGGCAGTAAGGGTGATTTCATCTTCCGCGACTTCGATGAGTCCGGCACCGAGATCGTTTCGATCATGTTCGAGATGAAGAACGAGAACGACGAGACTGCGACTAAGCACAAGAACGAAGACTTCCTCAAAGAGCTCGACCGGGATCGTGTCGAGAAGGGATGCGAGTACGCCGTGCTCGTGTCGTTGTTGGAGCCGGACAGCGACCTGTACAACACCGGGATCGTCGACGTCTCACATCGCTACCCGAAGATGTATGTCATCCGGCCACAGTTTTTCATTCAGATGATCACCGTGCTGCGCAACGCATCGCTGAAGGCGCTCGAGTACAAGGCCGAGCTTGCACTGGTCAAAGCGCAGAACATCGACATCACCAACTTCGAGAATGAGCTGGACGCGTTCAAGCTGGCGTTCGGACGCAACTGGAAGTTGGCGTCTGACGGCTTCGATGAGGCGGTGAAGCGGATCGACGAGGCGATCAAGGATTTGGAGAAGGTCAAACAAGCCCTCCACAAGTCGGCGAACAATCTGCGCCTCGCGAATGACAAGGCGCAGGACGTCACGATCAAGAAGCTGACCCGTCAGAACCCAACGATGCAAGCCAAGTTCGCCGAACTCGGTACCGCTCAGCGGCACGACGCGGGCGGCTCGGGGCGTACTGACGACGAGGTGTGAGATGGGGCGCAGCGCGGAGAGCGTCACCCTGTCGTAACACGCGTGGAGGATACTGGTCTCATTACGAGTGAGGAGCCACCGTGTCCCTGCAGCAGCAGATCTCAGATGCTCTTGGCGTGCAGGCCGAGATCGACGCCGACGCCGAGGTAGAGCGGCGGGTTCAGTTCCTCGTGGATTATCTGCGAGCATCCGGTGCGCGCGGGTTCGTGCTCGGGATATCGGGTGGGCAGGACTCAACATTGGCAGGCCGGCTCGCCCAGCTCGCTGTCGAACGAGTGCGCGCAGAGGGCGGTGACGCGCGGTTCCTCGCCGTGCGTTTGCCGTACCGTGTGCAGCACGACGCGGCGGACGCAGAGGCGGCGCTCGCGTTCATCCGACCCGATTCGTCGGTCGAGGTGAACATCCAGAACGGGGTCGACGGCGTCGAGGAGGACATCGAGTTCGCGGTCACGAGCGACATCAGTGACTTCAACCGCGGCAATATCAAGGCCAGGGTGCGCATGGTGACGCAATACGCCCTTGCCGGACACGACGGGATGCTGGTGATCGGCACCGACCACGCGGCGGAAGCGGTGACCGGCTTCTACACTAAGTTCGGCGACGGTGCTGCCGACCTGCTGCCGCTATCGGGCCTCAGCAAGCGCCAGGGGCGTTCATTGCTGCAAGCGCTCGGAGCACCCGAGCGCCACTATTTGAAGGTGCCGACGGCTGACCTGCTTGACGGTAAGCCTGGGCGGGCGGATGAGGACGAGCTCGGGCTCACATACGAGCAGATCGACGATTACCTGGAGGGTAAGCAGGTCGATCCGGACGTCGCAGCACGTGTGGAGTCGAAGTACCTCGCGACCGAGCACAAGCGTCGTCTTCCGGCGACTCCCGATGACACCTGGTGGCGCCGCTGATCCGGCCCCCGCCGGCTCGCGAGACTTCGCAATTGTCACGTTTTGTCCCTGAAAACATGACGTTTGTGAAGTCTCGCGAGTGGGCGGGAGCGGTGTCGGATGCCGCGGCTAGGGTCGACGTATGCGGATCGATCCCGAAACTCAGCGCGTCATCTGGAGTGCCAGCGATCTCAAAGCCGCTGCCGAGTGCGAATTCGCATGGTGCAGGGCGATCGATGCGAAACTCGGCAGGGTTCCTGCCGTCAAAGAGCCTGAAGACGCCACCCTCGCACGCGCAGCGCGTCTCGGAGACGTGCACGAGCAAATGGTCCTTGCCCGCTATATCGATGACCTCGGCGCTACCCGCGTGCACCGGATCGCGAAGGTGTCATCCGCCGATCCCGCCGCGCTCGCCGCAGCTGTCAGCGAGACGATAGACGCGCTGTCCTCCGATGCGGAGGTGATCTTCCAGGCCGCATTCCAGACGGAGGAGTTCGTCGGGTTCGCCGACTTCCTGAGGCGTGATCCCGACGGTCGGTGGCGCGTCGAGGATTCGAAGCTCGCCCGCCGCGCGAAAGTCACCGCACTCATGCAGTTGGCGGCATATGTCGATCAGCTCGATTGGCTCGGCATCCCTCGCTCCGATGAGGTCGACTTGATTCTCGGGGACGGCACCCGCAGCACGCACAACGCCTCCGATCTTCTGCCGTTGTTCAAGGTGCGCAGGGCGCGTCTTCGTGCGCTGATCGCTGATCGCGATATCCCGAACGGCGCTGCGGGGGAACCCCTTGCTTGGGGTGACGACCGTGGCGACCTCGACATCGTCGCGTGCGGTCGTTGTGCGACCTGCGAGGAACAGGTGTCTGCCCATCGTGACGTGCTTATGGTCGCGCGCATGCGCCCTGCGCAGAGGGCGCGATTGCGAGCGGCGGGAATCGAGACGATCGACGCGCTTGCCGCGGCGTCTCATTCTCCAGACGGTATGAACCTCGACACCTTCGAGGCGCTGCGAGCGCAGGCACGTGTGCAGCTGCGGGCCGCGACTCAGGAGGGAGTGAGTTTCGAGGTGTACCACGCCACGGCGATCCATGCTCTGCCGACACCGAGCAAGGGAGACATATTCTTCGACTTCGAAGGCGACCCGCTCTACACCGAGCCCGCGCCCGACGGCGAGGCGCGCTGGGGGCTCGATTACCTCTTCGGCTGGGTGGACGACGCCGATCAGTATTCGGCCATCTGGGCCCACGACTTTGCAGCGGAGAAGCGTGCGCTTGAGGATTTCCTCGACTTCGTTGCGGTCCGCAGGGCAGCGCATCCGAGCATGCACATCTATCATTACGCGCCCTACGAGACCTCCCACCTTGAGGCCATGGCCGCACGACACGGCGTTCGCGAGGGTGAGGTCGACAGACTGGTGCGCGAAGGCGTGTTCGTGGACCTCTATCCCCTGGTGCTGCGCACCGTGCGCGTCGGATCCCGCTCGTACTCGATCAAGAAGCTCGAGCCGCTGTACATGGGCGAAGACGTCCGCACGCAGGACGTGCAGAAGGGCGACGAATCCATCGAGCACTATACGGCGGCTCGCGAGCTTGCCGCAGGCGGTGAGCACGTCGAGGCCGACGCGATCTTTGCCGACCTTGCCGAGTACAACCGCTACGACTGCATCTCCACGAGGCGGCTGCGCAACTGGCTGATCGAGATCGCTCAACAGCACGGGGTTCGCCCAGCGCCACCAGACCAGGCAGAGCTGAGTGCTTACGAGCCATCTGCGCGATCGGTGGCGCTGCTCGCCGATGCGGAGAGCGCCGTGGAGGCGGGAGGCGACGGGCTCGTTCATCGGATCGCCGCGGCGGCAATCGACTATTACCCGCGTGAAGCGAAGAGCTTCTGGTCGGCGCACTTCGAGCGCCTGAGGCAACCGGTGACGATGTGGGAAACCACGAGGGATGTGGTGCGG
The DNA here is from genome assembly GCA_047605925.1 of Microbacterium sp. Classification (GTDB taxonomy): domain Bacteria; phylum Actinomycetota; class Actinomycetes; order Actinomycetales; family Microbacteriaceae; genus Microbacterium. The sequence goes on from JASGEY010000099.1 coordinate 17,608, forward strand.
ATCGATCGCTCCGCGTCGCGAGTCGTGCGCGAGTGGAGCATCGGAGATCGTCAGCGCGTGATGTCGCGCGATATCGAGATCCGTGGTGAGATCGCGTCGGGAACGACGCTCGGTGCAGAGGGTGAGCCGTTCGCGCTCTACGAGGCTCCGGCGCCTTTTGAGGCGGATGCTCCCTCCAGAGCGGTCCACGTGGCGCGATCCGTGAAGATCGCCGAGGTGCTCGACGACGGCTATCTCGTGACCGAGACCTCGGTGCAGGGCCAGACCTGGGACGAGCTGCCGCTCGCACTGACACCAGCTGCGCCGCCGCGGGTGGTGTCCCTGCAGGGTGCTATCGATGAGTGGGCGGATGCTGTGCATGCCGTCGCTCCGGATTTCCCTCACGACGCAGCGACCGACATCCTCCGCAGGCTCCCTCCTCGGACGATCTCAGGCTCTCCGCTGCCCGATGCAGCAGGCGACACGATCGATGCGATCGTGCGGGGTGTGCTCGATCTCGACCGCAGCTATCTCGCGGTGCAGGGCCCGCCAGGCACCGGCAAGACATTCACCGGCTCACGCGTGATCGCCCGGCTTGTGAAGGAGCACGGGTTCACGATCGGAGTCGTCGCTCAGTCGCACGCAATCATCGATACGTTGCTCGAGCGGGTGATCGCCGACGGAGTTCCCGCGGCACAGGTCGCCAAGGCTCCGAAAGACGGTGCTGCCGAGCCGTCGTATACCCCAATCCGGAAGGCGGGCATGGCCGCGTTCCTCGCCGAGCATACGGGATCGGGTGTCGTCGTCGGGGGCACAGCCTGGGACTTCAGCAACACCCAGCGCGTCGGCAGAGGCGCTCTCGACCTTCTCGTGATCGACGAGGCTGGACAGTTCTCGCTGGCTTCGACGATCGCGGTCGCCGCAGGCGCGAAGCGCATTCTCCTGCTCGGCGATCCGCAGCAGCTTCCGCAGGTAAGTCAGGGCGCCCACCCCGAGCCCGTGGACACTTCGGCTCTCGGCTGGGTCATGGACGGCGACGAGGTGGTGCGACCCGAGTACGGGTACTTCCTCGCGCAGTCGTGGCGGATGCATCCGGCGGTCGCCGCTCCGGTATCGCGTCTTGCCTATGCGGGAAGGCTGGCATCGGCGCCGGTAGCCGCGAGACGGTCGCTTGACGGGGTCGCCCCGGGGCTCCACGCCGTGCCGGTGCGGCATCGCGGCAATGCGACCGAGTCGCCGCAGGAGGCAGCCGAGGTCGTACGCATCGTGCAGGACCTCCTCGGTAGGACGTTCGCAGACGATGACGGCAGCATGCGACCGCTCGGGCAGAGCGACATCATCGTCGTCGCCCCGTATAACGCGCAGCGTCAGCTTGTGCACGCCGCTTTGGCGGACGCCGGCTTCGGCGAGGTCCAGGTCGGCACCGTCGACAACTTTCAAGGCAAGGAAGCGGTCGTCTCCATCACCTCCTTGGCCGCATCCAGCGGGCGCGATGCTCCGCGTGGTCCAGAGTTCCTGCTGCTGCAGAATCGTCTGAACGTCGCGATCTCGCGCGCGCAGGTCGCCGCGTACCTCATCCATTCCCCGGCGCTTCTCGATGACCTCCCGCATCATCCCGAAGGTGTCGTGAGGCTCAGCGCCTTCGCGCGCCTGATCGGAGAGGCCAGCTGACGCACTCGGTCGCGAGCCATGGCGGCATCCGACTCGGCCGCCCGTTCCGGTCGCATCTTGTGCCGCTTTCCGGGCTGCCCCGCGTCGCTCGGGTCGCAGTTTGTGCCGCTTCCGGCGGTCGAGAGCGGCACAGATCGCGACTGGAGCAGGAGTGGGCGTGCGGATGCGGCACAGATCGCGACTGGAGCAGGAGTGGGCGTGCGGATGCGGCACAGATCGCGACGGGCGCGAGAACGGGAACAGTCGCGCGAACGGGCAGAGTCGCGCGAACGGGAACAGTCGCGCGAGAGAATCAGCGCCGCGACCGCGCCGCCGCGGAGACTCTCAGACCGTCCCGTGCAGTCTCAGACCACCCCGTGCACTCTCAGATCGTCCCGTACAGTCTCAGACCACCCCGTGCAGTCTCAGACCACCCCGTGCACTCTCAGACCGTCCCGTACAGGCGATCCCCGGCGTCGCCGAGACCTGGCACGATGTAGCCCCTCTCGTTGAGGCGCTCGTCGAGAGCGCCGAGCACGATAGTGACGTTGCGGTCGCCGACAAGCTCCTCGATCGCGGCCAGGCCCTCTGGCGTGCCGAGCAGGCAGATCGCTGTGACGTCATCGGCGCCGCGGTCGAAGAGGAATTGGATCGCGGCGGCGAGGGACCCTCCGGTTGCGAGCATCGGATCGACGGCGAAGCACTGCCGGCCACTGAGGTCCGCCGGGAGGCGCTCTGCGTAGGTGGTCGGCTCCAGGGTCTTTTCATCGCGAACCATACCGAGGAACCCGACCTCAGCCGTCGGCAGCAGCGTGACGAGTCCATCCAGCATCCCGAGACCGGCACGCAGGATCGGTACGACGATGGGTCGGGGCTCGGACAGCGTGACGCCGGTCGTCGTGGTGACCGGGGTCGTGATCTCGACAGGGGTGATTCTCACGTTGCGGGTCGCCTCGTAGGCGAGCAGCGTCACGAGCTCCTCTGTGAGCTGACGAAACAGCGGTGATGGTGTGCGCTCATCTCGCAGAACCGTGAGCTTGGCGGAGATGAGGGGGTGGTCGGCCACGTGAACGCGCATGGGAACAGGCTAGCCCACGCCTCCGGCGTCATTGGCGAGTACGGTGCGCGGGGCTCGGTGTGCGAAGTTCGGTGTGCGAAGTTCCGTGCGCGGGGCTCGATGTGCGAAGTTCCGTGCGCGGAGTACGGTGAGACAGTGAGAACCGGTGATGAGCAGGGGATGCTGCGCTCCCTCGAGCTGGCGGCCGAGGCCGCAGCCGCGAACGAGATCCCTGTCGGTGCCGTCGTACTCGACGCCGAGGGGCGCATCATCGCCGAGGGTCGTAACACCCGCGAGGAGACCCACGATCCCACCGCGCACGCCGAGGTCAACGCGCTGCGCGCAGCCGCAGCATCCGTCGGCTCCTGGAATCTCGACGACTGCACGCTCGTAGTCACCCTCGAACCCTGTGTCATGTGCGCCGGGGCGATCCTGCAGTCGCGGATCTCACGCGTGGTGTTCGGCGCATGGGACGACAAGGCCGGTGCCTCCGGGTCTATGTACGATCTGGTGCGCGACCGTCGGCTGCCCTACCGCGCCGAGGTCGTCGGCGGGGTCGAGGCGGATGCCGCTACGGCCCTGCTCCGAGACTTCTTCGCCGAACGTCGCTGACGGACTCCCTTCTCGCCGCGGTGAGCGGGGGAGGGGATGCTGTCAGCGGGTCACGGCGTCGGCCAGCAGGGATATCAGGGTGAGGTACCCCTGCCCGTGTTCGTCGAAGTATCCCGGATGCCGTACTCCGCGTTCGTCCACGGTGGTCTGCGAGGCATGTCCTTCCACGGCGATCCCCGTGACTGTGTCGCCGTCGAGGCCTGGCGCATCCCCGCCGTCGCACTCGTAGACGACGACGCCCGGGATATCCCGCGGATCGACCGGGTGGTGCCCGAGACGCCCGAGCGGAGCCGTACCGTCTCCAGCGCCCTCCGTCGCATAAACCTCGACCTCACCGTCGGCGATCGCTGATTCGATCGCTGCTCCCGCCGCATGGGTGACGCCGGCAGACGCGATCGCGAAAGCCGTGCGCACTCGGTCAGACATGTTCAGGGCGAACATCTCACCGAGGAGCGTTGTCGAATACGAGTACGTCACCACAGCGATGTGCGCTCGGGGGTTGCGCTCAGCGAGCCGGTCGATGTCGACGGCTAGTCGCGCGGCGCCGACCGTCGCGTGCGTGGTCGCGAGGGCAGTCACGTGGGTGCCGGAGTCCCAGCCGAACCAAGCGATCGTCGCGACAGAGCGCGGTCGGCCACGCACAACGCACGTGCGGATGACGTCGGCGCATACGCGCTGCGCGGCATCCGCCCAGGCTGGCAGCGCGGCAAGGTCGGTATCGATTCCGTGCAGGAGGTACACGACGAGGTCTGCGGTGGCGGGGTCGCCGAACGCGACCACCGCGTACGGCCGGTCGCCGACAATCCAGAACGACTCCAGTCGAGCCTGCGGATCGCGCTCGAGCACGCTCTGCACGATCTGCGCCTTCGCACGGGTCTGTGCGGGCAGGTCGATGCGCGAAAGCGCCTCGTGCAGGTCGCGCAACACGGCTCAGTCTGAGGACTTCAGCACGAAGGTGTCAGTGGGTGGGGCCGGGTCGCTCGCCGGACTGTACACGTCAGGCTCGATGTACAGCGCATCGACCTCGGAGACGGACCCGTGCACGCTCTCCCTGATCTCGGCGATCTCCTGTGCGGCCTCGGCGAGCGAGAGACCCAGGGGCAAGGAAACCTTTGCCGCGACCAGTTGGCCATGACCCGACCGCGCCACGTGCAGCGTTACGAGCCGTTCGACGGACGGCACTCGCGTGATCGCCGCAGAGATTCGATCGACGGCATCCTTCTGCGCTCGCTCTTGTGCAGTCACATCGTCACCAATCATGGAAAGAGTCTAGATCGCCCTCCTCAGTGTTGCCGCAGAGCGATGGGCACCCGCCGTAGGATGACGACATGGCAGATTCTCTTCCCGCTCTCGCTTTTCTCGGTGCCGGTTCCATGGGAGGGGCGATCCTCCGCGGCGTCGTCGCATCAGGGATCGAGATCGACGGCGGGATCACGGCTACCAACCGCTCGGCCGGCAGCGCTGCGGCGCTCGCCGAGGTGCCGGGCGTGACGAGCATCGCCCTTGAGTCCACGCCAGATGGCAATGCCGACGCCGTCGTCGGAGCCGCAATCGTCATCGTCGGCGTGAAGCCTGCGATGGTTCCCGATCTGCTGCGCGAAATCGCGCCCCACCTGAGATCAGACGCGATCGTCGTCAGTATCGCCGCCGGTGTGACCCTGCAGACCTTCGCCGACGTCCTCGGCGCAGAGGCTCGCGTGATCCGCTCGATGCCGAACACCCCGGCCACGGTCGGCAAAGCCGTGACCGGACTCGCCGCCGGCGCATCCGTCACCGCTGACGATATCGCCGTCGTGCGCCGACTGTTCGAGACAATCGGCGCGGTCATCGAGGTGCCAGAGTCGCAGATCGATGCGCTGTCGGCCATATCGGGTTCGGGACCCGCCTACGTGTTCTTTCTCATCGAAGAGATCACACGCACCGCGGTCGGCATGGGATTCGCCGAAGCCGACGCCAAACTCATGGTCGAGCAGACGTTCATCGGGGCGGCGGCGCTGCTGGATGCCACGCGCGAAGAACCGGCGGAGCTTCGCCGTCGTGTGACCAGCCCCAAGGGTACGACCGAGAGGGCGATCACGGTGCTGCAAGAGGCGCATTTTGATCGCACATTCGCGGATGCTGCGGCTGCTGCAGTCGCGCGTGCCAAAGAGCTCGCCGCCGGAGCTTGATCAGTTCTCGCTCGACACCTCGGCGAGCACCTGCGGCCAACGACCGTCGGGGATTCGGCCGCCGATCTCCGCGCCGCCCCAGATCGATAGCGCCCCGATCACAAGGCCGCAGGCGAGGCTCCCCCAGCCGTACACAGGTGGGCGGCATCCGGTCGATCATCCCGCCAGCGCGCACCTCATCGAGGGATGTCCGCCGTGCGGCCAGGAGTGCGTGAGTGAGCGGCGTTATCGGTCGAGGGCGGCGAAGCGTTCGATGTTGCTGTTCGTGCCTGACACGATGATGAGGTCGTGATTGGTGACGATGGTATTGGCCTCGGCGTAGCGGAACGGCTTACCTGGGCTCTTCACGCCGACGACCGTCACGTTGTACTTGGTGCGAACACCCGACTCGTTCAGTCCGATACCGCGGATGAACTTGGGCGGGTACATCTTCGCGAGCACGAAGTCGTCGTCGAAGCGGATGAAGTCCAGCATCCGACCTGAGACGAGGTGCGCGACCCGCTCGCCCGCCTCTCGCTCAGGGTAGATGACGTGGTTGGCGCCGACGCGGGCGAGGATTTTGCCGTGTGATTGCGAGACAGCCTTCGCCCAGATCTGCGGCACCTTGAGATCTACGAGGTTGGCCGTGATGAGCACGGAGGCCTCGATCGACGACCCGACGGCGACAACGGCGACCTGGAAGTCCTGGGCGCCGATCTGACGCAGTGCATCGATGTTCTTGGCGTCGGCCTGCACGGTGTGGGTGACCCGATCTGACCACTTCTGCACGAGCTCGAGGTTGTCGTCGATCGCGAGCACCTCGCGTTCGAGTCGGTCGAGCTCACCAGCGCACGCGGCACCGAACCGGCCGAGACCGATGACGAGGACGGGCGCGTCGCCCCGGATGGATTCAACCAACGATCGGCCTTTCCACGGGTAGTGAGTAGTACTGCGTGCGTGAGGTCGCGGCGACTGCCGCGGCGAGAGTCACTGTACCAACGCGCCCCATGAAGATGGTAAGGGCGAGTACGTACGCCCCGGAATCGGGCAGTGTCTCGGTGAGCCCTGAGGACAGCCCGACGGTGGCGAAAGCGGAGATCACGTCGAACAGCACGTGGCTGATGTCGGCCTTGGTGATCTGCGCGATCACAATGGTCGACAACGCGACGATCGTCGCACCCCATGCAACGACGCTGAGCGCGACGCGCTGGACATCGCTGGGGATTCGCCGACCGAACACCTCGACGGACTGGCGTCCTTTCGCCTCCGACCACACCGCGATCGCGAGGACAGCGAGGGTGGTCACCTTGATGCCGCCGGCGGTCGAGGCGGAGCCGCCGCCAACGAACATGAGCATGGATGCTGCAAGCAGCGAGGATCCGTTCAGCTCTGACATGTCGATGACACTGAACCCGCCAGATCGGGTCATCGCGGAGAGGAAGAACGCCTGGAAGGTCGTGTCTGCGGCATCCATCGAACCGAAGGTGTTCGGGTTGTCGTATTCGAGGACGAGGAAGGCTGCGGCGCCGAGGAAGAACAGCAGCACGGTCGTGACCAGGGTGAGCTTGGAGTGCAGTGACCACTTGTTCACATGCCATACGTGCCGGGCGAGCGTGTAGATCACGGGGAAGCCGATGCTTCCGAGGAACACGCCAGCCATGAGCAGTGTGAGCACGAGGTAGTCGTCGGCGAACACTTCGACGCCACCTGCGTTCGGTGCGAATCCGGTGTTCGTGAACGCCATGGCGGCGAAGTACGGGGCTTCCCACAGTGCGGCGATCGCGTCGACTTTCGCTGCCACGAGCGCGGGATACAGGAGCACCGCCAGAGCGCCCTCGATCACCAACGACGAGATCGCGACGGTCATCAGCAGTTGGCCGACCTCGCCGAGCCGCACCGTCTGGCTCTCGTTGACGACACCGCCGTGGGCGCGCAGCGGATTGGTGTCTCCTGCGGCCATGAGTTTTGCGCGAAGGCCGAGGCGCTTCGAGATGAGCATGCCCATGAGGGAGGCGAGGGTGAGCACGCCGAGGGCTCCGATGTTGACGCCGACGAAGATCAGCACATGTCCGAACGGTGACCAGTGCGTTGCCATGTCGACGGTGGACAGCCCCGTGACGCAGATCGTCGATACCGCGGTGAACAGTGCGTCGCTGATATCCGTAAACTCGCCGCCTGCCGAGGAGATCGGCAGCCAGAGCAGCACCGTGAAGATGAGAATCAGCGACGCAAAGATGATGATCGCGAATCGCGACGGCGATGAAGTGACGAGGGTGCGGGCTCGGGTGCCCAGGTTCGTGAGTCGACGCTGCGGGGAAGACGCCGACGCGATGCCCGACATCGCTTCCCCTTTCGTCCGCTCCGTCCGCTCTGCGCGGCCATCGCCCGCCACTGCGAGTCTTCGTCATGGTACTCCGTGCCGAGGGCGGCTAGCCTGATCACATGACGGACATCTTCGACGTGATCGCAGACGGTACCAGGCGCGACATCCTCCAAGTCCTTCTGCGGCGCGCAAACGACGGCGATGCGGGCACGAGCGTCGGTCAGATTGTGTCGGAGTTGGACATCAGCCAGCCCACGATCTCCAAGCATCTCAAGGTGCTCCGCGAGGCCGAACTCGTCAACGTCCGCGAGGACGGACAGCGGCGGTTCTACAGCCTTGCGGTCGAGCCGCTCTCAGCGGTGGATGATTGGCTCGTGCCCTTCCTCGTCGATGCGTATGGCGACACTGCCCCTGACATCGATTACCCCGGCCAGTCTCTTCCTGACGGCGCTGCGCACGCAGCAGAGGTTGTCGGCCGCGCCGCAGCATCCGCGAAGCACGCAGTTACGAACGCGCTCAAGCGGCTGGGAGCCTGAGTTCAGGGCCTTGAAGATCCCGAGCGAAACTCGGTGTCAGCGCGCGTGACGTCGCGAAGGCGAAGAGGTAGGCCTGAACACTCCGGCAGCTCATGCGAGAATGTCGTGATGACCGCCGCACCCACCGAGCGCCGTGCACACTTCGACTTCACCATTTCCTTCGCTAACGGCGGTGGGATGAGCGGCGAAGGCTTCAGGCTCGACGTGCCCCGCCCCGACTTGGCCGCCGACGAGATCTCTGCCCTTCTCGTCCGACATCTCGGGCTGGCACTCGTGAGCGAGGTCGAGCTCCGCGGACTTCGTATCGTTGAGGAGTCGCATCGCGGCAGCAGGGGAGTGGATGCCGAGCGCACCGCTTCCGGGCGGGTAATCGACCTCAGCCATCCAATCGAGGCAGGCATGATCACCTATCCCGGTCTGCCGGCGCCGACGATCACGCCCTACCTCACGCGGGCGGACTCTCGTTCGCGGTACGCGCCAGGCACCGAGTTCGCGATGGATGTCATCACGATGATCGGCAACACCGGCACGTACCTTGACGCCCCCTACCATCGCTACGCGGACGGCGCGGACCTCGCTTCCCTCGACCTGAGCACGCTCGTGGACCTCCCCGCCGAGGTGTTCCACCTGCACGATTCCTGGAGTGACGGGCGGCGTGGCATCGAGGCGGTGACGCTCGCCGATCGCAAGCTCGGCGGCAGCGCCGTCCTGCTCGACACGGGATGGAGCCGCTTCTTCGGCACTCCCGAGTACGCCACGGGGGCGCCATTTCTCACCGAGGGCGGGGCGCGGTTCCTCGTCGAGTCAGGCGTGCGGATCGTCGGAATCGACTCGCTCAACATCGATGACACGGCCAGCGGCGGGGAACGGCCGGCGCACAGCATCCTCCTCGCTGCGGGCGTGCACGTCGTCGAGCACCTGACGAACCTGCACGCGGTGCCGGCGCGCGGCGCACGCTTCACCGCCGCCCCGCCGGCTGTGCGCGGATTCGGCACCTTCCCGGTGCGTGCGTTCGCGACCGTGTCTTGATGATCACATCGGTCACAAGGGTTTACATCTGTCCCAGCCAACCCATAGAGTGTTCACAGCGAGAAAGGGGTACGTGGGATGCCCGACGTTCCTGACGTCAAGTTTCTGACGGTGGCCGAGGTTGCCGCACTCATGCGTGTGTCGAAGATGACCGTGTACCGACTCGTGCACTCCGGGGAGTTACCTGCGATCCGCTTCGGGCGCAGTTTCCGAGTCCCCGAATCTGCGGTGGCCGAGGCGCTGCGGCGACCCATCGCCGACGTCGGTTAGCACTCGGGCGGTTTGCTAGACTGTTCCGAGGCATTTTTCCCTGCCCGTACCCGGGTGTCCGCTCCGTGCGACGCCCAACCCCTGACTTAGTGAGGTTTCCGTGGGTTCTGTCATCAAGAAGCGCCGCAAGCGCATGGCGAAGAAGAAGCACCGCAAGCTGCTTCGCAAGACTCGCCACCAGCGCCGTAACAAGAAGTAAGCGGCCAGACACCGAGCGCCTGTCTCCGGACGGGCGCTTTGTGTCTCTCGACGCGATGCCTGAATCCGCGATATCTCCATGCACGATCCGTACCTCCAGGAGGATGCCGTGAAATCGATCACCGTAGCCGAGCTCGCAGCTCGGGAGAACACCCCGCTCATCGATGTGCGCGAGGCTCACGAGTTCGCTGCAGGGCACGTGCCCGGTGCCGTGAACATCCCGATGTCCGAGATCGGGGACCGCCTTGAGGAGCTTCCTTCCGAGGCGTTCGACGTGATCTGCCAGCTGGGTGGCCGTTCCGGTCGGGTCGTCGAAGCGCTCGAAGCTCGGGGCTACGACGTCACCAACGTCGACGGCGGCACGGCCGAGTGGATCGCCGATGGGCGCGAAATCGAGGTCCCGTCCGCGTGACCACGCTGACCCTCATCGGCAAGCCTGACTGCCACCTGTGTGATGTGGCCTCTCAGATCGTCGAGACGGTGATTGCTGGGCTGCCGGATGCCGTGGCAGAGCGCATCCAGGTCGTCGAGGCCTCCATTCTGGACGACCCCGCCCTGTACGAGTTGTGGTGGGACAAGATCCCCGTCGTGCTGATCGACGGAGAGTTGCACGCGCACTGGCGGCTGTCCGCTGAGCGGCTGCGTTCAGCTCTCGAGGGCGCGACCACGTCGGCTCAGCCGCGCGAGCCGTGACCACCGGTCGTCCCGCGAGACGACCGAGCGGCCTCGATGGACGGCCGGGGGATCGCTCGCGAGGCGACCGCTGAGCGAGCGCTTCGGTCAGCCTTCGACTTCTACGATCTCGGCATCCGCAGCATTGCGCTTGACCGAGTCGATGCCGTTCAGCGCACCGGACTTCGACGCATAGCCTTGGCCGGTCGCGATGACCTCGCCGTTGCCAGCCTTGAGGCGGAAGCGGAAGTCTCCGCCTTTGTCCTGATACAGCTCGAACTTCCCTGCCATGGGGCATCCTTTCTCTCACCGATCGAGGGGTCGACGCCCTCGATGTCAACCTATCGCCGGGCAGCGGCGAGGGGAAGAGCGAACGTCAGCCGTGTGGGTGCACGGCGACAGGCTCGGGGGCCAGGGCGATCCCGACGCGGTCGCCATACGAGGGATGGATGCCGGGGGAGTGCTGAACCCGCACCAGCTCTCCCGATTCTGTGCGCACAAGGGTGCGGCGCATGCTGCCGAGGAAGGTGCTCTCCTCGACTAGGCCCTCGGTGGCGGCATCCGCTCCTGCAGCGAAGAAGACGTTCTCCGGGCGGAGGTACACGTCGACCGGACCGGTGGCGGGCGACTGGAGAGGCAGACGCTGACCCCATACGGTGACGTGATCGCCATCGGCGATGCCCTGCACCACACTGGAAAGGCCGACGAAGGCGGCCACGCCGGCGGTCGACGGAGTCGTGTACAGCTGCTCTGGTGAGCCGATTTGCTCGATGCGACCCGAGTTCATCACGGCGATCCGGTCGGAGACGGCCAGCGCTTCCTCCTGATCGTGTGTGACGAACACGGTCGTGATGCCCAGGCGCAGCTGGATCCGGCGAATCTCGTCGCGCAGCTGCACACGAACCTTGGCGTCCAGTGCAGACAACGGTTCATCCAGCAGCAGAACCTTGGGTTCGGTGACCAGCGCGCGGGCTAGCGCCACCCGCTGCTGCTGGCCGCCCGAGAGCTGGTGTGGGAACCGGTCGGCGAAATCCGCGAGACCGACGAGGGCGAGGGCGTCGAGAGCGCGGGTTGCGGCATCCGCCTTTTTCGCTCCCCTTCTGCGCAGACCGAAGGCGGTGTTGTCGACGACGCGAAGGTGTGGGAACAGCGAGTACGACTGGAACACCATGCCGATATCGCGCTTGTTCGTCGGCACACGCGACACGTTGCGACCACCGAGCAGCACCGCTCCTTCGTCTGCGATCTCGAGTCCGGCGAGCACCCGCAGCAAGGTGGTCTTCCCGCATCCCGATGGGCCGAGCAGCGACACGAACTCGCCGGGGGCGATATCGAGGTCGACGCCGTGCAGCACGGTGTTGCCGCTGTAGCTCTTGACGATGCCCTGCAGCTGGACGCGAGTGCCCTCTCCTGCTTCCGCGAGCAGGATGTTTTCGGTGGTGCGGGGGAGAGTCACGAGCGGGCCTTTCCGGTGCCGCGGGCGACGCGGCCGATCACGATGAGCAAGATGAAGCAGAACAGGAGAGCCAGCAGGGTGAAGATCGCGGGAAGGTAGCCGTCCTGCTTCTGGACGACGACCATGGCCGTCTGGAAGACCTGGCGGTTCAGGAGCGAGGCAATCGTGAACTCGCCGAGGACGACGGCGACCGAGATGAGCGATGCCGCGAGCAGTCCCTGACGCAGGTTAGGGGCCAGCACCGTGAGCACGACATTCGGCCAGCTTGCGCCGAGCGAACGAGCGGCTTCAGCCAGGGTGCGCAGGTCGACAGCGTCGATTGATGCCTGGATCGAACGGTAGGCGAAAGGCAGCACCGTGATGCCGTAGGCGAAAGCGAGTGTCCACGCGCCGGTGCCCAGGGTGCGGCCGATCTGCAGGTAGATCGGTGCGAGTCCGACGACGAGCACGATCGCGGGGATCGAGATCGGCAGCAGCACCGCGAACTCGAAGAAGGGGCGAAGCCTGGGCAATCGCAGGTTGACGAGGATCATGGTCGGCGCGAGCAGGAACAGCACGATCACGACCGTGACTGCAGCGAGCAGCAGGGAGTTTCCCAAGCCCGTCCAGATCGGCTTGAGCGTCGCGGCCATCGCTGGATCGGTGAGGCTCGCCCAACGCTGAAGAGAGTACGAGCCGTCAGGCATTTTGATCGTGTAGAGGAAGGTCGCCAGCAGTGGGATCGCGAAAAATGCACCAATGAGGATTCCGATGATCCAGCGGGTCGCGCGAGAGGGAGCGAGCGTGTTCATGCCTGCCACCTCGCCGCACGTCGTTGGATGAGCGAGTACAGAGCCATGACCACGCCGACGACGACGATCATGCCGAGCGCGAGGGCGCCTGCAAGGTTCTCGCGGCCGAGCACGGTCTCGCTCGTGAGAGCGGCGCGAATCTGCAGGGGCACGATCTGCGAGCCCTGGCTCGCCAGGGCAGCGGCTGTCGCGTACGAGGAGAACGCGTTCGCGAACAGCAGCAGCAGGCTGGCAAGGAACGACGGGGCGAGCACCGGGATGCCGATGTGCCGCCAAAAGCTCGAGCGTGTTCCGCCGAGGGTGAGATTCGCCTCCGCCCACTGCGGCTTGAGCGCGGCGAGGGCTGGCATGAACGTGATCACCATCAGGGGGATCTGGAAGTAGATATACGGGAGGATCAGGCCGGGCAGCTCATAGATCCAGCTGCTGCTTTCGAAGATGTTGATGCCGAACGAGTTCTTCAAGAGCTGCGTGACGACGCCCTGGATGCCGATCGTGGCGATGAAGACGAATGCGAGCATGACACCGCCGAACTGGGCGAAAACGCCGGCCGCAGCATCCACCAGCTGCCGAACGAATCCCTCCGGATTCATGCCAAGGAGCGCGTAGCAGACCAGGGCACCGACGATGGCGCCGACCAGGGCTGTGACGAGAGACACCCATGCCGAGTTCGCAAAGGTGATGAGAACCACGGGGTCACCGAGGGCTGCGAGGTTGCTCCACGTGAACGATCCGTCCTTCGTGAAGAACCCGGATCCGATGGCAAGGAACGTGGGTGCGGCCAGGAACAGAAGAACGTAAACAACGAAAGGGATGAGCCCGAGCCATGCGAACGAGGGTGCGCCCCGTCGGGTCCGCGCACCCTGCGCGGACCCGGCGGGGGAGGCGGATGCCGCGGCATCCGCCTCCGTGACGGTGCTGACGGTCACTGGACCGCCGCAGCCCACTTCTCGCCGAGCAGCGTTCCGGCGTTCGTCGACTGCTCCTCGGTCGGGACGACCGTCTCGGCAGGAACCTCGGGCAGGGCCGCAGCGAGGTCGGCGTCGATCGTGCCGGCTTCGGTCATGGCCTCCATGCGGGCAGGGCGTGCGCCGCCCTTGAGCCACAGGTTCTGCACCTCGTCGCTGTACAGGAACTCCTGCCACAGACGGGCGGCCGCGGGGTGCGGTGCGTCGACGTTGATGGCCTGGTTGTAGTAGCCGGCGTAGCCGACGCCGTCGAGCACGACGACCTCCCAGTTCTCGTTGTCCGTCTGGTGGGCGGCGTTCAAGTAGTCCCAGTCGAAGACGACAGGGGTCTCGCCGCTCGCGACAGTCGCCGTGGTGACATCGACCTTGAGCAGGTTACCTGCCTTGTGCAGTTCGCTGAAGAAGTTGATGCCGGGCTGGAAGTCATCGAGCGTTCCCCCGGATTGCACCGTCGCGAGCCCGACAGCGGCGAAAGCCGCACCGGCCTGGGTCGGGTCGCCGTTGAGCGCCACGGCACCCTTGTAGTCGGAGTCCAGCAGGTCGTCGAGCGTCTGGGGTGCATCGAATTTCGAGGAGTCGTAGCCGATCGACATGTAGCCGCCGTAGTCGCCGACGAACAGGCCGGTCGGCTCCTTGAGTGCGTCGGGGATCTCGTCGAAGGTCTGCACCTTGTATGGCGCGAACTGGTCGGTGTTCTGCAGCGCCACCGTGAGGCCGAGGTCGAAGACGTCGGGGGCGGTGTCGAGGCCCTCATTGGTCTCGGCGGCCTGGATCTCTTCGGCGCTGGAGATGTCGGGCGATGCTTCGTTGATCGTGATCTCGGGATACTTCTCGGCGAACAGATCGAGGATCTCGCCATAGTTGGCCCAGTCACGAGGCAACGCGATCACATTGAGTGCGCCTTCGGCTTTGGCGGCGGCTTCGAGGTCGGCGAAGGTCCCGAAGTCGGCGACAGAGGTGGCGGATGCGGCGTCGGTGCCGTCGGAGGTGGTCTCGCCGCCGTCGCTCGTGCAGCCGGTGAGGGCGAATGCCGCTGTGGCGGCGATGGTGATGCCAGCGCAGACGCGCGCGCGGCGGGTGGAGTGTGCCATGAGGATCCTCTCGGTGTCCGGTGCTGTGATCCGGGTTCAGGTTGCGTCAGGATACTACGCGCTCACGGTTACGTCACGGGTGGAGAACATTAACACCCGGTGACCGCTCGCCTAACAATCTGCCCTGGTCCACGTCGCCGAGACCCCGGGTTCGCGCCGAGACCCCGTGCTGCATGCGTCGGCAG
>JASGEY010000100.1:0-9674 GCA_047605925.1 Microbacterium sp.
CTGAAGGTGCTCCTCAAACTGAGCGAATCGTTCCCTAGACAAGAACCATTCTCCCAGGTCAGGAGCACTTTCCACGTCTACGACACGACCCCGGAATCCTTCAACGGTGAAATCTCGAGGCTAGCACGCTACGCATGAGCAGCGTCAATGGCTGGGCGCAGTCTGCCTCCCGCCGGGCTGAGAAACCACTTCGAGCATGGAACACCACCCAGCAGGGGGTGTCGCGGGAGGCAAGTGGCGTCTCAGGAATAGGAGGAGGAAGGGAGAAAGAGAAAGTAGGCTGGAAGCGTGAGCAAGAGGCTGGTCGTTCAGACCTGCGAGATCGACCCCGTCGACGACCTACTCGCGTACGCCGACCCCGCTCGACCCCTCGCCTGGTTGCGCCGCGGTGACGGGATCGTCGCGGCTGGCGACGAGATCGTCGCCCCGATTCGGATTCCGGTAGGCACGGATGCCACACGATCGGCGATCATCGCCACAACTTGGCGCAAGCTGGCGCAGGATGCCGAGATCGACGATCCGCTGAAGCTTCCCGGCACAGGACTCGTCGGCTTCGCAACGCTGACCTTCGACGAGGAGTCCGCAGCCGACAGCGTGCTCGTGATCCCCGCCGCCGTGATCGGTCGCCACCGCGGACGCAGCTGGGTCACCAGCATCCGCTCTGCCGATTCCGTCGCCACCGCGGATCCGCCGACGATGAACGAGTACGGACCGCACTGGGCGGGCACTCTCGGCCCCGGTGCGCAGAGTCCGCAGGGCTACCAGGACTCTGTGCGCAAGGCCCTCGCCCGCATCGGCACCGGCGGGCTGAGCAAAGTCGTACTCGCCCGCGACCTCACTGGCAGCATCCCGGCCGGCTCCGATCTGCGCCGTCTCGTCCGATCCCTCTCGACCGCTTACCCCGACACCTGGGCGTTCGCCGTCGACGGCCTCATCGGCGCGAGTCCCGAGACCCTGGTGACGGTGCAGAACCGCACGGTGACGGCCCGCGTGCTCGCCGGCACGATCGGACGTGGAGCGGATGCCGACGCCGACACTGCGGCCGCAGCCCACCTCGCCTCCAGCGCCAAGGATCTCGACGAGCACGGATATGCCGTACAAAATGTTCTCGCCTCGCTGCGCCCGCACACCCGCGCCGTCGCGGCAAGTGAGCAGCCCTTCCTCCTGAAACTGCCGAACCTCTTCCACCTCGCCACCGACGTCGAAGGCGAGCTCGCCGATGGAGAATCGGCGCTGGACCTCGTTGGTGCACTGCATCCCACCGCCGCTGTCGCCGGCACCCCGACCCCTGCGGCGATCGCGGCGATCCGCGAACTCGAGCCCTTCGACCGCGGCCGCTACGCAGGCCCCGTCGGCTGGGTCGACGCCGACGGCAACGGCGAATGGGCGATCGCGCTGCGCTGCGCGCAGTTCACACCGGCATCCGAAGAGATCGCTGTCACCGCCTACGCCGGGGCGGGCCTCGTCGCGGGGTCCGACCCGGAGTCGGAACTTCTCGAGACGCGGGTGAAGTTCCGTCCGCTCGTCGATGCGCTGGCCTGAGTCCGTGCGCTACTCCCGCCCCGCGCGGCTCGCGAGACTTCGCAAATGTCATGTTTTGGGGGCCAAAACATGACATTTGCGAAGTCTCGCGAGCTGGACCAGCGGTCAGCGGGTCAGCGGGTCAGCGGGACCTCGACCAGCTGGCAGCCGGCAGCCGGCGTCGTGAGCACCTGATCGAGGGCGGCGCGGGTGGTGACACGATGGAACGCCCAGCCGTAAGCACGTGCGAGCTGCTCCAGGCTCACCGCCTGCGGCGTGTAAAAGGCCCTGTCGAGGTCGGCGGCAGGCGCCGACCCTGCGACCTCAAGCCTGTCGAAGATCGTGCCTCCCCCGTCGTTACCGACGACGACCTGCAACCGCGGCCGCGCCTCGTCCGCCGGCAGCATCAGGGCGCCAACGTCATGCAGAAATGCGAGATCGCCGAGCAGCACACGGGTGACCCCGTGCGACCCCTCAGCCTGAGAGGCGATCGCGATGCCGATGGCCGTGGCGACCGTCCCGTCGATGCCAGCAAGCCCCCGGTTGGCGTGCACCGGCACCTTCTTGCCGCCGAGCACCGCGTCAGCAACACGAACCAGCCGCGACGAGCCGAATACGAGCCGGTCGTGCGGCCAGGTCGCCCTCCACACCGCATCCGCAAGAAGCTCCCGATCCAGCGGACGCCTGACCGCATCCAGCTCCGCACGCACGGCATCGCGGCGAAGAGCGGCGTCCTTCGACGCAAGCCCCCGCGTGTCGGGGGCATGTTCGCTGAGGTCAACGGCGAGAGCAGCGGATGCCGTCATCCACGCGCCGAGCCAGTCCCGATCCGGCTCCCCGGGGGCGACCGAGACGCCTGCCGCCGCCGCTGTGCGCCCGTTGAGGTTCAACTCCTCGCCACCCCGGCGCACTGCGATCACCTCGACGTCAGGCAGTGACAGCAACCGTGCGACCTCGCGACTGAGGGTGGGGTGGCCGAAGACGACTGCTCGTTCGATCCGGCCACCGAACTCAGCCTCGCTCAAAAGCTCCCGGTACCCGTGCACGATCCGGCGCCCGAAGCGCGCCCCACTGACAACCTCGGCGATGAGCGGCCAGGAGCCCTCGTGGGCGATCTCCTCCGCTGCTGGGCCGGCATCCGCCCCGGCAATCACGACCGTGCGCGGGCCGTGCTCCAGGAGCACCGGCTCTCCCGCCGCAACCGCGGGTGCGCGGCCATGACTCACCTCGATGTATGCCATCGCACCCGACAGCGGCTCCCGCGAAGGAAGGTTCAGGTGCACGGGACCGGCGACTCCCTCAAGACCCGTCCCAGCATCCGCTCCGCAGGCCACCGCAACGGCGCGCGCAGCAATCCCCGACCAATCCCCGTCGCCCGGCACTGGCGCATCGATCGCCCAGCGCACGAACGGGCCGAAAATTCCGGGCTGAATTGTCGCCTGATTGGCGCCGACACCGCGTAGCTCAGGCGGGCGATCAGCGGTGAGCAGCAGCAGCGGGATGCCGGCATGGAAGGCCTCCAACACAGCAGGCAGCAGATTCGCGACCGCAGTGCCCGAAGTGCACACGACCGCCGTCGGAACACCGGTCTCGCGCGAGAGTCCGAGCGCTGTGAATCCCGCGACGCGCTCATCGACGCGCACATGTACACGCAGCAGACCACGACCGTGGAAGTGCACTGCGGCGAGCGCAAGCGCCTGCGAGCGCGAACCAGGAGAAAGCACGAGATCGCGCACCCCAAGCGCGATGAGATCTGCGATCAGGGATGCTGCAGCATCCGTTGCCGGTGAAGATGTCACGAACGCGGGTCCTGCGCGTCGCCCTCGTCGTCGAGGCGGGCGAGTTCGGCCTCGAGCTCAGCGATGCGGGCATCCTGCTGCTTCTTGTCGATGCGCCGAAGGAACTCGGGATCATCGTCTGGCGCGTACGGCCGCGCACCGTTTTCGCCGCCCCGGCGGCGCCCGAGAGCAAACCAGAGCACGCCACCGATCACCGGGATGAGGATGACGATGGCAATCCACACCGCTTTGGGCACGCCGCGGTGCCGCGTCGCCGGCTGCACCGCGCAGTCGACGATGCTGAACACCCAGAACACGGCGGCAAGGAAGCCTCCGACGATCAACACTCTCGCCACACGTTCAGTTTAGGCGCGTCGGATCAGGCGCGTCGGGTTCAAGGCGCCGTCGGGCCGGTACGTCGACGCGACGGCGGGAGTCGAACCCGCAACGCCTTCAGGTATGAGCCGAGGCCCGGGACCGCCCGGATCGCCGCGATATCACTCGACCGTACCCCGCTTGCTCCACAAAACCCAGGAACGTTGCCTGTGGTTACTCTCTGAGTCCGCCGATGACGTCACGCCGCCGAATGAGCAGCACGAGACCCAGTACGAGAGCGCCGTGAACGCAGCGGCCGACCCGGTGCGGGCAAGGGCCCGACATCGACCCGACTCGCCATTGAGCCAGCGATAGGCCACGATGGACGGATGCCGCATCTGCACCGCCCCTGGTGGAGCCCTGTGCTGCGACGCGGCACCGACCTCCGCTGGGTGACTGCGCGCTCCTGGACGAACCGCTGGTATCCGCAAGGCATCGACACTGGAGTGTTGCAGGGGCGGCGGATGCTGGCCGTCAGCTGGTTCCGGCAGGATCCCATCCGCACGCACCTCGCCTCACGTGTGTCGTTCGTCGATCTCGACCGCCCGCGGAGACTCGATGTCGCCCTAGCATTCGAGGGCGATGGCGGCGTCCTCGAGCCGGCGCGCATCCACACTGGCGGACTTGCTTGGTTCGGGGACCGTCTGTTCGCCGCAGCCACGAAACAGGGCATCTGGGAGTTCGATCTATCCGGCATCCGCTCTGTCCGAGGTGCGATCGCCAGAAGCGTCACGGGCGGTGACTACGCGCGTGCGCTTGTTGCTGTACGCACGCGGGTGCACCCGGTCGATCTGCGCTGTTCATTCATCGGGAGGGTGTTCAACGCGCACGGCGGCGCCGTCGCCCGCGTGCTGATCGGAGAGTTCCACGGCGACGAGGAAGGGCGTGTTGGCGAGTTCGCTCTCGGCGACGACGGTTTCACACAATTGCGCAGCTGGACACCGGGAATCGCACGGATGCAGGGCGCTGCACTCTGGGGCGATGAGCTTTTTGTCTCGCAATCCGACGACCTGCGCTCAGGAACGCTGTGGCGAGGGCAGTTCGGCCGCGTGGTGCGCAGCGGCATCGCCCTTCCGGCCGGATGCCAGGATCTCGCTCTCGACCCAGAGGCATCAGTGCTGTGGACGCTCGGAGAGCATCCGTGGCGCAGGGTGGTACGCGGCATCCCCCTCGCTACCCTCGGGGTCGTCCGCACATCGCGAACGTAGACTAGAGGGGTGAAGCCTGCACCGATCCTCGTCTATTCCGTGCTGCGGTTGCTGGCGTTCCTCCTCCCGCTCGCGATCCTCTGGTACTTCTTCCCGATCTTCCGGGAACTGTGGTGGCTCGCAGCGATCTTCGCCGCACTCATCGGCGTGAGCATCTCAGTGCTGTTCCTACGCGCCCCGCTCTCCGATGCGTCCCGCGTCATCTACGAGCGTCGTCAGGTTCGCGACACCACCGAGCAGCAGGATGCCGCCGCCGAGGACACCTCCGTCGACGAGCCCTGACCCCTGAGCCGCCGTCCCCCGCCGTCCCCCGCCGTCCTCCGCCGTGCCCCGCCGTCCTCCGCCGTGCACAACTTCGGATGCCGCGAGCGACACGCCGCAGCATCCGTCCTCTTCCCGGCGTGTCGGCCCGAATCTCCGAAGTTGTGCACAGGAACGGGGGCCGAGGTGTGGGACAGAGTGGGACAGATCAGCCGATGAAGGCCCAGAACAGGGCGCCCGCGTAGAGCAGTGCGGCCAATGACGTCAGGCCCAGGGCGATCACCAGTTCGCCCGGCCGACGGTAGGTCCACACGATCAGCAGTGCAGGGAGAGCCGCGAGCAAAGCGAGCAGAGCGATCCAGGCGATCGGGAACAGAAGTGCGAAGAGCACGGCGATCGCGAACGGTGAGAGCACGAACAGTGTGTAGAGCACCTGCGTCGCACGCCGCCCGATCAGCACGGTGAGAGTGCGCTTGCCGACCAGACGATCCTGGTCGATGTCGCGGAGGTTGTTGGCAAGAAGCACCGCGCAGGCGAACAGGCCAGCGGCGACGGCGCCGAGCCAGGCCTGCTGCGGCAGTGCGAAAATCTGCACCCAGGTTGTGCCGAGGGTTGCGACCAGCCCGAAGAACACGAAGACGAACACCTCGCCGAGGCCCAAGTACCCATACGGTCGCTTGCCGCCGGTGTAGAACCAGGCCGCGAGGAGGCACGCGACGCCGACTGCCAGCATCCACCACTGCTGCGTGCGAATGACGATCGCAAGCCCCACCGCGGCGGCAAGAGCGAAGAAAACGAGTCCGATGATGAGCACGGTGCGTGGCTTCACGCGTCCCGAGGCCGTCAGTCGAGCGGGGCCCACCCGCTGAACGTCGGTGCCGCGCACGCCGTCGCTGTAATCGTTCGTGAAGTTCACGCCGATCTGCAGGAGGACGGCAACGGCCAGACAGGCGAGCGCGAGAACCCAGTGGAACTCCGGCCCGGTGCTGCGGGCAGCCCCTGTGCCGATGACGACCGGCGCGACCGCGAGCGGCAGGGTACGCAGGCGCGCGGCGCCGATCCAGTCGCCGATAGTCACCGGGCCGAGCTCGACGACGGGTTTCTTCGCCGGGTTGCCGCTGGTACGACGTGCCTTACGGGGGGCGCTCTTCTTCTTGCGTCGTGAGGATGCTGCCACGCACGGAATCCTACTGTGTGTCTCGATGGGCTCCCCGCCGCGTCTCGCCCCTCTCGCCCCGCCTCTCGCCTCTCGCCCCCGCCCCAACCCCAGTGCGTGGTCAATTTCGCACCGGAACGCGCGGGTTCCGGTGCGAAATTGACCATCCGCGGGGTGTTAAGCGGAAGCGGGCGTCACGGGGATCAGCGGGCGATGCTCGTAGTAGGTCTGAAGAACCACCGTTGTTCGGGTGCTGACGTTCGCGGCGAGGCGGATGTCGCGCACGAGCTCTTCCAGCGCGCGCGGCGAGGGCACCCGTGCGAACAACATGTAACTCGCGTCGCCGGCAATCGAGTGGCAAGCCTCGATCGCCCCGAGGTGCTCGAGCAGTTCAGGCGCATTGTCCGGCTGCGCGGGGTCGAGCGGCGTGATCTCGATGAACGCCGACAGCGGCGCACCCACCTGCTCTGGATCGAGGACTGCCCGATAGCCCGTGATGATGCCCCTGCTCTCAAGACGTTTCAGGCGAGACTGCACCGCCGACACAGACAAACCGACGGTCTCAGACAGCTGCGCAAGAGTCACGCGCCCGTCACGAGCCACCTCAGCAAGAATCGCGCGGTCGACAGAGTCATCCATACATGGAATAATATCTGTATATCCAGCGTACTACCGGAATATTTCCTATTTTTGCCGATCGGAGGTCCCGATGTCCCTCACTACCGCCCCCAGCAACGCCCTCATCGGCGAACCCGAGGTCGTCGAACGCCGTACTGAGCGAGCGCAGCGAGACGACGTAGACGCGCAGTCCGTCGAGCACTCTGCGGCCTGGGTCCAGCTCAAGGCCGCAGCGATCGCAATCCGCGACCTGCAGATCACAGACGGTTCGATTCCGGATGCCGCGCACCACAAGACAGCGCGTGAGCTCGTCACAGAGATCACCGACAGCATCCGCGCCCTCGCCCCCGCTTTCCCGCACGACGCCGACTACCTCGCCGCATCGATCGTCGACTTCGAGCGTTGGGCCGACGAAGGGTTCGGCGTCCCCGACTTCCTGGACTCGCTCGTAGCCTTCCAGCCGCAGCAGCATCGCGTCGACGGCATCCGCCACCTCGTGGTCTTCCCGATGTACACGCAGAACGGATCGAGCGACCGCCTTGTCGAGGCACTCATCGTGCAGGCGATCTGGCCGGATTTCATCGCCGCACTCGAAGCAGGCGACTACGGCAACAAACTCTTCGTGTCGCTTCGCCTGATCGATTTCACGCCCGGCTACGACACGAACTCCGCCGTCCTGTTCCCCGAGACCGTCTCGATGCGAGAGATCCCCTCGTTCACCTGGGGTGCGATCTTCCAGGACCGCGAGGCTGCCCGCTACCGCCGGGTCGTCCGCGCGGCATCCGAGATCACCAACCTCGATCTGCCAGAGCGCGCAGCCGCAATGCTCGACGATCAAGCACTCACCGAGCGTGCGTTCGTGATGTGGGACATCATCCACGACCGCACGCATATGCGCGGCGACCTGCCGTTCGACCCGTTCATGATCAAGCAGCGGATGCCGTTCTTCCTGTACTCGCTCGAGGAGATGCGCTGCGACATGACCGCCTTCCGCGAGTCGGTGAAGATCGAGCGGGCACTGGCCGCACGCCTCGCCGCGGGCGAAGAACTCACCCCCGCCGAACAGGAGATGCACGATCACGCAGGGCTCGTGCAATATGCGGTGATCTTCGACCGCATCTTCCGGTTCGCGATCACCGGCACCCGCACACGCAACTATGACGCGGTGGGCGGGCAACTGCTGTTCGCCTGGCTGCACCAGCGCGCAGTGCTGCACTGGACCGACACCGCCCTCGCCTTCGACTGGAAGAACGTGCCAGACGCCGTCGTTGCGCTGGGAGACGCGATCGACGACCTGTACTGGCACTCGATCGACCGCCCGAAACTCGCACACTGGCTCGCCGCCTACGAACTCGTGCGCAGCACGCTCACCCCGCACCCGGCATCGCAGTGGGCGCGCGGCCTCTCGGACGAGATCCTCGCCGGGCACCCTAAGGGCTACACGGATGCCGTCATGGACGACGAGTTCCCGCTGTCGATGTTCTTCGAGACCCTCGAGAAGAAGATGAAGCCGGTGATCGAGTCGACCGTCGGCATCCGCGGCACCGACGACTGATCGTCTCTGGCGATTCTCGTTCGCACAGCAGACACTGACTGAAAGGACGGCGTCATGGGTCTCAGCGGTCGCACGATCGTGCTCGCCGGTGCCACGAGCGCGGCAGGACTCGCGGTGGCACAGGCTCTGCTCGCTGGCGAAACGCGAGTCATCGCGACGGGTCGCTCGGCCGAGCGACTGGCTGCGCTGCAGGACGCAGGGGCCGAGACGCAGGTCGCTGATGCGACATCCCTCACGGCCATGACCGACCTTGCTACACGACTCGGCGTGGTCGACGGTGTCGTCCCCCTTGTCGGAGGCTGGCGCGGGGGCGGCGGACTCGCAGGGCAGACGGATGCCGACTTCGATGCGCTCCTGCCGGCCTTGCAGGCCGTACGCGCTACGAGCCGCGCCTTCGACAGCGCGTTGCGCGCCTCCGATGCCGGACGCTTCGCGATCGTCTCATCGAGCGCCGCAGCGCGCCCTCTGGCGGGCGGCGCGAACTACGCTGCGGTCAAGGCGGCGAGTGAAGCCTGGGCGCGCGCCGTTGCCCAGGGCTACACGAAGGCTGCGCGCGAGGACGAGAAGCCTCTGCGGGCGGCATCCGTCATTCTCCGCGTGAAGTCCCTAGACCCTGGCGCCCTCGCCTCCGCGATCGTCGGCCTGTGGTCGGAGGATGCCCCCGCGCTGAATGACCGAGCCATCGATCTCTGACGGCGTGGGCTCGGCTGCATCCACGCCACCGGCGGGCTCGACTGCTTCGGGGTGATCGACGCCATCGGAACCCTCCAGATCCGGGGCGTTCGCATACAGCTCGGTGAGCTGTCGATACGACCGCGTGAAGAACGCGAGCGCGGCAACGACGACGACGACGATCCCCGCGAACAGGCAGATCAGGGCGATCCCGCGCGCCTCTCCCGCGCCAAGCAGCCAACCCCATTGCGCGTTCCCGGCGGACGTCTTCATGTACGGGATCACGACGAACTCGGCGAGCGGAGCGATCAGGAAGGCGGTAACGGGTGTTGCGGCGGCCTCCATCGCGGCGGCGACGCCGAAGACGCGCCCCTGCCGCTCGAACGGCACGACTTTCTGAATAACCGTCTGTTCTGCGGCCTCGGCCGGCGGCACAAGCGTCATATACGCCCACATGCCGATGACGAACAGCGGCCACCATTCACGCACCATGAAAATCGCACCGAGCACGCCCATCCCCATCACGACGA
>JASGEY010000101.1:0-15580 GCA_047605925.1 Microbacterium sp.
GAACTCTTTCGAGCACGCGATCGTCGGCGTCGCGACCGCAGGCTCGAGTCTGTTCCGGCAGATCGGCGGGATGTTCGGGACGTCGCTCGTCGGCACGATCTTCATCGGCGGGCTATCCGCGCTGCTCACAGCGCGGCTGCCTGCAGATGTCCTCGAATATCTCGGCGCCTCGCCGAGTCCCGAGGCCGTGCGTGCGCTTCCGGAGAGCCTGCGGACGTTGGTGGTCGACAGCTACAACGACGCATTGACACCTGTGTACCTTCTGATGGTGCCGATCGCCCTCGCGGCGACCGTCGCGCTCTGCTTCGTGAAGGCGAAGCCGTTGGCTGAGACGATCGGCTGAGCGAGCGGTCGATCGTTTCCGAGGTTCCCTAAACCTAAGCACTGCGGCTTGCTATTCTGAGAAAGATGCCGTGCCCACCCTGAGGTTCACGGTCGAAGGGAACGAACAATGCCGATTCCTCAATGGCTTGCGGACGGTATCGCAAAGCTTGCGCAGCGCGGTCCGGGGAGCGCAAAGCATGATTCGGAGATCGCTTTCGCCGAGATCCCGGCGACGCTGGAGACAGTCACCATTCCGACCCGCCACGGCGAGGTGTCAGCCACCCTGTATCTACCGAAGGACGGCGCCGCCGGCACGGGCGTGCACGTCAACCTGCACGGCGGGGGATTCGTTCTGCGGCATCCCGAGCAGGATGACCCAATCTGCCGCTACATCGCGGCGAAAGCCGGCGTGACCGTGGTGAACGTCGACTACGACCCCGCCCCGCAGTTGCGCGCCCCCGGCGCCATCGAACAGGCGCTGGACGTCGCACGTTGGGCGGCCTCGCCCGACCGTGATTGGGACGGCTCACGGCTGACCATCGGCGGAGCTTCGGCCGGTGGCGCGCTCGCCGCGGGTGTCGCACGGCTCGCCCTGGAAGAGGGTGGTCCGAGCATCCGGCTTCAGGCGCTGCTGTACCCGCCGCTCGACCTGACCATTCCCGCAAAGGCGAAGAAGGGCCCGGGAAAAGAAGGCTTCCTCGTGCCGCTCGGACCGATCTTCGATGCCGCCTACGTGCCGGAGATCGCTCGTCGAGCGGACCGCCTCGTGTCTCCGGCAGGACCTGCGGACACGGCATCGATCGAAGGAATCGCCCCGGCAGTTGTGATCACCGGCGAGAAGGACATCCTCCGTGAGGAGGCCGTTCGCTACGCCGAGCGGCTGGATGCGGTCGGCGCGCTGAAAGAGCACGTCGACGTCCCAGGCGTCGGCCACGGATTCAACATCATCGGAAGCCCCCGTGAGCTCGTCGTCGACGTCTACGACCGAATCGTCGGGCACATCGTCGCCGCTAACGAGTAGGGCGCTGGGACGGATGCTGGAGAGCCCGACGACTGGAACGCCTCAGCCTCAGTACACGTCCCTGAGGTAGCGCTTCTCGCGATGCAGCTGCGCGAGCAGCTCTGCACCTTCGTCTGCTCCGAGTTCGGAAGTGGCGACTTCGGTGAGTGCATCATCGACGTCGGCCGCCATTTTCTTGCCGTCTCCGCACACGTATACATACGCCCCGTCGCGCAGCCAGCGAACGATCTCAGCCGCGTTCTCCCGAATGCGGTCCTGCACGTACAGCTTCTGCTCCTGATCGCGAGAGAATGCCGTGTCAAGGCGAGTGAGCGTGCCTTCGGCGATGAACCGCCCCCACTCCTCGCGGTAGCTGAAGTCGGTGGCCTCGTGCTGGTCGCCGTAGAACAGCCAGGCTGGCCCTCGTTGTTCCTGCTTGGCGCGGTCGGCGAGGAATCCGCGGAAGGGGGCGACGCCGACGCCAGGGCCGATCATGATGATCGGAGCCTCAGGGTCAGCCGGGAGGTGGAAACTCCGGTTCGCCAGGAGGAATACCCTGACCTTTCCGCCGACGTCGACGCGGTCGGCGAGGAAACCGCTGCCGATGCCGGAAGGCAACGCCACGGAGTCAGGATTGCGCTGGGTAGACACGGTGAGGTGAACCGCGTTCGGATGCTGGCGCGGGCTGGATGCGATCGAGTACGCCCGGTAGCGGATCGGGGCCATCAGCGCTGCAAGTTCGCTGGCAGGTAGCGGCGAAGGCAACTCACGCAGGGTCTCTACGACGCCGTGTGTGCGAATCCACTCCTCTTCGGCAGCATGGTCACCGGCGTCGTGGCCGGTCGCAGCGACAGCGCGAGCGAGCTCGCTGTCCGGAGCGAGCCGTACGACGGCATCCAGTAGCCCTGCCGAGGGGAACCGGAGCTCCCATCGGTGCTCGGCGAGAGAGGTGAATGTTTCCCCATCGTGCACTTCGGCTCCGGTGAGTCCGGCGGCGGCCAAGAATCGCTCGACGGCGATCTGGTCATTCGTCGGCACGATGCCGATGGAGTCTCCCGGTTGGTAGTCGATATCGCTTCCTGAGAGGTCGAGCTCATAGTGCCGGATCTCTTTCGCACTGCCGGCGCCGGAGAGCAGTCGGGTGGCGGTGAGGGTTGCTTCGAACGGATGCTCGCGCGTGAATGCCGCGGGATCGGGGCTGGTTAGAGGGGCGGTAGCCGTCTCGGCCGCCGGCTCGCCCTCGGCCGAGGGGAGGAGCTGCGCGAGGCGCGCGGCGATCCACGCATTCGCCGGGATGTCGTAGCTCACATCGCAGTCGACGCGCTCTGCGATGCGGGTGGCGCCGAGCTCTTCAAGGCGAGTGTCGATCTTCACCCCTGCTCCGCAGAAGTACGTGTAGCCCGTGTCGCCGAGAGCGAGCACGGCGTAGTGCAGGCCGGTGAGCGATGGCGCATCAGGGCCGGTCAGGCTCTGCCAGAACTTCACGGCGTTATAGGGCATATCGCCTTCGCCTGAGGTGGAAGTGACGATCAGCGTGACTCCGAGACCGCCCAGTTCTTCCACTGGCTGGTCGTCGAGTGCGACGCACTCGGCCTCAAGGCCATGCTCGACGAAGACTTCGCTGAGCTTGTCGGCCACGATCTCTGCATTGCCCATCTCGCTGCCGAACAAAATGCGCAGCGTCGACGGTAGGGCGATGCCGAGGCCGGGGCGTTCGCTGAGTGTGCTGACGTCGATCATGATGCGCAGTTCTCACTTCCTTGTGACGGGTGTCGCGGCATCCCACCGGTGTGGTGACCGGGTGGCCTTCTCTAACGCACCCAGTGTTCCATAATAAGGAACAGACAACCTCTACAACGCAACACCTAGTATGACCAGGATTCCATCGCGTGTCAACGAATCGACGCTGTTCTCGGCCCGTGCGCAGAACCTTGCGCCAGACTATCGACGTAGACGCCTTGGAGTGTGTAAAGTAAGCGCAAGTCCCTAATTATTCACGACTAGGTGTCCCCAACGACACGAGGGAGTCCCTTCAATGGCGAAGACAGTGTTCTCAAGCGAACGTACTGATCCGTACAGCCCGCCCGTCGAGCATCTGCAGCTTCAGGCGGAGCAACCGGTGGCGTGCCTCGATTGGCCAGGGCGCGGTGAGATCTGGACCGTGACCAAGCACGAGGACGTACGCACCGTTCTCGTCGACACGCGATTCAGCTCCGATCGCGAAGACCCTCGGCATCCCGCCCACGTCGCCTATAACCCGGCGACGCACCACGGTCAGCTCATCGAGATGGATCCACCAGTGCACACGACATTGCGCGGCCGGATCATGAACGAGTTCACCGTGAAGCGGATCGCCGCCATGCGTCCGAAAATCGAACAGGTCGTGTCGGATGCGATCGATGCGATGCTCGCCAGTGGTAACGAAGGTGACCTCGTCGCGCTGCTTGCGCTCCCGGTTCCCTCCCTCGTCATCGGCGACCTGTTGCAGGTGCCCGACGAAGATCACGTCTTCTTCCAGGAGCACTCTGCGAAGTTCTCCGGAGAAGGCACGCAAGCCGAGCGGATCGAGGCGATCACAGCCATTCGCTCGTACATCGCGGGAATGGTCGATGCGCGCATCGCGACGCCGGGCGACGACATCCTCAGTCGGCAGCTTGCCGCCGGTTCGACTCGCGAAGAAGTGATCGGGCTCGGGTTCCTCCTGCTGATCGCAGGCCACGAGACCACGGCCAACCAGATCGCCCTGTCGATCATGACTCTGCTCGACAAGCCCGAACTGATGCAGCAGCTGTGCGACGACATCTCCCTCGTGCCGAACGCCGTCGAGGAACTGCTGCGATACTTCACCATCGCGGAATCCGGGGGACTACGCCTGGCGCTGGCCGACATCGAAGTGAATGGGGTCACGATCCCCGAGGGCGCTACCGTCTGGGCGCTGGAGAACACAGCCAACCGCGACCCCGAGGTGTTCCCGGATCCGCACAAGATCGACTTCACCCGAGGTGCACGCAACCATGTCGCTTTTGGCTTCGGTCCACACCAGTGCCTGGGGCAGAACGTCGCGCGCCTTGAACTGGTCGTCGTACTCGAAGAAGTCGTCAAGCGGCTTCCCAATCTGCGGCTGACGGTTCCGGTATCGGAGTTGACGTTCAAGAACATGGGCAACTTCGGTCCGCACAAGCTGCCGGTGGCGTGGTGAGCGCGCACGTCGAGGCGCGACGCGCGACCTGCATCGGCTCTGGTCAGTGCGTCTTTGCTGCGCCAGACACCTTTGACCAGGACGACGACGGATGGGTCGTCGTCCTGAACGAGGATCTGGGCGATCCTGCTGAGGTCGCCGCAGCGAAGCAGGCTGTGCTGATTTGCCCGAGCCGTTCGCTCTCACTCGTCGAGGAGTGAGACCTGCCGGTCAATCACTGACGCACGAAGAGCGGGAGCAGCCGATTCGGATGCTCCCGCTCTTCGTTGTGCGCTGGCGAAGGGGCTCAGGGCTCACGGATTCCGTCTCAGAGGGCGGCCGCACGCTCCGCCGCGTTCGCGGCGATCACGACACCGTCAGCGACCAGCGCGTCGACGTCCTCGCGCGTGATCCCCAGATCCTCGGTGAGGATCGCGATGGTGTCTTCGCCGAGCGCAGGTGGGTAGACGGCATCCACCTCCTCGGTGTCGAGGAATCGAATGGGTGTTGCGACATTGCAGAATGACGCCTCCGCGTTCGCCACGGTCACCAGCGAGCCGTCTGCTGCATCTCGAGCATCCGCCAACGCTTCTGTCACATTCTTCACCGGGGCGACCGGCACTTCGGCAGCGGTGAGCCGTTCCACCCAGTCGGCTGCCGGCAGCTCAGCGAAGCGCGCTTCGAGAAGCTGCCACAGGTCCTCTTTGTTCCGAAGGCGCGCTGCCGCGTCGATGAAGCGCTCATCGGTCACCAGCTGATCGAGGCCGAGAACTCGGCACAGGCCTTCCCACATCCGAGGGGTATTCGCCGTGACGACGAACTCACGTCCGTCCTGCCCGCGGAAGGAACGATAGGTCGCGATCGAGTCGTGTCCCGCGCCCTGAGGCCCCGGAGCCACGCCCGTGACGTCAGCGTAGACCGCTTGGTATGAGAGCATCGCGAGCTGGCCGCGCAGCATCGAGACATCGACGATGCGTCCGACACCGGTGTGCGCTCTGGCGGCGAGCGCACCCAATATGCCGATGACGGCATAGAGCCCGGCGACCACATCGCCGGCGGGAATGCCGAGCCTCGCGGCAGGGGCGCCTGGGTGGCCGGTGAGGCTCATGACACCGCTCAACGCCTGCACGACCATGTCGTAGGCCGGTCGGTCGCGCCAGGGGCCGTCCTGGCCGAATCCACTGATCGATGCCCAGATCAGCGCAGGATGTTCCTCTGTGACCTGGCGCGGGTCCAGCCCGAGTCGCGTGCACACCCCGGGTCGGAAGTTCTCGACCACGACGTCTGCATCAGCGATGAGCTGCTTCACGACGGCGAGACCGCGCGGGTCTTTCAGATCTACGGCAATGCTGCGCTTGTTGCGGTTGTTGGCCAGGTAGTACGCGCTGTCGCCCTGGACTTTCGGACCTGCGATGTCGCGGCTGGAGTCTCCGTTGCGGGCCTCCACTTTGATGATCTCTGCCCCGAGATCGCCGAGGAGCTGCGTGGCCGAGGGCCCAGACAGGAACGTCGTCAGGTCGATGACTTTCAGGCCGTCGAGAACCGGTCGCTGCTGCGGCGCGCTCATGCTGCCTCGAAGATGTGGATCGTGCAGGCGCCGTGGTCAAGACCTGCCGTTCCACCGCCAGTGACGTGTGTGAGCGCCCATCGTGCGTTGTCGATCTGGCGGTCTCCAGCTTCACCGGTGAGCTGCCAGAAGGCCTCGGCGACCTGAGCGACCCCGCTCGCACCGACGGGGTGGCCCTTGGCGAGCAGACCGCCGCTGGGGTTGACGACCACGTCGCCGCCGAAAGTGGTGCGTCCGTCGCGCAGGAGTCCAGCTGCGCTGCCGTGTTCGGTGAGGCCGAGTGCTTCGTAATAGACCAGCTCTGCGATCGAGAACGCGTCGTGGCACTCGATCATGTCCAGATCCTTCGCCTCGATCCCCGCCTGTGCATATGCGTCGCGAGCGGAGTCGTAGGTGATCTCCGGCTTGGTCATATCGCGGAAACCCTCTTCGACGTGGCCGGAGTGCAGCACCGAGGCTGCGACGCGAATCGCGCTGGTGGCTTCGAGGCGAGCGCGTGCCCGTTCTGAGGCGAGCACGACGACTGCCGCACCGTCGCCTGTGGGGCAACACATGAGAAGGGTGAGCGGATCGGCGACGGGGCGCGCAGCAAGCACCTCTTCCACAGTGACCTCTTTACGGAACTGCGCGAAGGGGTTGAGCGCTCCATGCCGACGGGCCTTGACGCTCACGAGCGCCAAGTCCTCGGCGGTCGCATCGAAATCATGCAGGTAGCGGGTCGCTCGCATGGCGTACACGGCCGGCATGATGATGCCCTGTTTGACCTCTCGGTCCTCGGGGGAGAGAGGAAGAGCGCCGCCGCCGAACTGCGTCAGCTTCTCGACGCCGATGACCACGGCGACGTCGATGAGCCCCTGGGCGATGGCCGACCAGGCCTCGTGGATCGCCGTCGCACCACTGGAACAGGCATTGTCGACGTTGACCGTCGGCACGGTGCCGAGGCCGATCTCCTTCGTGATGCGCTGCCCCGTCATCATCCCGCCATAGGAATGGCCGACGTAGATCGCGTCGACGTCGCTCTTGGCGATGCCAGCGCTGCTCAGCGCATCGACCAGGGGGGAGACGGCGAGCCCGACGTAGGAGGAGGAGCGGTACTTGCCGAAGGGGATCATCGCCGCAGAGATGACGAAGACGTCGTTGGACATGAGGGTGTTCCTTTCGTCACTGACCGGTCGCGGGGGCGAAAAACCACTCATCGCCCTCGGTGCCAAGCGCTACGCGCATACCAGGGGACAGCGGCGCGGTCTCGCGCAGGTCGGTCAGGGTTCTCACGTCGTGGTCAAGGTCGACGTAACCGAGGGGGCGCACGTCACCATCTCTGCCGTGAAGTCGGGTGAACGAGTACAGCACGCCGGTCGTCGGCAGCGCGACGCGTTCCACATCGCGGCTCACGCAGGAGCTGCACACCACGCGGCTCCCGATCATCGTGCGCCCGCAGCGCTGGCAGCGGGTGCCGACGAGTCGCTTGCCCTCGGGGAAGTCCCCGAGCAGGCTATCGGTCTCCATATCGGCGATCGGCTGAGAGACCTGCGCCTCGGTCTTCGCTGTCACTCGGCCTCGCCTCCTTCAGCAGTCGCCGCGGCACGAGCGATGGCTCTGGTCGGGCACACATCGATCGCCATCTGGATCTTGTCGTCGGCATCCCCGTGCTGATCCACGACGATGGCGATGCTGTCCTCATCAAGGTCGAAGGTGTCAGGGGCGTAGAACGTGCACTGACCCGACCCCATACAGCGGTCGCGGTCGATGGAGAGCAGGTTGTCGCCCATCAGCTCTGCGCCTCGATGAGTCGAAGGTACAGATGGGTGTGTCCGCGGAACTTGTAGCTGCTGATGAGGTTCCATTCTCTGGCCCCTGCAGGGCCGTGATGGGCGTCATCGATCGTAATCGAGGTGGTGCGCTCCAGGAATCGCTGGATCGAGAAAACCGCCTCAGCGCGGGCCAGCGGAGCGCCGGGGCAGGTGTGGATGCCGCGGCCGAAGGCGAGATGCTGGCGAGCGTTGGCGCGGTTCACGTCGAACTCTGCAGGGTTCTCGAACAAGCGGGGGTCGCGCCCGGAGGCTCCGTGCAACAGCATCACATTGGTGCCGGGTGCGAGCTCAAGGCCGCCGAGGGTCGTGGCCTTCTTCACAAGCCGGAACGAGCCCTTGATCGGGGCCTCGACACGCAGGCTCTCTTCGATGAACGCGGGCACGAGCGAAGGCTCGCGACGAAGGAGGTCCTGCAGCGCAGCGTCATCGGCGATGCGCTGGAAGCAGATGCCCATGAGCTGAACGGTCGTCTCTTGCCCGGCCGAGAAAAGGTTCGCCGCGATCCGCGCGACCTCGATCGGCTCGGGCAGCCTGCCGTCGGGGAACGTCGCGAGCGCCATTCCAGTGAGCACATCACCGGCGGGTTGCGCACGCCGCTCCTCGATCTTCGCGACGAAGTAGTCATAGAGACGTTCGAGGCCGTTGTGGTAGCTCGTCTGCAGCTCCAGGTTGCCCAGCACCGGCGCCGGCTCTGACGCGAGCGTGTCCAGCAGCATCTGGTGGTCTTCCTCGGGGACGCCGAGGAGGTCAGCGACCGCGAGCACTGCGAACTTCTTCGCGTACTCCCAGATGAACTCGCTCTCACCTGCAGGCAGAATCTCGTCCAAGAAGCGATCGGCGGTGGCTTTGAGGAAAGCCTCGTTCTCTTTGAGCCGCTTCGGAGTGATCAGACCCATCAGGATCGCACGGTGGTCAGTGTGCTGCGGTGGGTCGAAGGTCACGATCTGATCGTTCGTCGGGAACGACGAGCGGTGCTTCTCCAGGAGATCAGTGAGGTCGTCGCCCTCGAGTTCGAAATCGAGGTTGAGCACTGGCCCGCCGGTGCGGTTGATCGAAGAGTAGACATCCGGCTGGTGGTAGACCTGCAACGCCTCCTCGTAGCCGGTGACGATGACGACCCCGTACTTCGGCTCTCGATACACCGGATGGTTCTCGAGCATGTAGTCGAAGTATGGCTCAGCCTTCTCGGCGACCTCGGGATCGGTGAAGAAGTCGACCTCGGCTGGGTCGATCTGGGTGGTGCTCATCGGAGTCCCTCTTTATCTCTGTCGTGGCGGGATGATGATCAGGCGAACTTCGACGGCTTCGCGTCGAGCACGAGCGTCTTGGTCTCCAGGTAGGGGAGAAGGCCCTGGACGCCGCCTTCGCGACCGTATCCTGACTGCTTGAATCCGCCGTAGCCCATCGCGGTGTCGACCTTGAATCCGTTGTGACCGACGGTGCCAGAACGCAGACGTCTTGCCACGTAGTAAGCGCGGTCGATGTCATTCGTGAATACGGCGTTGTTCAGACCATACTGCGTGCCATTCGCGAAACGGATGGCTTCTTCTTCGCTCGAGGCAGGAATGACCGAGATGACGGGACCGAAGATCTCTTCCTGCGCGATCGTCGATGCGTTGTCCACATTGGCGAATACGGTCGGCTCGACGAAGTAGCCGCGTTCGAGTCCGGCGGGCCGGTTGCCGCCGGTGACCAGCGTCGCACCTTCGGCGACGCCCTTGCGAATGTAGTCGAGCACACGGTTCTGCTGGCGAGCCATTGCGAGCGGACCCATCTGGCTCTGCTCGTCGAAAGGGTCTCCGACCTTGACCGCACCGAAGGCGGAGCCGAGGGCAGCGGCAAACTCGTCGTGTCGTTCCTGCGAGACGATGACCCTCGTCAGCGACATGCAGACCTGACCGGTGATCGAGGTCTCTGCAGCTGCGATGACCTTCGCTGCGGTCTCCAGGTCGTAGTCGTCGAGGATGACCGCGGCCGACTTTCCGCCGAGCTCCAAGGTGTATCGGGCCAGGCGGTCACCGGCGATCGTCGCGATCTTCCGGCCGACGACGCCAGAGCCGGTGAACCCGATCTTGTCGACGCGTGGGTCGCGCACCAGCTGTTCGGACACCTCGCGGTGCGCCGACACGACGTTGAGGACGCCAGCGGGAAGACCGATCTCCTCGGCGATCTCGGCAAGGACGTAGAGCTCGCCTGGGGCCTCAGGCGGCGCCTTCAGCACGATGGTGCAACCGGCGAGGATCGCCGGGGCGACCTTGTATGCCGCAAGCGACAGCGGTGTGTTCCAGGGAACGATCGCGGCAACGACGCCGACCGGCTCGTGCACGACGGCGCCCCAGTCAGAGAACTCCGGCTTGGCTGGGCGCTCCCACTCGAAGGTTTCGGCAAGGTCAGCGTAGTAATCGAACAGCGGGGGCACCCGCTGGATCGAGTACGACGACATGCGGAAGACGGCGCCGGACTGACGCGTCCAGAATGTCGCCAGCTCCGTGGCGCGCTCGCGGAGCTTCTCTGCGATGCGCCGGAGGTATACGGCGCGTTCGGCAGGCTCGAGGAACGCCCAATCGGTGTTGTCGAAGGTGTGGCGTGCTGCAGCGATCGCGGCATCCATGTCGGCGGGTCCTGCCTCGGCGACATGGAAGAACGTTTCTTCTGTCGCAGAGTCGATCACCGGGAGGAATGTGTTGTTCTGGGGTGCGACCCACTCGCCGTTGATGTAGAGCCGGTCGGGGTGCTTCAGGGTGATGGGTGTGGCTCGCACGGTCAGGAGATCCGTCATTGCATCTTCTCTTTCAGGTCCAGGCGGTTTGTTGGGGCTTTGAGGCGGCGGGGTGTGCGGTTCAGGATGCCGAGGTGCGGCTCATCACGCCGGCGAGCGTCCAGCTGAGCCGGTCGGGTGCGAGTCCGGCGAGCTGCTGTGCGTTCATGCCGAAGTCGACGCACAGGTGTGCTCCTGAGACGTAGCCGGCGAGGTCGCTGCCGAGGAAGGCGAGAACGCGGGCCATGTCGACAGACTCTGCGAGGCGTCCTGCGGGGCCGAGGTCGGCCTCGACGGCATCCATTCCGCCTTTCATCTCGGCGAACTCGCCGATCATGCCCGAGATGGTCATCGCCGGAAGGATCGCGTTGATGCGGATCTTCTTGAGGTCGGCGAGGGGACCCACTTCGGTGGCGATCCAGTAGTTCAGCGCGCGCTTGGACAGGATGTAGCCGAGAGAGCCGGGAACGGCACCGCCGAATCGGTCGTTGAATGCGGATGCCGCTGAGACGAGGCCGTCCCAACCGGAGGGTTCGATGAGGGGCTGGAGCTCTTCGCGAATGTCGGTGTTCTCCCACCGCAGCCCGCCGTTCGAGGTGACGAAGGTGAGCGAGCCGCCCTGGACGACACGGTCGCGCAGGTAGGTGTCGGTGATGTACTTGTTCGCGATGAAGTTGACGGTGAACGTGTCCAGGTAGGACTGGTGCACGCCCGAGATGCCGGCGACGCCGAAGAAGGAATGGATCTCCTCCGGAAGCTCCGCGAAGGCGGCGTCGATCGAGTTCTTGTCGCCGAGGTCGGCGACGATGGCCTGCGTGATGCCTTCGACGGGCGACTCGACGCGATCGATCGCGTAGACCGATGCGCCGAGGTCGACGAGAATTTCGGCGAGCGCGCGGCCCATGCCTGAGGCGGCGCCGGTCACGACGCTCACACGACCCTGATATCCGAAGTGGTCCGTCATTGAGAGACTTCCTTGTCTGTCGAGATGTTCCATTGAACGGAACGCCTGAACGTGATAACGAAACGTTGATGTGAGTCTGTCATGCCACCCCGGGGTGAGTCAATCAAATATCCATCAAAATTTGGGTCATTGACACCGCGCCTTATTCCAGGCATGATTTCGATTGTTGCGTTGTACGGCGCAGCACGTTCCGTTCAACGAAACGCTGGTGAAATCCGGGAGGTATCCCGGGAACTCGACAAAGGAGTCCGAGTGCACGGTAGCCGTTCCCATCCGCTGAGCACCCCCCAGGGGGGTCCTCATGTGGTCTAACGTTCTGCGCCGAGTCGGTTACGCGCTGCTCGTGATCGTCATCGTCACGATCGGTGTGCGCGGGCTGATGAGCCTCGCCCCGGGTTCCATCGCCGAGGTCATCCTCGGCGAGGCGGCCACGCCGGAGAACGTTGCGAAGCTGAACAGCGAACTCGGACTCGATCGGCCGTTCTTTGCGCAGTACTTCGACTGGGCGGCCAACGCCGTGCGCGGTGACCTCGGCGTCTCGCCGATCTCTCATGCCTCCGTCACAGAGGCGATCATGCAGCGACTGCCTGTGACGCTCGAACTGGCCGTCTTCGCTCTCGTGATTGCGCTGCTCGTCGCGATCCCGCTCGCCGTCATCTCGGCATCGATGCCCAACAGCGCCGTAGATCGCGCCATCAATGCCGTCACCGCCGTCTTTCTTTCGATCCCCGCCTTCGTGGCAGGGCCCGTGTTGATCTACATCTTCGCCGTGCACCTCCGATTGCTCCCCGCGCTCGGGTGGGTACCGATCGCTGACGGACTCGGCCCGAACCTGCGAAGCGCGCTGCTTCCGGCGATCGCCGTGGCTTTGGTGGAGATCGCCGCTTTCCACCGCGTGCTCAGAGCCGACCTCATCGGCACGCTGCGAGAGGACTTCGTCGCCGCAGCCCGAGCCAAGGGGATGACGCGCGGGTATGTGCTGTTCCGGCACGCTTTCCGACCCTCCTCCTTCTCTCTGCTCACCATCTCCGGCCTCAGCCTCGCGCGCCTGATCGGCGGAACGATCATCGTTGAGGCGCTCTTCGTGCTTCCCGGTCTCGGTCAACTCATCTCGACCTCGATCATGCAGCGCGATGTCATCACGGTGCAGGGCGTCGTCACGTTCATTGCGGTGGCCTTCGTCGTCATCAACATGCTGGTCGACATCGGGTACGGACTGATCGACCCGAGGGTTCGCCGTGCACCAGGGAAAAAGCGGCGGCGTGCTGCCACGGCATCCGCTCCGACTCCGACTGAACCGACTCCGCTTCAGGACCAGAAGGAGGCTGTGAGCGCATGAGCATCGTCACCCGCGCCATCTCCACCAGGCCGCGCAAACAGGCGCAGCCGCGGCTCGGCATCCCCAGGGTCGCTCCGGCCAAGCGCCAATGGTCGATCCTGGTGTGGTTCTCGTACTTCTGGATCGGACTCGTCGTTGTGCTGGCAATCGCCGCACCCATCCTGCCCATCGCGCCCATTGACTCCGTCGTCGGGCCCCCGCGTCAGCTCCCGCAGCTCGGCCCGATCGACACCCTGCTCGGCACCGATGGCGCTGGCAGGTCGATGCTGACCCGGCTCATCTTCGGCGGGCAGGTATCGCTGGTCGTTGGAACGGCCTCGGCAGCCGGCGGTGTGATTCTCGGCACGATTCTCGGCCTGTTCGCCGGCTACTTCCGCAAGGGCGTCGACTGGATCGTGACCCTTTTCGCCGACGTGCTGCTGTCTTTCCCCGCACTGGTGCTGCTGCTGGCGATCACGGCGATCTTCTCGCCGAGCGTTCCTGTGCTGCTGATCGGGCTCGCTCTGACCAGCACTCCGACTTTCATCCGGTTGGCGAGGGCCAACACGATGGCATGGACCAGCCGAGAGTTCGTGCGTGCTGCCCGCAACATGGGTGCGAGCGATGGGCGCATCCTGATGCGCGAGATCCTGCCGAATGTCGTGCCGACGCTCGCCGCGTACCTGCCGCTCGTCGTGGCAGCCCTGATCGTCGCCGAAGGCTCGCTGAGCTTTCTCGGTCTCGGCGTGCCGCCGCCAACGCCGAGCTGGGGAGGGATGATCAACGCCGGTGCGATGGAGCTGCGCTCTGCACCCTTCCTCACCTTCGTCCCCGCAACCGTGCTCTTCCTTACCGTGTTCGCGCTCAACCAGGCAGGCGAGCACCTCCGTCTGCGCTTCGACCGCACTCTGCAGGACTGACCGTCTCGCCGAGCATCCGGACCACCGCACTCACCACCCTCTACCAAGCACCACCCCGAGATCCTTCACCAGCACTACAAGCCCTACACCCCAACCATCAAGAGAAAGATGCAGGTACATCGTGATTTCAACGAAGAGATCTGTGCAGCTCGCCGGAGCGATCGTCGCAGCGGCGCTCGTTCTGTCCGGCTGCGCAGCAAGTGACGAACCAGAAGACACGGGCGCGAACTCCGAAGCCGGAGATCCGGTATCAGGAGGCACGCTGCGCGCCATCGAGCTCGCCCAGCCGACCGGATTCGACCCGGTGCAGATCTTCAGCTCGACATCCATGCCGATCACGTTCAGCGCGCTGTACGGCCAGTTCGTTGTCGCCAACCCCGAGACCGGCGGCTACGACTGCGGGCTGTGCGAGTCGTTCACCACGAGCGACGGAGGAGTCACGTGGGACATCGTGCTCCCTGAGGGACAGACCTTCACTGACGGAACCCCGCTGGATGCCGAGGCGATCAAGTACAACTGGGAGCGCATCAAGGACCCGGCTAACGGATCCGCCAGCGCGGGTATCGCCAGCCAGATCGCGTCCATCGACGTCGTTGACGACTACACCGTCAAGCTGAACATGGCCGTGCCGACCCCCGGCTTCATCGGACTCATGCCGATCTACTCGCTGCAGTGGATCGCTTCGCCGACGGCGCTGGAGCAGGGTCAAGAGGCCTTCAACAAGAACCCCGTCGGCGCCGGCCCCTACAAGGTGGAGAGCTGGACCCAGGGCGGTACCGTCAAGCTCGTTCGTAACGACGACTACTTCGGTGAGCCTGGTTACCTCGACGCGATCGAGACTCAGGGTGTCACCGATGACGCGCAGCGTCTCAACGCGCTGATCGCTGGGCAGGCCGACCTGATCCTGAACTCCGCGCCGACGCAGTTCGTCGAAGCCGAGGCTGCTGGCTTCACGAACATCAAGTACACCTACAACGGCGGCGTCGGCTTTATGCTGAACACCGGCAAGGCTCCGTTCGACGACGTGCGTGCCCGTCAGGCGCTCTCCTACGCGCTCGACCTGGATGCGCTGTCGAACTCGGTCAACCGCGGCAATGGCTCGGTGCCGAAGACCCTGTTCCAGGACGACTCGCCGTTCTTCTCCGACATCCCGCTGCAGAGCTACGACCCTGAGAAGGCTCAGGAGCTCTTCGACGAGCTGGCTGATGAGGGCAAGCCGCTGGAGTTCACCTTCACGGTGTTCCCCGGCACAGGGCAGACGATCTTCGACGCCCTGCAGGCACAGCT
Organism: Microbacterium sp.; assembly: GCA_047605925.1. Lineage (GTDB taxonomy): Bacteria > Actinomycetota > Actinomycetes > Actinomycetales > Microbacteriaceae > Microbacterium. The sequence goes on from JASGEY010000101.1 coordinate 15,128, forward strand.
GACCGGGTACGACAACGTCACGGTGACCGCAGACCAGCGCGACGCCTCCGAGCAGGGAGTCGTCACCACGAACGGCGACTACAACGTGGCGCAGTCCTCGCTGGCCTTCGTCGACGCGGCATCCAGGCTCTGGGGCGCGCTGGACAGCAGTGCTGAGCGGACGAACTACTCGCGCATCAGCGACCCGCGGCTGGACGAGGCGCTCGATGCGGCTCTCGCGGCCACGGACATCGCCGAGCAGAAGGAGCACTTCGCCACGGTGCAGGAGCTGCTGGCTGAACTGCAGCCGTACATCCTGTTCCAGGAGTACTACAACGGTGCGATCGTCTCCGACAAGGTGAACGGCGTCCACATGTATGGCTACACCACGCCGGCAGCGGCGAACATCTGGCTCGAGCAGTAAGAGCCATCGTGGCGGGGCGGGGGTCGGAGGATAGCCCCCCCCCCCCCCCC
>JASGEY010000102.1:0-40496 GCA_047605925.1 Microbacterium sp.
ATGGGTAACGTAAGACACGAGGACCTCCGTGGACTCGATCAGGTGTGATTACCCATATCGATACCGGAGGTCCTCACCTCATCCCGTCACACCACGCTGCACACAACGTCAATGGGAAGAACACCTAGGCGACGCGCACACTGGGCTGGTGGAAGCGATCGCAACGAACCTGCCCGGCGCGGTCTGGCAACGATGCCGCACCCATTACGCCGCCAATCTGATGAGTGTGACGCCCTAGAGCATGTGGCCGGCGGTGAAGGCGATGCTGCACTCCGTCTACGACCAGCCCGACGCGAAGTCGGTTCATGCCCAGTTCGACCGGCTGCTGGACTACGTCGACGGCAAGCTCACCGCCGCGCATGAGCACCTCGACAATGCGCGGGCGGACATCCTCGCGTTCACCGGGTTCCCCGAAGGGCTCTGGCAGCAGATCTGGTCCAACAACCCCAACGAGCGCCTCAACCGCGAGATCCGCCGCCGCACCGACTCCGTCGGCATCTTCCCCAACCGCGACGCGATCATCCGTCTCGTCGGCGCGGTGCTCGCCGAGATCACCGACGAGTGGGCCGAAGGCCGCCGCTACCTCGGACTCGAGATCCTCGCCAAGTCCCGCCTCACCCTTGTTGACGACATCGGGAACAAGGAGGTGACCACCGACACACCCCTCGAGCTCACCGCCTGAACCATCAACCGATCGAAGAAACCCGAACTACACCACACCCTGGGGCTTGACCCGGCGGTCAACCCCGATCTGTTTCTCGCGGAGCGTCTCATCCGAGACGCTTACGCCACGGTGATCGATCTCTTTGCCGAGTGGCAGGTGAACCCGCCGACGACCGCGACGCGGCTGCATGCCGCGATCGCGGAGAACCATCTGCGGCTGTTCTCCAAGCACGCCGATCTCTACGAGACGGGTCCGGATCAGAGCCTGCACCCGGAGCCCGCGGCGCACTTTCGCGGCCCGCGATGCATACGTTGCGAGCAGATCGTCGCCGATTCCGCCACGATTGTCGCCGGGCTCTGCCCCAAGTGTCGAAGAGCTATCGAACGCCGAGCGCGTCGTCGGGCACCTCGTTGAGGATCCGCGCCAGCACCTGCCGCTGATGCGGGCTGCAGCTATCGATGTCCTTCCTCTCGACAATGAGCGCCCACCAGAGCGTGCGATTGACGGTGCAGTTGCCGCAGGTGCGCGGTGACACTACGCCCCAGGCGCCCATCCGAGGCGGGCAATCCCAGCCCGCCTCGAAGCCCTCCTCGGACGTGAGCATGGCGGTCGCTCCACATGCTTCACACCAGTGCTCGAATCGCTTCTCGTCCATGCGGCGAGGGTAGCGCCGACCTCCGACGCTGAGATGGCGCCGCGCATCGCAACCGCGCGGGAGCATAGACAGGACCTTGAGTGCGTCCGCCGTGTGCAGGCGTGCTTCAGCGACCGTCTTCATCAGGCTGGTTGCGAGTCGTACGAGCCCAGGTGCCCTCGGAAGACGAAAGCCCCCGAACAGCCACACCAACTCCCCGGGCGTGCTGAAAGCCTCAGGCATGCGATGGCCTCGGCCCACGATCCCGTAGAATCGACTGTCGGCTCCACCGAGCCCCGCATACTTAAGAACGGAACTCTCAGCGCATGGCATCTACCGCAGACATCAAGAACGGCGTCGTCCTCAACCTTGAGGGCCAGCTCTGGAGCGTCGTAGAGTTTCAGCACGTCAAGCCCGGCAAGGGCGGCGCATTCGTGCGGACAAAACTGAAGAACGTCCTCACCGGCAAGGTCGTCGACAAGACGTTCAATGCGGGCGCCAAGGTCGAGATCGAGAACGTCGACCGTCGCGACTACACCTACCTGTACACCGATGGTGACGGCTACGTCTTCATGGATCAAACCGACTTCGACCAGATCACCGTCAGCGCTGCCACCGTCGGCGACGCGAAGAACTTCCTGCTTGAGAACCAGCAGGTCACCATCGCCCTGAACAACGGCAACCCGCTGTACATCGACCTGCCGGCATCCGTCATCCTCGAGGTGACCTACACCGAGCCCGGGCTGCAGGGCGACCGCTCGTCGGCTGGTACCAAGCCCGCCACGCTCGAGACCGGCTACGAGATCCAGGTTCCGTTGTTCCTCGAAACCGGCACCAAGGTCAAGGTCGACACCCGCACCGGTGACTACCTCGGTCGCGAGAAGTAAGGCGTGAGCGCCAGGACGAAAGCGCGCAAGCGCGCACTCGACATCATGTTCTCCGCCGATGTGCGCGGCGACGACGTCGCGGTCGCGCTCGCCGCAGAGGCCAAACGCGCCGTCAACGAGCCAGCACGCGAGGCATCGTGGCTGTACGCCCGTGAGATCGTCGACGGCGTCATCGATCACCATGGCGAGATAGACGAGCAGATCACCACGCATAGCCGAGACTGGAAACTCGAACGGATGCCGGCTGTCGATCGTGCCCTGCTGCGCATCGGCGTGTGGGAGATTCTCTTCAACGACGAGGTTCCTACCGCCGTCGCGATCGATGAAGCGGTCGAACTCGCCAAAGAGTTCTCCACCGAAGACTCGGGAGCGTTCGTACACGGTGTTCTCGCCCGCATTGCGCGCTCCGTCTAGTATCCCGGCGTTCGGCGGCGCAGCCACGGTGTCGGATGTGCCGATAACGATGCTGGCTGCGCAGCGAAGCACCTTGGATGCACGGGGAAGGATGCCGGCATGCCAGCGCCCCACGTAGACCTCCGCGAGCTCATGCAGATCACGAACGCGGGCGGCTACACCCGAGGGCTTGCATACTTTCGCGACGGCAACGTGCTCGACCTCATCTGGCACGAGGATGCACAGAGGCTTGAAGCGTACGTCAGGGGCAGCGGTGATGCGCAGTACGTCAGCACGGTGAACTTCAGCGCATCGGGTGGTAAGCGGCGTGTGCGATCCACGCGCTGCTCGTGCCCGGTCGGGACCGGCTGCAAACACGTCGTCGCGGCTCTGCTCGCCTCGAACGTCCACGAGTACAACCAGCAGGTCAGAGCCGTCTCCGCACCCACCAGCGAGCCAGCGACTCCCGCGGTCTCGCCTGCGACTTCGTCACCAACGTGGAGAGCTCTCACTGAAACCGTTCCCGCAGCGCACGCCCAGCAGCTCGCTCTGGGAGTCGAACTGCGCCTGCGAGAACCGCGAGGAGACAACCCCTGGGCTGCTCGTACAGCGCGGCCGGCGACTCCGCGCGACCTCCCCCGACCACCAGCGGAGCTTCAGCTCGCCATCCGCCCGCTGATGCGCAGTACCCAGACCGGTGGGTGGATCCAGGGGCATGCAGGCTGGGACCTCGTGCGCAGAGACACGACGCAGTTCGGTCGGGCGCAGAGCCGATGGTTCGGTGACCTGCTGAGCATCTCGCGGGACTCGTTGCTGTCGGGCAACGCAGGGGAGTGGCTCGTCCTCGACCAGATCGAATCGACACTCCTGTGGGCGCACCTGCGGGCGGGAGAAGCGCTCGGCATCCCTCTCATCAGCACCCAGAAAACCACCTCGGTTCGACTCGTGGAGACCGCAGAAATCGCGGCCGCCATCGACCGGAGCCAAGCAGGTTCCCTCGTGGTCTCCGCAGAGGTCGCCATCGATGGTCATTCTGTGCCTGTTGCCGAAGTGCACCCGATCGGCCACAGTGGGGTGTACTCGGCGAGTGTTCACGGCGGGATGATAGAGATCACACTTGCCGAGCATCCGCTCTCCCACACCGTTCGCACACTCCTGAGCGCCAAGGAACCGATTGAGGTCCCCACATCGGACGCCGAGGAGTTCGTATCTCACGCCTACCCGATTCTTGTGCGCAGTGTGCCGGTGCGGGCGACGTCAACGGTCGAGCTTCCGGAGATTCCCGCGCCGGAGGCGCTGCTGTCGGTGGCTTTCGAACGCGGAGACGTCGTCAGCTACTCCTTCGCGTGGAGTTATCGCGGCTTCGGCAACTTCTCCTTCGACTGGAGCGCCGCGGCAGTGCGCGACATCAACGCGGAGGCCGCCTGCCGCGCAGAAATCGAAACGGTGTGGCATGAACACACCACTGCACGATTGCGCCCATCAGGCTCATTCCATGACACCGATGCGGCCGCCTTCGTCGCTCATGTCCTTCCTGCCCTCGAAGCCAGTGGAGTGGTCGTCGAGATCACAGGCACACGCAAGGAGTACCGCGAACTCACCGGCGACCCCACAGTGAAGGTGACGTCGGTGGAGTCCACCGACGCTGACTGGTTCGACCTCGGCATCATCGTCACGATCGATGGGCACAGCATCCCCTTCGGACCGCTGTTCTCGGCACTGAGCAAGGGAAAGAAGAAGCTCCTGCTCACAGATGGCAGCTATTTCTCGCTCGCACATCCGGCGCTGGACAGACTTCGTGAACTCATCGACGAGGCAGCTGAGCTCGATGAGTGGGAGACCGGACCCCGTATCAGTCGCTACCAGATCGACCTTTGGGAGGAGTTCGAGGATCTTGCCGACGAGTCGGAACCAGCGGTGAGTTGGCGGGCAACGGCCGATGGGCTCCGGCACGCCACCGGAGTGCCACCCACCCACGTACCGCGCGGACTGCGCGCCGAACTACGCCCTTATCAGAAGACCGGATTCGACTGGCTCGCCTTCCTGTGGCGGCATCGACTCGGCGGCATCCTCGCCGACGATATGGGACTCGGCAAAACGCTGCAGCTTCTCAGCTTCATCCAGCACACCCGAGACGAAGGAGAAGAGCGACCATTCCTCGTGCTCGCGCCGACCTCGGTGCTGAGCACCTGGCGTGCCGAGGCGGCCAAGTTCGCGCCCGATCTGCGGGTTGCGATCGTTGAAAGCACCAGCACCAGGAGGGCCCGCAATGTGGCGGATGCCGCGGCATCCGCTGATATCGTCGTGAGCTCGTACACCGTTGCCCGCCTCGACGAAACGCAGTTCGCTGCCGTTGAATGGGCCGGTTTGATCCTCGACGAAGCGCAGTTCGTCAAGAACCCGAAAACGAAGCTGCACCGGGCGATATCGACGTTCTCTGCTGACGTGACCTATGCCGTGACCGGCACCCCGATGGAGAACAGCCTGTCCGAGCTGTGGTCGCTGCTCGCACTCGCAGCCCCCGGTCTGTTCCCATCGGCTCGAAAGTTCCGTGAGCGCTACATTCAGCCGATCGAGAAGGGCAAGGTTCCCGAGAACGAAGAAGGTAGCGAATACCGGCAGAGGCGCCTCGCGCAACTGCGTCGCCGCATCCGCCCCCTGATGCTTCGACGAACGAAAGACCTTGTCGCCGCCGATCTGCCGCCCAAGCAGGAGCAGCAGCTCGAAGTCGAGCTCAGCCCAGCCCACCGGGCCCGCTACGACGTTGTGCTGCAGCGCGAGCGCCAAAAGGTGCTCGGGCTCATCGATGACCTCGACCGGAACCGCTTCATCGTCTTCCGCTCTCTTACACTGCTGCGGATGCTGAGCCTCGCGCCCGCGCTGATCGATCCTGAGGACGCGGAGATCGGGTCGAGCAAACTCGATACCCTGCTGGAGCGGGTCATCGAGCTGCAGGCCGAGGGTCACAGAGCCCTTGTGTTCAGCCAGTTCACGTCCTTTCTCGCCCTCGCGGCTGCGCGCCTGGATGCTGCAGGGATTCCCTTTGCGCACCTCGACGGCTCAACGCGCCGCCGCCAGGATGTGATCGACAGCTTCAAGGCGGGGGAGCAGCCGGTATTCCTGATCAGTCTCAAGGCCGGCGGTTTCGGTCTCACCCTCACCGAGGCCGACTACGTCTTCCTGCTCGATCCGTGGTGGAACCCGGCCGCAGAGGCCCAGGCCATCGACCGCACGCACCGCATCGGGCAAACGAGCCAGGTGTTCGTCTACCGCATGATCGCGATTGGAACCATCGAGGAGAAAGTCCTCGAACTGCAGCGGCGCAAAGCGCGCCTGTTCACGGCAGTCATGGACGACGACGAGCTGTTCGCCAAGTCGCTCACGGCAGAGGATATCCGCGGTCTCTTCGAGGAGTGATCTGCGCGTCAGCGTGGGATTGACACGGCCGCGCCCCGGCGGCGCTCAGGAGGCCGCCGGTAGACTTGAATGGTTCACTTCGGGAGGAATGCCATGCGGATTACGGGACTCGGCCACGCAGGAATGTTCATCGAGACACTCGGTGGCAACATCATCTGCGACCCAGTGCTCGGCCCGTCCTTCTTCGGCTCCTGGTTCCCCTTTCCCGACAACCGGGGGCTTGACTGGGAGCGTTTCGGGCGCGAGGCGGACTTTCTCTACATCTCCCACCGGCACCGCGATCACTTCGACCCGCGGTTGCTCGAGCGCTACATCCGCAAAGACATCGAGGTGCTGCTGCCGGAATATCCGACCGATGACCTCGAGCAGGACATCCGATCTCTCGGCTACACCAACATCACGTACGCGCCGGCGGGGGAGATCATCCAGCGGGGCGAAGTGAAGATCATGATTACGCCCCTACGAGCCCCGAGCGACGGCCCGATCGGCGACTCCTCGCTCAGCGTCGATGACGGCACCGGGTCGGTGCTCAACCAGAACGACTCGCACCCGCTTGACCTAGAGAAGCTCATGCACTTCGGCAAGCCCGACGCGTACTTTACCCAGGTCTCCGGCGCGATTTGGTGGCCCATGGTCTACGACCTTCCGCTCGACGCCAAGCAGAACTTCGCGCAGCTCAAACGCGAAGCGCAGAACAAGCGCGCCATGTACTACATCGAGAAGGTCGACGCCCCGCACGTCTTCCCGATGGCTGGTCCGCCGATGTTCCTGCGCGACGATCTGTTCGAGTTCAACGGCATCGGCCGCAACGGCGAGTCGATCTTCACGGATCAGCAGCAGTTCCTCATGCACATGAAGGAGCTGGCGCCTCACTACAATGGGCACCTCTTCATCCCCGGCACGATCGTGACCGTCGACGGTGGAGAGGTCACCACCGAGCAGTCGCTGTACACGGATGCTGAGATCGCGCACATCTTCGACGAGAAATGGGACTATCTCGAAGAGCAGAGAGCGGGCCGTCAGCATGAGATCGCTGACGAAATCGCTTCGCGCGCCGGTGTGCTCCCTGCCGAGGAGATCCTCGCCGCAATCAAACAGTGGTGGGAGCCGCTGTTGAAGAAGTCCCGCACGATCCGTCTCGGCGTGGGCGGGAACGTCCGGTTCCGTATCGGCGATCTCGACATGGTCGTCGACTTCCCCCGTGCGAAGGTGCGCGAGTACGCGGGGGAGGAGTGCATCTACTGGTACACGATCCCGGCTGACCTCGTGTCGACGAATATCCGTGACCACGAGATCGACTGGTCGAACTCGATCTTCCTGTCGATGCAGTTCTCGGTCGGGCGTAGCGGCAAGTTCAACGAGTTCCTCACGACTTTCCTCAAATGCCTGTCGGTTGATCGCATCGAGTACGTCGAGAACTGGTACTCCGAGCAGACGGACCAGACAGAGGATGCCGAAATCGGCGACTGGGTCGTCCAGCGGCGGTGCCCGCACCTGCGCGCAGACCTCACGAAGACCGGAAAGGTCGACGAAGACGGCATCCTCACCTGCAGCATGCACGATTGGAAGTGGGATCTGAACACCGGCCGCTGTTTGTCGACATCCGGCCACCCGATCCGTGCCCAGCGGTGCGCGGTGACGGAAGAGGCGCTGCGCGAAGCATCCTGATCTCTGTAGTGCCTCAACGTCACGGTGCCCGGGAAATGTGGATCACTGTACCACTTCGTGTCGGAGTGGTACAGTTCGTGCATGGCCACGACCCTTCCACGCATCCAGGTGACGCAGACACCTGAGCTCGCGGCAGCGCTCGAGATCGCTGCGAAGGAGTGGCCCGGTGCATCCAGGTCCGAACTGGTTGCGCGGCTCGCTGCGAACGGGGTCGAAGCTCTCGCTGAAAAACGAGCCGCGCGTCGCGCTGCGCGGCGAAAGGTGCTGGAAGAGACCCTCGGTAAGTACTCCGATGCGTTTCCCCCTGGGTACCTCGAGGATCTGAGGAAGGACTGGCCCGAGTGATCGTTGTGGATGCGAACGTGATCATCTCGCTGTGGGGTCGGCCGGATGCTCACACATCTCAGGCAGTCGACGTCGTTGACACCGAGGAAGAGCTCATGATTCATCCTGTGACCCTTGCGGAGTATCTGGTGGGTCCGGCTCGCCTGGGTGCGGTGGTCGAAGCGTTGGAGGACTGCACGCGATTGGGTGTCGAACGATACGTTCCACCGGTCGATGAACCAGTCCGAGTCGTGGAGCTCCGTGCCACGACAGGTCTAAAGCTACCCGACGCGTATGTTCTCGCGACGGCGGTTGAGCTCGGTGCGACGCTCGCGACCTTCGACCGGCGACTCGCCGACGCCGCCCGCGAGCGTGGTGTGGCCGTGGTCGGTGCGTAGCCGGCATCCGATAGACTGCCATTGCCGAAGCAACCTTTAAGCCCGTCCGGAGAGGCGGAGAAGGGAGCGGTTGATGAGCGCACGCACAGTGCTGCACGACGCCGACGTGTCACGGGCATTGACCCGCATCGCACACGAGATCCTCGAATCCAACCGAGGCGCCGAGAACCTCGTCCTGTTGGGCATTCCGACCCGCGGAGTAACCCTCGCCCGCCGCCTCGCCCTGCTGATCAGCGACATCGCTCACACCTCGGTTCCCGTAGGAGCGCTCGACGTCACCCTGTTCCGTGACGATCTCGCGAAGCATCCGACCCGTTCACCGCACCCGACCGACATCCCCGCTGATGGCGTCGATGGCAAGACGGTGGTGCTCGTCGATGACGTGCTCTTCTCCGGGCGCAGCATCCGTGCAGCCCTCGACGCACTGCAGTCGATCGGTCGCCCGGCGATCGTGCGTCTCGCGATTCTCATCGATCGGGGCCACCGCGAACTGCCGATCCGCCCCGACTTCGTCGGCAAGAACATTCCGTCCGCTCGTAGCGAGCGTGTGAACGTACGCCTTCTCGAAGACGACGGCGCTGAGGGGGTGACGATCGAAGCATGAGACACCTGCTCGACACTCGCAACCTCGACAAGACCACCGCGCTGCGCATCCTCGACATCGCAGAGGATATGTCTGACACGCAGTCCCGTGAGATCAAGAAGCTTCCGACGCTTCGAGGAAAAACGGTCGTCAATCTCTTCTTCGAAGACTCAACGCGCACCCGCATCTCGTTCGAGGCTGCGGCCAAACGACTCTCCGCCGACGTCATCAATTTCGCAGCCAAAGGGTCGAGCGTGTCCAAAGGCGAGAGCTTGAAAGACACAGCGCAGACGCTGCAGGCGATGGGGGCGGATGCCGTTGTCATCCGGCATCCGGCATCCGGCGCACCGCAGACACTCGCCACCAGCGGCTGGATCTCAGCGGGGGTGGTCAACGCTGGAGACGGGACGCACGAGCACCCCACCCAAGCACTGCTCGATGCGTTCACCATTCGCAAGCGCCGCTTCGGCGCCGGAAGCCGTGGCCGTGACTTGAGCGGAGTGCGCGTCGTGATCGTCGGCGATGTTCTGCACTCACGCGTTGCCCGTTCGAACGTGTGGCTGCTTTCCACACTCGGCGCTGACGTCACCCTGGTGTCACCGCCTACTCTCATTCCGCAGAACGTGACTCAGTGGCCCGTTCGCGTGCTGTACGACCTGGATCAAGCGCTGGCCGACAATCCGGATGCCGTGATGATGCTGCGGATTCAACTCGAACGAATGAATGCCGCATATTTCCCGACTGAGCGGGAATATTCACGGCGGTGGGGGCTGGATGCCGTACGGGTGAACTCCCTTCCAGCCGCTAGCATTGTGATGCACCCCGGCCCCATGAATCGCGGCCTGGAGATCTCCTCCGACGCCGCCGATTCTGAGCGCTCAACAGTGCTCGAGCAGGTGGCGAACGGGGTATCCGTCCGCATGGCGGTGCTGTACCTGCTTCTTGCTGGTGAACGAGACGACGAACGAGGGGGAGACCTGTGAGCGAGACCCTCGTCATCACCGGCGTACAGCTGCTCGGTGCGCAGAGCACCGACATCATTGTGGACAACGGCGTCATCGCCGAGATCGGCACAGGTCTCAGCCGCGCCGGCGCGCGCGTGATCGAGGCGAACGGGCTGGTGGCACTGCCCGGCCTCGTCGACCTGCACACGCACCTGCGCGAGCCCGGATATGAGGCGAGCGAGACGATCCTCACCGGCACGAAAGCCGCAGCATCCGGCGGCTATACCGCAGTGTTCGCAATGCCGAACACGTCGCCCGTTGCCGACACCGCAGGGGTCGTCGAGCAAGAGCTCGCCCTCGGCGAAGCAGCCGGCTACGCCACCGTGCAGCCGATCGGAGCCGTCACTGTCGCGCAGAAGGGTGAGCGGCTCGCAGAACTCGGCGCCATGGCCTCATCGCGTGCACAGGTTCGCGTATTCAGCGATGACGGATTCTGCGTGTCGGATCCGCTGATCATGCGCCGGGCACTCGAATACGTGAAGTCGTTCGACGGCGTTATCGCTCAGCACGCTCAAGATCCTCGTCTCACCGAAGGTGCCCAGATGAACGAGGGAACGGTGTCGGCGGAGCTGGGCTTGGCTGGGTGGCCCGCAGTCGCCGAGGAGTCGATCATCGCTCGCGATGTGCTGCTGGCTGAGCATGTCGGCTCCCGGTTGCACGTGTGCCACCTGTCGACGGCAGGATCGGTCGATATCATCCGTTGGGCCAAGAAGCGCGGCATCCCGGTCACCGCCGAGGTCACCCCGCACCACCTGCTGCTCACAGAGGAGCTCGTACGGGGCTATGACGCCCGGTACAAAGTCAACCCACCACTACGTCGGGAAGAGGACGTGCTCGCGGTGCGCGAGGGGCTGGCCGACGGCACCATCGACATCGTGGCCACTGACCACGCGCCCCACCCGAGCGAGCACAAGGCCTGCGAGTGGCAGGCGGCGGCGAACGGCATGGTGGGATTGGAGAGCGCTCTGCGCGTCGTACATCAGTCGATGGTGCAGACCGGTCTCATCGGCTGGGCCGACGTCGCCCGCGTGATGAGCGCGGCGCCAGCGCGGATCGGCCGGCTCACCGGTCACGGCACACCGCTTGAGGTCGGCCAGCCTGCGCACATCACGCTGTACGACGCGTCCGCTGCCGGCGTCTTCACCGAGGCGGATCTGCACGGCCGCAGCGTGAACTCGCCCTACCTCGGACGCGATCTGCCAGGGCAAGTGCAGTTCACCGTGCACGGTGGCGTGCTCACCGTCGAAGACGCAGCCGTCGTACCGCAGTTGCACATCGCCGGTGCTTCCAGCGAGCGGGGCGGGGCGAAGTGACCCGCGAGCTCGCGATCGGCGTCATGATCACGCTGGCGGTTCTCGTGCTGCTGGCCATGCTCATTTCGTGGCGTGCGCGCGTGCGCCGCGATGCGCACCTGAATGCCCCGCTCGGTGTGCCGGAGCATGCCGAAGTGCTCCACCGGCATGAGATTCTCTACGTCTCAACGACCCGCCACGATCAGCCACTGGAGCGGCTGGCCCTGGCGCCCCTGGCGTATCGCGCGAAAGGAGAGGCTGCGGTGACCGACCGTGGTCTCGCGCTCTGCCTTGACGGCGCGCCCACCGTCTTCATCGCGTCTTCGCGGTTGGTGTCTGTGGATCGGGCGACTGTCACGATCGACAAGGTCGTTGAACCAGGAGGCCTCGTGCGCATCGCCTGGCACGTGAATGACGAGAGCATCGTCGATCTGTACCTCCGGATCGCCGACGGCGATCCTGCGAACTTCATCACAGCATTGCAGCGGCTCGTACCCGCAGCCGAAGACACGGGAGTCACGTCATGACCTTCGACAAGGCCGTCCTCGTTCTGGAAGACGGAACCCGCCATCTCGGGCGCGCCTATGGCGCCCGAGGCACGACGCTGGGCGAGGTCGTGTTCGCCACCGGCATGTCCGGCTATCAGGAAACACTGACCGACCCTTCCTATGCGGGTCAGATCGTGCTGCAGACAGCGCCTCACATCGGCAACACCGGAATGAACGCTGAAGACCCCGAGTCTCGGCGCATCTGGGTGGCTGGCTACATCGTCCGGGATCCCTCGCGCGTCGTGTCCAACTGGCGCGCGAACGCTTCGCTCGACGAGATCCTCGTGCAGGACGGCATTGTCGGCATCAGCGGTATCGACACCCGATCCATCACCCGTCACATCCGCTCGGCAGGATCGATGCGCGGCGGAATCTTCTCCGGAGAGGCCGCCGATCTCGACGCGGCTGAGCACCTGCGTATCGTCCGCGAGGCGCCTGAGATGGCGGGCCGAAGCCTCTCGGCGGAGGTCTCGGTCGATGTTGCAATGGTGACTGCCGCAGTGGGGGAGAATGTCGGCAACCTCGCCGTGCTCGACCTCGGCGTGAAACAGGCGACCATCGACAATCTGGCAGCCCGCGGCTTCGAGGTGCACGTGCTGCCGCAAAGCTCGACGTTCGCCGACATCATGGCGATCGATCCGGTGGCGGTGTTCTATTCGAACGGACCCGGCGACCCATCGGCATCCGATTCGCAGGTGGCTGTGCTGCGTGAGGTTCTCGACGCGAAGCTGCCATATTTCGGGATCTGCTTCGGAAACCAGCTCTTCGGACGTGCACTGGGATTGGGGACCTACAAGCTCCCCTTCGGGCACCGCGGCATCAACCAGCCGGTACTCGACAAAGCCACCGGCCGCGTCGAAATCACCGCGCACAATCACGGTTTCGCCGTCGAAGCACCGCTCGAGGGCACCTTCGACAGCCCGCACGGATACGGCAAGGTCGAGGTCAGCCACATCGGCCTCAACGACAACGTGGTCGAGGGGTTGCGCGCAATCGACATCCCCGCCTTCTCGGTGCAGTACCACCCAGAGGCCGCAGCAGGCCCGCACGACGCCAATTACCTCTTCGACCGGTTCCGGGACCTGGTCATTGCCAGCAAGAAAGACGCCAAGTAATGCCCAAGCGCGACGACATCACCTCCGTCCTCGTCATCGGCTCAGGCCCGATCGTGATCGGTCAGGCCTGCGAGTTCGACTACTCAGGCACCCAGGCGTGCCGTGTGCTCCGCGAGGAGGGCGTTCGTGTCATTCTCGTCAACTCCAACCCGGCGACGATCATGACCGACCCGGACTTCGCCGACGCGACCTACATCGAGCCGATCACCCCTGAGGTGATCGAGACGATCATCGCCAAAGAGAAGCCCGACGCGATCCTGCCGACGCTGGGTGGACAGACCGCTCTGAACGCGGCCATGGCCCTGCACGAACGCGGCATTCTCGAGAAGCACGACGTCGAACTCATCGGCGCCAAGGTCGACGCCATCAAGAAAGGCGAAGACCGCCAGATCTTCAAGGAGCTCGTGCTCGCGGCTGGCGCTGACGTTGCCCGTAGCGTGATCGCGCATTCCATGGATGATCTGCTGGCAGGGGCGGCAGAGCTCGGGTACCCCTTGGTTGTTCGCCCCTCGTTCACGATGGGCGGGCTGGGTTCCGGTTTCGCGTACAACGAGGAAGACCTCCGCCGTATCGGCGGTGCTGGACTGCACGATTCTCCGACGAGCGAGGTGTTGCTGGAGGAATCGATTCTCGGCTGGAAGGAGTACGAGCTCGAGCTCATGCGAGACACGGCCGACAACACGGTCGTCGTCTGCTCGATCGAGAACGTAGACCCAGTGGGTGTGCACACCGGTGACTCGATCACGGTGGCACCGGCGCTGACCCTCACCGACCGCGAGTACCAGAAGCTGCGCGATATCGGCATCGACATCATCCGCGCTGTCGGTGTCGACACCGGCGGCTGCAACATTCAGTTCGCGGTTGATCCCACCAACGGCCGGATCATCGTGATCGAGATGAATCCGCGTGTGTCGCGATCAAGCGCGCTGGCATCCAAGGCAACGGGTTTTCCGATCGCCAAACTCGCCGCCAAGCTGGCCCTGGGCTATCGGCTCGACGAGATTCCCAACGACATTACAGGTGTGACCCCCGCGAGTTTCGAGCCGACGCTCGATTATGTCGTCGTCAAGGTGCCACGGTTCGCGTTCGAGAAGTTCCCGGCCGCCGACGCCACGCTCACCACCACCATGAAGTCTGTTGGCGAAGCGATGGCTATCGGCCGTAACTACGCGACGGCCCTGCAGAAGGCACTTCGTTCGCTCGAGAAGCGTGGTTCCAGTTTCCATTGGGGACCCGAGGCGCGTTCGATCGACGAACTCCTGGAGATCGCGAAGACGCCGACGGACGGCCGCATCGTCACACTGCAGCAGGCGCTGCGTAAGGGTGCAACGATCGAGCAGGCCTTCGCCGCGACCGCGATCGACCCGTGGTTCCTGGACCAGATCGTTTTGATCAATGAGGTCGCCGAGACCGTGCGAACGGCTGCGGATTTGGATGCCGACACCATCCGCTACGCGAAGGAGCACGGGTTCTCCGACGCGCAGCTCGCCGAGCTGCGCGGGCTCACCGAACACGAGGTGCGCGGCATCCGTCATGCCATCGGCATCCGCCCGGTGTACAAGACGGTCGACACGTGCGCTGGTGAATTCCCTGCGCTGACGCCGTACCACTATTCCAGCTACGACTTCGAGACGGAAGTCGCTCCCTCCGACCGCACCAAGGTCGTCATCATCGGCTCGGGTCCGAACCGCATCGGCCAGGGAGTCGAGTTCGATTACTCGTGCGTGCATGCATCATTCGCACTGTCGGATGCCGGCTTCGAGACCGTGATGGTCAACTGCAACCCCGAAACCGTATCGACCGACTACGACACCTCTGACCGGCTGTATTTCGAGCCGCTGACCCTGGAAGACGTGCTGGAGGTACTCGACGCCGAAGCAGCGAGCGGCACGATCCTCGGTGTCGTCTGTCAGCTGGGCGGGCAGACCCCGCTGGGGCTGGCGAAGGGTATCGAAGCGGCCGGATACACCGTGCTCGGGACGAGCCCGGAGGCGATCGACCTCGCCGAGGAGCGGGAGCTCTTCTCCCGTCTGCTCGACGACGCCGGACTCGTCGCTCCTCGAAACGGCACAGCGATCGACGTCGAAGGTGCCGTGCGCATCGCCGAGGAGATCGGCTACCCAGTGCTGGTTCGGCCGAGCTTCGTGCTCGGTGGGCGCGGTATGGAGATCGTCTACAGCACTGATGCGCTGCGCGATTATTTCGTGCGCACAGAGGGGGAGGTGATCATCGAGGAGGGCAAGCCTTTGCTCGTCGACCGCTTCCTCGATGACGCCATCGAGCTCGACGTCGACGCCCTCTACGACGGTGAAGAGCTGTTCATCGGCGGAGTGATGGAGCACCTGGAGGAAGCCGGAATCCACTCCGGTGACTCCAGTTGCACGCTGCCGCCGGTGTCGCTCGGGCGTAGCGACATCAACCGCGTGCGCGATGCGACCCTCGCTATCGCGAAGGGTGTTGGTGTGCGTGGACTGCTCAATGTTCAGTTCGCGATCAGCGCAGGCGTGCTCTACGTGATCGAAGCCAACCCACGTGCCAGCCGGACAGTTCCTTTCGTGTCCAAGGCGCTGGGGATTCCGTTGGCGAAGGCGGCCAGCCGCATCATGACCGGATCCATGATCGCCGACCTGCGCGCTGAGGGATTGCTCCCGCAGCAGGACGGTTCACGGGTACCACTCGGCGCGCCGGTGTCGGTGAAAGAGGCGGTGCTGCCCTTCAAGAGGTTCCGCACCGCCGACGGGAGGACCGTCGACTCGATCCTGGGCCCGGAGATGCGCTCGACGGGTGAGGTCATGGGCATCGACCGGGACTTCCCGACCGCTTTCGCGAAGAGCCAGGCGGCGGCCTACGGTGGCATGCCGACCTCGGGCACGGTGTTCATCTCGGTCGCCGACTCCGACAAGCGCGCGGTGATCCTGCCGGCGCACAGACTGCAGCAGCTGGGCTTCACCATCGTGGCTACCGAAGGAACGGCCGAGATCCTGTCGCGGAACGGCATCGCCGTCACCGTGGTGGAGAAGTACAGCGAGACGCAGGAATCCGGTGCACGCAACGTCGTCGACCTGATCAACGAAGGCGCCGTCGACATCGTGGTGAACACCCCCTCTGGCGGCGCGGCCCGCGCCGACGGCTACGAGATTCGTGCGGCCGCGGTCGCGGCGGATAAGGCGCTGTTCACGACGATGGCCGTGCTCGGTGCCGCTGTGAGCGGTATGGATGCCGCCGATGAGGGCTTCGACGTCAAGAGCCTCCAGGAGTACGCGGTGGAGAGGTCGGCGATGGTATGAGCGCAGGCTTCGGCGAGCGGATACGTACGGCGCTGAACGCGCACGGTCCGCTCTGCGTCGGCATCGATCCGCACCCCTCGCTTCTCGATCTCTGGGGACTTTCAGCTGACGCATCGGGCGTTCGTGAGTTCGGCCTTCGGACAGTGGATGCCGCGGCAGGTCGAGTCGGTATGGTCAAGCCGCAGGTCTCGTTCTTCGAGACGCTCGGATCAGCCGGGTTCGCTGCGCTTGAGGACGTCATGGCCGCAGCACGCTCGGCTGGGCTGATCGTGATCGCCGACGCGAAGCGCGGTGACATCGGCACCACGATGGATGCTTACGCTGCGGCATGGCTCACACCTGGATCCGCGCTTGAGGCCGATGCGTTGACGGTGAATCCCTTCCTCGGGGTTGGTTCCTTGGACGGCGCGTTCGAGTTGGCCGCTCGAAGCCGCAAAGGTCTCTTCGTGCTTGCCTCGACGAGCAACCCCGAAGCCGTCGGGCTGCAGCGCTCGGTAACGCCTCGCGGCGCCAGCGTTTCTGCCGCGATCATCGGCGAGGTATCGGCGCGGAACAAGAGCTCGAGTGCTGAGGGCGAGTGGGGCGACTTCGGGTTCGTGATCGGGGCAACGGTGGATTGGGCGGATGCCGGCATCGCCGAGTTCACTCCAATCGCCCCCATCCTCGCACCAGGTTTCGGCGCGCAAGGGGCGGAGCCCGAAGACCTGCGCGCGCGTTTCGGTGCGATGAGCGCCGCGGTGATCGCGAGCGAGAGTCGCAGCATCCTCTCGGCCGGCCCTGACGGCCTTTCCGTCGCCATCGACGCACGCGTCGCAGAGTATTCGGAGGCCATCCGTGACTGAGCGCACTACTGTTCCCGAGGTCGACCGCGCTGCGGCCGCGCGCCGTGCGGTCGAGCGCAGACGCGCCCGTGCATCGCTCAAACGTGATTTGACGATGCGCGTGGTGACACCGCAGAAGGTCCTCGAACACGCTCTCGCTGACGCTGAGTCGGTCGAGGCATCGATGCGCGTCACCGACTTCCTGCTCGCCCTCCCCGCTATCGGGGCGCGCAAGCGTGATCGAATCCTTGCCGAACTGCAGATCTCGCCGGTGAAGAAGCTCGGAGGCCTTGGCGTGCGCCAGCGTGCCGTCCTCTCGGAATGGCTGGAGCGCCGCTTCCCGTCCCCACGCCCGCGCAACGGTCGCAGCCGGCTGCTGGTGCTGGCTGGGCCGACGGCCGTCGGCAAAGGGACAGTCGCCGCGCACATCCGTGAGCACGCGCCGGAGATCCACCTGTCAGTGTCGGCGACGACACGCCCGCCGCGGCCAGGTGAGATCGACGGTGTGCACTACTACTTCGTCGACGATGCCGAGTTCGATCGACTGATCGCCGACGGAGCACTTCTGGAATACGCGGTGGTGCACAACAACTCCCGGTATGGCACACCGCGGGCCCCGATCGACGCCGCACTCGCCGATGGCAAAACAGTGCTGCTCGAAATCGATCTGCAGGGCGCGCGCCAGGTGCGCCGAGCCGAACCCTCATCGACTCTGATCTTCTTGCTTCCGCCGTCCTGGGACGAGCTGGTGCACCGGTTGGTCGGTCGTGGCACCGAAAACGATGAAGAACGCGCCCGTCGCTTGAAGACCGCGAAGATCGAACTGGCTGCTCAGCACGAGTTCGACCACCTTATCGTGAACGAGGACGTCGCCACTGCGGCCGCAGAGGTCGTAGAATTGTCTTCAGGCTCTGCGCACTGACTGTATTGACTCTGGGGTGCTGAGCCCCTTTTTACGACGCATCCGTCGCCTGATCAGGAGGTCCCACCATGGCCGGACACCACACCAATGGCATCATCGATCCCCCTATCGACAACCTGCTCGACCGTGTCGACTCGAAGTACGAGCTCGTCATCTACGCGGCCAAGCGTGCGCGTCAGATCAACGACTACTACTCGGATCTGCACGAGGGCAACCTTTTCGACAACGTGGGTCCGCTGGTCGACTCGTCCGTAGAGGACAAGCCGCTCACCATCGCCTTGCACGAGATCAACGAGGACAAGCTCCGCCTTCGTCACGCAGAGTGATATTGCCTCACCGCACCTCACGCAATGTCGGAGGTGCGGTTCACTATGTAGGCACCCCTTCACCGAACCCGTACTGGAGCCCACGATGAGCGCGCTGCGTCTGTTTACGTCCGAATCCGTCACAGAGGGGCATCCCGACAAGATCTGCGACCAGATCTCCGACAGCATCCTCGACGGGCTCATCGCGCAGGATGCCGGCTCTCGCGTCGCTGTCGAGACGTTGGTGACCACCGGACTCGTCCACGTAGCAGGGGAGATCCGCACAGAGGCCTACGTCGATATCCCCACGATCGTCCGTGACGTCGTGAACCGCATCGGGTATACCTCTAGCGACACAGGCTTCGATGGGTCCTCCTGCGGCGTGAGTGTGTCGGTGGGCGAGCAGTCCAGCGACATCGCCAGCGGAGTCGACACCGCACATGAGCATCGTGAGGGAACCTCGACCGATCCGCTCGATGGATTGGGGGCAGGCGATCAGGGCATCATGTTCGGCTTCGCGACGAACGAGACGCCCCAGCTGATGCCGATGGCCGCGTGGACTGCGCACCGGCTGGCCGAGCGCCTTGCGGAGGTGCGTCGCTCAGGGGATCTGCCCTTCCTGCGCCCCGACGGGAAAACACAGGTAACGCTCGGGTATGACGGTCTCACGCCGAAGACCGTCAACGCGGTCGTGCTCTCCACGCAGCACAACCCTGACATCGCGCAGGAGGAGCTCACGGCGAAGGTGCGTGAGCACGTGATCGACCCTGTGCTGAACACGACCGGGCTCGATCTCGACCGCGTGACGTACTACATCAACCCAGCCGGTCCGTTCGTCACGGGTGGCCCGAAGGGCGACGCGGGGCTGACCGGCCGAAAGATCATCATCGATACCTACGGCGGCGCATCGCGCCACGGCGGTGGCGCCTTCAGCGGCAAGGACCCGTCGAAGGTGGATCGCTCAGGCGCTTATGCGACTCGTTGGGTCGCTAAGAACGCCGTTGCTGCAGGGCTCGCCGACCGGCTTGAGGTGCAGGTCGCGTACGCGATCGGCGTCGCGCGTCCCGTCGGCCTCTACGTCGAGACGTTCGGCACAGGAAAGGTCTCCGACGAGGTGATCACCCGGGCGATCACAGAGGTGTTCGACCTGCGTCCGCAGGCGATCATCGAACAGCTCGACCTGCTGCGTCCGATTTACGCGCAGACGGCAGCCTACGGTCATTTCGGTCGCGAGCTGGCTGACTTCACCTGGGAGCGCACCGATCGCGCAGAAGAGCTGCGTCGCGCCGCTGGGCTCTGATGAGCGGCCAGAGCCGACGCAGTGCGCGCGTGCTCCTGGACTCACCACTGCCGCAGTTGGACAGGCTCTTCGACTATGTCGTGCCACCGGAGTTCGGCGAGGTACGCCCGGGCGTGCGCGTGCGAGTACCCCTGCGGAGCGCGGGGCGTGTCGTTGACGGGTACGTGATCGACATTGGCAACGAGAACGATGCCGAACGAGCACTGTCTGAAGTCGAAAGCATCCTCTCGCCGGTACCGGTGCTCCCGGAGCGCCTCTACCGCTTGGCGCGTCGTGTCGCAGACCGTGCGGCCGGCTCGGCATCCGATGTTCTGCGACTGGTAATCCCGAAACGCCAGGTCAGAGTCGAGAAGATGTGGGCGGTCAGCTCTGAGACGGCACGTCCATCAACGACACCATCTGGCTCTGCCCTCACGGCGGCACAGCGCATCATCGACGCCTACGGCGGACTCGCTGACCTGCTGCAGGTGCACGGCAGGGCGGCTGTCGAGGCGATTCCGCTTCTTCATGGCAAGGCGCAGGGGTGGGCTGCGCTCCTTGCGGCCTGCGCCACACGGATGCTGGCTGCGGGCGAGTCGAGTGTGCTCGTCGTACCCGATCACCGTGATCTCGATCGATTGCTCGAGGGTCTCGAAGATCTCGTCCCGGCCTCCAGCATCGCCCGCTTCGACTCCCGCCAGACGAATGCAGAGCGGTACTGGTCGTTCCTGCGCACTCTCGAGGGTGCCCCCTGCATCGTCGTCGGCAACCGTTCGGCCGTGTACGCGCCCGTTCATGCGGGGCTCGTTGTCCTGTGGGATGACGGGGATCCGCTGCTCGGTGAGCCGATGGCGCCCTACGCGCACGCTCGAGATGTCGCCCTTCTCCGTCAAGAGCAGGAGTCGTCGGGGCTGCTGTTCGTCGGCCATACCAGAACCACTGACGTCGAGCGCCTGGTGGGGCTTGGCTGGCTTCACGACATCAGGGCCGAGCGTCGAGTGCTGCCCCGGATCGTGCTCAGCACCGACCAAGAGCTGGAGCAGCCGACATCGCAGCGGATGCCGTCATCGGCGTTCCGATCGGCTCGTGATGCGGCCACCACCGGACCGGTGCTCATTCAGGTGTCCCGTCCGGGGTTCGCGCCCACCCTCGTCTGCGCCGGATGCCGTGCGCCCGCGCGATGCGCGCACTGTCAGGGTCCGCTCGGAGCGGCGCACAGGGGAGCTGTGCCTGTATGCGGCTGGTGCGGGAGGGGGGCGCAAGCGTGGGCCTGTCCTGCCTGTTCATCAAGCCAACTGAGATTGGCATCTTCTGGTAGCGAGCGCACCGCAGACGAGCTCGGTCGCGCCTTCCCCGGAGTCCGTGTCATCGTTGCCGATAGCGCCCACCCGGTCGAGGAGGTAAGCGCCAAACCCGCGATCGTCGTTGCCACCCGCGGGGCGGAACCGACGGCCGTCGGCGGTTATCGCGCGGTGGTGCTGCTCGACGGCGCGCGGATGCTGCAGGCCCCGGATCTGCGCATCGGCGAGTACTGCCTCAGGTGGTGGTCCAATGCAGCGGCGCTTGCGGCACAGGGCGCACCGGTGCATCTCGTCGGTGTCGATGGCGGCGTTGCGCGTGCCCTGGCTACCTGGAACCACGCTGGGTATGCCCGCGCGGAGCTTGATGACCGTATGCCGCTGCATTTGCCTCCGGCTGCGCGCGTAGCGCTCATCGAAGGTACCCATTCAGCCGTTACCAGGGCGATCGGTGCCCTGGGTGATGCGGGACTGAGCCGGGATGCTGTGCTTGGCCCCGTTCCTGTCGCCTCGGATGACATACCTGCGCGGGCACGCGCTCTGGTGCGATTTGATTATGCGGCCGGCGCCCGAGTAGCAGCAGCACTCCGCGCTGTTGTCGTCGCAGAAGCCGTTGCTGCCCGCCGTGGCCGAGGCCGTTCGTCACGCGCCACGTTGTCCGTGCGGCTCGATATCCTCGATCCAGAACTCTGATCCTTTCCGGAGAACCTTCATGCGCCTCGTATTTGCCGGCACGCCGTCGGCCGCCGTGCCGACTCTGCGTCGCCTCGCGGCTGAGCACGACATTGCTGCTGTCGTCACCCGACCCGATGCACCGTTCGGACGACAGCGCATTCTCACGCCCTCGGCGGTCGCTCAGGTCGCAGAGGAGCTCAGCATCCCTGTGGTCAAAGCTGCGCGCCTCGATGAAGTCGTGACTGCGGAGATCGCAGCAGTGAAGGCCGAACTCGGCGTGATTGTCGCCTATGGCGGGCTTGTGCGCGAGCCGCTTCTGTCCATGCCCGATCACGGCTGGATCAACCTGCACTTCTCGTTGCTTCCGTCGTGGCGGGGGGCTGCGCCGGTGCAACGGGCCTTGATCGCCGGCGACGCTGAGCTTGGCGCAAGCGTGTTCCAGCTCGTACCCGAGCTCGATGCGGGAGACATCTTCGCCACGCGGGTCATCGACGTACCGGCGGCATCGACAGCGGATGCCGTTCTCGACATGATGGCGGATGCTGGTGCACAGCTCACTGCGGAAGTCGTCGCCGGGATCGCCAGTGGCACCGCCGTCGCCGTGCCGCAGGAGGGCATGCCCACGTTTGCGCCGAAGCTCGTGCTCGACGACGGAGCGCTGGAGTGGACAGAGCCTCTCGACCGCGTTTTTGCGCGTTTTCGTGGAGTGACACCTGAGCCTGGAGCGCACACGAGCATCGACGGCCTCCGGGTGAAGATTCTCGAAGCCTCACCAACGGATGCGGCGTCTCTCGCCCCCGGTGAGATCGCCGCGACGAAGACGGCTCTGCTCATCGGCACGGCCACGCACCCTCTTGCCGTCTCACGAGTGCAGCCTGCTGGTAAAGGTGCGATGAGTGCGGTGGACTGGTGGCGTGGGCAGCGCAGCAAAGACGGTATGCGAGCAGGTTCATGACGGAACAGCGAAGCCAAGACGACACGCGAGCAGGTTCATGACGGAACAGCGAAGCCAAGACGACACGCGAGCAGGCTCATGACGCACCAGAAGAACCACCGCAGCCGGAGGGTGCCTGCCCGCGTCGTGCAGCCAGCGCGACAGGTCGCCTTCGACGTGCTCAGAGCGGTGAGTGACTCCGACGCCTATGCGAATCTGGTGCTTCCTTCCGCCATAGCTCAGGCTGGTCTCAGTCCGCAGGACGCGGCCCTCGCCACGGAGCTCACCTACGGGACGCTGCGCCGATTGGGTACATATGACGCGATCATTGCGGCAGCGGCAGGTCGACCCGCATCCGACATCGACTCCGCAGTGCTTGATGCTCTGCGCCTTGGCGTGCATCAACTTCTGGCGACGCGCGTCGCCTCCCACGCCGCCGTCAACGAGTCGGTGAACCTCGCTGCGGCCGCGCAGGGGAGCGGCGCCTCGCGTTTCGCGAACGCCGTGCTGCGCCGGATCTCTCGAGACGACGCCGATTACTGGCAGCAGAGCATCGAGGCCGAAGCGCGCTCGGACGATGAGCGCCTCGCATTGCGCAGTGCACACCCGGTGTGGGTGATCAGGGCACTGCGGCGTGCTCTCGCAGCCGAAGGGCGGCAGGACGAGCTGTCAGCACTCCTCGACGCCGACAACGCATCCCCCGAAGTGACTCTGGTTGCGCTACCCGGTCTTGCCGAACCGGGGGAGCCCCGCCGACCCTACGCTCCGACGGCTTTCGCATCGGGCGGCGGCGACCCTCATCACGTGGTCGCCGCCTCAGGCGGTACCGTGCGTGTTCAGGACGAAGGTTCCCAACTCGTTGCGCTGGCCTTGGCAGAAGCGATGCCGATTCGGCCGGGCGAGCGGTGGCTCGATCTGTGCGCTGGTCCTGGCGGCAAAACAGCACTGCTTGCGGCTATCGCGCATGCGAACGGCGCCCACCTCGAAGCCAACGAGGTCATTCCTGCCCGCGCGGGGCTCGTTCGCAACGCCGTGCGCCCAGTGCCAGGAGACGTGATCGTG
Organism: Microbacterium sp.; assembly: GCA_047605925.1. Classification (GTDB taxonomy): domain Bacteria; phylum Actinomycetota; class Actinomycetes; order Actinomycetales; family Microbacteriaceae; genus Microbacterium. The sequence goes on from JASGEY010000102.1 coordinate 23,511, forward strand.
CATGAAGCAGACGGCCGCGCCTTCGCGCCAGCCCTGCCAGGCACTTTCGACCGCATCCTCGTCGATGCCCCCTGCACGGGTCTTGGCGCTCTCCGGCGTCGCCCCGAGGCGCGGTGGCGCAAGTCGCCAGCAGACGTTGCTGAACTCGTAACTCTGCAGACTGAGTTGCTCGGAGCAGCCCTCGACGCCGTAGCCCCAGGCGGAATCGTCGCGTACGCCACCTGTTCACCGCACCTGGCAGAGACCACCGGGGTCATACAGGACGTGCTGCGCGAGCGCCCTGGGTTCACAGAGCTCAATGCCCGCGCTGTCGTCGCAGGCATCGCCACCAGCCCGATCGATCTTGCCGATGACGGGTCAGGCCGTGTGCAGTTGTGGCCGCATCGTCACGGCACAGACGCTATGTTTCTCGCGCTCCTGCAGCGCTCAGCATCCGATTCTCCAGGGGAGTGACCCATGCACCTGCCCAGCGCACCGCGGATCAATCCGAGCATCCTCGCCGCCGACTTCGTCAACATGCAGCGCGACCTCGCCAAGATCGCCACTGCGGACTTCGCACACGTCGATGTGATGGACAACCATTTTGTGCCGAATCTGACGTTCGGCCCGCAGATGGTCGAGCGCATCCAGGCAACAAGCCCCGTACCGCTTGACGTTCACTTGATGATCGACGACCCTGACCGGTGGGCTCCGGGTTACGCCGAGCTTGGAGCGGCGAGCGTGACCTTTCACCTCGAAGCTGCTGCAGACCCGGTGGCGCTTGCGCGGCGGTTGCGGAGCATCGGTGCACGTGCCGGGGTGGCGATCAAGCCGGGAACAGCGGCAGAGAGCCTCTACGACATCCTTGACGAGTTCGACCAGATCCTGGTGATGACGGTGGAGCCTGGCTTCGGGGGGCAAGGATTCATGCCCGAGACGATGCCGAAGCTGCGCGCACTGGCCAGCGAGGCGCGCCGACGTGGATCGGCCGTCTGGCTTCAGGTCGACGGTGGTATTTCCGACAGCACGATCGAGATCGCGGCAGCCGCAGGAGCCGACACTTTCGTCGCCGGATCCGCCGTATACGGCGACGGAGATATCGAGGCTGCCGTCATGAGGCTCAGGGAGCGCGCGAGAGCGGCTAGCCTGGAGTCGTGAAGACTTTCGACGAACTGTTCGCCGAGCTCAGCCACAAGGCTGAGACTCGCCCCGAAGGATCGGGGACGGTCGCCGAGCTCGACGGTGGAGTCCACACGATCGGGAAAAAGATCGTGGAGGAGGCCGCCGAGGTGTGGATGGCATCCGAGTACGAATCCGATGAGTCCGCCGCCGAGGAGATCTCACAGCTGCTCTATCACGTGCAGGTCATGATGATCGCGAAAGGGCTGACCCTCGCAGACGTCTACCGACATCTCTGATGCGCTCCGTCCCACTCGATCCGATCTGAAAGCTGATCATGCTGCGCATTGCCGTTCCCAACAAAGGGTCTCTTTCTGAGACCGCTGCCGACATGCTCGCCGAGGCAGGGTATGCCGGCCGCCGCGACGCTAAGACCCTGCACGTGGTCGACACCGAAAACGATGTCGAGTTTTTCTTCCTGCGTCCCAAGGACATCGCGACCTACGTCGGCTCCGGAGCGATCGACGTCGGAATCACCGGACGCGATCTGCTTTTGGATGCCAGGATGCCGGGCGCTCGCGAGATCGAGGCTCTCGGTTTCGCCGGTTCAACCTTCCGGTTCGCCGCCCCCGCCGGGCGATACAGCGATGTGTCAGAGCTCGATGGGCTACGGGTCGCGACCTCGTACCCGGGGCTCGTCGACGCCTTTCTCGACGAGCGTGACATCGCCGTCGATCTGGTCCCGCTGGACGGTGCTGTCGAATCTGCTGTGCGACTCGGGGTGGCCGACGCGATCGCGGACGTCGTCGAGACGGGAACGACGCTGCGGCAGGCAGGGCTCGACGTCTTCGGCCCGGTGATCTTGGAATCCGAGGCCGTGCTCATCGCAGGACCTGCGGATGCCGAGGGTGCAGAGACCCTGCTGCGCCGTCTGCGTGGCGTCATGGTCGCTCGACAGTTCGTCATGATCGACTACGACCTTCCGGTCGCGCTCCTCGACGACGCCGTGAAGATCGCAGGCGGTATCGAGTCTCCAACGGTGTCACCGCTGCGCGATCCCGAGTGGGTCGCCGTTCGTGTGATGGTCGAGCGCGCACGCGTCAACCCGGTGATGGACGCCCTCTACGCGCTGGGTGCCCGCGCGATCCTCGTCACCGCAATCCACAACGCGAGGCTCTGATGACACTCGCGAAGAGAGTGATCCCATGCCTCGACGTTGCCGACGGGCGGGTCGTGAAGGGGGTCAATTTCGAGAACCTGCGCGACATGGGAGACCCTGTGGAGCTCGCACGTCATTACGCTGCACAGGGCGCCGATGAGATCACCTTCCTCGACGTCACTGCCACCGTCGACGCGCGCGCGACAACCTACGACGTCGTGCAGCGTACCGCCGAGCAGGTGTTCGTGCCGCTCACTGTGGGCGGAGGTGTTCGCACCGTAGACGACGTGGCCCGCCTCCTGGCTGTGGGGGCCGACAAGGTTGGCGTGAACTCAGCAGCGATCGCGCGCCCAGACATGATCGGTGAGATCGCCGATCGATTCGGCGCGCAGGTGCTCGTGCTGTCGCTGGATGTCAAGCGTGCTGACACGACGCCATCCGGCTTTGTCGTCACGACCCACGGTGGTCGGGTGCAGACTGAGCTCGACGCGATCGCATGGGCGCGTGAGGCCGCAGAACGCGGAGCGGGCGAACTGCTGGTCAACTCGATCGACGCCGACGGTACTCGGGACGGCTTCGACCTGGAGTTGGTGCGGGTGATGCGTGAGGCGGCACCTGTGCCGGTGATCGCCTCGGGAGGCGCAGGCTCGGTCGCGCATTTCGCGCCGGCTATCAAAGCTGGAGCGGATGCTGTGCTCGCCGCGAGCGTGTTTCACACGGGCGCTCTCACCGTAGGCGACGTCAAGGATGCGATGCGCGCGGAGGGGGTGCTGGTCCGGTGAGCATCGACGACAGAATTGCTCAGGTCGCATTCAACGCTGACGGTCTCGCGCCCGTCATCGTGCAGCAGTACGACACTCGCGAGGTGCTCATGATGGCGTGGGTCGACCATGAAGCCCTTCGGCGCACACTCACCACCGGACGCGCTGTGTACTGGTCGCGCTCACGTCAGGAATACTGGCGCAAAGGTGACACCTCCGGCCACATCCAGACCGTGCATGAGGCCAGGCTCGACTGTGACGGCGATGCGATCCTGCTGCTCGTCGACCAAACAGGCCCCGCTTGCCACACCGGCACTCGCACGTGCTTCGATGCCAGAGATCTCGACGCTCTTCGAGGATCCGGCTCCCGATGACTCTCGCCCGCAGAGGTCGATCGAGTGCGGTGTGCGCATTCCTGTTGGGCGGGGCGATTGGCATCATCTCTTCGACACAGCCTTGGTTCATTGTGCAGCGTGTTGATGCGGCATCCGATATCCCCGTGCCAGGGGCGGCGGTGCTGCCTCTGCTGGCACCCCTGAGCCTTATGGTTCTTGCCCTCGGCGCCGCTCTGGCGATCACTGGGCGTGTGGCGCGATTCGTGTTCGGCGTGCTGGCGGCAGGCGTTGCTGTGCTCCTCGGGTGGAGCACGGTGTCTGTGGTGCTGGCGCAGGGCGCCAGCGACGCCGTGGCGCCAACCGTGACCGAGATCACTGGGCTCGCCGGTCGCGGCGCCATGGATGCCGTGATCGCCACGATCACGCCGTCGACCTGGCCGCTGATCGCGGTGGCCGGGTGGGTGATTCTGGGAATCGGGGCGCTCATCGTGCTCGTCACTGGGGGCAGCTGGACGAGCGGCGGGCGGCGCTATCGCACCGATGCCGCGGCACGCACGGCATCCGCCGGACCGATCGATGCAGTGGATTCCTGGGACGACCTGTCGCGTGGCGCCGATCCGACGTGCTGACCCCGATAGACTGAACCTGATCCCGTACGTCGTCCACGGAGGAGAACATGACTAACTCGATTGCAGACCCCGGCCACGGACACTCGCCTGCCGCCTGGGCCGCCGTGATCATCATGCTTCTCGGCTTCGTGCTCGGCACCCTCTTCTTCTGCATTGAGCAACCGCTGGGAGTCTGGGTCTCTGTGGCGCTGATCCCCATCGGGGCTCTCGTCGGCTGGGGCATGGCGAAAGCAGGCTGGGGCGTGAAGGGTCCCAAGTACCAGCCGAAGGGGCACTAGTGGTTCTCGCCGACCTGACGGCCGGCGCTGTCGCCGATGCCGAGCGTCGCGCATTGACTCGGTCGCTGGCGGAGGTCGAACGCGACGCACTCGCCCGTCCGGCCGCAAAAGACGCGCTCAGCGCTCTCGCCCCTGGTGACTGCGTCAAGATCATCGCTGAGGTAAAGCGGGCAAGTCCGTCCCGTGGTGCTCTCGCCGAGATCCCAGATCCGGCGCATCAGGCGTCGCTATACGAGCGCGGTGGAGCGAGTGCGATCAGTGTGCTCACTGAGGAGCGGCGGTTTGGTGGCAGCCTTCTCGATCTGGAGGCGGTCACCGCTCGGGTGTCATTGCCGGTACTCCGCAAAGACTTCATCGCCACTCGCTACCAGGTTCTCGAGGCGCGCGCTGCGGGAGCTGACCTCGTGCTGCTCATTGTCGCCGGGCTCGATCGTACCCAGTTGCACGACCTGTTCGGGTTCATCACAGAGCTCGGCATGACCCCGCTGGTGGAGACGCACTCGGCCGATGAGGTGGAAGCAGCGATCGACCTTGGGGCACCCCTGATCGGTGTCAACGCCCGCGACCTGAAGACACTCGAGCTCGACCGCGACCTGTTCGGTCGCCTGGTCGAACGCATCCCGGATTCCGCGATCAAGATCGCCGAATCGGCGGTGCTCACGCCCTCGGACGTCGTGCACTACCGTTCTGCGGGCGCCGATGTCGTCTTGATCGGTGAAGCGCTCGTCACTGGCGACCCCGTCACCACTCTCAAACGCTTCTTGGAGGCCTCGTGAATCTGCGCGACCAACACGGCCCGCATTTCGGTGAGTACGGCGGCCGATACATGCCAGAGTCGCTCATCGCGGCTATCGATGAGCTCACCGAGGCGTACACCGAGGCGATCGCGGACCCCTCGTTCCGGGGGGAGCTTGCTGGGCTCCTCGGCTCATACGCTGGCCGACCGTCTCCTGTGACTGAGGTCGCTCGATTCGCCGAGCACGCAGGCGGTGCACGTGTGTTCCTCAAGCGTGAAGATCTCAATCACACGGGATCGCACAAGATCAACAACGTTCTCGGACAGGCGCTTCTCACCAAGCGACTCGGCAAGACCCGCGTGATCGCCGAAACAGGGGCGGGCCAGCATGGTGTCGCCACAGCGACGGCCGCTGCGCTGTTCGGAATGGACTGCACGATCTATATGGGAGAGGTCGATACCCAGCGACAGGCGCTGAATGTCGCTCGTATGCGCCTGCTCGGCGCCGAGGTGGTTGCAGTCACGTCTGGATCGCGCACGCTGAAGGATGCGATCAATGACGCGTACCGCGACTGGGTAGCGTCGGTGGAGACCACCAACTACATTTTCGGCACTGCTGCGGGGCCTCATCCGTTCCCTGCGATGGTTCGCGACTTCCAGAAGATCATCGGCGAGGAGGCTCGCCAGCAACTCCTCAATGAGACCGGACGGCTTCCGGATGCTGTCGTCGCCTGCGTTGGTGGCGGATCGAACGCGATCGGCATGTTCGATGCGTTCCTCGACGACGAGGCTGTGCGGCTTTACGGTGTGGAGGCAGCCGGCGACGGCGTTGACACAGACAAGCATGCCGCGTCGATCGAGCGCGGGCGTCCAGGCATCCTTCACGGCTCGAAAACCTACGTGCTGCAGGACGAGGATGGCCAGACCATCGAGTCCCACTCGATCTCAGCCGGTCTGGACTATCCCGGTGTCGGACCCGAGCACGCATGGCTCGCTGACATCGGGCGCGTCGATTACATCCCCGCCACCGATGACGAAGCCATGCAGGCCCTTCGCCTTCTCAGCCGTACTGAGGGCATCGTCCCAGCCATTGAATCCGCGCACGCTCTTGCAGGGGCGCTTCGGATCGGACGCGAACTGGGTCCGGATGCCGTGCTCGCCGTGTGCCTTTCCGGCCGCGGCGACAAAGACATGGACACGGCAGCGAAATACTTCGACCTGTACGACGCAGCCGTCGGTTCGGAGGTGGGAGCATGAGCCGCGTTGACGAGGCGATACGCAAGGCAGAAGCCGATGGCCGCAGCACGTTCGTCGGCTATCTCCCCGTCGGCTATCCCGACCTTGAAACGAGCATTCAGGCGGCAATCACCCTCGCCCGCAATGGCGTGGACATCATCGAGCTCGGACCACCATACAGTGACCCCGTCATGGACGGCGCGGTGATTCAGGAGGCGACCACTGCGGCTCTTGCGAACGGCTTCCGCATGGCAGACCTGTTCACTGCGGTTCGCGCGATCACGGCAGCCGTTGATGTTCCCGTTCTCGTCATGACGTACTGGAACCCGGTGTATCAGTACGGTGTTGATCGGTATGCCGACGATTTGCTTGCCGCAGGCGGTGCGGGACTCATCACCCCCGATATCACCCCAGACGTGGCAGGGGAGTGGATCGCCGCGAGTGAGCGCACCGGACTCGACCGCGTGTTCCTCGCTGCACCGACGTCAACGGACGAGCGTCTCGACCTGATCGTTGCGGCATCGACCGGCTTCGTCTACGCGGTGTCGACCATGGGAATCACGGGCGAGCGCGCTGAACTCGATCGTGCAGCTCGCACTATCGTCGAGCGCCTGCGCGCGCACGGCGTGACGCGCACCTGCGTCGGCATCGGTATCTCAACGGCCGAGCAGATCGCTGGTGTCAGCGAGTACGCCGACGGCGCTATCGTCGGCACAGCCCTCGTCCGCGCCCTCCGCGACGGCGGACTTCCCGCCCTCGCCGAGGTCACCCGCACTCTGGCTGCCGGCACTTCGTCGGCACGCCCCGTTCCCGAGAACTAGAATCGCACTCATGCTCATCGCGCTCCACAGCACCGTCACCGGCGTGCTCGCCAGCATCCCCAGCCCGCCCGTCGCGTACTACGACCTGGGTCCTGTCCGGATCCACTTCTATGCGCTCTGCATCATCGTGGGCATCGTCATTGCAGCGTTATTGACGAATCGCCGTCTCACCAAGCGCGGCGCCGAGAAGTGGGTGGTCCTCGACATCGCGATTCCGGCAGTGCTGCTGGCGATCGTCGTCGCCAGGTTCTACCACGTCTTCACCCACCCGAACGACTATTTCGGCGAGGGTCACAACACGTGGAACCCCCTCCAGGAAGGTTCGATCTGGGCCATCTGGGAGGGCGGCATCGCCATTTACGGCGCACTCATCGGCGGTGCCATCGGCGCCTGGCTCGGTTGCCGGTGGACCGGCATCCGCTTCTGGACCTTCGCCGACGCACTCGCACCCGGCCTGCTGCTCGCACAGGCGATCGGTCGCTTCGGCAACTGGTTCAATCATGAGCTGTTCGGTCTGCCGACTGACCTCCCGTGGGGGTTGGAGATCGAGTCGACGAACGCGGCTTTCCCTCCTGGCCTGCCCGATGGCACGCTGTTTCACCCCACCTTCCTCTACGAGGCGATCTGGAACACGCTCGGTGCCATCGTGCTGCTCTGGCTGAGCCGCAAGGCGACCTCGCTGCAATGGGGTCGGCTCTTCGCGATCTATCTGATCTGGTACAGCGCAGGCCGGATCGTGTGGGAGTCCATCCGCATTGACCCCAGCGAGATCTTCCTCGGCCTGCGGAGCAACGTGTGGGCTGCGATCTTCGGTATCGTCATCGGGTTGGTCATTCTCGTCGTCCAGAGCCGTCGTCATTACGGGCTCGAGCCATCGCCGTACCAGCCGGGCAAAGGCCGGCCGGATGACGCCGCTGTTGTAGAATCACAGGACAATCCCTCCGACTTCGTCGATCTCAGTGAGCCTGACGCCGACGAAGTACCCGCAGGAGCCGAAGCCACAAGCACCGCTCCCACGGACGCGGAAGGCTCACGATAAGCCGCCGTTCCGTGAGGAACCCATTGCATCCGCCCGGCCAGAGACGCCCCGGGTCTTCCGACGATCTGAGGACGGTTCAGGTGTATTTCCAGCCTCCCAACGGCGCATCAGGCGCCTACCCGGTGAAGCAGGGCATGTATAACCCCGCGTTCGAGAAGGACGCGTGCGGCCTCGCTATGGTCGCAACTCTGCGCGGCGAGGCTGGGCACGACATCATTGCGTTGGCGCTCGAAGCGTTGCGCAACCTGGAACACCGCGGTGCGATCGGGTCGGATGCCGGCACAGGAGACGGTGCGGGCATCCTCACTCAGATGCCCGACGCGTTCCTTCGGGCCGTCGCCGGCTTTGAGTTGCCGCCGATGGGGGAGTACGCAGCGGGGATGGCGTTCCTTCCGCGTGACTCCAGCCAGCGTCGTCAGCAGAAGGCCGGAATCGAGCAGATCGCGGTTTCTGAGGGTCTGCGCGTGCTGGGCTGGCGTGAAGTACCGACAGTCAACGAGCACCTCGGCAAGCTCGCCGATGAAGCGCGCCCGGCGTTCGAGCAGCTCTTCGTGAGCGCCGGGGGCACCACCCTTGCCGACGCCCCGCTCTCCGGCATCGCCCTCGACAGGGTTGCTTATCGCTTGCGCAAGCGCGCAGGTCACGAGCTGGGCGCCTACTTCGTCTCGCTCTCCGCGCGCACTCTGGGCTACAAGGGCATGGTCACCACGCTCCAGCTCGAGCCGTTCTACCCGGATCTTCAGGACGAGCGCTTCGCTAGTGAGCTCGCTGTGGTGCACTCGCGCTACTCCACGAACACGTTCCCTTCGTGGCCGCTCGCGCAGCCACTGCGGATGCTCGCGCACAACGGTGAGATCAACACGGTTGGTGGCAACCGAAACTGGATGCGGGCTCGCCAGTCACAGCTCGAATCCGAGTTGATCGGCGACATCAAGCCACTGCTGCCCATCTGCACAGACGGCGCCAGCGACTCGGCATCCTTTGACGAGGTTCTCGAGCTGCTCACGCTGACCGGCCGCAGCCTGCCGCACGCCATCATGATGATGGTGCCGGAGGCTTATGAGAAGCAGTCGGACATCTCTCCTGAGCTTCGCGCCTTCTACGATTACCACGCCAACCAGATGGAGCCGTGGGACGGCCCTGCAGCCCTCATCTTCACTGACGGCGCGGTGGTCGGCGCGACGCTTGACCGCAACGGCTTGCGGCCAGGTCGCTGGACCGAGACCACAGATGGGCTCGTCGTCATCGGCTCGGAGACCGGCGTGCTCACCTTCGAGCCGGAGCGCATCAAACGCCGCGGTCGGCTTCAGCCGGGAAAGATGTTCCTTGTCGACACGGCACAGCGCCGCATCATCGACGACGAAGAGATCAAGCGCGAGCTTGCGACCCTGCACCCGTGGCAGGAATGGTTGGATGCCGGATCGGTCCGCCTCGCCGATCTTCCCGAGCGCGAGCACATCGTTCACCCGCCGGCATCCATCACGCGTCGTCAGCGCACATTCGGCTATACCGAAGAAGAGGTGCGGATCCTGCTTGCCCCGATGGGACAGACCGGCGTCGAGCCTTTGGGAGCGATGGGGTCGGACACTCCGATCGCTGTTCTCAGCAAGCGTCCGCGCCTGCTGTTCGACTACTTCACTCAGCAATTCGCCCAGGTGACCAATCCGCCGTTGGATTCGATCCGCGAGGAGGTCGTCACCAGCCTCAAGCTCGGTCTCGGCCCAGAGGGGAATCTGTTGTCCTGGGGGCCGGAGCACTCCCGAACGGTTTCGCTCGACTTCCCTGTCATCGACAATGACGAACTGTCGAAGATTCGCCACATCGATAAGGCTCTGCCTGGTCGCTTCAGTGCGACGATCAAGGGTCTGTACCACTTCGACGCCGGACCCCAGACGCTCGCCGAGCGTCTGGGTGAGATGTGCGCCGAGGTGGATGAAGCGATCGAGAACGGTGCTGAGTTCATCATCCTGTCGGACCGCGACTCGCGAAAGGACCTCACGCCGATCCCGTCGCTGCTCATGGTCTCGGCAGTACATCACCACCTGATTCGTCGTGAGAACCGGATGAAGGTCGGATTGATCGTCGAAGCCGGCGACGTCCGTGAGGTGCACCACGTAGCCACATTGATAGGGTATGGGGCGTCTGCGGTGAACCCCTATCTCGCGATGGAGACGGTGGAGCACCTCGTGCGCACTGGCCACATCACCGATATCACACCGGAGAAGGCTGTCCGCAACCTGATCTACGCACTCGGCAAGGGAGTGCTCAAGATCATGTCGAAGATGGGTATCTCTACCGTCTCGTCCTATGCCGGTGCCCAGGTGTTCGAGGCCATCGGCCTCAGCCAAGAGGTCATCGACACCTACTTCACACGCACCGAGTCCAAGCTCGGCGGAATCACGATCGAGGACATTTTCGCGGAGAACCAGGCGCGTCACGACTATGCATACCCTGAGGATGCTGCGGCCAGAGCCCATGAGCGGCTGTGGACGGGCGGCGAGTATCAGTGGCGCCGTGACGGCTCTCCGCACCTGTTCAACCCCGAGACCGTGTTCAAGCTGCAGCACTCCACCCGTGAGCGGCGGTACGACATCTTCCGGGAGTACACCAAGCTGGTCGACGACCAGGCGGCTGAGCTCAAGACGCTGCGTGGTCTGTTCACGTTGCGTACCGGTCGGCGCAAGCCCGTTCCCCTGAGCGAGGTGGAGCCGGTATCCGAGATCGTCAAGCGGTTCTCCACCGGGGCGATGAGCTACGGCTCGATCTCTAAGGAAGCTCACGAAACCCTCGCGATCGCCATGAACCGCATCGGAGGCAAGTCGAACACAGGCGAGGGCGGAGAAGACGCCGAGCGCCTGGTCGACCCCGAGCGCCGGAGTGCGATCAAGCAGGTGGCCTCGGGCCGGTTCGGTGTCACGAGCCTGTATTTGACCGAATCGGATGACATCCAGATCAAGTTGGCCCAGGGTGCAAAGCCCGGCGAAGGAGGCCAGCTTCCTCCGCAGAAAGTGTATCCGTGGGTCGCTCGGACGCGCGGAGGCACGCCTGGAGTCGGTCTCATCTCGCCGCCCCCGCACCACGACATCTACTCGATCGAGGATCTCAAGCAGCTCATCTTCGACCTGAAGAGAGCGAACCCCGAGGCGCGAATCCACACCAAGCTGGTGAGCCAGTCTGGCATCGGCGCTGTCGCCGCCGGCGTGGCGAAGGCACTGAGTGATGTGATTCTGGTGTCCGGCCATGACGGCGGCACCGGGGCGAGCCCGCTGAACTCGCTCAAGCACGCTGGTACACCGTGGGAGCTGGGTCTTGCCGAAACACAGCAGACACTGATGCTCAACGGCATGCGTGATCGCGTCGTTGTCCAGGTCGACGGTCAGCTGAAGACCGGCCGCGATGTCGTCATCGGCGCCCTGCTCGGTGCTGAAGAGTTCGGTTTCGCCACCGCTCCGCTCGTCGTCAGCGGTTGCATCATGATGCGCGTCTGCCACCTCGACACCTGCCCTGTCGGCGTCGCGACTCAGAATCCTGTGCTGCGTGAGCGATTCTCCGGCAAGCCCGAGTTCGTTGTGAACTTCATGGAGTTCATCGCCGAGGAGGTCAGGGAGATCCTCGCTGAGCTGGGCTTCCGTTCGCTCGACGAGATCGTCGGACGCACCGACCTGCTCGGAGTGGACGCGGCAGTCGAGCATTGGAAGACCCAGGGGCTGGATCTCACGCCGATCCTTGAGGGCCCGGTTTTCCCGGCAAGCGAACCGCGCCAGAGTGGCCGCACGCAGGATCATGAGCTCGATAAGCACTTCGACGTGCAGCTGATCGACATCGCGAAGAACGCGCTGCTCAACGGCGAACCCGTTGTGATCGAGCTGCCGATCGCGAACACCGAGCGCGCTGTCGGTACGATGCTCGGTCACCAAGTGACCGCCCGTTATGGCGCAGCTGGGCTCCCTCGAGCGACGATCGATGTGACGCTGCACGGCACCGCAGGCCAGTCCCTCGGGGCGTTCATGCCAGCCGGAATCGTGCTGCGTCTCGAAGGTGACGCGAACGACTACGTCGGCAAGGGGCTTTCCGGTGGTGAGATCACGATCAGACCCCCTCGTGGCGCCTCGATCGCACCGCATGAGAACGTCATCGCCGGCAACGTCATCGGCTACGGTGCGACCTCAGGTTCGATGTTCATCTCCGGTATCGTGGGCGAGCGCTTCCTGGTTCGCAACTCCGGGGCGACCGCAGTGGTCGAGGGTGTGGGCGACCATGCTCTCGAATACATGACTGGCGGAACCGCGGTGATTCTTGGCCCGACCGGACGTAATCTCGGTGCAGGTATGTCTGGGGGAGTGGCGTACATCCGCACGCTCGATCCTGGCAAGATCAACGCGCAGTCGCTGGGTAGCGGTGAACTCCTGCTCTCGCCTCTTGACCGGGCTGATATCGAAGTCGTCCGCAGTCTCATTCGTGAGCACGTTGAGCGCACTGCATCTGACCTCGGTGCGGAGATTCTCGCGAACTTCGATGAGGTGGCATCCGAGTTCGTGAAGGTGCTCCCACGCGACTTCGCTGCTGTGCGGAGCATGCGCGAAGAGGCAGAGGCACAGGGGATCGACCCCGATAGCGATATCGTCTGGAACCGCATCCTGGAGGTGACCGGTGGCTGATCCCAAAGGTTTTCTGAAAGTCACCGAGCGCGAGCTTCCTGCTCGTCGCCCTGTGCCTGTGCGCATTCTCGACTGGAAAGAGGTGTACGAGCCTGGTGACCAGGCTGTGCTCCGGCGACAGGCGAGTCGCTGTATGGACTGTGGAGTGCCGTTCTGCCACCAGGGTTGCCCGCTCGGCAATCTGATCCCGGAGTGGAACGACCTCACGTGGCGAGGGGAGGGGCGTGCGGCGATTGACCGTCTGCACTCGACCAACAACTTCCCCGAGTTCACAGGGCGGCTGTGCCCTGCGCCGTGTGAGAGCGCATGCGTTCTCGGCATCAACCAGCCGCCAGTCACCATCAAGCAGGTCGAGGTATCGATCATCGACGAGGCGTTCACCAAGGGCTGGGTCGAAGCCCAGCCGCCTGCGCGACTCACTGGGAAAACCGTCGCCGTGGTGGGTTCCGGACCGGCCGGCCTCGCGGCTGCGCAGCAGCTGACGCGCGCCGGCCACACGGTCGCGGTGTTCGAGCGCGACGACCGTATTGGCGGACTGCTTCGGTACGGCATCCCCGATTTCAAGATGGAGAAGTCGCACCTCGAATCACGTCTGCGTCAGATGCAGGAGGAGGGCACGCGGTTCCGCGCTGGCGTCGAGATCGGTAAGGACATCACCTGGGCTGATCTGCGGGCACGCTATGACGCTGTTGTGATCGCCACGGGCTCCACTGTCCCTCGGGATCTTCCGATCCCCGGTCGAGATCTCGCTGGCGTGCACTTCGCCATGGAGTACCTCGTTGAGTCCAACCACGCGGTTGCTGGTGATATTGTGCCCGATCAGATCACCGCTGAAGGCAAGCATGTCGTCGTGATCGGCGGTGGCGACACCGGTGCCGACTGCATCGGTACCGCCCACCGTCAGGGCGCGCTGAGCGTCACCAACCTCGCGATCGGCAAGCAACCTGGCACAGATCGCCCCTCGCATCAGCCGTGGCCTATGGTGCCAACGGTGTTCGAGGTGTCTTCGGCGCATGAAGAAGGCGGCGAACGCGTCTTCCTCGCCTCGACCGTAGAGTTCCTGGGGAACGAGGTCGGTGAGGTGCGCGCCTTGCGCGTTGCCGAGACCGAATATGTCGACGGTCGACGCGTGCCCAAGAGCGGCACTGAGCGGGAGATTCCCGCAGACCTCGTGCTCATCGCCATGGGATTCACGGGACCAGAACAGCAAGGCTTCGCCGAGGGCGAGCGCCCGCAGGTCACAGACCGCGGGAACTTCCAGCGCGATTCGTCCTATGAGTCGACACTGCCCGGTGTGTTCGTCGCTGGGGATGCCGGCCGTGGCCAGTCGTTGATCGTGTGGGCTATCGCAGAGGGGCGTGCTGCGGCCGCGAATGTCGACCGTTACCTGATGGGCGAGACCGTGCTGCCTGAGCCGGTCAGGCCGACCGATGTCGCGATCGGGCTCCAGCCCGCGTAGGCTGAGCCAGGCACCGTCGCCCGATTTTTATCCTTCTACCCTGGAGAATCTGTTGAGACGCGCGAAAATCGTCGCCACACTCGGACCGTCAACGTCCACGTATGAAACCGTACGAGCCATCATCGAGGCGGGTGTCGATGTCGCCAGACTGAACCTCAGCCACGGCGACTACTCCGTGCACGAAGCCAACTACGCGAACGTCCGCCGCGCTGCGGACGACACGGGCAGGGCGGTTGCGGTGCTCGTCGACCTGCAGGGCCCGAAGATCCGCCTCGGCCGGTTCGAAGACGGCCCGTACGAACTCGAGGTCGGTGACATCTTCACGATCACCACCGAAGAGATCGTTGGCAACAAGGAAATCTGCGGCACAACATTCAAGGGCCTTCCGCAAGACGTCAAGCCTGGCGATTTTCTGCTGATCGATGACGGCAAGGTGCGGGTGGAGGTCGTCGACACCGATGGAGTCCGCGTCACGACGAAGGTCGTCGTGGCCGGTGCAGTGTCGAACAACAAGGGAATCAACCTTCCCGGCGTCGCCGTCAACGTCCCAGCGCTGAGCGACAAGGACGAAGAAGATCTTCGTTGGGGCCTGCGCACCGGCGCCGACTTGATTGCTCTGTCTTTCGTGCGCAACGCGTCGGATGTGAACCGTGTGCACGAGATCATGGCCGAAGAGGGCGTGAAGGTGCCCGTCATCGCGAAGATCGAAAAGCCGCAGGCTGTCGACGCCCTCGAGGGGATCATCGATGCGTTCGACGGCATCATGGTCGCCCGCGGCGACCTCGGCGTGGAGCTTCCTCTTGAGGCGGTTCCGATCGTTCAGAAGCACGCCGTTGACCTCGCGCGTCGTATGGCGAAGCCTGTGATCGTTGCCACTCAGATGCTCGAGTCGATGATCAGCAGTCCAGTGCCGACGCGCGCGGAGACCTCGGACGTCGCCAACGCGGTGCTCGACGGCGCGGATGCTGTGATGCTGTCTGGCGAGACCAGCGTCGGAGATTACCCGGTGATCGTTGTTGAGACGATGGCTCGCATCATCGAATCGACGGAGGAGCACGGACTTGAGCGCATCGCGCCGATGACCGCAAAACCGCGCACCCAGGGCGGTGCGATCACGCTCGCCGCGCTTGAAGTGGCCGAGTTCGTCGAGGCGAAGTACCTCTGCGTTTTCACGCAGTCGGGAGACTCGGCTCGCCGTCTTTCGCGCCTCCGTTCAAGAATCCCGATGATCGCGTTCACGCCGGAGCCCGGCATCCGTCGTCGGATGGCACTGACCTGGGGGATCCGATCGACCCTGGTGGATGCTGTGCACCACACAGACGCGATGTACAGGCAAGTCGACGAGCAGCTCCTCAACTCGGGTCTCGCCGAAGAAGGCGACACGGTCGTGGTGATCTCCGGATCTCCTCCTGGAATCGTCGGCTCGACGAACGATCTTCGTGTCCAAAAGGTCGGCGACACCGTGCGCGGAGCTGCTCCGATCTACAAGGCTGGCATCTAACCGCCGCCTGGTCCGATCTACATGGCTGGCATCTAACCGCCGCCTGGTGAACTCTGTGCGCCGCGCTCCTGGCAGGGGCACGGCGCACAGGCGTGTCCCGTGGCTGCGCTCTGGTCGATGGCTGGTAGGGAGGACGGCAACTGTGGCGGGGTGCGGTAGGGTCGATGGTGGGCCGGCGTGGCGGAATGGCAGACGCGGAGCACTCAAAATGCTTTGTCCGAAAGGGCGTGTGGGTTCGAATCCCACCGCCGGCACCAGAACACTCAGTGTCGACCGGTCATGACGAACCGCGGTGCACAACAGCCTCCGTTAGAATGGCAGACGTGACCGAAGAACAGGTTGAGCAGCCCACGGCATCCGCCCCCCGACGCGTCGTCGTCGCCGAGGACGAATCGCTGATCCGTCTCGATATCGTCGAGATTCTCCGCGACAACGGCTTCGACGTCGTCGGCGAGGCCGGCGACGGTGAGACGGCCGTTGCCCTGGCGACCGAGCTGCGCCCGGATCTCGTCATCATGGACGTGAAGATGCCTCAACTCGATGGCATCAGCGCTGCCGAGAAGCTGCACAAGGGCAACATCGCCCCTGTCGTGCTGCTGACGGCGTTCAGCCAGAAAGAGCTTGTCGAACGGGCGAGCGAAGCCGGTGCCCTGGCCTATGTGGTCAAACCGTTCACCCCGAATGACCTGCTGCCCGCCATTGAGATCGCACTCGCCCGATACGAGCAGATCATCACCCTCGAGGCCGAGGTCGCGGACATGGTCGAGCGCTTCGAGACTCGAAAGCTCGTCGACCGTGCAAAAGGCCTGCTCAACGAGAAGATGGGCCTGAGCGAACCGGAGGCGTTCCGCTGGATTCAGAAGGCTTCGATGGATCGTCGCCTCACGATGCAAGACGTCGCCAAGGCGATCATCGAGCAGCTCGCTCCCAAGAAGTAGAAGGCTTCCTTCAGCGCTCCGCGAGCCGCAGGGACTGGTCGTGCGGGCTGTCCGGTGCGGGCTGTTCATTGCGGGCTGTCCGGTGCGGGCTGTTCGGTTCGCGCTGTTCGCTGTGGGCTGTTCACTGTGGGCTGTTCGCTGCAGCCTGCGATCGGTCAGCCTGGCAGATCCTTGATCATGTTCGTGATGCGAATCGTCGAACATCGCCGCCCCTGATCGTCGGAGACGACGATCTCATGCACGGTGATGCTTCGGCCGAGGTGGATCGGCGTGCAGACGCCGGTCACTGTGCCTTGGGTCGCGGATCGCGTGTGGGTCGCGTTGATGTCGACGCCGAC